>NZ_JBWDOG010000010.1:0-172255 GCF_056269115.1 Patulibacter ginsengiterrae
GCGTTCTCGTTGAGGTTGACCACCGTATGGGTGGCAAACCTCAAGGAGAACGCAGGCGCGGACCCGCCCCCCGCGACCGGACGGGCGGGGCGTTCTCGTTGAGGTTGACCACCGTATGGGTGGCAAACCTCAAGGAGAACGCAGGCGCGGACCCGCCCCCCGCGACCGGACGGGCGGGGCCGTCAAGACGGGGCCGGGGCGTTCTCCCTGAGGTTGACCACCGCATAGGTGGCAAACCTCAAGGAGAACGCAGGCGCGAACCTGCCCCCGCGACCGGACGGGGCCTCGGGGTCCAGCGTCCCCCGGCCGCCCCGCCCAACGGGCCCCCACCCCGGCGGCGACCTCGCCGCCGCCGGCCGGGCCCCCGCCGACCTCAAGCCGTCAGCCTCAGGCCGGGGCCCCAGGCGCCAACCCCAGGTCGCCAACCCCAGGCCGCCAACCCCAGGTCGCCAACCTCAGGCCGGGGTCACGACCCCGCGCAGGTGCGGCGTGCCCTTGGTCTTGTCCTGGAGCACGAAGGCCAGCCCGCCACCCTCGGTCTCGACGCTGCCGAAGCCGACCGTGGTCGGCAGCAGGACCGGGCGCTGGAAGCGGACGTCGACCGCGTAGGCGTCCGGCAGCTGGTTCTGGAGCGCGGCCAGCGAGCGGGCCTTCGTCCACATGCCGTGGGCGATCGCCCGCGGGAAGCCGAACAGCTTGGCGCTGAGCGGGTGCAGGTGGATCGGGTTGACGTCACCGGCGACGAAGCCGTAGCGACGACCGAGGTCGCCCTTCAGCCGCCACTCGTCGGTCGGGGCGATCCTGAGGTCGGCGACGCCCGCGGTCGGGTCCTCGCTGCCGGCGGGGGATTCACCCTTCCCGCCACCCGCCCGGAAGATCGTGGCGATGTCCTCCCAGACCAGCTCGTCGCCGGCCCGCACCGTCGTCGTCAGCTCGAAGGTGCGGCCCTTCGGGTGCGGCTGCAGGTTGTCGGCGCGGACCGCGACCGAGAGCGTCTCCGCGATCGAGATCGGCCGGTGCTGGACGATCCGGTTGTGCATGTGGACGAGCCCGATCGCCGGGAACGGGAAGCTCCCGTCGGTCATCAGCGCCATGTGCAGCGGGAAGCCGAGCACGAACGGGAACGTCACCGGCAGGTCGTTGCGGAGCGTGAAGCCGCAGACGTCGGCGTAGGCCCGCAGCTTGGCCATGTCGACGCGCACCTCGGGCAGCGTCAGCGTCAGGTCCGGGAGGGTCTTCGCCGACCCGGCCACGAACGACAGCCGCGAGGCGCCGGGGATCATCGGCAGCGCGGCGCGGCCGTAGAGCCCGAGCGTGCCGGGCGGCGAGGAGAGCGTGCGGGTGGCCATGGTCCTAGGCCCCGATCAGGCTCTGGCCGCAGACGCGGACCACGTTGCCGTTGACACCGGTCGAGCCGCTGCTGGCGTACCAGGCGATCGTCTCGGCGACGTCGACCGGCTGGCCGCCCTGGCCGAGCGACGACATCCGCCGGCCGGCCTCGCGGATCGTCAGCGGGATCGCGGCGGTCATCTGGGTCTCGATGAAGCCCGGGGCGACCGCGTTGATCGTGATGTCCTTGGCGGCGACCTCGTCGGCGAGGCTGTCGACGAAGCCGATCACGCCGGCCTTCGAGGCGCCGTAGTTGGTCTGGCCGCGGTTGCCCGCGATCCCGGCGATCGAGGCGACGCCGATGATCCGGCCGTCCTGGCGCAGGACCTTCTTGGCCAGCAGCTCGCGGGTGATCCGCTCCGGGGCCTCGAGGTTGACGGCGATCACCTGGGCCCAGACCTCGGGCTTCATGTTCGCCAGCAGCTTGTCGCGGGTGATGCCGGCGTTGTGGACGACGATGTCGACGCCCTTGTGATCCTTCTTCAGCTGCGCGGCGAGCTGGGCCGGGGCGTCGTCGGCGGTCACGTCGAAGGTGATCGCGCTGCCGCCGATCCGGTCCATGACCTTCTTGAGGTCGTCGGCCAGCGGCTCGATGTCGAGGCCGACGACGTGCGCGCCGTCGCGGGCGAGCGTCTCCGCGATCGCCTCGCCGATCCCGCGCGAGGCGCCGGTCACCAGCGCGACCTTGCCCTTCAGCGGCTCGGTCCAGTTGACCTCGGGCTTGCGCTTGCTGGTGCCGACCCGCACGACCTGGCCGGAGACGAACGCCGACTTCGGCGAGAGGAAGAACCGCAGCGTCGACTCGAGCTGGTCCTCGGCGCCGGGGGCGACGTAGACGAGCTGGACGGTCGAGCCGCGGCCGATCTCCTTGCCGAACGAGCGGGTGAAGCCCTCGAGCGCGCGCTGGGCGATCCGCTCGGACCCGGCGACGAGCTCCGGGTTGGTGCCGAGCACGATCACGCGGCCGCTGGAGCGGACCTTGCGGGCGACCGGCTTGAAGAACTCGTGGACGGCGGCGAGGCCGGCGGCGTCCTTGATCCCGGTCGCGTCGAAGACGAGCGCCTGGAACCTCTGGTCCCCGCCCGCTCCGGCGGCCCAGATCTTGGGGGTCAGGCCGGCCTCGGTGGCGACGCTGCGAAGGTCGCCCGCCTCGGTCGTCCAGGTCTCCGCGCCGACCGTGGCCAGGACCTTCGCGACGGGGGCGGCGAGCCGCCCGCCCGGTGCCTGGCCGAGCAGGACCGCGCCGTCGACGACGGCCTGGCCCGGCGCGTAGCGCTTGAGCACCGGCGGCTGGGGCAGACCCAGGCGGGGGGCGATCTGGCGCCCGATCGGGCCGTTGACGAACTTCTGGTAGCGGTCAGACATGGGGTTCCTCAGGGGCGGGGCGACGGGTGACGGTGCTTCAGGTCCTGCGGTGCTCGGTCCTGCGGGCCCGCCGCGCCTGACCGGAAGCCGGGCGCGGCGGATGCTGCGGGTGCCCGGGGCGCTCCGGCCCCGGGCGGGATCGGCCCGTGGCGCTCGTGCTCACGACGGCGGAGGCCGTGGACACGCTCGCGACGGAGCCGAGCCGGCTCAGCGCTCGACGATCGCGACGACGCCGACGCCGCCGGCGGCGCAGATCGAGATCAGGCCGCGTCCGCCGCCCTTCTCGTCCAGCGCCTTGGCGAGGCTGGCGACGATCCGGCCGCCGGTCGCCGCGAACGGGTGCGCGGCGGCGAGCGAGCCGCCGTTGACGTTGAGCTTGCTGCGGTCGATCTTGCCGAGCGGCGGCTTGCTGCGGCCGAGCTTCTTCTCGTTGAAGACCGGGTCCTCCCACGCCTTCAGCGTCGAGAGCACCTGGGCCGCGAACGCCTCGTGGATCTCGAAGAAGTCGAAGTCGGCGAAGGTCAGGCCGTTGCGGTCGAGCAGCTGCGGGACGGCGTAGGCCGGGGCCATCAGCAGGCCCTCCTCGCCCTCCACGTAGCCGACGGCCGCGGTCTGCGCGTCGGTGAAGTAGGCCAGGATCGGCAGGTCGTGGGCCTTGGCCCACTCCTCGCTGGCCAGCAGCACCGTCGAGGCGCCGTCGGAGAGCGGGGTCGAGTTGCCGGCGGTCATCGTGCCCTCGGGACCACCGAAGACGGGCTTGAGCTTGGCCAGCTTCTCGACCGTCGAGCCGGGACGGAGGTTCTGATCGCGCTCGACGCCGAGGTAGGGCGTGATCAGGTCGTCGAGGAAGCCCCGGTCGTAGGCGGCGGCGAGGTGCTGATGGCTGGCGGCCGTCAGCTCGTCCTGGGCCTCGCGGGTGATCCCCCACTCCTTGGCGGTGATCGCCTGGTGCTCGCCCATCGACAGGCCGGTCCGCGGCTCGCCGTTCTTGGGGATGTCGAGGCCGATGTCGCCCGGACGGATCTGGAGCAGCGCCTTGATCCGGTCGGCGTTGCTCTTCTTGGTGTTGACGTTGACGAGCTTCTTGCGGAGCTTGTCGCTGACGGCCAGCGGCGCGTCGGAGGTCGTGTCGACCCCGCCGGAGATGCCGACGTCGATCTGCCCGAGGGCGATCTTGTTGGCGATGTAGATCGTCGCCTGGAGCCCGGTGCCGCAGGCCTGCTGGAGGTCGACGGCGGGGGTCGTGTTCGCCAGGCGGCTGCCGAGCACGACCTCGCGGACCATGTTGAAGTCGCGGCTGTGCTTGAGGACGGCGCCGGCGGCGACCTCGCCGACCTGCTCACCGGCGAGGCCGAAGCGATCGATCAGGCCGTCGAGTGCGGCGGCGAGCATGTCGCTGTTGGACGCCTGGGCGTAGGGGCCGTTCGAGCGTGCGAACGGGATCCGGTTGCCGCCGAGGATGGCGACGCGGCGGGTGCTGGCGGGCATGGAGATCTCCGGTGCGTTCTTACCGCCGGTAGGACGGTCCGGCCTAAAGCCTAACAACCCGGCGGCGACGAGCCGCACACAACCGCCGGCTGTCTCTGGATATCGGCGCGTGCTCCGCTGGTGATGGGCCGACCCCATCGACGATGAGGTCGGCCCATCACGCCCAGGAAGAGCTCCCCCTCGTGACGAGCCGCGCCCGCCGCCGACGGGGGCCGCCCGCGGCCCGCCCGGGGCCGACGCGCACGACCCTCGTTCCTGGGCGTGCGTACGACAGGGGACTCAGGTCCCCTCAGCGGCCCCGCCCCCTCCGCAATCAGCCCTGCTCGCGGTCGTGGTCGTGCGAGCGACCGTTGACCTCGTGCCGCTCGTGGGCGACGCGCGTGAGCGCGCGGCCGGCCTTCGAGTCGACGTAGACCTGGCGGCCCCGGAGGTACGTCCGGCGGACCTGGGTCGCGGCGACCGCGGTCGGCTTGGTCCGCAGCAGGTCGCGGTCGAGCACGATCACGTCGGCCGACTTGCCGACCTCGAGCGAGCCGGTCTCGCGCTGGATCCCGAGCTGGCGGGCCGAGCCCATCGTGTGCGCCCGGATCGACGTCTTCAGCGGGATGCTCTGGTTGCGGTTGAGCGGGCCGCGCTTGGCGACCAGCGTGCGGGTGTTGGCGACCTGCAGCTCGAGCCAGGGGTTGAGCGCGTCGACCGGCCAGTCGCTGCCCTGGGCGAACGGCGCGCCGGCGCGGACCAGGCTCGCCGCCGGATACATCCGGGCCTGGCGCTGCTTGCCGAGGTACGGCTTCAGGGCCTCGTCGGTCCAGACGTCGAGCCCGGCCCACTGGAGCTGCATCGACGCGAACACGCCGAGCTTGCGGAAGCGCGCGTAGTCGGCGGGATCGACCAGCTGCAGGTGGGCGATCGTCGCGTTCAGCCTGCTCGGCTTGGAGCGATTGGCGCGGCGCGCGGCGGCGACCGCGTCGAGCCCTTCGCGGACGGCACCGTCGCCGATCGCGTGCATGTGGATCCGCCAGCCCTTGGCGTCGAACTTGGTGACCACCGCGTTCAGCGCCGCCGGCTTGAAGTAGAGGTCGCCGCGGTTGTCGCCCGGAGCCCAGCGCCCGTCCTTCTGCTCCAGGTAGGGCGCCAGCAGCGCCGCCGTCTGGGCCGGGTGCTCGATCACGCCGTCGAGGAAGAGCTTGATCCCGTCGACCGTCGAGCCGGGGACCGAGTAGCGCTTCTTCAGGTCGGTGGCGTACTTCCACGCCTGGGCCGGCGTCTGGTCGTTGTTGACGCGCACGAACGACGACAGCCGCAGCGTCAGGTCGCGGCGCGTGGCCAGCGTGCGCCAGGTCTTGAGCGCGTTCTCCCCCGCCGAGGCGTCGACGGCGGTGGTGACGCCGGTGGCGTTCAGCGCCTGCTGGCCGCGACGGGCGTCGGCGAGCACCTCGGCGACCGGCTTCGCCGGGATCTTGCTCTCGACCAGACCGGAGGCGCCGTCCTTGAGCAGGCCGCGGGCGCTGCCGTCGGGGTCGCGGACGATCTCGCCGTCGGGCGGGTTCGGCGTCGCGGTGGTGATCCCGGCGATCGCCAGCGCGCGCGAGTTGACCCAGCTGTTGTGGCCGTCGGAGCCCGAGACGATGATCGGCCGGGTCGTCGAGATCGCGTCGAGGTCGGCGCGCGAGACGACGGTGCCGGTCGGCTTCATCCCGGCCGGGTTCCAGTTCGAGACCTGGAGCCAGTCGTTCTCGTCCTTGGCCGGGGTCGCGGCGTCGCAGGCCCGGATCATCTTCTGCATGTCGGCGATCGTGCCCTCGCCGTTGCCGAGGTCGCAGTCGTCGAGGATGTCGCCGCCGGCGAGCGGGTGGCTGTGGCCGTCGATCAGGCCCGGCATCGCCGTCTTGCCTTCGAGGTCGACGACCTTCGTGCGCTTGCCGACGAACGCCTTGGCGCCGGCGTCGCTGCCGACGAAGACGATCCGGCCCTTGCGGATCGCGACCGCCTCGGCGACGCGGTCGTTCGCGTCCACGGTCATCACCTTGCCGTGCCGGAGGACCGTGTCCGCTGGCTGGGCGGCGTCGGCCACGGTTGGTGTCGCGACGACCAGCGCCGCGACGAGGACACCACGAGAACACCAGGACTTCGAGCCCATAGGGGTACTGCTCCTCCGGTCACACCGGCGGACTACGCCGGGTGTTGAAACGTTATAGCAACGGCGGGTCTATCCTCAAGTCGAATGCAGACGCGGCCGACGATCAAGGACGTCGCTGCCGCCGCAGGCGTCTCGGTGGCCACGGCGTCGATGGCGCTCCGGGACACCGGCCGGGTCGCCGCCGACACCCGCGAGCACGTCAAGCGGACCGCCGCCACGCTCGGCTACCGGGCGAACCCCTTCGCCCGCTCGCTGCGGGATGGCCGCTCCCGGGTACTCGCGCTGACGATGCCGGGGATCCGCCCGATGCCGATGCTGGTCGGCGCGGTCGAGTACTACTTCCACCTGGTCGGGGCGGCGGTCGCGACCGCGCTCGAGCACGACTACGCGCTGGTCGTGGTACCCGCCGATCCGGTCGGGCTCGAGCGGCTCGCGGTCGACGGCGTGCTCGTCGTCGATCCGGTCGCCCACGATCCGCTGATCGAGGAGCTCGGGCGGCGGGAGATCCCGATCGTCACGATCGGCCGCCCGCTCGGCCCCCGCGAGGGCCGCTTCCCGGTGATCGACAGCGACTTCGCCGCCGGCGCCGGCGAGGTCCTCGACCACCTCGCCGCCAACGGTGCCCGCCGCCCGGCGCTGATCGCCTGCGACCCGCCCGACTCGTTCCAGCAGGACTCGATCAACGGCTACCGCCGCTGGTGCCGCGAGCACGACGTCGAGCCGGTCGTCCGGATGTCCCGCTCGGAGGGCCGCGAGGACGCCGAGCACGCCGCCGAGCAGCTGTTCGCCTCCGGCGCCAGCCCCGACGCGATCTACGGCACGGTCGACCAGCTGGCCGAGGCCGCGCAGCGGGCGGCCCAGGCGCGCGGGCTGACGGTGCCCGACGACATCCGGATCGCCACCTGCTCCGACACCGAGCTCGCCCGCCACGCGACGCCCCCGATCACCACGCTCGACGACCGCGGCCACGAGCTCGGCGTGCGCGCCGTCCAACGGCTGCTGCGGGCGATCGACGAGCCCCACGGCGAGGGCGACACGACGATCGTCCCGACCGACCTGCTGGTCCGCGCCTCGACGGTCGGCGACGCGGTGGTCGCCGACCGCTAGGCCCCCCGCGTGGGCTCGAGGGTGCGGCCGACGACCAGCGGCGAAGATCCGCGCCCGCCCGCCCCAGCGGACGGGCGCGCACGGCTCAGCGCTGCTTGCCCTTGACGGTGATCGTCTTGGTCACCGTCACCGGCTTGCCCGCCTTCGGGACGAACCGGACCCGGACCGCGAGCTTGACCGTCCGGCCCGCGCGCAGCGCACGGCGAGCCTGGGGCCGGATCGTCGCGGCGACCGTCGCCGCGTCGGCGCGCTTGATCATGCGCGAGGCGGAAGCGATCCCCGACCCGCTCACGGTCAGCTTGCCCGGGCCGATCCCGCCGACCCGGACCCGCAGCTTCCCGCCCGCGGCCGAGCTCGAGAGCACCTGCGTCCGACAGGCCGGCGCCGCCACGGCCAGCTTGCGGGTCGTGCGGGCGCCGTTGTGGCCGGTGAACACGACCGTCGTGCCCTTGTCGGCACCGCAGACGTCGTCGGTCGCCTTGATGATCCCGTGCTTGCCGCTGTTGATCCGCAGCCGGAAGTCGTCGATCGGCACGTCCGGGATCCGCCCGAACGTGGTCACCAGGCGCTTCCTCGCGTCGACGTCGGAGTCGGCGTGGAGGTCGACCGCCACCCCCTCCCCCGAGAGCTTCAGGTAGAGCTTCGGCAGCGTCGGGATCGTCTTCCCGTTGGCGCCGATCCGGGTCCCCTTGACGAAGTAGACCGGCCCCTGGACGGGCACGTGCAGGGCCGGCGTGGTCGCCGACGCCCAGCCGATCCGCGCCGCCTCCGGGCAGTGGCCAGCGGCGGCGTCCGCCGCCTCGCAGAGGGCCTGGGCGTTGTCCGGGTCGAGCGACGCGGTCAGTGGCAGCGTGACCTGGACCGCCTTCAGGTTGGCCTGCCCGAACGACGAGCCCAGGCGGGCCTCGATCCCCGGGTGACGCCCGGTCCGCAGCTCGCTCTTGCCGGTGTACTCGAGCGCCAGCTGCGGCTCGAGCTTCAGGCCGGCGCAGCCCTGCGGCTGGTACGGCGAGCGGGCCGCGGCGGCCGTTCCTGCGACCGACCCGAACGTGGCCGCGACCTCGGTCGCCGCGCACGAGCTCGCGTTGAACGTGAACCCGGGGCGGTCGAGGCTGATGCCGATCGAGCGGTACCGCAGCGGGATCCCCTGAAGGATCGTCGGCAGCGGATCGGAGACCGCCGTCGCCTTGGCCTCGTTGGCGTTCACGAACAGCGCGGCGCGCACCACCACCAGACCGAGGTCGAGCGGGCCGGCCTTGGCCGGGACGACGATCGAGAGCGAGAACGGCGCCCCCTTGTAGGGGCCGGCCAGGTAGACCTGGCCCGGCAGCCGGAACGGGCGCTCGCCCGCGCCGACCGCCGCCGTCGTCGACCCGACCCGCGCGCTCGCCGCGCAGCTTCCGGCGGCCGCATCGGCCTCACCGCAGAGCGGCACCGAGCCGAGCGCGCCGAGCAGACCCGACGGCAGGTCGAGCCTGAGCACGGAGAGATCCTGGTCCGCGTCGGTCCGGGCGACGGTCATCTCGAACGGCGAGAAGCCGGCCGCCAGCGGGTTGCTGGTGCCCGCGGTGAAGGTCGGCGCGAACTGCCCGGTCGGGCACTCCTGGTCGACCGTGAAGGTGCTCGACGGACGCGCGACCTGGCCGCCGAACGACGTCAGCTGCGACGTCGTCGTCTTGTCGCCGCAGGTCGGCGGGTTGACCAGCGCCGCGCGCGGCCCGTCGAAGAAGGACAGCTTCATGTGGCTGAACGGCAGCTGCGGGTTGTCGTCGAAGGTCGCCTTCAGCTGGCCGGTGACCGGGTCGGGATCGATCCGCCCGGCGAGCTTGACCAGGACGCCCGAGCCCTCAGCCACGACGTAGGTCGCCAGCAGCGAGCGGAACGGGTTGTCGTTCTGCGCCGCGAGGAAGATCGAGCCCTTCAGCGGCTCCGCCAGCAGCGGGGTGTCGATCGTGACCCGACCGATCTTCGACGCATCGGGGCAGCGGACCGGATCGGCGTCGTCGAGCCCGATCTGGGCCGGCGCGCAGGCCTCGAGCCCGTCGGCCGACGACGGCGAGACGGCCATCCCCTCGGGGAGGGTCACGATCGCCTGCTTCAGGCTCGGCGTGGCGAGTTGCGCCGGATCGTCGTTCTGGGGTACGTCGAGATCGACATCGAGCCCGGTCGGCACGCCCGCGCGCCGCTCGCTCGGTTGGACGTCGATCGCCGGCGCGAAGGTCAGCTCGTCGCAGCCCTCGACGGCCATCGGGACGCCGTCGAGGTCGTGGTCGAAGCTGGCGGTCTGGAAGACGTTCGGCGTCTCCCACGAGTTGGCGCGGATCGTCGTCGTGAGCGGGCCGGCCGAGCAGTCGGTCGGAGTCGTCAGGAACGGACGCTCGGGAACCGACGCGGACCTCGCGCAGTCCGCCACCGGTCCGCGGTCGCGATTGAGGCAGCTGCCGCGCCAGCCGTCGTGCTCGGCCGACGCCGGAACGCCCCAGAAGGAGACCTCGACGTCGAGCACCGGGATCATGCTCTCGATGTTGGTCGAGTCGATGGTCAGCCCGTAGTCGCCACCGGTCCGGACCTTGGCGCCCAGCAGCAGCACCGCCGCCGCGCCGGCTCCCTCGAGTCGGCTGCCGAAGCGCGCTGGCTGCCCGGGCAGCGGGACCAGGTTGTAGATCCGGAAGTACTGGTCGATCGCCTTCCCGCCGAGGCCGAGGAAGGTGACCTTGGCGTAGCCGACCTGCGCGTCGTCGCTGCAGGTGCCGCCGGTGCCGTCCTCGAAGTCGGACGCCCGGCACTCGGGCACGGCGGTCGGGTTGCCGACCATCCCGGACGGCAGGTCGACGCTGACGTCCTTGACGTTGCCCGTGGGGATCGGGTACGGCTGGGTCGGCCGGCTCGGGTTGGGGATCTCTGTCCGCTCGAACGAGAACCGGGTCCCGATCGAGAACGGGTGGCTGCCGGCCTGGGTGCCCGGGTCGCCGGCCGCGTTGGCGGCGACCTTGCCGCCGGCGCTGGCGATCCGCAGGCCGTCCGACGCCGCCGCGGCGGCGGAGGCCCCGACCAGCGTGACGAGCAGGGCCAGGCCGAGCAGCAGGCCGAGCAGGCCGGGACGTCGCCGGCCGCTGAGCTGGTGGTTGGTCATCGTCGTGGTCCTCGTCGTGCTCATGGCCGCGCTCACCGCTGGCCCTTCGACGAGCCACTCCGGCTCGCCTTCGTGCTGGTCGGCCTGGCCGCCGGGCGCAAGCTCAGCGACAGGCGCTTGCTCGCCTTCACCTTCGAGTGGGAGACCGTCAGCGTCACGCGCAGCCGGCCGTGGCGCTGCAGCTGGGTCCGCGCGCCGCGGCTCAACCGCAGGCTCAGGTGGACCGTCCCGGCGCCCTTCGCGGTCGCCTTGGCGGTCGCGACCGTCGTCGTTCGCTTCCCGACCCGGGCCCGCGCGGTCGCCTCGACCGTGCCGGCGCCGGACGACCGGACGCTGAGCTTCAATCGTCCGTCACGCCCCCAGGCCCGCCGCTGGCTCGCGCTGATCGCCGCGACCCGGAAGCTCGTCGCGGTCACGGCCGGCGGATCGGGCGGCGCCACCACGTTCCCGGGTCCGCCGACGAATCCGCTCGGCAGCGGGCGGGACTCGAGCGGGTCGGCCGGGCGCCCCCGGCAGGTGTCGCCGGCGCAGGGGACGACCGGCTCCGGGGCGGGGAAGCCGCCGCCGATCCGCGCCACGTAGACGTCCGCCAGATCGTCGACGTCCTGGGCCACGAGCTGCTCGCGGGTGGCGAAGAAGACGTTCTGGCCGCCGGGATCCATCCCCAGGTAGACGGAGAGGTCGGGGCTGGCTCCGCTCGAGACCAGCTGCGCCGCGCCCTCCTCGAAGAGGTAGACGTCGAGCGCCTCGTTGGTGTCCTCCGGCCGCAGCGCCTCCTCGGTCTGGAACGCCACCCGGCCGTCGTCGGAGACGACCCGCGACGCCTCGTTGCGCATGCCCAAGCGGAACGAGGCGTCGGTGGTCGAGCCGCCGGGCGCCGCGGTGCACGAGACGCACTCCGGGGCTCCGCCCCGCTCGGCGTCGTAGCGGTAGGCCTGGGCCGTCCCGTTGGTCTGCTCGTCAGCGAGCGGGACGCGCGAGAGCAGCGCCAGGTAGCGCCCGTCGTCCGAGACCCGTTGCGGCGGCACGCTGCCGCCCCAGTTGCCGTCGGCGTCGGCGGCGCCGACCGTCGCCACGAAGCTCACGGTTCCGCGGGGGCTGCCGCCGTCGTGCCAGCGGTAGACGTTCTGCTCGCCGACCGTGCCCTCGCCGCTGACCAGCTGAGCCGTGGCCGCGAAGTAGAGCGTGCGGGCGTCGCGACTCGCGCCGAGCAGGCCCTGCACGTTCGCCGCCGTGCCCGCCGTCGCCGTGACGTCGGCCAGCTTGCCGGTGGTGACGTCGTAGCGGTAGAGGTCCGGCTCGCCCGGGGTCGCCCGCGCGTCGTCGGTGAGCTGCTCCTCGCTGAGGAAGAAGACCGCCGATCCGTGCTCCCCGTCGGCCGTCCGGTAGACGGCCGGCTGCGGGCCCGCCGGGTCCGGCGCCGGTGCGCCGGTGCAGGGGCCGCCGTCGGCGCAGTCCGTGCGCTGCGAGGCCGACACCTGGACGGTGCGGGTCCCGTCCTCGCGCAGGTAGAGCTGGCCGGCCGAGCTGAAGAAGATCCGTCGGCCGTCGGCGGAGAGCGAGCGGCTCTGGTCGTGGATCTTGTCGCTGGTGCCGGAGATCGCCTCACCGGGGGCCGAGCCGGCCGCCAGCGGGTCCCCGTCGGGATCGAGGCCGACGAGTCGGATCTGGCCGTCCGGGCTCCCGTCGTCGATCCATTCGTAGAGGTTGCGCACGCCGACGGGGGCCTCGTCGACCAACGGCATCCGGGTCGTGAAGAGGACCCGGTCGAGGGTCGGCGTGGCCGTGCCGAACTCGGCGTCGGAGACGGCGCCGGCGACCGGCGACCGGCTGACCAGCTGGTACGTGTGGCGGACGTTGTCGCGCACGTACAGCAGCAGCGGACAGACGATCAGCGTGCAGCGCGGGGCGTCCGGCGTCAGCTGCGCCGGCGTCTGCACCACGCCGCGGGTCCCGTCGGACGAGACCGCGAAGCTCATCACGATTCCGGGCCGAATCGAGGTCGGGGGGTTGTACGGCGGCGCCAGCCCGGCGGTGGTCCAGCCGTCCTCGCCGCGCTGCGACAGGTACGGCTGCCCGACGCCGGTCGACGACTCCGTGTCGCCGAACGCGCCGCTGGCGACGTACGAGATCCCGTTGCCGTCGGGCAGCACCAACGTCGAGTACTGCGAGTTGCCGTTCGAGTAGGAGCCGCCGTCCGGGCGGGTCACGCTCAGGCCGCCCTTGTCCTGCGGCGAGACCATCTCGTAGCCGCGGCCCGGAGCAGCGGGCGCCGAGGCCACCGGCCCCGCCGCCGCGGCGAGTCCGAGCAGCACGCCGATCGCGACCGATCGCGACCGACGCCGTGGCCGCCTCCGCGACCGTTCGCGCCCGGCACGGGCACGCCCTCCACCGATCTCCAGTGGACTCATCTCTTCTCTCTCCCCTTCGTAGCGCGTCACGCGGCGACTGCGGGCCGGCCAGCCCGAAATCGCCACTATGATCCGCAACGCTCATGACTGCTTACCTCAATGCGGAGAGCACGATACACACCATGTATCCGGCAAGCAACCCCCGACCGTCGCGGCGACGCCCGCCCAGAGCAAGCACCAGCAGGCCTGATTCGCGCGCACTCAGCGACCGCTTGTCGCACTTCTCACCCGGCGTCGAAGCGCACCGCTATGCTGGCAACGACGCTTGTGATTACCGCTCATTGCTCCTGCCGGGCGACGAGCGGCGACCCAGGCGTCGTACGCACACGACGTCGGGCCCGGGGCGCTCAACCCGGGCCTGATCCCCCGTCGTCGTGGCGCGTCGGACCCCCCTCGGCCCGGCGCGCCACACGCGGAAGCCGCACCAGCGGTAGCGCCCGGTCCGGCCGGGCCGGGCGCTACGCCGCGAGGTCGAGCCGGGCGTCCTCGTCGTCGCGATCGACCAGCGCCGCGTAGTGGCCGCCGAGCGCGAGCAGCTCGTCGTGGGTGCCCTGCTCGACGATCCGGCCGTGATCGAGGACGACGATCCGGTCGGCGTCGCGGACGGTCGAGAGCCGGTGCGCGATCGCGATCGTGGTGCGGTGCTCGGCCAGCCGTTCGAGCGCCTGCTGGACGGCGTGCTCGGTGCGGGTGTCGAGCGCGCTGGTCGCCTCGTCGAGGACCAGCACCGGCGGGTTGCGGAGCATCGCGCGGGCGATCGCCAGCCGCTGCTTCTCGCCGCCGGAGAAGCGGTAGCCGCGCTCGCCGACCACGGTCTCGTAGCCGTCGGGCAGACCCGCGATCAGGTCGTGGATCTGGGCGGCGCGGGCGGCCTCGACGAGCTCCTCGTCGGTCGCCTCCGGCTTCGCGAAGCGGAGGTTGTCGGCGACCGAGCTGTGCAGCAGGTAGGTCTCCTGGGCGACCACGCCGACCAGGCCCGCGCGGTCGGCGGCGGAGAGGTCGCGGACGTCGATCCCGTCGATCGTCACCCGGCCCTCGTCGACGTCGTACATCCGCGCGACCAGGTACCCGAGCGTGGTCTTGCCGGAGCCGGTCGCGCCGACGATCGCCAGCGTGCCGCCGGCGGGGACCTCAAGGTCGATGTCGTCGAGGGTCTTGCCGGAGCGCGCGTCGTAGCCGAACGAGACGTGCTCGAAGCGGACCGGCAGCGCCGAGGCCGCCCGGGCCGGATCGAGCCGGACCGGCGCGGCCGGCTCGACCACGTCGATCTCGGTGTCGAGGTACTCGAAGACGCGGGTGAAGAGCGCGAGCGAGGTCTGGACCTCGACCCCCAGCCGCAGCAGCGTCACCATCGGCATCAGCAGCCGGGTCTGGAGCGTCGTGAACGCGACCAGGGTCCCGATCGTGACGAACGCGCCGCCGTGGGCACTGGTGTAGCCGGCGATCCAGTAGACCAGCGCCGGCATCGCGGCGAAGGCGATCTGGACCGTCGCCATCCGCCAGCGACCGGCCATCGCCGAGGCGACCTCGAGCCCGGCGACCTCGTCCGAGGACTTCGCGAAGCGGGCGACGAGGTCGGGCGAGCGACCCATCGTCCGGGTCAGCACGATCCCGCTGATCGAGAGCGACTCCTCGACGATCGCCGACATGTCCGCCAGCCGCTTCTGGCGCTTGGTCACGATCCGGCGGCGGGCCTTGCCGACCGTCCGGCTGAGCCAGACGAAGAACGGCACGACGATCAGCGTCGCCAGCGCCAGCCGCCAGTCGAGCACGATCATCGCCGTCAGGGTCGCGATCACCGTGGCGAACGAGCTGACCAGGCTCGTGACCGTCGAGGTCACGACGCTCTGCATCCCGCCGATATCGTTGGCGATCCGCGACTGGACCTCGCCGCTGCGGGTCTTGGTGAAGAAGGCCAGCGAGAGCCGCTGGAGGTGGTCGTAGACCGCGGTCCGCAGGTCGTGCATGACCCGCTGGCCGACGATGTTGGAGAGCCAGGTCTGGCCGACGTCGAGGCCGGAGCCCACGATCGCGGCGCCGATCATGCCGAGCACGAGCAGCGTCAGGAGGGTGGTGTCGCGCTCCGGCAGCGCGACGTCGACGACCTCGCGGAGCAGGAACGGCTGCGCGATCGCGAAGACCGACGAGAGCAGGATCAGGCCGGCGACGGCGGCGACGCGGCCGCGGTAGGGCCGGAAGAGGCCCGCGATCCGGCGCAGGTCGATCCGGTCGTTCGGCTTCTCCGCGCGTCCGCGACGGGTCGGTTCGGGTCCGGACGCGAGACCGGGATCGCCGTTGGCAACGGCGCCTGGCGAGCCGTCCGGCTTGCGGGGATCAGGGCTGAGGTGGGAAATCGGGTCCATCGCGAGCGTCTCCTCTGTCGCGAATCGCCGCTTCGGCGCCGAGGGAGGCGCGCGGCGTCATTTCATGAGGCGTCCTCAGTACCGTAGCAGATACGGAGGTCTACTCATAATGTGCGAGACCTAGTAGAATCATGGCCATGCAGGACTTGCCTCCGGCCCCCGTGGACGCCCCTGCCGAGCCCACGCCGCTCGGCGAGCTGCTGTCGCGTGCGGCCCGCGCGATCCACGTCCAGTCGCGCCGGATGCTCGCCCCGCTCGGCCTGACGCCGGCCGCCGCCCGCGCCCTCCGCACGCTCGCGGCCTGCGGCGGGGAGCCGCTGCGGATGGTCGACCTCGCCGAGCGGATGCACGTCGTCCCGCGGACGGTCACGACCCTCGTCGACACGCTCGAGGCCGACGAGCTGATCGAGCGCCAGCCGGACCCGAGCGACCGCCGCTCGACCCTCGTCCACCTGACCGCCCGCGGCCACGAGCGGCTGGGCCAGATGCGCCAGGCCCGCCAGGAGGCGGCCGGCGAGCTGCTCTCCGCGCTCAGCGAGAAGGAGCAGGCGCAGCTGCGGCGGCTGCTCGAACGGCTCGACCTCGACGGCGCGCGCCCGCGCGGCTGCTGAACGAGAGCGCGCGACCGACGAGCAAGGGCGCCGCCGACAAGCGAGGGCGCGACCGACCGACGACCGGTTGACGTCGAGGACCTCGACGGCACGCAACCTCAACCGGTCGAACCCGCCTCGCCCCTACGCCCGGTTGGCGTGCTCGGAGACGATCGCGGAGGCCGCCGCCGGCGCGGGACCGTTGTCGCTCTGGACGCCGAGCCCCCGGGCCACCCGCGAGCCGAGATCGGCGTCGACGCTCGCCCAGTAGGCGACGACCCGCGCCTGGGTCTCCGGCTGGACCTCGTCGCTGGCGTGGGTGACGATGTTGCCGACCAGGTGCTGGCGGTCCTCGTCGCTCATCACCTCGCGGTACAGCGTCCCGGCCTGGCCGAAGTCGTCGTCCTCGCGGTGGTGGAGGTTGGCGTAGCGCCCGACCTCGGCCGCATCGACCGACCAGCCGAGGTCCGCCGCCCGATCGGGATCGGCCTCCGGCCCGCCGCGCGAGTTCGGCGCGTAGACCGGCTGGTCGCCGGCGTGGCGGTAGGCCATCGGCGCGTCCTTGTTGTAGCTGTGGACGGGCGACTTCGGCGCGTTGATCGGCAGCTGCTCGTAGTTGGCGCCGATCCGGTGCAGATGCGTGTCGTGGTAGGAGAAGATCCGCCCCATCAGCATCTTGTCCGGGCTCAGGCCGACCCCCGGGACGAGGTTCGCGGGCGAGAACCCCGCCTGCTCGACCTCGGCGTAGAAGTTCGCCGGGTTGCGGTCGAGCACCATCCGCCCGACGTCGATCGGCGGGTAGTCCCCGTGCGGCCAGACCTTGGTCACGTCGAACGGGTTGAAGCGGTAGTCGGCCGCCGCCGCGAACGGCATCACCTGGACCTCGAGCCGCCACTCCGGCACGTCGCCGGCCTTGATCGCGCCGAACAGGTCGCGACGGTGGAAGTCGGGATCCTCGGCGGTCATCGCCTTCGCCTCGGCGTCGGTGAAGGTGCTCGGCCCCTGGACGGTCTTGAAGTGGAACTTGACCCAGAACCGCTCGCCGCCCGCGTTCGTCCACGAGAACGTGTGGCTGCCGTAGCCGTTCATGTGGCGCCAGGTCCGCGGCGTGCCGCGGTCGGACATCAGGATCGCGACCTGATGCGCGCTCTCCGGCGAGAGCGTCCAGAAGTCCCACTGCATGTCGTTCGAGCGCAGGCCCGTGTCGGGCAGGCGCTTCTGCGAGTGGATGAAGTCCTGGAACTTCGACGTGTCGCGGACGAAGAAGACCGGCGTGTTGTTGCCGACCAGGTCGTAGTTGCCCTCGTCGGTATAGAACTTCAGCGCGAAGCCGCGGGGGTCGCGGACGGTGTCGGGGTAGCCCTGCTCGCCGGCGACCGTCGAGAAGCGCGCGAACATCGGCGTGCGCTTGCCGACCTGCGAGAGGAAGTCGGCCTGGGTGAACTGGGTCACGTCGTTGGTGACCTCGAAGAAGCCGTGGGCGCCGCCGCCCTTGGCGTGGACGACCCGTTCCGGCGGGCGCTCGCGGTTGAAGTGCTGCATCTTCTGCACGACGTAGTGGTCGTGCAGGACCGTCGGCCCCTGGGGCCCGACGGTCAGCGAGAACTCGTCGCTGGGCGCGGGGATCCCTGAGTCGGTGGTCGTCTTCGGACGCTGCTCGTCGGTCATGGGGCACCTCGGATGTCGGAGGTGGCCGACGGCGACCGTCGATCGCCGGGCACCGCGGCCACGGACAGAACCGTTGGCCCGTACCCGCTCGACGCGCGACGTATTCGGGGCGCGGGGCGGCGGCGCCACGCCGGGGCGTGCCGGAGGGGGCCGGGGGCGCCGGGGCGAAGCCGGCTCGGGCGAAGGCCCCCGCCGACCCCACCCACCCCCAACCACTCAGCCGGTGTAGGCGCCCGTCGAGCGCGCGATCAGCTTGCCCGCCGCCGACCGCACGGTCACCCGGATCGCGTAGCGGCCGCGGCTCGCGGTCGACCCGGTCGGGAGCAGGGCGACCCGCTGCGAGCGACCCGTCCCCCGCGTCGTCGCGGTCGCGTACAGGCGGCCGCCACGGGTGACCGAGACCGAGATCCGCGCGTTCTTCGCCGTCTTGACCACGACCGTGCACTTGAGCTTCGTCTTCTTCTTGCCCTTGGCCTTGACGTTGCGGCACTCGTAGACCGTCGCCGGACCGGCCGGGCCCTGCGCGCCGGCAGCGCCCGCCGCGCCGTTGGCACCGTTCTGGCCCGCAGCACCCGCCGCACCGACGTCGCCCTTGGCGCCCGGAGCGCCAACCGCACCCGTGTTGCCGATCGGCCCGACCGGACCCAGCGGACCCGTGTCACCGACCGGCCCCGATGCCCCGATGCCACCCGTCGCACCGGTCTGCCCCGTCGCGCCCGTCGGCCCGGTCGGCAGCTCGCCACCGGTGCCGCTCAGATCCACGAAGACCGACCCATCCGCCGAATCGGAGAGGACCTCCAGCTTGCTCGCCCGCGCACCGAGCGCCTGCGGCACGAACCGCACCACCACCCGGCAGCTGGCGCCCGGCGCGACCGCGGCGCCGCAGGTCGAGGAGGTCACCGCGAAGTCGTCGACATCACCGGTGACGAACTCGAGCCCGCCGACGTGCAGCGGCGCCAGGCCGTCGTTGACGATCGTGACCGTCTGACCCGGCCCCATGATCCCCTGCGGCTGCGTGCCCGCAAAGCTGACCGGACTGATCGGAGCGACCGACGGAACCGCTGCCGTGATCGTCACCGAGGCGGCGGTCCCGATCGGTGGCAGACCGACCGTGCCGCCCTCCGGCACCAGCGACCCACCACCGCCACCCCCGCCACCGGAGCCCTGCGAGTTGCTGACCACCTGAATGCCACCGCCGCCGCCACCACCACCGCCGTAGCCACCGCCGCCACCACCACCGGCGGTCCGATGGACGGAGCCGATGCCGCCGGCGTCGGCGGTCCCGTCCTGACCCGAAGCACTGCCCCCCGCACCCGGCGTACCGGCCCGGCCGAGACCGCCGGCCCCACCGACACCATCGCCTCCCGGCTGGCCACCGTAGCCGCCCACCGCCGTGGGGTCGGTGCCGGGTCCCCCCTCGCCCCCGGCCTCGCCGCCGTTCCCGCCGAACCCGCCGTCGCCGTCGTGCACCGCGCCGAGGCCACCGCCACCGCCGGCAACGATCTCCCGTGCAGCGAGCGTGCCGACGGCGGACCGCCCGAGCGTCCGGACGTCACTGGCGCCACCACCACCGGAGCCCGAGGCGCCGTTCCCGGACATTCCGGCCCCACCGCCGTTCCAGCCCCCCGGCCGCGAACCCCACACGGCGTCGATCGGTTCCGTCTCCGTCCCCTGGCCGCCGACGGCAACGTAGAGCAGCTGCCCGGGGTCCACCGCGAACTGGCCCGTGACGAGGGCCCCGACGCTGGTTCGGATCGACGGCCGGTAGGACGACAGACCGCCAGGAGCACCAACGGCCGTCACCTGGACGCGGTGAACGCCCGCCGGAACCGCGTAGACCTGCTCGGCCCCGGTGTAGCCGAAGACCGTCGGGATCGGCGCGGCGATGACGGAGGCCGGGAGCGCAAGCGCGGCCAGGCCGGAGATGGCCACGGCCGACGCAAGCGCACGACGACGAACGACGACGGATGGGTTCACGGGAGAGCTCCTCGAGCAGTGCCCGGAGCGGCCGCACATGACCTGCGGTCACAACGACACGAGCCGACCTGCGGGACGCACGCCACGAACGGGAGATCCGCCCCGGTGGGTGGACGGCTGGCCCCGTAGGTCACAGGCCCAGCCGAATAGCGGGAGGCACCCTAGTCGCCGCCCGTGTACGCCACCAGCAATCTGGACAGATCACTGATCGGTATCCCCGCGGGGGCAGGGTGGTCGCGCTGCTCCGCACCGAGCGCACGCCCCCGGAACCCGCGCCACCGGCACGACGCACGAAGCGCGTGCCGGCGACGACGGGTCGGTCAGGCGATCAGCCGGTCACGTACGGCTTGGCGACCTGCTTCGGCGCCGCGCGCTTGACCTTGACCTTGCGCGAGGCGGAGACGCCCTTGACGCCGGCCGCCTCGACCGTCGCGTGGTTGACCAGCGAGCCCGGCTTGACCGAGCGGTCGATCCGGGCCGTGAACGAGCGCGTGACCGACGCGCCCGGGGCCAGCCGCTTGACCGTCCAGCAGAGCTTGCCGCCCCGCAGCGTGCCCTTGCCGCGGGTGACCAGCGTCAGACCGCGCGGGAGCACGTCGCAGATCCGCACGTTCACGGCCTCGCCCTTGCCGCCGTTGTGGACCGTCAGCCGGTACTTCAGCGTCCGGCCGGCCGCGACGGTGCGCAGGCTGGAGGTCTTCTTGACCGTCAGCAGGGCCGGCTCGACCGTCCGCTCGCGCGGCGGCTCGGGCGTCGGCGGGACCGGGGGCTTGGGCGGCTCCGGGGTCGTCGGGGGCTCGGGGGTCGGCGGCTTGGGCGGATCGCCCGGTCCGATGACGATCCCCGCGTCCCAGGTCAGGTCCTGGCCGTCGAGGCCCGTCGGCGACGGATCCGGCAGCGTGAACTCCCGGGTGCTGCCGGTCTGCTGGTCGGCGTCGGAGTCGTTCTCCGTCGTCGAGCCGTCGGAGTTGCGGGTCGTGAACGTCGTCCCGGTCGGCAGGCCGTCGCGGTGGAAGGTCACCGTGTACTGGCCGCTGACGAGGTCGAGCACGCCCGCGTCCTGCCCGTCCTGGGTCGAGCTGGTGAACAGGTACTTCCCGTCCTTGTCGGTACGGGTCTGCAGCGCGATCTTGCGGCCGTGCTTGTCGGTCCCCGCGAGCGTCACGAGGACGTTGGCGAGCGGCCGCTCGTCGGCGCCCTGGACCCCGTCCTTGTTCGTGTCCTCCCAGACGTAGTCGCCGATGCTGCTGGCGACGACGCGGATCGTGGCGATGTTCGAGATCGCGCCGAGCGCGCCCCCGGTGTACCGGATCGCCGAGGTGTTCGAGTAGAGGTCCTGCGAGCGGTTGCCGCGCGGCTGCAGGCGGACCTTGACGGTCACGTCCTGGCCGGTCGGCAGCGCCGTCGTCCGGGTCACCCGGAAGGCGGTCGCGTCCTCGAGCTTCGCCGGGCAGCCGGGGTCGCCGAGCTCGCTCTCCTCGCACCACTGCTTGCCCGCGGGGAGCGGGGCGTAGCCGTTGGTGCGGCTCGGGTCGATCACCGCGAAGACGGCGGTCGGCGCGGCGTCGGTGTAGCGGACGGTCTCGCCGTCGCTGACCTCGATCCGGTCCAGCAGCGCACGGCCGTGGAAGGCGCTGGCGGGCGAGCGCCCGACGGTCCCGCCGGCGGCGTTGCCGTCACCCACGAACGGCAGCACGTCGATCACGTCGACCCCGTCGACCGGGTTGGCCGTCAGGTTCGCGTAGGTCACCTGGTACCGCAGCGCGTCCTCCGGCTCGACGAACAGCTGGTCGGTGCTCTTCGAGATCTGCACGCCGCCGGGCGACTGGAGGTTGACCGTCTGGCGCGAGAAGTGCTGGTTGCGGGCCCCGGACGTGGGGAACTCCGAGAGTCCGCCGCTGTCCTCGGTGCTGTCGACGATCGCGTCGTTGACGAGCGTGCCGATCTTGGTCGAGGCGGTCTTCACCCAGTAGGTCAGCTTGAGGTCGTCGTCGCCCTTCAGCGTGCCGACGTTCCAGGTCAGGACCTGACGCCCCTCGGGGTCGACGGTCACCGTCGGCGCCATGCCGTCGGGACCGCTCGGCTTCGACGCGTCGTAGGTCATCCCCAGCGGCAGCCGGTCCTTGATCACGACGTTGGTCGCCCGCTGGTCGGCGAGCGCGCCGTTGAGGGTGGTGATCCGCGGCTTGAGCTGGAACTGGACGCCACCGCCGGAGACGATCGCGACCGGCGAGCCGACCGGGCTGGCCAGCGGCTCGATCGCGCGCTTCTCGAGCGCGACGGTCACGCCGTTGACGTGGAGGCGGTCACCGCTGCCCCAGTCGCCGTGGGTCGCCGGCCGGTACTTGCTGAGGCGCCAGTCCTCGGTCCCGACCTTGTGGCCGAGGAAGTTGCCGATCGTCTGGTCGTCGCCGACGTTCGCGGCGACCTTCATGTTGATCCGGAAGGTCCCGCCCCAGGTCGTGGCCGGGAACGCCTTCTTGAGCGTGACCCGGATCTTGGTGACCGTGGTCAGGTTCGCCGGAGCGGTCGTCTGCCAGCTGGTGCCGGCGTCGGAGCAGTCGCTGCGTCCGCGGAGGGTCCCCCAGATCGTCTCGTCGTCACCGGTGGCGGTCGCCTGCACGCCGTACTCGACGACGTAGTCGCTGCCCTCGTTCCAGTCCTGGAGGGACTGGTCCGGCCAGACGAGCTTGCCGCCGTGGGCCGCCGGGCCGGGGCCGTCGGCGGAGAGGTTGACGCGGGTGTTGTCCCAGACGTCGCAGAGCACGACGTCCGGGACCTCGGCCGTGTTGTTGTCGTTCCAGACGTCGAGCGACGAGAGCACGACCTGGCCGGGGACGACCTGGGCGTTGCCGTCACCGGCGTCGTACTGGTTCGCCAGCAGGCCGCCGGTCGCGTTGCGGAAGTACTTGCGGAAGCCGAGGTTGCCCTCGCCGCCGACCGCGATCAGCTGGTACTTCTGCGCGTTGTTCTCGACGAGGTCGCCGACGGTCGCGGTCGTCCCGCCGCCGGCCGTGGGGGCCTTGGCGTCGAGGTCGACCAGCACGTTGCGGGTCTCGATCGTGCCCGGATCGGCCGGGACGTCGCTGGCCGGCACGAAGATCCGGACGCGGCCCTCGGCGACCAGGCCGTCGGTCCGCGGCGCGTCGCTGCGGAAGCTGGTGAAGGTGATCCGGCGCTGCTGCGCCTCACCCGGGACCGTCGCGCAGGTGACGTCCTCGCACGCGTCGAACTCGGCGTTCGGGCTGACCAGCGAGAAGTCGTCGGTGAAGGAGACGGGGGCGACCGGCAGGATCATGCCGCGGCGCCCGAAGGTCGCCTGGCGGTCGGCCGGGACCCGCAGCTGGACGGGGTACTCGATCAGGAAGCCGGCCGGGCGGCCGCCGGTTGCGGCGACCTTCTCGGCGTTCGGCCAGGCCTTGACCATGTCGAGGTACGGGGCCGAGCGGATCGTCACCGCCGGGGCCTCGGTCTTCGACGGCGCCGAGGTCGTGTCGGCCTTGCTCGCCGTGACCGAGACCGAGCCCGGGTCGGGCGTGGCGACGAAGCCGTCGGGGCGGCCGTCGGCCTGCGCCATCAGCTCGAAGTTGAGGGTGCTGCCGGTGTGGCCGACGCCGCCGGAGGGGACGTAGACGCAGGTCAGCGTCTGAGCCGTGACCGACCAGCCCGGGCCCTTGCAGTACGCGGGCACGTCGTTGGCGCGCCAGGTCAGGCCGTCGGGCAGGGTCTGGACGAACGTGACCTTGTCGAACGAGCCCTGCTGGCTGGTCGACTCGTTGACGTTGACGCTCCAGGCGTACTTGATCGTGTCGTACGAGCGGACCTGGTCGTTGCCGGCGTCCTTGTCCTTCCCGGGGCCGACCTCGCCGGCGTCCGGGGTCTCGAATGGTGCGGTCCCGGTCTCGGCCTTGGTCAGGGCCACGTCGGTGGTCAAGGCGGCGCTCGCGAGCGAGGCGCCGCCGCCGAGCATCCCCAGCACCAGGACGACCAACGCCAGCAGGCGTCGCGCGGTCGCGGTCGGGGGGAGGATGGGGGATGTCTGACTTCGTGCTGCGGCCATCTCAGGCTGCTCCTTCTGGGTCCGGCGTTCGGGGGGACGCCCCGGATCACGGTGCTCGTGATCGGGGCGTCGGTCGCGCGCAGGGGTGGCGCGGCGCCGGTCGCTGGGTCGTGTACAGACAGACGTCGGAGAATCCCCCGGAACTCCCCCCCTGGAGTTCGCGCACAGACACCGTCAGCAGGCAGCGGGTGGAGTTCGGTGGCATGCTCAGACGCGTGCTGCCGTTGCGTGGACCAGCCCGCCCCGTCCCCCGTCCCACCGGTCCGCTACGGATCACGGTCGCGCTCGGGCTGCTCGCCCTGACGCTGGCCCTCGCCGGGCTGGCGACCCCGCGCCCAGCGGCGGCCGCGCCCTACGAGGTCTGGTCGTGCCGGGACGCGGCCGGCGCCCCGATCGGGACCGGCGCCTGGTTCGTGAACTACGACTTCACGACCGCTGACGAGGTCGAGACCAGCGACGACTGCGCCGCGCCGAGCGGCGGCCTGCGGGTCGCGCTGCGGCCGGACCGCAGCCGCAGCATCTCCGGCCTCGACCTCCGCTTCGACCGGCCGCGGGGGACCCAGATCGTCGACTACGAGCTGTGGCGCTCGGCGACCGTGCTCGATCCGCTCGTGTCCGGCGACAGCTTCTACGAGGTCGGCGTCGAGGAGGTCCTGACCGGGGCCGCGGTCACCAGCCGCGCCTGCGACAGCCTGTTCGGCCCGGTCGACTGCGGGACCGATGCCGCCGACCCCCTGGCCGCCGCCAACCACCTGGCGAAGGACGCGGCCGGCGCCATCGACACGATCAAGGTCTTCGCCCGCTGCCGCTCGAACCGCTGCGACCCGGCGATGACGCCCGTCGCGGCGACGACGCTCTACCGCGCGCGCGTGCGGCTCGACGATCCGACCCCGCCGGCGGTCGCCGCGCCGACCGGCACCCTGCTCACGGATGCCCCCGTCAGCGGTACCGGCACCCTCCAGATCGCCGCGCGCGACGGCGAGAGCGGCGTGGCGGCCGTCTCGCTCGCCGTCGACGGCGGCCCCCCGACGACGATCGGCTCCGGCAACCCGCTCAACGACTGCCGGCTGCCGTACGCCGATCCCCGGCCGTGCCCGACCGACACCGCGCCGCTGTTCCTCGTCGACACCGCGGCGCTGTCGGCGGGGCCGCACACCGCCTCGGGAACCGCGACCGACGCCGCCGGCAACGCGACGCCGTGGGGGCCGATCAGCTTCGAGGTCGCCCCGCCGACGCCGGTCCCGCCGACCCCCGGGCCGCCGGCCGTGCCGCCGCTCGCGCCGACGCCGATCCCGCCGGTCCAGGGTGGGACCCCGGACAACGGCAGCCCGGCCGTCGCCCAGCCCCGGATCCGGCTGCAGGCGGGCCGCGCCGACGGGGCGCGCACGCGACCGATCTCCGGCACGGTCCGGACCGCGGACGGGGCCCCGATCGCCGGCGCGCGGATCGTGCTGCTCGGCCGGCCGCTCGGCGTCAACGCGACCGCCGACCAGGAGCTCGCCAGCGCGACCAGCGACGAGGCCGGCCGCTTCTCGGTCTCGCGGCTGCCGTCGGGCGCTTACCGCGTGACGGCGACCTTCGCCCCGTGGGCGGGCGCCCCGCCGACCGCCACCAAGCAGATCCGCGCCCGCTCCGACCTGCAGCTGTCGACGACCGCGACCCCACGGCGGCTGCGGAGCGGACGCACGGTGAGCCTCCGTGGGAAGCTCCGCGGCGCCGGACCGGCGACCCACCAGACGCTGCTCCAGATCGAGGCGATCGTCGGCGGCAGCTGGCGTCCGGTCGGGGCGGTCCGCGTCGACCGCGACGGCAACTGGCGCTGGCGGTACCAGTTCCGCAGCGTCACCCGGCCGACCCGCTTCACGTTCCGGGCCAGCGTCGCCACCGCGCCGGCCTGGCCGTGGCCGACCCTGCGGGGCCCCCGGATCCAGGTCCGGGTCGACGCCCCGTGAACGTCCGCAGCCCGCACCGCGACGGCCCCGAGCTGCTCGTCGATCGCGAGTACGAGGCCTCGCGCGACGAGGTCCTGCGGACGGTCCGCTCCAAGCTCCAGGCCGCCGGGGTCGAGCTCGACGACGCCGACCTCGAGGCCGCCTACAACCAGGCCTGGCACGCGCTCTACCTGATGCTCGCCGACGGTGAGCGGATCGAGAACCGGATCGCGATGCTGGTCACGATCACGCACCGGCGGTCGCTCGACGACCACCGCGCGCTGCGGGTCGACCGCCGGGCCGAGCTCGACCCGCAGCTGCCCGCCCCGCGGCCCGACGTCGAGCGCCGGCTCGACCAGCAGCGGCAGCTCCGGGCGCTCCGCACCGGCATGCGCGAGCGGTTGAACGGACGCGAGCTCCAGGCTGCGACCCTCTGCTACATCCACCAGCGCTCGCGGCCGGAGGCGGCCGAGATCATGGGCCTCTCCCCGCGCCGGATGGAGAAGATCATGGACCGCGTGTCGAAGCGCTTCGGCGAGCTCGTCCGCGACGTCCAGGGCGACTGGTGCGCGGCCCAGGGGTCGCTGGTCCAGGCCTACGCGCTCGGGGTCCTCGACCCCGACGGCGAGCGCCACCAGCTGGCGCTCGACCACCTCGCCGACTGCCCGAGCTGCCGCCGCCGCGTGCTCGGGCTGCGCGGCCTGGCCGCCGTCGCACCGCCGGTGCCGCTGCTGGTGGGCGGGGGCGGACTGGCCGGCGGCGGGGTCGTGGCCGGGAGCGGCGGAAGCGATCGCGCCGGGGACGGCGGCGCGGCGGGCAGCACGAGTGGAGCCGCGGGGAGCCCGGCCGCTGGGGTCGCGGGAGCGGCGGGCGCCGCCGGTGCGCGGGGCGCCGGGCGCGTGCTCGGCCGGCTCGGTCGCGGGTCGGGGCGGGCGAACCTGGTCGCCGCGGGGGCCGTCACCGCGACGATCGCCGTCGCCGCCACCGCGCTGGCGCTCTCGAGCGGCGACTCCGACCCCCACGACGGCGCGCGCCCCGGCGGCGGCGCGACCTCCACCAGCTCCGGCGCCGACCGCGGCACCAGGAACGGCTCGTCCGCCGGCTCCCGCCGCGCCGACGCGTCCGGCCGGACCGCGACGACCGCGCGCCCGTCGAGCGCGGCCGCCTCCGGGAAGCGCAGCTCCCGAGCGACCGGAGCCGCGCGGGGCGCCGGGAGCGCCGCCGCCGCGTCCCGCTCCGCCGCTTCCGGCGGCTCGGCCTCGGCGCTCCCGAACCGGAGCGGCAGCGGGACCACGACCACCGGCGGCGGCTCCACCGCGACCGCACCGGCGACGCCGACGACGACGCCCGCCCGCCCCTCCACCCCGAGCACCGGCGCGACCCCGAACGGGACCGGATCCGCCGCCGCGACGCCCCCGAAGGCCGCGACCGAGGTCGTCGAGGACGGCGCCGAGGAGTTCGAGCTGCACTGACCGGCGGGCCACCCGGCGGGCCGTTGGCGACCGGCCGGGCGGGTCGCCGAGGACCCCGTCCTCGCGCCGCACCGGACCCGGGCGGCCGGCTCGACGCGGCCCCGCACCTGCAACCATCGAAGGGTGCCCGACCGTTCCCCTCGGTCCCCGTCGTCACGCCGTCGCGGCGGCGTGCCGGCCGCGCGCAGGGAGCCGCCGTGGCTCCTGATCGCGGCCGCGCTGGCGGTGATCGTCGTCCTGCTGCTCCTGCTCGGCTCGTGCGGCAAGGACGACCCGAAGCCCGCCGCCACGCCGGCCACCGATCCCGGGACGACGACCGTCCTCGGCCGCACGGCCCTGAGCCGGCTCCGCCCCGACGCCAAGCGCGACGCGGCGACGCTGACCCGGAGCGCCCAGGCGGGCTTCGCCAACCCGCTGTACCGGCTGGTCCCGGGTGGCGCGGTCCTGACCGCCGCGCGCGTCTCGACCTACCGCCCGCTGATCGAGGACGTCGCCAAGAAGGCGAAGGAGGACCCGAACGTGCTCGAGGCGATCGTCTACCTCGAGAGCGCCGGGCGGCCCGACGCGATGGCGACCGGCAACGTCCGCGACGCGGCCGGGTTCACCCAGATCGTGGCCGAGACCGGCACCAGCCTGCTCGACATGAAGATCGATCTGAAGAAGTCGGCCAGCCTGACCAAGCGGATCGCGCGCGAGGCCGACGGCGGCAACAAGAAGAAGCTCGCCGCGCTGCAAGCGGCGCGGATCCGCGCCGACCCGCGCTTCGATCCCCGCAAGGCGCTGGAGGCGACGACGCGCTACCTCGACTTCGCCCGCGAGCAGCTCGGTGACCGCGACGACCTCGCCGTCGCCAGCTACCACATGGGGGTCGGCAATCTCCAGAACGTCCTGAAGGCGTACGGCAAGGGCGACGTGCCCTACGTCGAGGTCTACTTCGGGGTCGATCCGCTCCGCAGCCCGAAGGCCTCGGCGCTGCTGATGGGGCTCAGCGACGACTCGTCCTCGTACTACTGGCGGATCGGCGCCGCCGAGCGGATCATGCGCCAGTTCCGGCACGATCCGCCCGCGCTCGAACGCGAGGCGGCGCTCCAGACCCGCAAGGCGTCGAGCGAGGACCTGCTCCACCCGCCGGGCAAGACGCCGGTCTTCGCCGATCCGGCGGCGCTCGCACGGGCCGAGCGGACCGGCGTCCTGATCCCGCTCCCGACCACCGCGCTGCGCACCAACGGCGTGGTCGTCAGCAAGGAGATGGGCGAGCTGGCCGCCCGCCTCGACCAGCCACGCTCGCGCTACCGCGCGCTGCGCCCGGGGGCGCTCGCCGGCCTGCTGACGATCGGCGCGACCGTCCGCGAGCTCGACGCCGGCCGCAAGCCCGCGACCCGCCTGATCGTCACCAGCAGCGTGCGCGACGAGAAGTACCAGGCGCTGCTCGGCAGCGAGAACGTCCAGGCGACCCACGCGCTCTCCCAGCACACGACGGGCTGGGCCTTCGACATCAGCCGCCGCTACGCGGGCAACACCGCCCAGCTCTTCCAGTGGACGCTGACCCGGCTCCAGGCGATGAACCTGATCGCCTGGGTCCGCGAGCCGTCGGCGATCCACATCACCTTCAGCTCGGCCGCGGACCGCCAGCTGAAGCCGGTCCTCGACGAGGCGCTGCGGAAGTAGTCAGCGGCAGCTGACGGCGCGACGCCGATCCGAGGGTCACCCGGTGCCGCCGGCCCGCGGCACCGCTTGCGCTGGGGAGCGCCGGGCCCGCCACCGACCGCACGCCGGAACGCCCCTCAGGCCGCGTGCAGCGCCAGTGCGAGCAGCACCGGCAGCCAGGCCGTGCCGGTCGCCGCAGCCACGCCCGAGAGGACCCGGACGCGACCCTCCGCCGCGGGCAGGCCCCGGCCCCGCCAGACCCGCGCCCAGACCACGAAGGCGCCGGCCGAGACCGCCAGCGCGGCCGCGCCGAGCCCGAGCAGGCCGGTGCCGACGGCGACCGACGCGGGCAGCAGCGCGAGCCCGCCGACGAGCACCAGAGCGGTCAGCGCCGCGCAGACCAGGACCAGCGTCGCCCACGAGGAGCGCGCCGGAGCGTCGACCCGCCGCGGACGAGCCGCCCGGACGCCGGAGTCGACGGCATCCAGACGGCGCGCACTGCCGCCAGACCCGACCCCGCCGAGGCGGGGCGAGCTCCTGCTGACCACGGCGCCGCCCGGACGGGAGGGGCGCGCGCCGGGGTCGTCCGTCCCGGGAGGAGACGGACGGGTGCGGTCCGCCGTCCGCCCGCTCTGACCGTCGCTCGCTGGCGGGCGAGCGGGGTGCGTTACCGAGCGGGTGGACGGGGGAGTGGCGGACCGCCGTATCGGCGCAGGTCGATTCGACCGGGCGGGGCTGATCCGGGGGACGACGGCTGTTGCGGTTCTCGACACGGCACGGGGATGTCGGAGCGATCCGCGGCTCTCCCCCCTCCCCGCTTCGCAACCTCCGCAGGCCCGGGCCGACGGGAACACCGAGGCCCGATGAGGTGGCGAGGCGGCAGCGGCGACTGGAGTCATCTCGCGTCGGGGTCCCGGAGCGGGGTCATCTCGCGTCGCCTGGCGACGCGAGATGACCCCAGCCCGCGGGGGCCGACGCAACGTGACCCCAGTCCCGCGCGAGGCCCACCATCCGCCCCCGACCCGACCCGACCCGACCCGGCCCGCCCCCGCCCCGGCCCGGTCCAGTCCGAAGCCTCACCGCCGAACCGGCCAGCGGCCGCCCGGCTCCGCGCGGCTACTCGCCGAGCAGCTGGCGCGCGCGGTCGGCCACGTTCGTGGCCGTGATCCCGAACCGCTCGAGCAGCTCGCCGCCCGGGGCCGAGGCGCCGAAGTGGTCGATCCCGACGGCGGTGTCGACGTAGCGCTCCCAGCCGAACGTGACGCCGGCCTCGACCGAGACCGACGGCAGGTCGAACGGCAGCACCGACTGGCGGTAGTCGTCGTCCTGGGCGTCGAACAGCTCCCACGAGGGCAGCGAGACGACCCGGGCGCGGATGCCCTGCTCGCCGAGCAGCGCGGCCGCCTCGACGGCGACGCCGACCTCGGCGCCGGTCCCGACCAGCACGATCTGCGCGCCGTCCGCCGGCTCGCTGACGACGTAGCCGCCGCGCGGCACGCCCTCCCAGGCGGCGTCGTCGCCCCCGTCACGCGGGAGCGGGCTCATGCCCTGGCGGCTGAGCGCGAACAGCGCCGGGCCGGCCAGGTCCTCCAGCACCGTCGCCCAGGCGGCCTGCGTCTCGACGCTGTCGCCGGGACGGATCACGGTCAGGTTCGGGATCGCCCGCAGCGAGGCGATGTGCTCGACCGGCTGATGGGTCGGGCCGTCCTCACCGAGCGCGACCGAGTCGTGGGTGTAGACCCAGGCGACGTTCAGGTTCTGCAGCGCCGAGAGCCGAACCGCGCCGCGCATGTAGTCGACGAACTGGAGGAAGGTCGAGCCGTACGGCCGGACGATCCCGCCGTGCGCGGCGAGCCCGTTGACGATCGCGCCCATCCCGTGCTCGCGGACGCCGAAGTGGACGTTCTGGCCGGCTGCCTCACGGGTGAAGTAGCCCGCGTCGGGCAGGACCGTGTTGGTCGACGAGGCGAGGTCGGCGGCGCCGCCGACCAGGGTCGGGACGAACGGCGCGAAGGCGGCCATCGCCCGCTTGCCGGAGATCCGCGTCGCCTCCTTCTCGGCCGGGACGGCCCGCAGCGCGGCCTTCAGGCCCGGCAGCGGCTTGCCCGCCCAGGCGGCGTCCCACTCGGCGGCGCGATCGGCGTCGGCGGCGCGCCAGGCGGCGTAGCGCTGCTTCCAGGCGGCGTGCGCGGCCGGGCCCGGGTTCTGGCCACGGAACTGCTCGTAGACCCCGTCGGGGACGAGGAAGTGCGCGTCCGGATCCCAGCCGAGGGCCTCCTTCGTGAGGCGGACCTCGTCGTCGCCGAGCGGGGCGCCGTGGGCCTTGCTCGAGCCCTGCTTGTTCGGCGACGGGTAGCCGATGATCGACTTGACGTGGATCAGCGTCGGGCGGGCCTCGTCGGCCTCCGCCTCGTCGAGCGCGGCGCGGAGGGCGTCGACGTCGTTGACGTCGGTCACGCGGAGGGTCTGCCAGCCGTACGCCTGGTAGCGCTGCTCGACGTCCTCGTCGAACGAGAGCGAGGTCGGGCCGTCGAGCGAGATGTCGTTGTCGTCGTAGAAGACGATCAGGCGGCCGAGGCCGACGTGCCCGGCGAACGAGGCGGACTCGGCGGAGACGCCCTCCATCAGGTCGCCGTCGGAGGCGACCACGTAGGTGTGGTGGTCCTGGACCTCGGTCCCGAACTTCTCCCGCAGGAAGCGCTCGGCCATCGCGAAGCCGACGGCGTTGCTGATCCCCTGGCCGAGCGGGCCGGTGGTCGCCTCGACCCCGGCCGTCAGCGGGCTGACCGGCGCGCCCGAGCCCGACGCGAAGGCGGTGCTGTGGTCGGTCGTCTCGCGCTCGGGGTGGCCCGGCGTCTTCGAGCCCCACTGGCGGAACGCCTCGAGGTCGGCGAGCGAGAGGTCGTAGCCCGCGAGGTGCAGCGCCGCGTACTGGAGCACCGAGCCGTGACCCGCCGAGAGGATGAAGCGGTCGCGATCGGGCCACGTGGGGTCGGCCGGGTCGTGCTTCATCCGCTCGGCGTAGAGCAGGTAGGCGACCGGCGCGAAGGCCAGCGGCAGACCCGGGTGCCCCGAGTTCGCCTTCTGGACGGCGTCGATCGACAGCGTCCGGATCGTGTTGATGCTGAGGGTGGCGGCGTCGGTGCTCACCCCGTCAGTATCCCGATCCCGCGCCGAAGGCCAAGGCCGCTCGACGAATTCCCGGCGATCGGACGGCAGACGGCGAAGTATACGGCGGACACAGAGAACGGCAGTGAGGGCCTGCCGCGGGGCGCGATCGGGGTCCCCGACGGGAGCGCGCGGCGGCGGGCCCGGCCCATCCGGCCCGCCGTTCGGGCGGCCGAACCGTAGAATTCCCCGAGTGTCCGACGATCTTCTGATGTTCGTAGAGATCCCCAAGGGATCGCGCAACAAGTACGAGTGGGACGAGGAGGTCGGCGCGATCGTCTTCGATCGCTACCTGTACTCCTCGGTGGTCTACCCGGCCGACTACGGGTTCATCACCGACACCCTCGGCGAGGACAGCGACCCGCTCGACGCGCTCACGCTCGTCTCCGACGCGACCTTCCCCGGCTGCCGGATCCCGGTCCGCGTGATCGGCCTGTTCAAGATGATCGACCAGGGCGAGGTCGACGACAAGGTCATCTGCGTCCCGGTCGCCGACCCGAACTGGAAGGGCGTCGAGACCCTCGACGACGTCTCCGACCAGCTGAAGACGGAGATCTCGCACTTCTTCGAGATCTACAAGCAGCCCGAGGGCAAGGTCGTCGAGGTCCAGGGCTTCCGCACCCGCGAGGAGGCGCTGGAGACCGTCTCCGCCGCCAAGCAGCGCCTGATCGACAGCAAGACCACGGCCTGAGCGACTCCCGGTCGGCCGGATCCTGCGGGGTCCGCCGCCGACCGGGTCCTAGCCCTCGGTCCGGACCCGCGCGTAGTGCCGCCGGGCCTTCGCCCGATTGCCGCACCGCTCCATCGAGCACCAGCGGCGGGTCCCGCTGCGGGTCACGTCGAGGAAGAACAGCGAGCAGCCCTCGCCGGCGCAGCCCCGGACCCGCTCGGGCCGGTCGCGCAGCAGCACGAGCAGGCTCTGGGCCGCGCGCCACGGCAGCGACCAGCGCGAATCGTCGAACTCGATCGCCTCGGTCGGCTCGCCCGCGGTCAGCGTCGCCCGGACCTGTCCGTGAGCGAGGACCGCGTTGAGCGCGGCGCAGGCTGACGCGTCGTCGCGCTGCGAGAGCACTCCACGGATCGCCGTTCGGGCCTCGACCAGCGCCGCCCGCTGGTCGGCGAGCCGCGAAGCCGCCGGGGGCCGGACCACCAGTGGCCCCGCGTGGGCCTCGTCCGCGTGCTCGTCGATCCACCGCCGAAGTCCGTCGTCGTCGACGAGCAGGTCGTAGTCGACCCCGGCTTGACGCCAGACGGTGTTGATCAGGTCGAGGGCCAGCGGCTCACCGATCAGGGGCCGCGGGCCGGTCGCTGATCGCGCTGGAACGTCCACTTCGTACGGTGCGTCCATCGCGTCATCATGACCCGAGTTGGCACGCAACGCCAAACGGGTCGCCGAAGCGCCCCGTTCGATGACCCCGCTGAAGCCCCGTTCGGCCTGCGCCGAGCGGGGCGGGACGGGGGCCGAATCGGCCCCCGTCCGCGTGCGTGCCGCTAGCGGCGCGCGCCCTGGACCGTCACCGTGCGGGTGACCGTCTTGGCCTTCTTCTGCCCCTTCGCCGTGAAGGAGACGCGGACCGGCACCCGGACCGAGCGACCTTGGGCGACCGAGCGGCGGGCCGCGGCCGAGAGCCGGGCCGTGACCGCGGCCGACGTCGCCCGCTTGATCGTCCGGCTGGTGCGCACGATCCCCTGGCCGGAGACCGTCACCCGGCCGGCGGAGATCCCCGAGACCGTCACCCGCACCGCCGAGCGCGTCGTCGTGGCCTTGGCCACCCGCACGCCGCACTCCGCCGCGCCGATCGTGACCGCGCCGTTGCGGCGCGCGCCGTTCTGCCCGTCGAAGCGGGTCTGCGTCTTGCGGTCAGCGGTGCAGATCGCCTGCGTCGCCGCGAGGATCCCGTGCTTGCCGCCGGCGAGCTCCAACCGGAAGTCGCTGATCGGCGCGTCGGGGACCCCGTCGAACGTCGTCGTCAGGCGCTGGACCGGACCGGACGAGTCGACCTGCGACTTGGCCCAGAGGTCGAGCGGCACGCCCTCGCCCTCGAGCTTCAGCCAGAGGTTCGGCAGCGTCTTGACCGTCTTGCCGCTCGCCGTCTGGCGGGTGCCCTCGACGAAGTAGACCGGGCCGGCGAGCGGCTCGTGCAGGGCCGGGGTCCGGACCGAGGCGCGACCGACGATCGACGCCGCCGGGCAGGCGCGGGCCGCAGCCTGCGCCGGGGTGCAGAGCGCCTGTGCGTTGTCAGCGGCCAGCGCGACCGCCGCCGGCAGCTTGACCTCGACCTGCTTCAGTCCCGTCTGCCCCTTCGGCTGCGAGAGCTGCGCCACGAGACCGGGGTGCTTGCCCTTGGTGAGCTCGCTCTTGCCCTTGAAGTCCAGGCTCAGGCGCGGGTTCAGCGGCAGATCGCCGCAGCCCGACGGCTGGTACCGGACCGACCGCGTGACGTTCGCACCGGCGGTGCTCGCGAGCGAGACACCGACCTGCTGCGGGGTGCAGCTGGTCGCGTTGAACATGAAGCCGGCGCGGTCGAGCGTCAGGTTGACCGAGCGGATCTTGAGCGGGATCCCCTCGAGGATCGTCGGCAGCGGGTCGGCCGGCGCGCTGACCTGCGCGCGGGTGGCGTCGACCTGCAGCGGCGAGCGCACGACGACCTCACCGAGGTCGAGCGGACCGGCCTTGGCCGGGACGACGATCTTCAGCGAGAACGGAGCGCCCTTGTACGGGCCCTCGAGGTAGACCTTGCCGGGCAGCTGGTACGGGGCGTTGCCCGCACCGGCGGTGACCGCGACCCGACCGACCTGCGAGCCGAGCGGCACACTGCCGATCGCGCCGAGCAGGCCCGGCGGCAGCTGCACGCCGAACTGCTTCAGCTCCTGGTCGGCGTCGGTCCGCGCGACCGTGACCGAGAAGGGCGAGAACGCCCCCGCCAGCGGGTTCAGCGTGCCGGCGTCGACCGTCGGCTCGAAGCGATTGGGATCGCCGCAGCCGGTGACCTGGAACTCGTCGCGGACTGCGGTCACCTGGCCGCCCCACGAGGTCAGCAGGCCGCTGGTGGATGCCGTGCCACAGGTCGTCGGGTTCGCCAGCGCGGCGCGCGGACCACCCTTGAACCGCAGGCTCAGGTTGGTGAACGGCAGCTCCGGGTTGCCGTCGAAGTGGGCCGTGATCTGGCCCGTGATCGGGTCAGGAACGAGCCGCCCCGGGAGCTTGATCGAGAGCTCGCGCTGCTCGTCGTAGAAGGCGAGGAACACGCGCAGCAGCTGGTTCGGCTGCTGGGTCCCGAGGTAGATCTTGCCCGGAACCTGGCCGTCGAGCACCGGGGTGTCGATCGTCGCCGTGCCGAGCGTGGAGGACAGCGGGCAGGTCGCCTGCTCGTTGCTGTCGACCGCGAACTGCTCGTCGGTGCACGCCCCGAGGCCATCAGCGCTGGACGCGGAGACGGTCATCCCGGGCGGCAGCTTGACGGCCACGTCCTTCAGGTGCGCGGTCGCGAGAGCCTTCGGGTCCTGCGACTGCGGCACGCCGAGGTCGACCTTCAGCCCGACGGGAGCGCCGGCCTGGGTCGTGTCCGGCGTGACGTCGAGCGTCGGCGCGAACGGCAGCAGGTCGCAATCGACGTTCGCTTCGGCGTTGGCCGTCTCGTTGAGGACCTTGGTCGAGTTCCAGCCGGTCGCGCGGAACGTGGTCGGCTGGACGTCGGCGCAGCGGGTCGGCATCCGCCAGAACGCCGTCGAGGTGGCGCCGCTGGTGAGCCCGCCACCACCGCACATCAGCTCCTCGCCGTCGACGGTGAGGCACTCGTAGCCACGAGCGGCGTCGTGGTCGGCCGCGCTCGGGTCGCCCCAGAGCGTCAGCTTCTGGTCCATCAGCGGCAGCGTCGTCGCCAGGTTCTTGAACGACGTGCTGACCCCGAAGTCGCCGGGGCGCACGCGGGCCGACAGGTGGATCGCCGTGGTCATCACGCGGAACGCGAAGTGGGCGACCTCGCCCTTGCGGGTGGCGACGTTGTAGACCGGGAGGGTCATCTTCATGACCGGGGTGGTCTCGTCGACGTAGCCCAGGTTGCGGATCGTCAGCTCGATCTGCCCGACCTGCGAGCTGGCGGCGCAGAGCTTCGGCCCGAACATTCCCTGGCCGTTGAAGTCCGCCCGCGAGCAGACGCTCAGGGCCTGCGGGTTGCCGGTCAGGCCGGCCGGCAGGCCGACGTCGAGGTCGCGCAGCAACCCCTTCGGCTGGGTGCCGGCCGCGTCGCGCTCGAGCTTGAACGCGTTGACGACCTGGAACGGCGTGCCGCCGGCCGTCGTGTAGGGCGTGCCGTCGGCGTTCTGGGCCTCGGACACGAGGCTCCCGGGCACGAAGCCGATGTCGACCGCCTGGGCGGCCGTGACCCCGGCCAGCGAGCTCGCCAGGACCGTCGCCAGGACCACGGCACCGCGCCGGAGGGTCGTGGTGGAGAACGTACGCATGGGCTAACGGCCCTTCTTGGTCGTGAGGGTGAGCGCCGTCGTCCGCGACGGCGCGCCCGTGTGGCGAACGGTGATCGTGACCCGCAGCCGGCCCGTGCGGGTCAGCTCGCGGCGGGCGGCCCGCGAGAGCCGCAGGCCGAGCTTGATCGTGCCCGCGCTCTGCTTGCGCTGGCTGGCGCGGGCGACGGTCCGGGTCTGCTTCCCGATCCGGGCCTTCGCGGTCACCGTGGCGGTGCCGCCGCGGGTCACCCGCAGCCGCAGGTTCAGGCGCTTGCCGGCCGCGAAGCTGCGCCGCTCGCTGGCGGTCACGGCCTGGACGGTCAGCTTGCTGCTGCCGCCACCGACCTCGTCCTTCGGGGGCACGACGTTGCCGGGCCCGACGACGAACGCCGAGGCGGCGCGGTCGAGCGGGGCCTGCGGGGTCGGCTGCCCCTGGCAGACGTCGCCCTCGCAGCGGGCGGGACCGGCCGGAGCGTCGAAGCCGCCACCGATGCGCGCGACGTAGAGGTCGACGTCACCGTTGTCGACGTCGTCCCAGGTCAAGCTCTCGCCGGTGGAGAAGGCAACGCTGCTGCCGTCCGACGACGCGCCGATGAAGTCGGCGTCGACCGCGGCCCGACCGGTGGTGATCAGGGCGAAGCTGCCGTCCGCCCGGCGCTCGTAGACGTCGCTGCGGTTGTTCGTGTCAGCGCGGACCAGCGGGCTCGCCGTCTGGAAGAAGAGCCGGCCGTCGTTGGTGACCGGGTTGCGCGTGAACGCCCCGGCCGCGTCGTTGCGGCCGACGCTGAAGCCGATGCTTGACGGGCCGGTGGGCTGGTCGTCGGTCCCGCAGGTGGCGCAGACCGGCTTCGCGTCGCCCGACGTCCCGGTGATGTACGCCTGCGTCGTGCCCGTATGGTCGGGCGCGCCCGACTGGGGCGCCGCGGTCGCGAAGGCGAGCTTGCTGCCGTCGGCGCTGAGGGCGAGGTTGCCGTCGAGCAGCTTCGGCGTGTCCGAGCCGACGACGCCGACCAGCCGCAGCTGGCCGTCGGAGTAGCGGTAGAGCTTGTTGCTGCCGTCGACGGGGGCGTCGGCGGTCAGCGCCGTCGTCGAGCTGAACGCGACGACCGAGCCGTCGGGGGAGACCGCGGGCGGGCCCCACTGATCGAGGGCGGTGGCGCCGTAGGCCTTCGGCGTGAGGTTCGTCAGCACGCCGTCGGGGTGGGCGGCGGTCGGCAGCTGGAAGCGGTAGAGCGCGTTGGTGATCGTCGCGTCGTTGGTCTTCAGCTCGGTCGAGACGAAGAAGACGTCGCTCCCGGAGGGCGTGGCCGCCCGGAACTCGACCGCGGCCCGGCCGGCGGGGTCGGGCGTGGTCCGGGTCGAGGGCGAGACCAGCTGCGCCGGCTCGCCGTCGCGCTGCACGTAGAGCTGGCCGTTGACGGCCGAGGCGCTGCACGGCGCTCCCGGGCCGTAGGCGAAGCCGGAGCGGAAGAAGACGCGCTCACCGCCGCGCGAGATCTGGTTGAGGCCCGCGGTGGAGAAGGAGGAGATCCCCGACACGCCGCAGCGCGACAGCAGGCCGCCGTTCGCGCCGGTCGCGACCAGCGTGGTCGTCCCGGCCTGGCGATCGCGGAGGTAGAGGCCATCGCCGCTCTGGCGACCGCTGGTCGGGTCCGTCTCGCGCGGATCGAGCTTGGCCGGCGTCTGGAAGGCGACGTAGCGCCCGTCGGCGCTGCTGCCCGCGTACTGGGGCGCGTCCGGGACGAGCTTCGGTCCGCTCCCGCGCGAGACCCAGCTGGGGGTCGCGCTGCCGTCGCTGGCGTAGAGGTCGGTGCCGCCCTCCCCGTCGCGGTCGTCGGCGTCCCACGCGGCGGTGTAGGCGAGGGCGAACTCGGTCTGGAAGTCGCTGCTCCAGCCGACCGACTGCCAGTCGCCGCCGGTGGCGACGGTCCCGGTCGCGCCGGCCGGCGGCGCCGGGATCATCGGCTTCCAGGTCCAGCCCTCGGCCGTCCGCCGGGCGCCGTAGTTCTGGGAGAACGGCGCGGTGTGGGCGCCGATGAAGCCGGTCACGCTGACGAAGAGCGCGTGGTCGCCGTCGGCGGCGAACAGCGGCGGGCCCATCCCGAAGCCGGCGCCCGGCAGGACGCCGTCGGCGTTCTTGTCGCCGGTCGAGACCAGCTCGTAGGCGCGGCTGCCGTCGGGGGTCGTCCCCGGAGCGGCCGCGGCCGGAGCGGCGCCGATGCCGAGCGCCACGGCGGTCAGGGCGAGGGCGCTCACCCGCGCCCCGATCCCGCCGATCCGGCGCCGTGAGCGCACGCCCGCGGCCCCTGGGCTACGCCGCTCCCCTGGCTCGCGATCCCGTTCTCCGAGGCGGCCTCGTGCCGTTGCGGCACGCTCTCCCGCTGCGCTCATCTCTTGCTCCACTTCTAACCCCCATAGCCACGTAAGCGGGTGAAGTAGAACAGTTGCGACGCGGCCGTGTCAAGTTTCCGATCGATTCGGAAACGCGTAATGTGCATACGTACAAAACGTCTTGGCCCCGAGACGGACGCCGCGTACGCCCGTCCCAGACGGGAAACACCCCGCATCTGCCGGAATCGCGCGGACACCATCCGCCACACGATGTGGGACATCCAGACACGTTTTGACCGCAACCGCCCGAAGCCCGGGCAGCGACACGATCGGGGCCGGCGCTCGGCCGACCCCAGGCCCCGCGCCGTCCGCTCAGTCGCCGCCCGGCAAGCGGGCCTGCGTGCCCCCGGCCTCGAGCTGCGGACCGCCATCGGTCGCCCGCAGCTCGTAGCCCGCGCGGGCCGAGCGGTCGGCCTCGATCAGGGCCACGTCGGCCTTCAGCGCCCGGACCAGGCCCTCGCGGCCACGCCGCGGCAGGACTCCGACGATCGTGTTCGCGACCCCCGCCGACTTCGGCACGAAGACGTCGAAGCGCGGGTTCTTGAGGACCTCGACGATCGACTCGGCGACGTCCTCCGGCGTGATCTTCTTGACCCCGCGGGTGTCCTTCAGCCCCGTCGCCAACTCGGTCTGCACGATCGCCGGCATCACGCAGCTGACGTCGACCGGCGAGCCGGCGTAGTGCAGCTCCCCCCGAATGGCCTCCGACAGCCCGACCACGAAGTGCTTGGTCCCGCAGTAGGTCGCCACCCCCGGGAAGCCCCCCTTGCCGGCCATCGAGGCGACGTTCACGAGGTGCCCGCGGCCCCGAGCCACGAACCGCGGCAGGACCTCCTTGGCGCCGTGGATCACGCCGAAGACGTTGATGTCGACCTGGCGGCGGGTGCTCTCGTCGGACTCCTCCAGGAAGGTGCCGACGGGCATGATCCCGGCGTTGTTGTCGAAGACGTCGAGCGGGCCGAGGTCGCGCTCGACGGCGTCGACGAACTCCCGCACCGAGTCGCGGACGGTGACGTCGAGCGGGTAGGCGCGGACGGTCGCCCCACCCGCCGACAGCTCCCGCGCGGTCGCCTCGGCCAGCTCCAGATCGACGTCCCCGATCGCCACCTTCATGCCCTCGCGGGCGAGCGCACGGGCGGTCGCCCTGCCGATCCCGCGGGCGCCGCCGGTGATCGCGGCCACCTGGCCGACCAGGACGCGGGGCTGTCGGTTCTGTGCCATGGCTGGCGTCGTCTCCTCGGGCCGCACAGGGCGGCGTGGCGGGCATCGTCGGGACGGCCCCACGCAAAACGTGACGCCTCCGTCAGGTTCGACCCTACCCCGCGTCGTATGCTGGCGCAACCATGGCGCAGAGCTTCGAGTTCGAGGGCCACCGGATCGCCTACGAGGAGTCGGGGTCCGGTGACCGCACGGTGATCCTGATCCACGGGCTGACGCTCAACCGCAAGATGCAGCGACCGCTGGCGACGGCGCTCGCCGGGCACGGCTTCCGGGTGGTCAACGTCGACCTGCTCGGGCACGGCGAGTCCGACCGCCCGGAGCGCAGCTGGGCCTACTCGATGACCCGCTTCGGGCGGCTGCTGCTGGCCCTGATCGACCACCTCGAGGTCGACGACGCGGTCCTCTTCGGGACCTCGCTCGGGGCCAACTCGTCGCTCGAGGCGGCGGTCGCGGACGCCTCGAAGATCCGCGGGATGGTGATCGAGATGCCCGTCCTCGAGAACTCGCTGGTCGCGATCGGCGCGACCTTCCTGCCGCTGTTCGCGCTGCTGCGGGGCGGCGAACCGGTGGTGCGGGCGATCGGGCGCGGACTGCGGCGGCTGCCGACGAAGCGGATCTGGGCCGCCGACGTCCTGCTCGACACCGTCCGCCAGGACCCGCGGGCGACCTCGGCCGTGCTGCTCGGGCTGTTCTTCGGCCGGGTCGCGCCCCCGCGCGCCGACCGGATCTCGATCACGGTCCCGACGCTGGTGATCGGCCACCGCATCGATCCGGTCCATCCGTTCACCGACGCCGGCATGCTCGCGGCCGAGCTGCCGAACGGGCGACTGCTGGAGGCGAGCTCGATCCTCGAGCTGCGGATCGCCCCCGAGCGGCTGACCAACGAGATCGCGGCCTACCTGGAGCGCCTCTGGCCGGAGCAGGCGAGTGAGGCGACCGCCCCGATCGGCGCCCACCAGCGGTAGCGTCCAGCCCCGATCGACCGGCCGCAGCAACGCCGGCCCAGGTACGTTCGGGTACTCTACTTCGGGCTGCCTAACCGACCGCTCGGCGGCGCCGTCTCCGCGACGGCCCCCGACCCCGACGCCCGAGGTTCGCTTGTTCTCCCTGCCCGCCGCACTCCGCTCCGGCCGCGCGCATCGCGCCGGCGCCCTGGCCACCGCCGCCGTGATCGGCGCGACGCTGCTGCCCGCCGCCGCTGACGCCGCCCCACCGAAGCGGGTCGTCGCGCTCTCGCCGTTCGTCGCCAACACGCTGGCCGACCTGCGCGTCAAGCCGATCGCCGTCGGCTCCCCGATCGGCAGCTCGTACCGCCTCTCGCGGCGCCTCAACGGCGTCAAGCGGCTGGTCCTGACGCACCCCAACGGGCCGAACCTCGAGAACCTGATCTCGCTCAGGCCGGACCTGGTCCTCTCCTCGCCGAACTGGCGCCAGGGCACCAACCAGATCCGCAAGTCCGGGATCGCCGTCGACGACGGGATCGACCCGCAGCGCCTCAACACCGTCTCCGCCGCGACCCGCAAGCTCTCCGCCCGGTTCGGCAAGCAGGCGCTCGGCAAGACGCTCGTCGCCAAGATCAACCGCGACATCACCGCCGCGCGCAAGGGCATCAAGGGCCGCCCGACGGTCCTGCTCGTGCTCGGCGTCGGCAGCTCGACCTCGGCCTTCCTGCCCAACAGCTGGGGCGGCGACATCGTCAAGAACGCCGGCGGCCGGCTGCTGACCGACGGGATGAAGGGGACCTCGATCTCCGGCACCCCGGGCAGCTTCGCCCCGCTCAGCGACGAGATCGTGGTCGCCAAGAACCCCGACGTGATCATCGCCGTCCCGCACGGGACGCCGTCGTCGATCGAGCAGACGAAGCAGAACATGAAGAACCGGGCCGGCTGGAAGAACACCTCCGCCGCGCGCAACAACCGGATCTACATCTCCGATCCCGACACGCTGCTGCAGGCCTCGACGACCCCGGGCGCCAGCATCAGCAAGGTCCGTCGCGAGTACCTGAAGAACTAGTGCGGACCGGCGGGACGAACGCGCGCGAAGCGCAGTCGGCCCGCGGGCCACGGGCCGGCGCCGCGCCGGTCACGACCGTCGCCGGCCACCGCCGGGTGACCAAGCGCCAGCTCACCGTCGCCGTCGTCGCGCTCGTGGCCCTCGTGGTCGTGTCGGTGGCGTCGCTCGCGCTCGGCTCGGTCCGGATCCCGATCGGCGAGGTCCTCCAGGTCCTCTACTGGGAGGTCCTGCCCGGCTTCCTGCGCGACATCCTCCCGGGCACGCCGGGGCATCCGAGCCCGGAGGCGGTCCAGATCGTCGTCGACCTGCGGATCCCCCGTACGGTCACCGCGATCGCCGTCGGCGGCGCGCTGGCCGTGTCCGGCTCCCTGCTGCAGGGCGCGCTCGGCAACCCGCTCGCCTCACCCGACGTGATCGGCGTGACGGCGGGAGCCGGGCTCGGCGGCATGATCGCCCTGCTGATCTTCCCCAACGAGCCGAACCTACTGCCGGTCCTGGCGCTCGGGATGGGCCTGCTGGCGGCGGTCGTCGTCTTCGCGGTCGCCGCCCTCGGGCCGGGTGGCGGCAGCGTCGTCCGGCTGATCCTGGCCGGGATCGCGATGAGCGCCCTGTTCGGCGCGGCGACGATGGCCGTGATGAACATCTACCCCGACCGCGTGCCGTCGGCGGTGCCGTTCCTCTCCGGCTTCCTCGCCTACGACCGCTGGGCCAAGCTCGGCCCGATCTCCCCCTACATCGGCATCGGGTTGGCGGCGGCGCTGGTCCTGATCCGCCCGCTCGACCGGCTCGCGCTCGGCGACGACGTCGCCCGCTCGCTGGGGGTCAACCCGACGACGATCCGGATCGTGGCCGCGACCGCCGCCGCGCTGCTCGCCGCCTCGGCCGCCGCCCTCGCCGGGTTGCTCGGCTTCGTCGGCCTGATCGTGCCCCACGCGGTCCGGATCGCCGGGCGGACCTCGAGCCACCGGTTCGTGATCCCGGTCGCCGCGGTCGGCGGTGCCGCGCTGGTGACCCTCGGCGACGAGGTCTCGCGGACGATCGTGCCCGGCGTCGACCTGCCGGTCGGCCCGTTCATGGTCGTGATCGGGGTGCCGTTCTTCCTCTGGCTGCTGCGGAAGGCCGTATGAGCGAGCGGCCGAACGGCGACGAGCGGCGCGAGCACGGCCCCGACGGCGCGGGCGCGAGCACGGGTCGGCTGGCGGAGACCCCGCGGACCGGCGACCACGCCGATCCATCCCCGGCCGAGCAACTGCCGATCCACGTCCACCCGCACGCGGAGCACCCCGAGAGCGGGCCGCTGCTGCTGGAGGCCCGTGACGTCCGGGTCACGATCGCCGGCAAGTCGATCGTGCACGGGGCCGACCTGACGCTGGCCGCCGGCGAGCTGGTCGCCGTCGTCGGACCGAACGGCGCCGGCAAGTCGACCCTCGCCCGGGCCGTCGCCGGGCTCCAGCCGACCGCCGGCGGCACGATCCGCTGGGGCGGCGACGACGTCCGCAAGCTCCGTGGCCGCCAGCTGGCGAAGCTGCGCGCCTTCGTCCCCCAGCGCCCGCGGGTGCCGGAGGGGATCACCGTCCGCGAGGCCGTCGCGATCGGCCGGGCGCCCCACCTCGGCCTGCTCCAACGGGCTGGGCAGGCCGACCGCGACGTGGTCGAGGCGGCGCTGACGCGCGCCGACGCGCTCCGCTTCGCCGACCGCTCGCTGCCGACCCTCTCGGGCGGCGAGCTCCAGCGCGTGCACGTCGCCGTCGGCCTGGCCCAGGCGACGCCGGTGCTGATCGCCGACGAGCCGACCTCGGCCCTCGACCTCGGCGCGACCGCCGCGATGGCGCGGCTGCTGCGCTCGTTGGCCGACGACGGACTGGCCGTGATCCTGGTCGTCCACGACCTGGCGCTCGCCGCGGCGATCGCCGACCGGGTCGTGGTCCTCTCGCAGGGACGGACCGTCGCCGTCGGCCCCCCGACCGAGGTCCTGACCCCGGAGCGACTGGCCGAGGTCTGGCAGGTCGAAGCGGCGCTGCGGGCCGAGGACGGCGGCCGTACCTCGCTGCACGTCTCCTGGCTCGATCCGCGGGAATAGCCGGCGGGCCGCTGGGCGCACGGCAGTGGGCGCGGCGTGAGCGGCGAGCCGCGGCGGGCGCGAGGTGGCGGCCAGCGGGCGGAGGCCGAGATCAGACCCGCGTGCCGCGGCCCCCACGGGCGTTGAGCAGCAGGTAGAGCAACACGACGACGGCTGCGATCGCCAGGATGCCACCGCCGACCGCGACCTTGGCGATGAACAGGATGACCGCGACGATCGCGAGGAGTACGACGAGAGAGTAGATCACGACATGCTGTTACCCGGACCACCGGGCGCCATGCGCCTCCGGGCCGGATTGGACCATCGTCCGGGTCAGCGCCGCGGATCGGCCGGGGGCGGCTGGACGGCGGTGGACGAACCGTCCAGACCAGCGTCCGGGGCCTCGGCACTCGGGCCCGTCAGGCTCGCACTCGGTGGGCTCGAAGGCGCTCCGTCGGCGGCGGTTGGCGGCACCGCCCAGGCGGCGCCGTCGCGCTGGACCCCGGCGCCACCGAGCACGACCCGCACCGTCCGCAGCAGGATCCCGACGTCGACCCGCAGCGAGCGGTGGGCGACGTACCAGCGGTCGAGCTCGATCCGCTCGGGCCACGAGAGCGTCGTCCGACCCTGGATCTGCGCCCACCCGGTCAGGCCGGGGCGGACCAGCAGCCGCTCGCGCTGGCGGTCGTCGTAGCCGGCGATCTGGACCGGGACGGTCGGTCGCGGGCCGACGATCGACATCTCACCGCGAAGCACGTTGACGAACTGCGGCAGCTCGTCGACCGACGTCCGCCGCAGCAGGCGGCCGAGCCGGGTGATCCGGGCGTCGCCGGCCACGATCGCCAGCCCGGCCCCCATCCGCTCGGCGCCCTGGACCATCGTCCGGACCTTGAGCACGTCGAACTCCTCGCCGTCGAGGCCGACCCGCCGCTGACGGAAGATCGGACTGCCCGGCGACTCCAACCGCACGACCAGCAGGACCAGCCCGAGCGGGACGGCCAGGATCAGCAGCGCCACCGCCGCGACGACGACGTCGAACGCACGCCGGACCAGGCCCCCGAGGCGGGTGCCACCGGGGCGCGCGATCGGGCCGTCGGGACCGACCGCCATCCCGGCGTCGCGCATCGCCGACCGGAGCGCGGCGTGGCGGTCACGGGGATCGACGTCCGCCGCTTCCCGGCCGGTCACCGCGTGCCCTCCGCCGGATCCCAACCCGCGGGGGTGCCGTGTCGCAGGTGGTCGGCGAGCCCGGCGGCGATCGAGGCGGTCATCAACACGTAGTAGCGGCAGAGCAGCAACGGCCGCCAGCGCCAGCGGCCCGCGGCGGCGGCCCCGAGCGGTAGGGCGAGGTGCGCGGCGAGCAGCAGCAGGTCGAGCGTCGGGCGCCCCCCACGCCGTCCGCGCACGAGCAGCACCGCCCCAGCCGCGTAGGCGATCAGGTGCAGAAAGGGGCTCGCGTAGCGCAGCCAGCGGTGACTGACCAGCGCCGCGAGGTAGGCCGGCGGCAGCCCGGTCGGGTCGAGGATCCCGCCGCGCAGGCCGTCGTCCTCGCCGCCGTGCAGGACGACCCGCCAGGCCTGGTTCATCATCCGCCGCTTGCGGCGCCACTCGCCGTCGACGGTCGGGACCATCGGCTCGCTCGCTCGGGCGGTCGGACGGTCGACGGCCAGCGCGCCGGCGCGGACGGTCTGGTGGGGGAGCGCGAGGTCGTGTCCGAAGCGGGTCCGCAGCCGCGGCCAGAGCTCGGCCCGCAGCGCGTAGATCGCGCCGTTGCCGGCCGTCACCGACCACCAGTCGCTCTCGAGCCGGCGCAGGGCCATCTCCAGCCGCCAGTAGGCGCCCTCCTGGTTGGTGGCGCCGTCCTCGGCCACGAACCGGACCCGGCCGCAGGCGTAGCCGACCTCCGGGTCCTCGAAGGCGGCGACCAGCTCGGCGAGCGCGTCGGGCTCCCAGAGCGTGTTCGCGTCGCTGAAGGCGAGGATCTCGCCCGTGGCCGCGGCGACCCCGCCGGCCTGGGCGTGGTGCTTGCCGCCGCGTTCCAGCTCGAGCACCAGGTCGGCCCCGGCCGCCCGGGCTCGCTCCGCGGTCGCGTCGGTCGAGCCGTCGCAGGCGACGATCAGCTGGAGCCGGTCGGCGGGCCAGGTCTGGGCGCGGAGCCGACCGATCGTGGCCGCGATCGCGTCCTCCTCGGCGTAGGCGGCGATGATCAGCGAGACCATCGGACGCGGCTCGCCGGTGGCGCCCGGGCCGGCGGCGTCGGTCGTGGACGACCCGTCGCCGGAGCCCGCCGCACGACTCTCGCGGTCGTCCGCCACCCGCCCGAGGCCGAGCCGCCGCGCGAGCCGCAGGAACACGCCCCAGCCGACGTGGGTCCAGGCGAGCAGGCCGAGGGCCGAGAGCTGCAGGAGACGCACGTACGGATCGTCCCAGAACCGGGCGGGCGGGCTCGCGTCGGCGCTCGAGGAACCTGTCCCAGACGCTGGAGCTGGCCGGCTCCACGGACTACCTTGTCGGTATGGGCACAGGCGATCATCTCGGCATCCCGATCGACTGGGTCCCCGCCCGGCCGCCGGGCCCCGACGTGCTCAGCGGGGAGCGGGTCCGACTCGAGCCGCTCGACCCGGACCGCCACGGCGACGGGCTGCGGGTCGCGGCCGACGCGGGCGATCCGCGGCTGTGGGACTACCTCGCCTACGGGCCGTTCCCGGACCGCCCGAGCTTCGACGCCTTCCTCCGCGAGCGGGCCGCCGCAGTGGATCCCTTCTACGCGATCGTCGCCCAGCGGACCGGGGCACCCGCCGGGATGCTGGCCTATATCCGGATCGCCCCGGAGATCGGCCGGATCGAGATCGCCCACATCTGGTTCGGGGCCGCCCTGCAACGGACGCCGGCGGCGACGGAGACGATCTGGCTGATGGCCCGCCACGCCTTCGAGGGCCTCGGCAACCGTCGCCTGGAGTGGAAGTGCAACGCCCTCAACTGGCGCTCGCGGCGGGCGGCCGAGCGGTTCGGCTTCACCTACGAGGGGACCTTCCGCCAGGACATGGTCGTCAAGGGCCGCAACCGCGACACGGCCTGGTTCTCGCTGCTCGACAGCGAGTGGCCGGCGGCCGACCGCGCGTTCCGGACCTGGCTGGCCCCGGCCAACTTCGACGCCGACGGGCACCAGCGGCGGACCCTCGACGAGATCCGGACGACCGGTCGCAAGCCGCCGGCGCGCGGCCCCGCCCGCCCGGGTCCGCGCCGGGACGCTCCCGGAGAGGTCAGCGGACGATCGTGAACCGGACCGACGCGGCGCTCGACGTCTTGCCGTCGGCGAGCGCGGTCACGAGCACCCGGTAGCGCCCCGGCTTCAGCGTGCGTCCGCCGACCCGACCGCGGAAGGCGTAGGCGTTGGCCCCGGCCTTGCCGGCGACGCTCAGCGTGCCCCGGGCCTGGGAGCGATCGCAGCGCGGCTTCTTGCGGTTCGCCCTGGTCGGCTTGGCGCAGCGCCCGCCGACCCGCCGGCCGGGAGCGATCTGGGAGAACGCGAACCGGACCCGCGCGGCGCGATCGAGCTTGAACCGGAAGCTCGTGCCGACCGGCAGCCGCGGCCCGCGCTTGACCGCGCGCGTCCGCCAGCGCGAGGCGGACTGCTGGAGGCCCGACAAGACCGGTGCCGTCAGGGCGGGGCCCGGGCCGGGTGCGGGGCCGGGCCCCGGCGGGGGAGCCCCCACCGGGACCGGATCGATCGTGATCGTCCGCGTCGTCCGGGACGTGTTCCCCGCCGCGTCGACGCCGGTGATCGCCACCGTGCGCTCGCCCGGCGAGCCGTACGTGTGGCCAACCGCGGCGCCCGAGCCGGACTGGCCGTCACCGAACTCCCATGTGGTCGTCACCGCGGACCAGGCGTCGAACGGATCGACCGACATCGCGACCGGCTGCCCGACGATCCCCCTCACCGGCACCGACGGACTCCGCAGCTCGGGAGCGACGGGGTCGAAGACGCTGCTGGAGCCCGACGAGAGCGACGCGGACCAGACCACGGTCACGTTGCCCTGCGGATCGACGCCCGCCGCCGGCTCCGCGGTGATCGGCCCGACCGACAGGTCGATCACCGAGCCCCACGCGCCCCGGGACGTGCGGCGCACGGCGTGACCGGTCGCCTGGCCCCCGCCGAACCGCCCCCACATCACGGTCACGTCGCCCTGCGGATCGACGCCCACCCACGAGGAGGTCAGGTTGCCGGCGTCAGAATCAGCCGGCACGTCGGCCGAGCCGCTCCACGGTCCGCTCGCCGCGCTGGTGCTGGTCCGGAGGATCCCGAGCGACCACCAGACCGCGGTCGCGTTGCCCTGCTGGTCGATCGCGACCTGCGGGGCGCTGCCCTCGCCCAGGACGGACGCCCCGTTCCAAGCGTGCCCGACGGGTCGATACGCGGCCTCCACGACGTGGTCGCCACCGACCTCGAACCACTTCCAGACCGCGGCCGTGTTGCCCTGCGGATCGACCGCCAGCTGTGGATCGCCGGCGTAGCCGTCGTCGCCGTCCGAGAGATCGACCGCCGTGTTCCAGTCGCCCCCAGCCGCGCGCCGCGCCGCCTGCACGACCGCGCCGTCGCTGTCGGTCACCGCCCAGATCGCGGTCGCCGTGCCCTGCGCGTCGATCCCCAGCCGCGGATCGGCCGCGTTGCCGTCGCCGCCGTCCGAGAGGTCGACCGGCGCGCTCCAGAGGCCACCGCGCGGGCGGCTGGCGCTCCGCACGACGTAGGCCGAGGCGGAGGCCTTGTGCTCGACCCAGGTCGCCGTCGCGCCGCCCTGCTCATCGATGACGACGTCGTAGTCAGCGCCCGGGAACGACGCAGCGGCGGAGAGCCGCTCCGGCGCGCTCCAGACGCCGCCGGCGGGGCGGCTTGCGACCCGGACCCGGTTCGCTCCGTCCGCGTTGGACGAGGACCAGATCGCCACGGCGTCGCCGTTGCGATCGACCGCCACCCGCGGGGGCTCGACCGCGCTGTCCCCACTGTCGGAGACAGCGACGGATCCGCTCCAATGACCACCGCGCGGCCGGTCCGTCGCCCGGATCGCCGTGCCTCCGCCGGAACCCGCTCCGCGCCCGACGGCAAGCGCGTCGCCCTGTCCGTTCAGCCCCAGGTCACTCGCGGCGAGGGGCACGCCCTCCGGGGCCAGCCAGCCGGCCGCGGACGCCCCGCCGTCGCCCGGGGCCGATCGGGGCCGGCGACCGACGTCGCTCGGACCCGCCGGGCCGACGGCGATCTCCGCGCCGATCGGCCGGACCCGCCCGATCACGGCGATCCATCGGTGACGACCGGCGGGCCGGACGACCGAGCCCGCCGCGCGCCGCTCAGGCCGGGCGGGCGGTGACCCAGATCGGGATCGTCGCCGTGGCGACCTCGACGTCCTCGTGGTTCAGGATCCGGATCTGGACCGGCAGCTCCTGCTTCTCGCCGAGCTCGGCGGGCAGCTCCAGCTCGGCGATGGCCCGCAGCCGCCCGGTCGCCTTGGTCTGGTACTCGATGCTCAGGCCGCGCGGGATCCAGCGGTGCGACGGCGGGATCGTGGCCTCGGCCAGCGCTCCCATCACGTACTCGGCGAGGTTGCACTGCGCGATCGCGTGGACCGTGCCGAGGTGGTTGCGGGTCCACGGCACCGCCCGCATCGAGGCCTCGGCGCGGCCCGGCTCGAGCGCGTCGAGCGAGGCCGGGATCGTGAGGAAGTACGGCGCCGCGGTCCGGTAGACGCGCGAGACGACCGCGCGACCGAGCGGCAGCCCTTCGAGCTTGCGGTACGCGGCGGGCAGGTTCAGAGCGGGCATCTCCCGGCCAATCCTACCGACGGTATCGGACTCCGGCCCCGCGTGGCCCCACCGGGTCGGGAATCGGCGGAACCAGGCTCAGCGCTGCAGCTGGGCGTAGAGCCGGCGGTGGGCCGCCGCCACGCCGTCCCAGGAGTAGGGGCCCGCAGCGAGCTCCGCGGCCCGGTCGGCCAGCGCAGATCGGCGACCGCGATCCTCGAGCAGGCCGGAGAGCGCCGCCGCCAGCGCCGCCGCGTCGCCCCGCGGGACCAGCTCGGCCGCGCCCTCGGCGGCGATCTCGGGGAAGCCGCCGACGTCCGTCAGGACCAGCGGCCGCCCGAACGCGAGCGCGGTGAAGAGCACGCCGGACTGGTCGATCTCGCGGTAGGGGAGGACGACCGCGTCGGCCCGCCGGAAGAACGCCGCGGCCTCGGCGTCGGTGACGAAGCGGTCGACGAACCGGACCCCGGCGGGGGCGTCGCGCTTGAGCGCGGTGACGTCCATCTTCGGCAGGCCGACGATCCACAGCTCGGCCGAGGCCCCGCCGTCCCCGGCCATCCGGCCCCAGGCGTCGAGCAGGACGTCGAGGCCCTTGTAGGGCCGCAGCAGGCCGAAGAACAGGACCACGGGGCGCTTGACCGTCTGCAGCACCGGCGGCAGCGGGACCGGGTCGATGGTCGTCAGGTACCCGAAGGCCCCGTGCGGGATCACGTGGACCCGCTCGGGATCGATGTCGAGCGCCTCGACCAGCCGATCGCGACCGTGGTGGGAGTGGACGACGACCGCGTCGACCCGTTCGTAGAGCCGCTGCTGGGCGGTCAGCTGCCCGGGCCGCGGCTCGCGCGGGAGCACGTCGTGGGCGGTCAGGACGACCGGCAGGTCGCGCGGCAGCAGGTGGACGTCGAGCGGCTGCACGGCCAGCCACTGGAAGTGGAGCACGTCGGCCCCGCGCGAGCTCCGCGCCAACCGGCGCATGTCGGGAACGTGCTGGGCGAGCTTCGCCACCCGCCGCATGCGCGATCCGGCGGGCCCGAAGCTCCGGCGGTAGAAGCCGCGCTCGATCGCGTAGCCCTCCGGCGACGGCACCTGGCCGTAGGGGAACTCGCTGGTGACCAGCGTGACGTCGTCGCCCCCGCGCGCCAGCGCACTGCAGAGCGCGTGGTCGTACGGCGGGGTGTAGGCGGACGGGTCGACGATCCTGATCTGCACGGGTACGAGGAGTCTGTCGCAGAAGGCGAGCCGGCCGGGATTCGGGCCCTCGACGCTGCCCGGCCGGCCGCGGACGTCAGCGGACGCGCAGGCCGCGGACGGCCCGGACCGCCAGCCGCTCGGCCGCGTCGGGCTCGGCGGCTGCGGCAATCAGCAGCACGCCGCCGTCGGCCCCGTTGACCGGAACCGCGGCGCAGACGCCCCGTCGGCAGGGCGCGTAGCGGCCGCCGCGGAAGAGCGCCCCGGTGACCCGGCCGCCGCCGACCGGACGGGCCGGGAACGACAGCGACGGCCCGAGGCCGAAGACCGCCGTGCCTCCCGGCAGGTACTCGAGGATCAACCGCGCGCCGTCGGGACGGAGCAGCCGCGTGACGATCCGGCGTCCGCCGTCGTGCTCCTGGACCGTGGTCTGGCGCCAGCCCTCGGCGACCGGCAGGTCGAGCGACCAGCCGCCGCCGCCGAACCGCTCGTTGCCGGCGGCCGGCGCCGGCCGGACCAGAGCGCGGCTGCCGGTGCCCGGCGCGCCGTCGGGCACGACCGGGATCGAGGCCCGGCTGCGGCCGCTGCCGACGGCGGTGGCCGCGGCGGACGAACCGCGCGCGGACGACGCCGCGCCGCCGGCAGACCCGCGGTCCGCCCCCGCAGCGGCACCCGACCCCGACCCCCCGGCCGTAGCCGCGCCTGCGCCCCCCGGAGCGGCCTGCCCGCTCGTCGCGGCGGCCGCAGCCGACGCCGAGCGGCCCGCTGCCGTCCCGGAAGCCGCCCCGCTGCGCGCCGCAGCAGCTCCGCCGCCGGAGGTCCTCCCTCCGCCGGCCGCGCCACCCTTCAACGACGCCCGCCCGCCGGGCGCGGACGTCCCGCCGCCGGCCGCGCCCGATCCGCGACTCCCGGCGGCCGCCCCGCCCGAGCGGGTCCCGCCCGAGCCGTTCGCTCCCGTCCCACCGCCCGACGACGATCGTCCGGTCAGGTCGCGCGGCGCGCCGCCCGTGGCGCCCCCGGAGGCCGTGGCCCCCTTGGTCGTGACCCGCGCCCGCTCGGCCGGACCGAGCGGGCCGATGAAGAGGAAGGCGGCGGCGAGGACCGCGAGCACCGCGGCGACGAACAGCCCGAGCGCACGCCGCGACCGACGGTGCTCCCGCGGCGGGGCCACCAGCGTCGTCGCGGCGGCCGCCGGCTCGAACTCGTCCTCGTGCTCGTCCTGCTCGTCGTCGTGGCCCGGCGGAATCGCCATCTCGTCCGGCGTCGCCGGCGCCGCAGCCGCGGCCCGGACCTCCGCCGCCGAGGCCGGCGGAGCCACCCGCGGCGCCTCGAGCGCGGCCCGCGCCGCCGCGGCCACCTCTCCCGCCGACGCCGGGCGCGCCGCGGGATCGGGCGCGGTCGCCGCCAGCACGATCCGGTCGAAGGCGACGCCGAGCGCGGGCAGCGCGTCGGACGGGCGCAGCCCCTCACGGTGGACATAGCTCTCGCCCGACGGGAGCTGGTCCCCGGTCGCGGCGCGGGCCGCGACCGGCGTCGGCGGAACCCCGGTCAGCAGCTCGTAGAGGACGCAGCCGAGGCCGAAGACGTCGACCGCGGGGGAGGCGTCCTGGCCCGCCAGCTGCTCGGGCGCCGCGTAGCCCGGGGTGCCCTCGGGGTCCTCGGGGGTGGTCGCGCCGGCGGGCCGGACGAGGCCGAAGTCGGCCAGCTCGACGTGCAGCTCGCGGCCGGGGCGATCCTCGATCAGGACGTTGCCGGGCTTGACGTCGCGGTGGACGAGGCCGGCGGCATGCGCGGCGTCGAGCGCCGCGGCGATCTGCTCGACGACCGAGACCGCCTGCTCCGGCTCGAGCCGCCCCGTCCGCCGCAGCAGGACCCGCAGATCGGGGCCGTCGACGAGCCGCATCGCCAGCCACAGGTGAGCGTCGTCGTCACCGCTGTCGAGCACCGTCACGACGTTGGGATGGTCGAGGCCGGCCGCCGCCTGGGCCTCGCGCCGGAAGCGCTCGCGGAACGCCGCGTCGGTCGCCAGCGGCGCGCCCGCGACCTTCAGGGCGACCTGCCGGTCGAGCGTCTCCTGGCGGGCCAGGTAGACGACCCCGGTCGCCCCGTGGCCGAGCTCGCGCTCGATGCGATAGCCGGCGAGACGATCACCGGGGTGGAGGGGCGAGGACACGACGTCCTGCCCTACGCCTCCGGGCCCGCGGATCCTGCCGCTGGGCCGAAGCCTGCACGCCGCCCGGCGGCGCGTCGCTCGGCCGGGTTCCGCCGACGATCGGTCGAGACGCCCCGTGGATCGGCGGAGCCGCGCTCAGCCGTCGGTCGGCCCGGTCGCGCGGACGATCCGCTCGGCGGTCGCCCACGCCTCGCTCGCCGTCGGCGCCGCGACGAGCACGCCCCAGCCGGGGCCGTCCTCGTCCGCGTTCAACGGGACGTCGACGCAGCTCATGCTGCTGCACGGGGCGATGTCGCCGAGCCGCTGGTCGCGGAAGCGGAAGCCCTGGACCTCGCCGAAGCCGGTGTCGCCGATCGCGCGCGTCTCGAGCACGCCGGGGCTGGTGTCGAAGCTGGCCGCCTGGTCGGGGGTGTGGTCGACCAGGATCACCCGCCCGTCGGGACCGGCCTGCCGGAGCCGGAAGAGCGCGCCACCGCTCATCGACGTCCGCTGCGGCGTCTCCCAGCCGTCGCCGGGGCGGGCGACGAGCGTGGTCCAGCTCCCGTCCGGCGCCAGGTACTCGGCCGAGGCCGCGTCGCCGACCAGCGGCGTCCCGGCCTGGCTGTCGCCCGCGGGCTCGCCGGCGGTGATCGTCCCGCCGCCGGGCACGGGGATCGTGCTGCTCGGGTCCGCCGGCGGGGTCTCGGCGGTGCTCGTCGTCGCCGGGGCCGCGGTCGTGGTCGGCGTGCTCGCGGTGGTCGCGGTCCGGGCCGTGCTGGTCTTCGTGCGCTTGCGGGTCGTCGTCCGGTCGCCGTCGCCGGCCCGGGTCGTGCCGCCGTCGTCGTCCCCACCGAGCGCGAGCGCGGCGATCGCGCCCAGCACCACCACGAGCACCACGAGCCCGAGGCCGGGGAGCAGGTAGCGGGTCCAGTCGTTCCCGGAGGGGTCGACCGGAGGGCCGGCGGGCGGGCCCGGCGGCGGGGTCACGGGTGCCGATCGCACCGGCCGCGCGACGGTCGGCGCCGCCGCAACGGCCGCGACGGGCTGCCGCGGACGTGGGGTCGGCGGACCGGCGGGCGGGGTCGGCCGGCGCGGGGTCGGCACCACGATCGTCGCCTCGGTGTCGGCGAGGACCGCATCGGCGAGCGCGTGGCGGGCGGCCTGGGCCAGCTCGCCGGCGGTCGCGAAGCGGTCGGCCGGGTCCTTGGCCAGCCCGCGGGCGAGCGGGCCGTCGAACGGCGCCAGCGCCCCGTCGAGCGCGGCGACCGGCGACGGCGGGGCGTTGACGTGGGCGTAGAGCTTCGCCATCGTCGTGCCCTCGAACGCGGGGCGGCCGGTCAGCAGCACCCGCAGCATCGCCGCCAGCGCGTAGATGTCGGCGCGAGCGTCGACCGCGCGGCCCTCGATCTGCTCGGGCGCGACGTAGTCGACCGTCCCCAGCATCATCCCCGTCTGGGTCAGGTCGCGGGTCTCGTCCAGCTCCTTGGTCAGCCCGAAGTCGGCGAGCAGGACCCGCTGGACCCCGGAGATCGCGGTCCGCCCCGGGTCGGTCCCGTCGGCGGCCCGCTCGAGCAGGACGTTGGCCGGCTTGATGTCGCGGTGGACCAGTCCGAGGCCGTGGGCGTGGTCGAGCCCCGCGGCGACCTGCTCGATGATCGCGACCGCCTGCTCCGGAGGCAGGCCGTTCGGCGCCGCCCGCTGGAGCCGGGCGCGCAGGTCCTCGCCCTCGACGTAGCGCATCGCCAGCCAGAGCCCGGCAGGGCCCGTGCCCGCGTCGTAGACCGCAACGACGTTCGGGTGGTCGAGGCGGGCGGCGAGTCGTGCCTCCCGCGCGAACCGCTCGCGGAACGCCGGATCGTCCGCGAGCTGCGGAGACAGCAGCTTGAGCGCCACCTGCCGCCCGAGCGTCACGTGCTCGGCGAGCCAGACGGTCCCCATCGCGCCCGCACCCAGCTGACGCTCGATGCGGTAGTCGTCGATCAGATCACCGGGTTCGGGCACGGTCATCCCCGGTCACGGTCGCAGACGCACACAGGTGCAGTCTGCCGAACCGCGGCCTACGTCGATACCGTGGCCCCGTGCCGTCCGTGGAGTCCACCCCGCTGGTGACGTTCTGCGTCGTCGGAACCAACGGGGCCCAGTTCCTCCCGGCCTGCCTCGATGCGATCGCGCTCGAGCAGCGGCTGCTGGAGCGCCCGACCGAGGTCCTGGTGCTCGACAACGCCTCGACCGACGACAGCGTCCGGATCGCCCGCGAGCACCCGGTCGGGGCGCGCGTGATCGCGCTCGACCGGCGGGAGGGCAAGGCGGCCAACGACAGTCGCCTGCTCGACGAGGCCCACGGCCGCTACGCGCTGCTGCTGAACGAGGACAGCGAGTTGCGGGCCGGCGCCACCAAGGAGCTGCTCGACGCCCTCGAGCGGGACCCGCAGGCAGCCTGCGCGGGGGCGACGCTGCTGCGGCCGGACGGCGTCGAGCAGCCGTCCGCGTGGCGCTTCCCGGGCTTCGGGACGACCGTCGCCCAGGCCCTGTTGCTGCACAAGGCGCTGGTCGTCCAGTCCGGGCCCGGCCCGACCCGCAAGGTCGACTGGTGCCAGTCGGCCTGCCTGCTGGTGCGGGTCAGCGCCTCGGCGACGATCGGCCACCTCGACCCCGAGTACTTCGTCTACGGCGACGAGGTCGACCTCCAGCGGCGACTGGCCGACGCCGGCTGGCACACCCTGCACGTGCCGGCCGCCCGCTGCGTCCACCACGAGGGCCTGTCGACCGGCAGCGGCGCACGGCGCCGGATCGTCGAGCTGCACCGCAACCAGGAGCGGTACCTGGTGGCCCACCACGGGCCGTTCGTGGCCTGGTGCTGCCGTCCGTTCGCGGCCGCGCCCTACCTGCTGCGCGCACTCGCGTCGATCGTCCTGCCCGGCCACTCCCCGCGTCGCTACTGGTGGCACGTCGAGGCGACGCTGCGCCCGCAGCACGGCGAGGGCATCCGCGAGGCCGCCGACGCCTTCAACGCCGCGCTCGAGACCCCGCCGCCCGCCGACGGCCACCCCGCCTGAACGTCAGCCACCCCGCCTGACCGCCGGGGGTTGCGGGAGGGGCGTGGGTTGCGGGAGGGGCGTGGGCTGCGGGAGGGGCGCGGGCTGCGGGAGGACGTAGGGTCATTCCGCCCCGGCTTCAGCTTCCGGGGTCATTCCGCCCCGCTATGCGACGCGGATTGACCCCAGACCGGCAGCCCGACGCGGAATGACCCCAGAACCCGCTCGGACACCTGCCCACCCGCGGTTGCGTCCGCGATTGGCGTAGGCCGAGCAGGTCGTGAGACTGGCCCGCCCACCCCGAGAGCTGGCCGCCAGCCCCGCTGAGGTCCACCCGGACCGAGAAGACGCACCCCAACCGCAGCGGTTGCGTCTGAGGTGGTCGTGGACCAAGCAGGTCGGGTCGGGTGGTGCGAGAGCTGGACGCCAGTCCTGCCGAGCGCCACCCGGCCCGAGATGCGAAGCGTCCACGGCCGCCCCAGACCAACCGCGGCTAGCCGGTGGTGGAATCCGGCAGCTTGCGCCCGATCGGCCCGACGTAGACGCCGCGCGGCAGGTCGCCCTCGGCGTCCGATCCCGGGTGGAAGGCGCAGTAGACCCGGGCGCAACGCTGGGCGCCGGAACCGTTCGCCACCCGCACATGCTCGGCGACCCGCAACGTCTGGCCCTCGTAGGTGAAGTGGTAGTCGTTGGGGTGGATCCCGTACCAGACCTCGCCGACCCCGGACCGCCAGTCGAGGCCGAGGTCCTGGGCGAACTGGCCGACCGGCTGTCCGATCCCCTCCGGCCGGAGGTAGGCCTCGGCGACCTTGTCGAGCTTGATCAGATCGGCGAGGACCATGTCCGGCCGCCAGAACGGGCTGTCGGCGGCGGTCTCCAGCGCTCGTTCGGTGAAGACCAGGTGCTTGCAGCGCTCGCGGGCGACCTCGACCGCCTCGATCACCGACTCGACCTTGGGCAGCTCCTCCTCGCCACCGTCGTCGTCGCCGTCGTCCTCGACCGCCTCGTGGTGCAGCCGCAGGGCCTCGCGGCGGGCGGCGTCGAGCGCCGCCTCCAGCCGCTCGTGCTCCGCGTGGGCCTCCAGCAGCAGCTCCTCGCGCTCCGCCAGCCGGGCCCGGAGGTCCTCGGCCAGCTCCTCGCCCGAGGTCTCGGCCGGGGCGTCGGGCGCGTCGTCGAGCGCAGTCGCGAGCTGCTCGCCGCGGGCCCGCGCGCTGCTCAGCTCCTCGCGCAGCGCCGCCAGCTCGAGCTCGGCCTTGTCGAGCTTGCCGCGCAGCTCCTGGGCCTCGGTCACCCGCTCCTCGGCCCGCCGCTCGTGGCGGCCGGCCTGGGTCTCGGCCTGCTCGGTCCGGCGCTGGGCCTGCTCGAAGTCCTTCTCGGCCCGCACGGCACGCCGCTCGAGCGCGACCATCGCCTCGCGACAGATCGCCAGCAGCCGCTTGTCGACCTCCGCGATCTGCCGTTCCTGGTCGCCGTCGGCGCGCAGCAGCCGCAGCTCCTGCTCGGGATCGAGGTCGGGGAGCTCGTCGACCCCCGGCTCGATCCCCAGCTCGACCTCGAGCTCGCGGACGGCCGTCACCGCGTCGTCCTCCGCCTCTAGACCGTCGACGAAGGCCTGTACCGCGGGCACCGATGACCGCTCCAGCGCGACGGCCAGCGTCATCCCGATCTGCTCACGCAGGATCCGGTCGATCTCGGGCCGGCCGATCCGGTCGAACGTGACCTCGGCGGCGGGCTGTGGCGCCACGGACGCGCGCTTGTGCGTCGGACTCCCTGATCGTTTTGGCTTCCGCTTCTTCGTACTCATACGCCACTTCACCGTAGCGGAGAGACCTGAGCGAATCCTGAGAGCGGCGTGAAATCCCTGCTACCGCCCGGGGAGCCGTGCGGACACCGCACGCCAGAGCACCCGGACCTCGGCCGGGCGAACGGCGCCGACCGCCACCAGCAGCGGCGGCACCAGCGCACAGGCGACGATCCGCAGCGTCCAGCCGGCGACCCCGTCGACCGGCAGCAGCCAGTCGCCCCCGACGGCGACCACCGTCAGCAGCGTGACCGCGGCCGCCAGCCGCGCCCACTCGAACGGGACGTGCAGCAGCCGCCGGGTCCGCAGGTGCGCGACCAGCAGCGCGACGACGTAGGCGGCGACCAGCGCGATCGCCGCCCCGGTCGCCTCCAGCGTCGGGACGAGCAGCGCCAGCGCCGCGATGTTGACGACCAGCCCGAGCAGCGCGGCCGGCAGGGTCCGGCCGGTCGCGTGGAAGCGCCCCGCGATCGAGGTGAAGACCCAGGTCAGGCCCCACAGCGCCCAGCCGAGCCCCAGCCACGGCAATGCCCCGGCCGCGGCCGCGAAGCGCTCGTCGACCAGGACCTCGACGATCTGGTGGCGCATCAGCGTCAGCGCCGCGACCATCCAGCCGAGGAGCAGCACGTAGGCGCGGACGACGTGGGCGTAGGTCCGCGGCGCCTCCTCGGCGTCGAGGTCGTAGGCCAGCGGCGGCCAGGCGGACTGGAACGCGCGGGCGACGACGATCACCAGCGTGGCCAGCTTGGCCGCCGCCGCGTAGACGCCGGCGCTGGCGGCCCCGGTCGTCTGCATCAGCCACAGCCGGTCGACGAAGTTGAGGGCGAAGACGGCGGCCTCCGGCGGGACGGTCGGCAGGCCGAAGCGGAGCAACGGCCCGATCGGCGTCGGCGGCGCGTCGGACGCGCCGAGCAGCAATCGCCGCTGGCTCCACCAGATCCCGAGCAGGACGGCGGTCGAGGCGGCGTAGTTGCCGAGCAGGTAGCCCGAGGCCCCGCCGTCGAGGACCACGACCAGGACGATCGTGGTGGTGACGGTCAGCCCGACGTTCGACAGCGAGGCGAGCAGGTAGACCCGGCGTGCCTCCTGGGCCCGCAGCAGCGCGTTGGCGACCTCGAGGTTGGTGAACGCCCAGACCCCGAGCGCGGCTGCCCGGACCGGGCCCGGCGGGTGGCCGTCCGCCAGCAGCAGCCGCGCCAACGGCTCGGCGAAGACGACGATCAGGATCGACAGCAGGGTCGAGCTGACGAGCACGACCCCGAGCACCCGGCGGGCCAGCCGCGAGCGGCGGTCGACGTCGGCGTCGTGGAACCAGTGGCGCAGCAGCGCCTCCTGGAGCCCCGCCCGCAGCAGGATCGAGGCCAGGATGATGCAGGTCAGCAGCAGCTCGGCCCAGCCGAGCTCGGCCTCGCTCAGGTGCCGCGTGTAGAGCGGCAGCGTGACGAGCGCCAGGACCCCGGCCACGAGGCTGGCCGACTGGTAGGCCGCCCCGGAGGCAGCCAGGCGGCGGAGGGGGTGCGGCGCCATCGGTCGGGGATGGTATTCGGCAGCCGCTCCCGTCCACCCGCGCGTCGGAAGTCGCGATGATGGCGGGGTGCTGTTCCGCCGTCCCGTGCTCGACGCGATCGCTCGCGGTGAGGTCACCCTGGCCTTCCGCCGCTGGCAGCGCCCGACCGTGCGGGCGGGGACGGTCCTGCGGACGCCGATCGGGGAGCTGGAGGTCGAGTCGATCGACGCCGTGCCGCTGGCCTCGATCAGCGCCGACGAGGCCCACCGGGCGGGTGCTCCGTCGCGCGCCGCGCTGCTCGCCGGGCTCCGCGAGCGGGAGGGAACGACCTACCGGATCGGGCTCCGCTGGCGGGGTGCCGACCGTCGGATCGGGCTCCGCGAGCACCCGGCCGAGACCGCGGAGGAGCGGGCCGCGCTCCGTTCGCGGGTGGCCGCGATCGACGCCCGCAGTCGCCGTGGGCCGTGGACGCGCCAGGTCCTGGAGCTGCTGCGTGACCATCCCGGGACCCGGGCCGGCGACCTCGCGGAGCGGTGCGGGCGGGAGATGCTGCCCTTCAAGGCCGACGTGCGACGCCTGAAGGAGCTGGGCCTGACCGAGAGCCTCGACGTCGGCTACCGGCTCTCCCCGCGGGGGATCGCCTACCTGGAGGAGGTCGGCGACGATCGCGACGGCCCCGGGTCACCGGAGCGGCGCACCGGTTTGGCGTAGCCTCGCGAGACGTGACGTCCGACCTGCGCCCCGCCTGCGTCCTGCTGCTGCCGCGTCCGCTGGAGCAGTTCATCCTGCGCGACCAGGCCGAGGACCTGCTGCGGGGCGACGACGTGGTCGCGCTCGACCCGCCACGCCCGGGCTACGGCGCCTCGTTGCGGCTCCCGGAGGCGGCCGGCTCCGCGCTCGCCCGGCGTCAGGCGGGGACGCTCCTGAAGCGGTTGCACGCCGACGGTCGCGACCCGCGGGTGATCGTGATCTTCCACGCGACCCAGGAGCCGGTCGCCGCGCAGCTGCGGGCCCGGACCGGCGCCCAGCTCTGGTACTGGCGCTGGGACCGCTACGAGACCGCCGGCGATGCGGGCGACGACCAGCGCTCCCGGCTCACCCAGCTCCACCGCCGCGCCTCGCAGCAGGCGTCGCTGGTGGTCGCGTCGAGCGGGAAGCTGGCCGAGCTTGCGCAGGCCGACGGCCGGCCGACGGTGCTGAGCCCGCTGGCCGCCGACCGCTTCCCGGCCGCCGATCCGACCGTCGAGATCGTCGGCTTCTCGCTCGGGCACCTCGGCCGCCGGATCGACTGGACGCTGCTGCGCGGACTCGGCGAGCGGCTGCCGGGGCTCCAGCTGCTGCTGGTTGGGGAGGTCCACGACGACGAGGGCGCCGACGATCCGGACTTCGCCTGGTGCCGCGCCCACGAGCCGTTCGTCTTCTGCGGCCCGCTGCCGGATGCCGCCGCGGCCCAGCTGCTGCGGCTGGCCGACGTCGGGATCCTGCCCTTCCGGGTCGACGACTTCAACGACGCCGGACTGCCGTACCGGATCCTCAAGGCCGCCCGGCTCGGGCGGCGGACGGTCGTGCCGGACCTGGCCGGGGTCCGGACCTGGGACCGGGCGGTGGTGGTCGCCCCCGACGTCGACGCGTTCGCTGCCGCGGTCCAGGCCGAGGAGGGCCAGCGGGACGTCCCCGACCTCGCCCTCCGCGCCTGGGCGCTGGAGCAGACCGCCGAGCACCAGAACGAGCCGCTCCGCGAGCGGCTGCGGGTGCTCGGGCTCGACGCCGGCTGAGCGACCCGCCGGCTCCCGGCTCCCGGCTCCCGGCTCCCGGCTCCCGGCTCCCGGCTCCCGGCTCCCGGCTCCGAGGGCGGCTACCCCTTCGCGGCCTCCGGCGGCGGGCCCGCCGCCGGCCGACGTCGCCAGGCCGGCCACTCGAGGTTGGTCAGCGCCCGCAGCGCCCACTCGAGCGGGCCGTAGACGTGGCCCCGCATCCACCAGCGGCTCACGATCAGCTGCCCGCCGAAGATCGCCAGCGCGATCGCGAGGACCGCGGCGGGTCCGACCCGCCCGACCAGGCCGAAGCCGAGGCCCGTGAAGAGCAGCGCGCAGACGAACGACTGGAGCAGGTAGTTGGTCAGCGCCATCCGGCCGGCCGGGGCCAACGCCGACGACAGCCGGTCCCCACCCCGCCCGTGGAACGCCCGCAGGACCGTCGCCGCGTAGGCCGCCGCCAGGGCCGGGGCGGTCAGCAGGTCGAGACCGAGCGCGGCCACCTGGAAGCCGCCACCGGAGTGGCTGAGGCTCGCCAAGGCGTAGATCACCCCGCCGACGATCCCGACCGGGAACCCGATCCACTGGATCCGCCGCAGCGCCGCGCCGCGGCGGCTGACGTCGGCCAGCAGCGCCCCGCGGCCGGCCACGAGCCCGAGGGCGAAGGCGGCCAGCGCGACCGGGGCCTGGAAGAAGGCCAGCAGGAACGCCACGTCGGGCAGCCCGCGGAGGTGCTCGCCGATCACGCTGCCCGGGCCGCCTCGCAACGCCTCGGCCGAGCGCTGCGCCTCGGCGTGGACGGCCGCGGCGTCGATCCCGCTCGAGCCGGAGAGCGCGATCACCAGCGCCAGCAGGAAGTAGCCGGCGACGGTCAGGCCGAGCAGCCAGCCGGTCGCCCGCAGGACCCGCGGCGACGGCACGTTCCGCGCGGCGAGCAGGACCAGGCCGAGGATCGCGTAGGTGGTGAGGATGTCGCCCGGGAAGAAGACCGCGGCGTGGACCAGCCCGATCGCGTAGAGCCCGGCGAGGCGGCGCAGGAACCGCGCGCGGAAGGCCACGCCCCGCCGCTCGGCGGAGGCCAGCTGGAGGGTGAAGCTGTACCCGAACAGGAACGAGAAGAGCAGGAAGAACTTGGTCTCGAAGGCGACCGCCACCAGCCAGCGGACGGCCTCGTCGGCGGCGCCCGCGAAGCCGGGATCCTCGAGCCCGTTGCCGTGGTAGGTGGAGGCGAAGTAGGTGCTGTTGACGACGACGATCCCCAGCAGCGCGAAGCCGCGGAGCGCGTCGACGTCGCGCAGCCGCCGCCCCGGTGCGGTCGCCCCGCCCGTCGGTGGCCCTGCCGCCGGAGTATCCCCTACAATCGTTCGCATCGAGCACGATCGTATCCAGATTGATCTGTTTGCGCATCGCTGACGTCCCGATCGAGCTGCATCGTGGCCTCCCACCGGGCACCGAGGCCGGCGCCGCCGCGCTCTACTGGGAGGCGTTCGGGCGCATGCTCGGGCCCGCACTCGGTCCGCCCGCGAAGGGGACGGCGTTCATCGCCGCCCACCTCCACCGTGACCGCGCCGTGGTCGCGCTGGCCGGCGAGCGGGTCGTCGGCGTCGCCGGCTACCGGCACGCGGACCGGCCGTTCGTGGGCGGGACTGTCGGCGACGTGCTCCGGGACTACGGCTGGCTGCGGGGCCTGCCCCGGGTCGCGCTGCTGGCGCTGCTCGAACGGCGGCCGAAGCGCGGCCAGCTGCTGATGGACGGGATCGCCGTCGACTCCGGGTTCCGCGGCCACGGGATCGGCACCCGGCTGCTCGACGAGGTGCTGGCGGTCGCCGCCGAGCACGGCTACGCCGAGGTCCGGCTCGACGTGATCGACGCCAACCCCCGTGCCCGTGCGCTCTACCTCCGCGAGGGCTTCACCCCGGTCCGGACCGAGCGGACCCCGTACCTGCGAGGGCTGCTCGGCTTCGGCGCCGTCACGACCATGCGACGCCCGACCGCCAACTCACCGAAGATCTCTCCGCCGTGACCGACGCGATCGAGATCCCGACCCGCACCCTCGTCTACGCGATGGTCCAGGAGGACGGCCGGATCGACGCCGGTGATCTGTACGCGGTCGCCGAGGCGCTCGGCATGAGCGACCAGCAGGTCCGGCTCTGCCTCCGCCGGCTCGTCGGCGACGGGCAGCTCGTCCAGGAGGGCCGCGGCCGGCGGGCCTCGCTGCGGATCACCGACCTCGCCCAGCGGGTGCTGGCCCCGAACGTCGAGTTCGTCCGCTTCGCCTACCGCCAGGACCGCGGCGCGGCCGCCTGGGACGGCTGTTGGCGGCTGGTCGCGTTCGCCGTCCCCGAGTCCCGGCGGGCGGCGCGCGACGGCCTCCGCGACGCGATCGGGCGGCTCGGCGGCGCCGCGATCCAGGGCGGGCTCTACGCCTTCGCCAACCCGGTCGAGCCGCTGGTCGAGGCCGTCGCGCGCGAGCTCGGCGTGCTCGACACGGTCAGCTTCGCCGCCAGCCCGACGCTGCGGATCGGCGGCGAGCAGGACCCACGGCGGCTGGCGGCGCGACTCTGGCCGCTCGACGAGCTGGCCGCCGGGCACGAGCGGCTGCTGCGGATCGTCCGTCCCCGGTTGGAGCGACTCGAGCAGCCGGACGAGCTGCCCCCGCGCGAGGCGCTGGTGATGGCGATGGAGCTGGCGACCGCGTTCACCGACGCGCTCGAACCCGACCCGCTGCTGCCCCCGGAACTGCTGCCGCAGCCGTGGCCGGGGATCGCGGCCCGGGCGACGTTCGCGCGAGCCTGGGCCCTGCTGAGCGACCGCTTGAGCGACGCCGCCGCGCCGCGGCTCTTCCACGCCTACGCAGAGGGACTCGAGCCGGCGGTGACGCCCGGCGGCGACCCGGACGCGAGCGACGGCTGAGCCGGCGCCGCTCGCCGCGGCACCGACGACCGCTGGGAGCGATGGGACGGCGGGGGCGACGGGACGGCGGGTCGGGACGACGGGAGGTCGCCGCGCCGCTAGCGCTCGGTCGCGAACGCCTCGCGCGCCTCGAACAGCTCGTCGCCGTGCTCCTCGCACCAGCGGCCGGCGAGCGCGAGCGGCTCGAGCAGGCTGCGGCCCAGCGGGGTCAGCGCGTACTCGACCCGCGGCGGGTGCTCGGCGTAGACCGTCCGGGTGACGAAGCCGTCGCGCTCCATCGCCCGCAGCGACTCGGTCAGGACCTTCGCCGTGACCCGGTGCAGCGGCACCCGCAGCTCGGAGAAGCGCCGCGGACCGTCCTCGAGGCACCGGACGATCAGCGCGGTCCACTTGTCGCCGACCTTGATCGGCAGCGCCCGCGACGGGCATTCCGGGTGGAACATGTCCGGCGTGAGCGGTCGCATCGTGCCGCCACGCTACCGGGCACGCTCCCGGAGCTGATGCGGATTGGCGTTGCGGGCGAACGGCTATCTGCATCGGCCAGCCGGCCGCGCCCGACTGATGCAGGCTGCCGTTGCGGGCGAACGGCATTCCGCATCGGCCCAGCCGACCCCGGTTCCGTTGTAGATACCGGCGGGTCGTCCCTACGGTCCCGGCCATGACCAAGCTCATCATCTTCGGGGCCGGCGGACGACTCGGCCGGCTCGCGATCACCGAGGCCCGCCGCCGCGGCCACCAGGTCACCGCCGTCGTCCGCGATCCGGCCGCCCACGCCGACCTCACCGCCGACGGCATCGCGCTCGTCGAAGGCGACGTGCTCGACGCCGAACGGATCGCGACCCTCGCCGCCGGGCACGACGCCGCGATCGTCTCGCTCTACCAGACGGCGATCCCCCACGACCAGTTCTACGCCGAGTCGACCGGGGCGCTGCTGGCCGGGCTCGGGCGGGCCGGCGTCGGGCGGCTGGCGGTCGTCGGGCTCTCGCCGAACCTCGAGAGCAGCCCCGGCGTGCGGCTGATGGACGATCCCGCGTTCCCCGCCGAGCACCTGCCGTTCGTGCTCGGCCATACCGTCGCGCTGCACGTCCTGCGGGCGGCGGCGACCCCGATCGACTGGCTGATGCTGACCCCGCCCGAGCTGTTCGACGGCGACGGCGAGCGGACCGGGCACTACCGAACCGGCGGCGACGCGCCCCTGCGCGAGGGTGAGAGCCCGACCAGCGGTTCCTACGCCGACTTCGCGATCGCGCTGGTCGACGAGGCCACCGAGCCGGTCCACCACCGGACCCGGATCGCCGTCGCGGCCTGAGCGGACCAGGGCCGGCACGGGAGACGGCGCGGGCGCCTCCGGCTCCGGCTCCGGCTCCGGCTCCGGCTCCGGCTCCGGCGGACTGATGCGGATTTAGGGCCTATACGGCGGCAAATCCGCATCAGGTGGCCCCGCGCACCCGCGCCCCGCGCCCCCACCAGCGCCCGCGCCACCCTCAGTCGCAGCGGACCCAGGCGGTGAACGGTCCCCGCCGGGCGACCGGGCGGAAGCCCGGGGGCGCCGGCTGGGTGCTGCGGGGCACGCCGTCGGCGCGGCCGTAGCGCTGGGCGGGCTTGCCCTCGGCGACGGTGATCGCGACCCCGCGGCGGTCGGCGCCGAGGCGGTCCGCCCGCGGATCGCTACGGGCGAGGACGCGGGTCCCGTCGACGTCGAGCTGGAGGCGGATCTCCGGCACCAGCCGGTAGGTCGGCAGCGAGATCGGGCCGCAGCGGGCGCCCTCGCGAACGGCCGGGTCGTCGATCAGCGCGCGGACGTCGCGGCGGGTGTCGGCGAGGAACCGCAGCTCCGAGCCGAGCCGGGTGACCGCGTCGCGCTTGATCGCCAGGTAGCCGCCGACCCCGACGACCGCCGCGATCACGACCACGATCGCCCACGGCCGGCGCCAGCGGTGGCCGGGTTCGAGCCCGACCCAGCCGGTCGCGGCCAGCGCGGCGAGCACGGTCAGGGTCACGACCGGCACCGTCAGGTACCGCGGGATCAGCGAGAGGCCGGCGACCCCGGCGGCGAGGAAGGTCAGGACGCCCGCGCCGAGCAGCGCGAGCACGACCGCGAGCACCCGTCGCGCCGGCCGCGCCAGGCCGATCCGGTCGCCGAGCAGCAGCACCGCGAGGCCGAGCAGGCCGGCGGCGGCGATCGGCGGACGCGACTGGCCGGCCAGGGCCGAGACCAGCAGGCGCGGGGCACGGGCGAGTCCGCGCTCACGCCCGAGGTCGTCGGCGAGCTGGCTGGTGGCGGTCAGCGAGTGGAACGGATGCCCGGTCACGATCGCGTCGATCGCCACCCACAGCAGCGGCGCGACGGCGACCAGCGCCGCGTGGGCAACCCGGCCGGGAAGCCGCTCGTCGGCGGCGGCCCAGCGGCCCCGCGCGCTGCACCACAGCCAGTAGAGGCCGGCCAGGACCCATGCCTCCGGCCGCAGCAGCCCGGCGACGGCGAGCAGGATCGCGGGCCCCCGCCAGCGCTCGGGCCGGGCCAGGATCCACGCCCCCGCCCAGGTGATCAGGGCCAGGAACGGGACGTCGAGGTAGCCGCGGGCGGCCAGCAGCAGGAAGGCGAAGCTCGACAGGGTCAGGAAGCCGGCGGCGAGGCCGGCGGCCAGGCCGGTCCGCCGTGCCCGCTGCTCGCGCGCGTCGCCGACCGCCGACGGCGACACGGTCCCCCGCACCACCGCCTCGCCCAGCAGCCGGCCGACCCGCACCGTCCCCGCCGCCAGCACCGCCAGCGAGAGCGCACTGATCAGGACCATCACCCGGTCGCCGTCGTCCCCGAACAGCGCCACCACCGGCACTCCGAGCGCCAGCCAGGCCGGGTGCGGGGTCGAGGCGGCGTAGGCGGTGAAGCCCGGCTTGACCCCGTCGAGCAGCTCCTGCGCCCAGACCAGGTCGAGGACGGTGTCGTAGTTGCCCGCGCTCGGCGCGATCGCCCAGACCGCGACGGCCAGGACGATCCCGAGCAGGAAGACGATCGACTCGGCCGAGGCCGTCAGCCACGCCGGCCGCGACGGGGCCGGCGAAGATCCCGTCGCCCGCCCCCGCCCGCCGTCGGCGACGGGCTCCGGGCCGCGCGCGGCCCCCGGGCCCGCGTCGCGCGCCTCGCTCACGGCGCGACGACGGGCGCCGTCGCGTCCCGCCCGGGGGGTCCGGCCGGCTGCCGCCGGACCGACGCCGGCTCCGGGTCTCGCGTGGCCAGCGCCCCGCCGACCGCGAGCAGGACCCACAGGACCGGATCCTCGAGGAAGGCCGCGTAGCCCATCGTGTGCACGAGCACCGCGATCACCATCGCCGCGATCGCCGCCCGCACCACCGAGTCCTCGGCGTCGTGCAGCAGCCGTCGCAGGATCAGCACGATCAGCAGCAGGTACATCCCCAGCCCGACCAGGCCCTGCTCGGCGGCGATCGTGATCGGGATCGTGTGCGAGGCGTCGACGGCCTTGTCGCGACCGGAGTGCTCGGCCCGACGGTAGGCGCGGGCGAAGCCGCCGGAGCCGACGCCGAAGACCGGATGGTCGGCGAAGACGCCGATCCCACCGCCGGTCAGCGCGACCCGGCCGGAGGTCGCGTCGTCGATGCTGTTGCTGTCGAGGCCGTCGATGTTCAGCAGCTTGGGCGCCGCGAACAGCAGCACGAGGCCGACGGCGACGATCGCCAGGATCGTGCCGAAGGCCTTCCAGGGCCCGAAGCGGAGGCCACCGAGGACAGCCAGGCCGGCGAGCAGGGCGACGAAGCTGGTCTGCGAGTAGGTGATCACCAGCGCCGCCCAGAGCACGACCAGCAGCAGGCCCGCGACGGCGACCGTCTGGCCACGCCGCGCCCACAGCATCCGGGCGCAGATCCCGAGCATGACCAGGGCGAGGAAGCGGCCGTAGATGTTGGGGTCGAAGAAGAGCGAGTTGACGCGGAAGGCGTCCTCGATCTGGTTCGACGCGATCACCCGCGGGTTGAGCAGGACGTGGTGGGTCGCGTACTCGTAGAAGCCGATCGCGGCCAGCACCAGCGCGACCCCGGTCGCCGCGGCGAAGCTCTGCCCGGCCAGCTTCGGGGTCCAGCGGATCGTCCGCAGCACGACGTACAGCAGGGCGAACGGGACGTAGAAGAAGGCGACCTGCTCGACCGCCTTGCCCTGGTCGACCGACCACCAGCTCTGGACGGCGTAGAGCACGACGAACAGCAGCAGCACGATGTCGGCGGCCCCGGGACGGGGGTCGGTCGACGGCAGGTCGGGGTCCTGGCGGGCCCGGTCCCAGGCCCAGGCGAGCGCCGCGGCCCCGGTCACGAGGTACAGCGGCAGCAGCAGGTTGACCGGCTGCCCGTCCCCGAGGTCGAGCGGAAGCCGGAACGGCAACACCACCGCGACCAGGATCGGGACCGCCAGCGGCCAGCGCCGGAAGGCCGCCGCCGCGGCCACGAGCACCGCGATCCCGACCACGATCACGCCGAGCAGGATCGGCAGGTGGTCGCGCAGCCGCTCGACCGGGCCGGTGTCCCAGACCTGCGCGGCGAGGATCACCGGCGCCCCGACGAGCGCGACGCCCATCGCCCCGGCCCGCGCCTGCGGACGCCGCAGGACGAGCGCCAGGAAGGCGGCGAGGGTGACCGCGATCAGCGCGAGAGGTGTCGCCATGTGCTGCTCATCAGCTCGGAGGTGTCGGGATCGGTGCGCAGGCGCGCGGCGAACATCGGCAGGCCGGTGCGGATGACCAGGCCCTTGTCGAGCCGGACGCCGGCGATCAGCACCCGGTCGCGGCGGTCGACGGCGGTCGCGACCCGCTTGCCGTCGCCGAGCGACTCGGCCGGCCAGCCGACGGGGTAGCCGTCGAACTTGCCGTCGGTGCCCTCGAACAGGCCGATCTCGTCGAGGTCGCTCTGGGGCGGGCCGTCGAGCCGCACGCCGCCGCGGCTGGTGATCCCGAAGACGTCGTCGGGGTCGAAGCTGCCGGGGCTGCGGAGGACGTTGCGGCGGGCGTCGAGGTCGACCGTCCGGTGCAGCCCGGCGGGGTTGAGGACGGTGGCCGTGCCGCCACCCTTGACGAACGCCTGGAGCCGCTTGGCGGTCGCCCGGGTCGTCCAGCGGGCCTCGCCGACCAGCAGCACCCCGCGGTGGCCCTCCAGCTGCGGGCCGGACGAGCTGTCCTTGGCGCCGGTCTGCTGGGCGAGGGCGAGGTCGGTGGTCAGCTCGTACCGCTTGCGGTGACGGGCCAGCCACTCGAGGACCGGCTGGACGTCGGCGTCGAAGGCGGCCGGCATCCCGTTCAGGATCCGCACGCTGCGGACGCCCTTGGCGTTGCTGGCCCCGCGGCCCTCGAGCACGTTGACGAGCCCGTCGCCGTCGTCGTCGAGCGGGTTGAGGCCCTGCCAGGTGATCGCGGGCAGCACGACCAGGACCTTCTGGGCCTCGGGGTCGTTGACCATCGCGGGGACCTCGGTCTGCTGCGCCCCGACGCTGACCGTCAGCCGGTAGGCCGCCGATCGCTCGGATCCGGGGCGGACCTTCAGGACCGGCTTGCGGCTGACGCCGCTGCTGATCGGGCGCGACGAACCGACCCGGCGCAGCGTCCAGCGGTACTGCTTGCCGCGGGCGTCGACGAAGAAGGTCAGGCGACGACCGCCGCCGACCGGGACCGGGTTCGGCTGGACGGCGACGTCGCGGACCGTGACCCCGCCGCGTCCGCGGAAGCGGCCGCTCGGCTCGGGCACGGGCAGCCCGTCGCGGCCGGCGGTCGGGCCGCAGCCCTCGATCGCGGCCTGGTTGCGGATGCAGACCTGGATCACGTAGGACCCGGCAGGGGCCCGCGAGCCGTCCGGCAGCCGTCCGTCCCAGCGGGTGCGTCCGCGGACCGCACGGTAGCGGCCCCCGATCTGGGTCCCGGAGCGCGCTTCCTCGGTGACGTCGACCTGCAGCTCGCGGACGACCTCGGCGCGGCCGGGGGAGGTCCGGACGACCCGCGCCGCCGGGCGCCAGCCGCCGAGCTGGAGCACGGCCTCGACCGGGCGGCGGTCGGTCGACGGCAGGATCGCGGGGCCGGAGCCCGCCGCGACGCCGCCGGGACCGACGCGCACGACCTTCGGCCGCGGCGGCTCGGTCAGCAGCGAGAACGAGGACGGCCAGACGACGCTGCGGCCCTCGTCGGGCAGCACGAACTTGAGCTTGTAGCGCCCCTGGTGGACGACCTGTCCGCGGTCGTCGCGGCCGTTCCAGCGGAGCCGGATCGGGCGGTACTTGAACGCCTGCCGGTCCTCGGCGAGGGTCGCCACGCGGTTGCCGTCGGCATCGACGATCTCGACCGTGACCTTGGTCGTGCGCTTGAGCTTGAAGTTGAGGTTGAAGAACTCCCGGCGGCCGTCGCCGTTGGGCGAGAACGCGTCGGTGAAGTGCTTGACCTGGATCACCGCGGGCTGGCTCTTGAGCCGCTGGGCCGCGAAGAACGCACCGGCCGTGGCCACGATCAGGATCGCGAACAGGATCCGCGCCGCCCGCGTCACAGGCGGACCAGGTGGGTGTTGGGGACCTCGTCGTGCCCGGGGGCCTCACCGTGCTCGTGCCGCAGCAGCAGCCGGACCACGTTCCCGTGACAGACGACCAGGGTCGTGCCGTCGCCGTCGGTCTGCTCGTCGACCGCCCGGATCGCCTCGATCGCGGCCCGCACGCGCGCCAGCTGCTGGCCGAAGGTCTCGCCGCCGGGGGCGCCGTAGTCGGGCTCGAGCCGCCGGAAGGCCGCGTAGCCGTCCGGATCCTCGGCGATCACGTCGGCGTAGGCCCGGTGCGTCCAGGCGCCGCAGTCGGTCTCGGCCAGCCGCGGCTCGACCTCCGGGGCGAGCCCGGTCCGGGCGGCGATGATCGCCGCCGTCTCGAGCGCCCGGGTCAGCGGGCTGGAGACCATCCGGGTGACGTCGCCGCGCCCCGCGATCAGCCCGGCGAGGGCGAAGGCCTCGTCCCGGCCGTGGTCGTCGAGCGGAACGGCCGACTGCCCCTGGAATCGCCCTTCGGCGTTGTAGGCGGTGCGACCGTGGCGAGCGAGCAGGAGCATGGGACGTTGGTTCTTGCTTCGGCGCCTCAGGCGACGATCCTGCTCGACGGCCAAACCGCGGCCGGTCGCTACGGCGCGGTGGCGCCGCCGCTGCCGTCGGCTCCGTATGCGGTGCCGCCGGTGGTGTCGCCGGTCGCCCCGCCCGTAGCCGGGTCGACGGTCCCCGCGGCACCCGATCCGGTGCCGTCGGTGGTCCCCGTCGTGGTGGCGCTGCCGGTCCCGGTCGCGCTGCCGCTGCCGCTGCCGTCGGTCGGCTGCTGATCCGCCGGCGGGGTGGTCGCGGTGTCCGCCGGGGCGACGCCGCCGTTCTGCTTGGCGGCGTAGTCGAGGCCGAGGATCACGATCACCTTCGGCGAGCCCGAGACCGCCATCCGGATGTCCGACGTCATCGGCTTGACCCGCGAGGCGGGCAGCTTCAGCGCCTTGGCGATGTCGAGCGCGGCGTCGCGGTTCGCGCGGCCGGTCCGGTAGGCGATCGTCGACAGCGCCTGCTGGGACCGCTGGCCGTTGACCGTGAAGTCGTTCGAGGGGCCGGTGTTGAAGCGCTTCTCGTCGAGGATCCCGCTGGCGCCCTTGGCCAGGCCGTTGGTGCCCGAGCCGTTGAGGACCACGACCGAGGTCGCCGTCGGGCTGTACGTCTTGGCCCTCTTCTTGGTCTCGGTCGTCTGCGTCTTCTGGTCGGCCGCGTTCTGCTCGGCCGTCGGCGAGTCGCTGCCGCCGACGATCCCGAGCGCGAACAACACGCCGACGAGGACCACGATCAGGACGACGGCGACGCCGATGATCTGGGCCGGGGTGCGGCGCGGTGCGGCGGCCGCAGCCGCCTCGCGCTCACGGGCGGTCTTGGCGGCGATCCCGGCCGCCGAGGCAGCGCGGGGCCCACCGGCGGCGGCCGCCGAGATCACCCGGGTCGGCGGGCCGGCACCCGGACCGTCGGCGTTCGGGCCGCCACCACCGGGCGGCGTCGGCTTCGGGGTCGGCCTGGGGGTTGCCCCGGCCGCGGTGGCTCCTGCAGCGCCGGCCGCCGTGGCGGCCGTGGCGACGCCGGCCATCGAGGCGCCGACCGCCGGGGGACGCTGGGGGACGCCCGGAACGCCGGGAACGGGCGGGCGGCCCGGGACGCCCGGAACCGCCGGCTGGCCCGGGGCCCGCTGCTGTGCGCCGGGGTGCGGAGCGAGGGTCTGGCCCCGCGGACGCTGGAGGTCCTCCTCGAGCCGCTGCTCCAGCTCGTCGAGCCGCTCGGGAGCGGTCCCGGCCCACTCGCGCAGCCGCTGCAGCTCCCGCCCTTGCGAGAACACCAGGACCGCCATGGCGACGACGGCGATGAGGGAACCGAAGCCGACGTACGGCCCGATCGTGTCGAATTTGCTCGCGAAACCGGCCGCGAGCGCAGGGACCTCGAAGGTCATAGCGGACCAGTGTAGGCGCTCGGGCCGGCGTCCACGTCACCGAGCGGATGGCCCTCGCTCCGGCCGTCGGTGTGCGCCTGCTGCAACGCAGTGACCTTGGTGGCCACCCCGCGGGCGTCGCCTTCGAGCACCAACAGGCCGATCTCGTCGAACATCGCCTCGACGACATCGGGCGGGAACGCGGGCCGCTCGGCCTGCTGGATCCGCTCCGCATCGGTCGGGCGCGGCGTCTCGAACGGATTGAACAGCTCCTCGTGGAGCTTCTCTCCCGGACGCGCACCGACGACCTCGATCGCGATGTCCTCGTCGGGGCGCAGGCCGGACAGCTCGATCATGTCGCGGGCGAGCTGCATGATCGCCACCGGCTGGCCCATGTCGAGGACCAGGATCTCGCCGGTCCGGCCGAGCGAGCCCGCCTGGATCACCAGCTGGACCGCCTCCGGGATCGTCATGAAGTACCGCGTCATGCCCTCGTGGGTGACGGTGACGGGGCCGCCGCGCGCGATCTGGCGCTGGAAGATCGGCACGACCGAGCCGCTCGACCCGAGCACGTTGCCGAACCGCACGCACGAGAACCGCGTCTCCGGCCAGCGCTGGGCCGCGCTCTCGACGGCCAGCTCGGCCAGCGCCTTGCTCGCGCCCATCACGGTCGCCGGCGCGACGGCCTTGTCGGTCGAGACCAGCACGAACCGTCCGACCCCGGCCTCGCCGCAGAGCCGCGTCAGCAGGCGGGTGGCGATCGAGTTGTTGCGGACCGCCTCGACCGGGTTGGCCTCCATCAGGCCGACGTGCTTGTAGGCGGCGGCGTGGAAGACGATCTGCGGCTGGTGCTCGGCGAGCACCTCGCGGATCCGGTCGCCCTCCTTGACGTCGGCGATCACCGACGCGACCACGCCCTCCGGGACCTGCCGGTCCTCCAGCAGCTCGCGCTCGATCTGGAAGAGGTTGTCCTCGGCGTGGTCGAGCAGGACCAGCCGGGCCGGGCCGACCCGGGCGATCTGGCGGCAGAGCTCGCTGCCGATCGAGCCGCCGGCCCCGGTCACGAGCACGACCTGGCCACGCAGGTAGGCGCCGACCCGGTCCAGCTCCATCCGGACCGGCTCGCGGCCGAGCACGTCCTCGACCCCGATCGCGCGGACCTGGCGGACGGCGGCGCCCTCGCCGGACTGGAGCAGCTCGAAGACGGTCGGGAGCGTGCGGACCGGAACCCCGCGCTCGCGGCCGGCGCGGAGGACGGTCGCGCGGAGGGTGCCGGGGGCGGAGGGGATCGCGATGATGATCTCGTCCGGCTCGAGCTCGTCGATCACCCGCGGCAGGTCGTTGATCCGGCCCTGGACCCGGACCCCGTCGACCCGGGTCCGCAGCTTCTGCTCGTCGTCGTCGACGAAGCCGACCGGACGCAGCCCGAGCTGCGGGTTGCGGAGCATCTCGCGCAGGACCAGGCGCCCGCCCTCGCCGGCGCCGACGATCAGCGCACCGCGCCCGCTGGCCCGACGGCCCAGCAGCAGCTGGCGCTCGGCGACCGTGCGGACGACGATCCGCGCACCGACGATCAGCAGCACCCCGGCCACGATCGTCAGGCCGTAGATGCTGGCCGGCGGGTAGGTGGTCGTCACGCCGAGGCCGGTGACCCAGGTCGACGGGTGCAGGACCCCGTTGACGCCGAGGAACAGCAGCAGACCGAGGACCACGCCCTGGACGGCGCGGAAGTCGTCGCGACCGTTGGTGTGACGCCACGAGCGGTGGTAGCCGCCAAGCGCCCAGATCGACAGGACGACGCAGAGTCCGACCAGGTACCAGGTGCTGTTGAACAGGTCCGAGTACTTGTCGTTGACCTTGTTGACGTCGAACCGCAGCTTGAAGCCGAGGTAGTACGCGCCCGCGGCCAGCACGAAGTCGACCAGCGCCTGGAGGGGCGAGAGCCGGTGGAAACTCAGCGCAGCGGGGCGACGGCGCATCCGGCGGATTCTCGCACGGGGGTGGCCCGACGGACCCGCACCCCGTACGCCGGGGCCGCGGGAGGGGACCGAACGGACGGGTCGCGACGCGGCGCCGGAGGCCGCGGCCGGGGGCTCTCGCCCCGCTCCCGACGTAGGCCCTCCGACACCCGATTCCGCGATCTTGAGGAACGCCTTGGGTTCACCCGCCACGATCGTCCTGTGGACACCGGTTCCTCTCCGCGCGGCGTCCGGCGGACTCCGCGTCCTGCCTCGGCGGCGCGCCCGTCTAGCGTCGGCGAGCGCGCGCAGCGCCCGGGCCCAGGGGGCGGCGACGTACCGACGCCGCCCGACCAGACCGCGGTCACGGGGCGATACCGCCGCCCGTTGCCGGTGCTGGTCGTGCTCATCGGCGTGATCCTGATCGCGATCGCGCTCGGCGTGATGGGCCGGGAGACCAACGACGGGGCGTTCCGGGGCTCGTGGGAGTTCTCACGGCTCGGCGGGCCGTGGCTGATCGGCGCGTTCGTCGCGGGCGGGCTCTGCGGCTGGCGCCGCGGATCGTTCGGCCTCGTGCTCGGGGTGATCGGCGGCGCGATCGCGATCGCGATCGGCTCGCTGAGCTACTACGGCCTGCTGGTCTGGGCCACCGACGGCGTCGGCGCGCGGCGGGCGGTCGTGCTCGGGGTCGGGTGGGCAATGGCCGGCCTGGCCGTCGGCGGCTCGGTCGGGCTGCTCGGCGCCCTCTTCACGACCCGGGTCGGAGGCCGGTCGCGAGTCTGGCTCCAGGGCGCGGCGATCGGCACCCTCGGCGGCCTGTTGATCGGCGAGGCGATCGCCCTGCTGTGGGTCTGGGACCAGCCGAACCTGCGCACGATGGCGATGCTGGAGGGCCTCGGCGGGGCGGCGATCGTCTTCCTCGCCGCGATCGGACGACCGTGGCGCTGGCTGCTGGCGGCGGCGACCGCGACCGCGGCCACCGCCACGATCGCCCCGATCGTCACCACCATGCTGCGCGAGACGCTGCGCGGGATCGGCTGGGCGGGCGCCTAGGCGGTGCGGCCGTCGCGGCGGGCGACGGGCGCGGCGGCCGCGGCGGGGACGCCGCAGGGACGCGGCGGGCGACGGCACAGGCGGGCGGGACACAAGCGGCGGCACCCGATCGCCGCTCCTCGATGCGTTTGCCACCTCCACGGTGGACAACCCATCGCGGAGCCGCCGACGACGCCGCGCCGCCCTCGCGCCCCGCCTCAGCCCGCGGCGCTCAGCAGCAGGTCGGTCAGGATCGCCGGATCGCGACGGATCCGCGACGGATCGTCGCCCCCGGAGCGGTCGCGCTTGACCAGGTCGACCTGCTCGGGATCGTCGAGCCGCCGTAGCCGGCCGTCGGCGATCAGCGCGTCGTCGACCGCTCCCGGCTTGCCGTCGAAGGTGGTGAAGACCGGGGTCCCGAGCGCGACCGCCTCCCGGTTCATCGTCCCGCCGGCGCTGACCACGAGGTCGGCGAGCGCGACCAGCGAAGGGCCGTCGATCGGCCGCTCGGGGATCACGAAGCCGCCGGCCTCCCGCAGCTCGACCCGCTGGGCGTCGGTGCGGGGGAGGACGACGACCTGACCCTGCGACCGCAGCCGCTCGAGCACGAGCGCGAACCGGTCGTTGTGGAAGCGGTGGTAGAGCGAGACCTCGGGCGGGGTCCGGACCACGGCGATCGGCGCCGACGGATCGAGGCCGAGCTCGTCGAGCACGGTCGGGTCGGGCTCGAGGTCGGAGAGGTAGTACTCCTCCTTGAGCCCCGCGTAGGCACGGATCTTGCCCGTCGCCCCGTACGGCGCGAGCCGCTCGGCGGGGATCACCTCGGGGACGACCACCGCCTGCGCGAGGTGGCAGTTGATCTGGTGCTGGACCGTCGCCCACTCGTAGTCGAAGGCGGTCGCCGACGGGATCCCGAGCAGGGCCGCCGCGACGGTCACGTCGTTGGATCCGTGCCCGATCGCGAGATCGAAGGGGCGCGAGCCGGCCCGTCCGCGCCAGCCGCCGCCGGGCCAGCCGCCGACCGCGCGCGACCAGCGCAGCAGCGCCGACGTCCGCGACGCCAGCCCGCGGGCCTTGTCCGGCAGCCGCTCGCCACGGTGGCGCCCGATCGCGGTGTGCTCGATCCCGTAGCGCGCGCAGAGCCCGAGCGTCTGGGCGAAGTCGCGCGCGGTCACCTCGACCTCGTGCCCGCGGGACCGCAGATCCTCGATCACCGGCCGCAGGACGAGCACGTGGGGGCTGTTGGTCAGGTCGATCCAGACGCGCATCGGCGGGACCATGGTCGCACGAGGCCGGCAGCGCGGGTGACCCCTCAGCCCGCGGCCAGCACCGCCCGCACGCCGTCGACGACCTCGTGGATCTGCTCGTCGCTGATCGTGGCGCTCACCGGCAGCGCCACGTGGGAGGCGGCGAGCGCATCGGTGACCGGCAGGTCGAGCCCGCCCTCGGGCAGGAACCCGGCCATCGGCGGCTGGCGGTGGACCGGGGTGCGGTAGTAGCCGCGGGCCCCGATCCCGCGCTCGTTGAGGCCCGCGACCAGCGCGTCGGCGCGCTCGTGGTGGACCACGAAGAGGTGCCAGGCGGGCGTCGCGCCCGCGGCCGCGATCGGCAGCCGCACCAGCTCGCCGAGGCCCGCCGCGCGGTAGCGCTCGAGCACGCTCGCCCGGTGGGCCGCCCAGCCCTCGAGGTGGGGCAGCTGGACCCGCAGGACCGCGGCCTGCAGCTCGTCGAGGCGGCTGTTGTAGCCGATCTCCACGTAGTCGACCTTGTCCGCGCTGCCGTGGAAGCGCAACGTCCGGACCCGCTCGGCCAGCGCGTCGTCGGAGGTCGTGATCGCGCCGCCGTCGCCGAACGCCCCGAAGTTCTTCGACGGGTAGAAGCTGAAGGTGGCGATGTCGCCGAGCGCGCCGGGACGAACCAGGCCGGCCTCGTCGCCCGCTGCGACCACCGTCGAGCCCGCGGACTGGGCCGCGTCCTCGAGCACCGGCAGCCCGGTCCGCTGGCGGATCTCCGCGATCGGCGCGACGTTGCCGAACAGGTGGACGGCGATCACCGCCTTCGTCCGCGGGGTCACGGCGGCGGCGACCGTCTCGGCCGTCACGCACATCGTGTCGGGGTCGACGTCGCAGAAGACGGGGGTCGCTCCGGTCGGCGGGATCGCCTCGGCGCTGGCCCAGAAGGTGAACGACGGGACGACCACCTCGTCGCCCGGTCCGACGCCGAGCGCCCGCAGCGCGATCGTGATCGCCTCGGTGCCGTTGGCGACCCCGATCGCGTGCCGCGCACCGAGCCAGGCGGCGAACTCCTGCTCGAAGGCCTGGACCTCCGGCCCGAGGATGAAGCGGCCGTCATCGGCGACCCGCAGCAGCGCTTCACGCAGCGGCGACCGGAGGGGAGCCTGGGCGGTCGCGGTGTCGAAGAGGGGAACGGCCATCGGCCAAGGGTAGGGGCGGGCGGGGAAGGACGGGGGCCCGCATCTCGTACCCTGCACCGGATGCCCGGAGCTCCACCGATCAGCCCGCGCCGCAGCCTCGCCGCCGCGCTGCTGGCGGGAACCCTGCACGGCCCGGCCGAGGCGCTCCCGGTCTCGTCCTCGGCCCACGTCGCGTTCGTCGCGCGGCTCGCCGCCGGGCGGCGCGGGCGACGCCCGGTCGACCCCGAGGTCGCCAAGGGCGTCGAGATCGGCGCCCACGCCGGGACCCTGGCCGGGCTCGCCGTCGGCCTCCGGCGCGAGGCCCTGACCGCCGTCCGCGGAGCGTTCTCCCGCCCCCGGCTCGCGGGACGGACGGTCGCGCAGATCGCCGTCGCCTCGCTGCCCGCAGTGGTCGGCGCGCTGACCCTGGAGCGACCGATCGAGCGTCATCTCGGCGGTGACGCGACGATCGCCGCGGGCCTCGTCGTCGGCTCGGTCGCGATGGCGCTCGCCGATCGCCACGGCGACGACCACGGCGACCGCTCGTGGGAGGACGCGAGCTTCCTCGACGCGCTGCTGGTCGGCTCGGCCCAGGCGACCGCGCTGTGGCCGGGCGTCTCGCGCAGCGGAGCGGTGCTCGCCGCCGCTCGCGGTCGCGGCTTCTCGCGCCAGGGCGCGGGGGAGATCGCCGCCGCGCTCGCGGTTCCGGTGGTCGGCGGCGCGACGCTGCTGAAGCTCGTGCGGCTCGGCGTGCGGCTCCGCGCCGGGACGATCGGCCACCAGCACCTCGTGCCCCTGGGCGCCGTGACCGTCACCGGCGGCCTCTCCGGCTACCTCGCCGCGCCGCTGGCCCGCCGCACGCTCGAGGGCCTTCCGCTGGCGCCGTTCGCGATCTACCGCGTCGGCCTCGCCAGCGTCCTGGTCGCCGCCGACCGCCGCTGGCGCAGCTGAACGGCCGCCGTCAGCCCGCGGACGGCTCGGCCCCGTCCCGGGCCGGCCTCCGTCCCGCGACCACCTGCGACCAGCCGGTCACCGTCTGCTCGACGTAGACCAGGCCGGCCGCGCGGAAGGCGGCGGGGACCTCCTCGCGCCCGAAGACCCGGACGCCGCTCAGCGCCTCGCTGGCCGAGACCACCATCCGCAGCGGCTTCGGTCCGCGGTGGCAGCTGGTGAGGATCGCCAGCCGGCCGCCGGGACGCAGCACCCGGATCATCTCGTCGACGACCACGAACGGGTCCTCGACGAGGTAGAGCGCGCCGTAGCACGAGACCGCATCGAACTCGCTGCCGCCGAACGGCAGCCGGTGGGCGTCGCCGCGGACGTAGGCGATCTCGTCGGGCGGCGTGTCGCAGACGGCCCGCGCCAGCATCGGGGCCGAGGCGTCGAAGCCGATCACCAGCCCCGCGTCGCCGGCCGCGTCGTGCAACCGGCGGGTCGTGTTGCCCGGGCCACAGGCGACATCGAGGACCTGGTCTCCGGGGCGGATCGCCAGCAGCTCGAGCAGGTGCTCCTCCTCGTCGCGGGTCGAGCGGGCGGTGAACGCCTGGAAGGCGAGGGGTCGCCACGCCCGCTCGTAGATCCGCGGCAGGATCGAGGAGCTCATCGCCCGCTGGGCGAGCGTCGGCTTGACCGTCTGGTCCGCGCCGAGCAGATCGACGTAGCCGTCGACGACCGTCACCGTCTCCGGCGGTTCGGCGAGCAGCGCGAGCGCCCGATCAAGCGCGTGTCCGGACGTCATGCGGCGACGATACTCCGCACCGGGTCGCCCCGATTCCCGCGGCGCCACGTGCGTGCGCGGGTCCTGCGGCTGAATTCGAGGCCCACCCCGGCGGGCGGCACCCCTCGCCGGGGCCCGCCGTTCTGCGACGATTGGCCGTGATGAGCGACGCCTACGCAGCCTCCGGGGTCGACACGAACCAGTCCGACGCCGGGGTCGGCGCCCTGGTCTCGGTCCTGAACAGCATCCAGACCGGCAGGCCGTCGCTCTCGGTGCTGCAGTCCGGCCACTACGCCAGCGTCCTGCGGGTCGCGCCGAACCTGGGGATCGCGGTCGCGACCGACGGCGTCGGCTCGAAGCTGATCGTGGCCGAGGAGACCGGGCGGCTCGACACCGTCGGGATCGACTGCATCGCGATGAACGTCAACGACCTGATCTGCGTCGGAGCCGAGCCGATCGCGCTGCTCGACTACCTGGCGGTCCAGGAGCCGGACGGCGAGCGGCTGGCCGCGATCGCCCGGGGCCTCAAGGCCGGGGCCGAGGACGCACGGATCGAGATCCCCGGCGGCGAGCTGGCGGTCCTGCCCGAGCTGCTCCGCGGCCACCCCGATCCGCACGGCTTCGACCTCTGCGCGACCGCGATCGGGACCGTCGCCCTCGACGGCCTCGTCACCGGCGCGGCGATCGAGCCCGGCGACGCGATGATCGGCCTGGCCTCGAGCGGGATCCACTCCAACGGCTACACGCTGGCCCGCAAGGCCCTCCAGCAGGACGGCGGGCTCTCGCTCGACGACCGGCCGGAGGAGCTGGGCGGCGCCTCGGTCGCCGACGCGCTGCTCGAGCCGACGGTGATCTACGTCCGCGCGATCGTCGCCCTGCTCCAGAGCGGGATCCCGGTCCGCGGCCTCAGCCACATCACCGGCGGCGGGCTGCTGAACCTGATCCGGCTCGGCGCGCTCGACGCGACCGGCGCCCCGCACCCCGACGCGACCGACGGTCCGCGGCTGGGCTTCGCGATCGAGGACCCGCTCCCGCTGCCCGCCGTGATGCCGCTGATCCAGCGGCTCGGCCAGGTCTCGGACGCCGAGATGTGGGAGGTCTTCAACATGGGCTGCGGCTTCGTGGTCGTCGTCGCCGACGAGCACGTCGAGGCCGCTATCGAGCTGCTGACCGAGCACGGGCGCCAGGACCTGCCGGCTCCCCGCCGGATCGGCACGGTCACCGATCAGGCCGGCGTCTGCACCGCCCCGGGCGGCGTCCGCCTCCAGGGCTGAGGTCAACGCCCCGGGCTGCAGGCAGGCCCGGGCCGAGGTCAACTCCCGGGGCCGAGGTCGAGCCCCAGGCCCGCGGCCGCCCTCCGAGGGCCGAGCCGAGGCCAGCGCGCGAACGTTCAGCGGATCAGCCGGATCTCGGCCTCGACCGCGATCGTGGCCCACGCCCGGTCCGCGGTCAGGACCGGCTGCCCGAGCCGGACGGCCAGCGCGAGGCAGGCGCGATCGGCCAACGACAGCCCCGCCGAGCGCGTCCCCGCCGCCAGGGCCGCTGCGGCCCGCGCGTCGTCCACGCTGAACGCGACCGGCACGACGACGCGGCCCGGGCCGATCAGGTCCGGCAGCTCGCCTCCGAGCTGCTGGTGCACCTCGGCCAGGTTCACGGTGCTGATCACCGCGGCGGAGACCTCGACCAGCTCCGGCACGTCGAGCGCCTGAGCGACCTGCTCGGCCCCCGGCTCGTCGCGCAGCAGCGCGATCAACGCGCTGGCGTCGAGGACGACCGTCATGCGCCGGCCGCCCGCGTCTCCCGGGCCGCATCGGCGCGCCGCTCCGCAACCAGGTCGTCGACGGAGCCGCCCCGCCCCGCGAAGCTCCCGCGGGCCGCCGCGATCGCCTGACGACGAACCTGCTGGGGGTTGCGGAGGACCACCCCGCCGTCGTCCGTCTCCTCCAGCGTCAGGATGCCGCGCGGCTCCAGACCGAGGCGTTCGCGGACCTCCTTCGGCAGCAGCAAGCGCCCACGGAAGTCGGCCTGTACCGAAACCTGATCTTTCCCACGCATCCTGCGACTGTAGACAACATCAGCTTCGTCTACAAGCGGTTCTGCGGCGACGAGACGCAACATGCCGTCAGGTTCGCGGTGATCGCTGTGCCCGGACAAGGCCTGATCCGCACCAGATCCGCACCGGAACTGCACCAACATCGCGGCGGCGACACCAGTGCCGCCGCCGCGCCGCCGACCGCTCAGGCGATCCCGCGCAGCGCCACGACCTTGCCCTTCCGTTCCTCGACGTTCACCCGCGCCGTCGAGAGGTCCATCGTCTGGATCAGGTCCTTGCCGTCGCGGCGGACCACCCGAACCGTGCAGTCGTGCTTGCGCGCGAGGGTCTCGGCGTCGAGGATCTCCTTCCCCAGCAGCCGCCGGGCGTCGAAGCTCCCAGGTCCGCCCCGGACCGTCGACCCCTTGGGGCCGGCCGGGCACCAGACGGGGCCGCCGGGCTTCGGCGTCGGACTCCGCGGAACCGTCGTCGCCGGCGGCACGGTGGCGGTCGGCGGGACGGTCGCCGTCGGGGGAACGGTGGCCGCGGGTGGGACCGTGACCGCCGGCGGAACGGTCACGGTCGGTGGAGCACCCGGAGCCGTCTGCTCGGTTGGACTGGTTGGCGGGGCCTGGGCCTGCTCGTCGTCCCCGCCGCACCCGGCGAGAGCAACGGTCGCGAGAACGAGAACGGCAGCCTTGCGCATGCGCGCAGTCTCCCGCACCGGACCACGACGAGAGCCAGCTGCCCGCCACGAACCCGCCGCACCGGCGCCCGGCACCGAAGGGCCCGCGACGCGCCCGACCGGCGGCCCCGACCACCGGCCCGCGCTCGACGCGCCGGCCCATCGCCCGCCGATCACCGACCCGGCCGCAGCCGGACCGCGCGACCGGCGGCGTCCCGCCCCACCAACGTCGGCCGCGAGACGAACGAGCCGGAGAACCGACTCCAGCCCCCGAGCGGCAGGTCACCCGCGGTCAGCGAGACCGCCAGCCGTGCGTCGCCGACCGGCACCGTCCTGACCGTGCGGACCCCCGTCGGCTCGCGCAGATCGACCTCGACCACGTTCGCCGGCACAACGATCACCGACTGCGCCGCCCCCGGCAGGGTTCGGCGCGACACCGCCCGCCGCTGTTCCGCACCCGGTCTCCCGCCGCCGCTCGAGCCACCACTGCTCGGACTGCCGTAGGTGCCCGCCGACACCGGCATCGGCACGTCGCAGAGCCCCACCGACACCACCAGCGCACCAAGTCCCTGCGCGGCCCGCACCGGCTCCCCGCCGATCAACGCCGGCACGAGCCCCCAGCAGGGCCTCCCCGAACCCGGAATCCGCGACGTCACGACCAGCGCGGGACGGTCCGCTGCGGGATCGGCGACGACCGCCGCGAGCGTGAAGCCCTCGTTGCGTCTGATCTGACGGATCGGTCGCTGCTCGCGCGCACCCACCCCGAGCGGCAGACCCCGAGCGTCGGCATCGAGATACGGCCCGTTGGCGAGCCCCCGTCGCTCGACCCGCCCGTCGGCGACGACCTCCGAGCCGCCGACCGGCCGGGCCCCGCGGGCGACGACCAGCCGGCTGCCGCCCGCCAGCGCCGGCAGCGCGATCCGCGAGGCCCCACGTCGTACCGTCACGTCCCGCGCGTCGGGCGCGATCCCCCAGAAGACGGTCGCGGCCACCCCGGGCAGCGCGGCCGCGGGGTCGCCGAGCGGCATCCGCAGTGCGGCGACCGACGCGACCCGCCCGCGGCCGGTGCAGATCGTGGTGTCGGTCATCCGGACCGGCACCCGCAGGGCCCGCACCTCGCCCGGGTCGACCCACACGAACCGACCGGCGACGATCCGGCCGACCTGGGCACAGACCACCCGCACGCCGCGCACGTCCCGCTGCCCCGCCGAGCGGGCGGCTCGACGCTCGAACAGCCGGATCGCCCACGGCGGGCCGCCGTAAGGGTCCGCGACCCGCGCCACGACGCGAGGGCGGGTGCCCGGCATCGCGGGATACGTCGTCCGCACCGGCGGGTCGCCGGCTCGGGGCGGCTGGGTGTCCGGAAGCGCGGTCCGCAGCGGTCCGCGCTCCGGGCGCAGCACCGACGCGGTTCCGGCCCCCGCGGCGTCGTCGGACGAGCTACGGGTCGCGACCGCGGTCACGCCGCCCGCCAGCACCCCGGCGACCCCGGCCACCACCAACCCCTGCCGTGCCCTGACGCGCATCAGCGTCCTCCCCTCGCTCGTCGCACCGCAAGCCGCGACGCTCGCCCGCCGCGCTCGATCGCGACCGTCACGTCCGCCGCCCGTACCGAGGCCGGCAGCACGGCCAGCACCACCCGCGTGCCCCGCCCGAAGCCCCACTGCGTGTAGGAGGACCAGCGACCGCGATGGTCCTTCCGGCGTCCGGTCTGCCGCAGCGCCGGTCCGTTCGCCTCCCCGGCGACGAGCGGCACCGGGCGCCCCGCGACCGTGATCCGCGTGCGATCGCCCGTGTCGTGGGTCCGGACGACGACCACCTGCCGCGGACCACCGCCGTAGCCGGCTCCGTCGATCCGGTGCAGCAGCGCCACCCGACGGTCGTCGGAGCCGCAGACCACGTATCGCTCCCGCTCCCGGCGTCCGGGCTGCACCGCGGTGCAGCCGACCAACGTGGAGAGCGGGTTGCCTCCCCGGGTCCGCCCCGAGATGACGCCTTCCCCCCACATCGACCGACTGGTCCAACCGAACTGCCCGCCCGGATCGGGGACGAGGTCGGGCGATCCGAGCCGGACCGTCCGCTCGCGGCCGTTCCTCCAGCGCAGCCAGACGCTCGGTGCGACCCCCTCGGGCCAGCCGGCGACCGCCACGACGAAGCTGCCGGCGGTCCCGACCGGGAGCTGCCGCGTGCGGCCGTCGCCGGTGGTGACCTCCGCCCGTTCGAGATCGGCGCCGCCGGTCCCGTAGACGACGGTCGTGGCCCCCTGCGGACGGGCGACGTCGGGCCCCGCGAAGCCACGCAGGGCGACCAGCGGCGCTCCGCTGCTCGGCGCCGGTCCGCACTGGTCCGAGCCGACCGCCGAGCTCGGGCGGAAGATGCCGTCGAGCCCCCGGATCCCGAGCTGGCCCGCGACCGCCTGGCCGACCCCGACGCAGACGAGCCCGTCGCCGGAGCGGCCGACCCGGACCGTCCACGGCGATCCCCCGTGCGGATCGGCCGCGCGCAGGTCCGCGAGCCGGGTGCTGCCCGGATCGGGCCAGATCCCCGTGCTGTCGCCCCGCGCGAACGACGGGATCGGGCTGCCGGTGGCGGCGGTCAGGGCGACCGCCGCCGCGCCGGTGAAGGTCGCCGCCGCGGCCAGCGACGCCAGCAGGGTGGTGACGGTGATCATCCGTCGCGCGCCGCGCACCGGGATCCCCTCGGTCGCCACCAGCCGTTCCCCGAAGGCCTGCAACGAGGGCAGGTCCTCGATCCGCGTCGCGGAGGGCCGGGCGTCGTCGTCGTGCTCGCTCATGCGACCAGCTCCTCGTCCGTCCACGGCCGCAGCCGTCCGTGCAGACGCCGCAGCGCCCGCGAGACCCGTTGCCGGGCCGCGGCCTCCGTGATCTCCAGTTGGTGGGCGACCTGCGCGAAGTCGAGCTCGTCGACGATCCGCAGCCGAACCGCCTCGCGCTCGGCCTCGGGCAGGTCGAGCAGCTCGCGGGCGACCGCCGCCCGGAGTCCCGCCAGGGCCGCCAGCTCGTCGACCCGTTGCAGCTCCTCCGGCGTGGCCGGCGGCCGCTCGACGCCGAGCCGCTCGCGGACGGCCCGGTCCGCGTAGCCCCGCTTGAGGTAGGCCGCCAGCTGGCGCTCGCCGATCGTGCGGACCCAGGCCCGTGCCGACCGTTCGTCGCGACCGCGGAATCCCTTGCGTCCGGCGAACGCCGCGGCGAAGGTCTCGGCGGTCAGGTCGAGCGCGGCCTCGGAGTCGAGGATCCGGCGGGCGAAGAAGACGACCATCCGTGGCGCCTCCGCGGCGTAGAACGCCGTGAACGCCTGGGGGTCGCGCCGACTGCGCGCCAGCGGACTCGTGGGAATCTCGGCCATCACCTGTGTAGTGCGCAGGTGCCCCGATCCTGTGACGTCCAGGCCAACGGGTCCTCCACGAGGTCGGCACCAGATTGACACGTTCAGGTGTAGGCCCGAGATCAACCGACGGATCACCGTCCTGCTGCGCCCCCGCTGCTGAGGGCGCGCTGCCGACGGCGGACACCGCCACCCCGCCGCCCCGCAACCCCGCACGGCGACACCCGCCCGGCGGCGAGGGCTCCGCACAACCGGGCGGCACCGCCCGCCGACGTCGCGCCGACCCGCCCGATCGGACCGCAGGACGCGGCAACCGACGCCCCGCGACCGCGCCAGACCATAGAGTTCGCCGCCACGGGATCCCCCAATCCGTTCCTTCCCGTGTGAGGAGACACCCCCAATGCGCAACGTTCCCCGCCCCCGCCTGCTGCTGGCGGCCGGCGCCGCCACCCTTGCCGTGCTCGCGACCGCGACCGCCGCAGACGCCGCCAACGTGACCGTGGCCGGTGACGACGGCAACCCAGTGGCCCTGACCCGCGACACCCCGGTCGGGATCCGCAACATGTCGACGAAGATCGGCGTCGGCTTCGCCCCGGGCGCCGACTACCGCTACCGCGTCAGCTTCGCCGGACCCGACGGCGTCGCGGTCTCGTCGAACGTCGACTGCTTCACGACCAAGGTCCCGGTCGACCGCAGCATCGACTACCGCGGCAACGGCACCTACACGTTCACCGTGACCAACTTCGCGAAGGCCGACACGACCTGCGCCAAGCCGACCTCGACGGAGACCTATCCCGTCGTGATCTCCGGCTCGGTCGTCGTCGGGACCCCGGCCGGCAAGCACATGATCCGGGCGGCCAACAGCTACACGACCAACACGCTCCAGCTGCCGGTCCAGCTGAACCCCGGCGCCAGCAGCTACGAGATCCGGTACGCGGCGGGCGGCGTGATCGGCCCCGACGGCGCGATCTCCGGCCCGTCGGAGACGACCTACGTCAGCACCGCGACCGGCCTCGCACCGTTCAGCGTCCGCACCCCCGGCCGCTACGTGGTCGTCGCCCGGGCGATCGGCTACGCCGGCGGGGGCCGCTTCTACACGCCGTGGAGCGCTCCGGTGGCGATCGAGGCCATCGCGCCGTTCGATCTCTCGAGCGTCAGCTTCCCCGACTCGCGGGGCCCGAGCTACCAGCTCAAGGGCACCCTGCGCGAGACGTCGATCCGCGGCCGGGTCACGATCTCGATCGCCCGCGGCAAGAAGGGCGGCAAGTACAAGACCCTCGGCCGCGTGAAGATCAGCTCGAAGGGCACCTTCCGCAAGCGCTTCACCGCCCGCAAGGCCGGCGTCTACCGCCTCCGGTACGTCTACAAGGGCTCTTCGACGGCTGCCGCCGGCAAGATCGTCCAGCAGGTGCGGATCACGCGGCGGCTCGCCTTCCGCTGATCGCGACGGGGCCTCGAACCCGTTTCGCCGACCACGCCCGCTCGGTCGTGGTCGGCGGGACGCCCGCCCCTCCTGACGACGGCGCTCGCGCCGACGGCGTACGGTCGGTCCGGACGCCTCCCGAAGGACCAGCGGTCCCGGCCGCCCGCCGGACGGCCTCCGGTCGTGGGAGCCTGCAAGCTGGCATGCACCGACACGCAAGAATCACCGGTGGTGCGCCACTCTCCGACCACAACCGGCAAGATCGTGGTCGTGGACCTGAACTCGGCCGTCACCCGCAGCAGCTCCGGCTCCCCTCGCCCGCAGGTGGGCGCCGCCGGATCGGCGAAGGAGCGGGCACGAACCACGGCGATGGCCGCAGAATAGATCCGCACCGGTGAGCATCGACGTCGGCACCCTCCTCGCGGATCGCTACCGCCTTGAAGCCCAGATCGGATCTGGAGGGATGTCGACGGTCTACCGCGCCTTCGACACCGTCCTCGAGCGGACGGTCGCGATCAAGCGGATGCACCGCAACCTGGCCGAGAACTCGGAGCAGCTCGAGCGGTTCCGGCGCGAGGCCCGCGCCGTCGCGCAGCTGAACCACCCGCACATCGTCCAGGTGATCGACGCGGGCGAGCACGACGACACCCCGTTCATCGTCTTCGAGCACGTCAAGGGGGAGACGCTCAAGGAGCGGATCCAGCGGGCCGGCCGGCTGCCCGTGACCGAGGCGGTCGCCTACGCGGTCGAGATCGCACGGGCGCTCGGCGCCGCCCACGAGCGGGGGATCGTCCACCGCGACGTCAAGCCCCAGAACGTGATGATCAACGAGGAGGGCCTGGCCAAGGTCACCGACTTCGGGATCGCACGGACGCTCGAGGAGCACGGCCTGACCGCCGACGGGCGCGTCCTCGGCACCACCGACTACGTCTCGCCCGAGCAGGCGATGGGCCTCGACGTCACGGGCCAGAGCGACATCTACTCGCTGGGCATCGTGCTCTACGAGATGTTGATCGGGGACATCCCGTTCCACGGCGAGAACCAGGTCGCCGTGGCGATGAAGCACGTCCGCGAGGAGCTGCCCGACGTCCAGCACCTGCGCCCGTCGATCGGGGCCGCGCTGGCCGCGGTCGTCGACCGGGCGACGGCCAAGGACCTGCACGTCCGGTATCCCAGCACTGACGAGCTGATCGCCGATCTCGAGGACGTCCTGACGATCGAGGCCAGCCGTCGTGGCGTCGCGACGGGTGAGGCGACGGCCGTCCTCCGCAGCCTGCCGGCCCAGCAGCAGCAGCGGGTCAACCTGCGCCTGCGCCGACGCGGCCTGCTCGCGGTCGCCGCGCTGCTGGTGCTGGTCGCGTTCGGGGCCGCCGCCTACGAGCTGCTGCACGACCGCACGACCTCGGGGACCGCCCAGCGGGCCCAGGGCCCGGTGCCGAAGAGCGACAAGCCGATCTCGCTCAGCCAGGGCGCGGCGAAGGACTACAACCCCTACAGCCTCGACCCGAACGACAAGCAGCAGCACCCGGAGCAGGCCCACCTGGTGGTCGACGGCGAGAGCTCGACCGCCTGGAACACCGAGACCTACGTCGGCGGCGACCTGCACAAGGACGGGGTCGGGATCTTCGTCGACGCCGAGCCGAGCGCCAACGCCAACCGGATCCAGGTCACCTCCTCGACGCCCGGATGGCAGGGCCAGATCCTCGCCGCCAAGGGCGGGGGACCGCCGCCGACGGACACCAAGAGCGGCTGGACCACGCTCGCCGAGATCCCCAAGGCGAAGCGCCTGAACGACATCCGCTTCCCGTCCGGGACCGGCCGCTACCGCTACTACCTGGTCTGGATCACCAAGCTGCCGCCGAACGACAGCTCGGTCGCGATCAACGAGATCGTGCTCTTCGCGCCCAGCCGCTAGCGGCCGGGCGCGGCCGCCGCTAGAACTGCTGCTGCCGCTCGCGCCGGAACCGCTCCTGCGCGAGCGCGACGAGCCGCGAGACCAGATCGGGGTAGGCCACGCCGCTGGCCTCCCAGAGCTTGCCGTAGACCGACGTCTCGGTGAACCCGGGAAGGGTGTTCAGCTCGTTGAGCAGGACCGTCTCGCCGTCGACGAAGAAGTCCGCCCGGGCGAGGCCGTCGCAGCAGGCGAGCGTGAACGCCTGCGCCGCCAGCTCCCGCAGGCGAGCAAGCGCCGTCGGGCTGATCTCCGCCGGGACCCGCAGCTCCATGCCGCCCGGGGTGTACTTCGCCTCGTAGTCGTACCAGGCGTCGGGATCGTCGCTGGTGAGCACGATCTGGCCGACGGTCGAGACCTCGGGCGCGTCGCCGAGCCCGAGTACGGCCGTCTCGGCCTCGATCCCCGCGGCCGAGGCCTCGACGATCACGCGGGCGTCGTGGCGAAGCGCGTCCTCGATCGCCGGGGCGACCTCGTCCGCGGTCCGCGCCGGAGCGATCCCGACCGACGAGCCGAGCCGCGAGGGCTTGACCCAGACCGGCAGGCCGAGGCCGGCGATCCGCTCGAGGACCGCCGCGCGGTCCGCGGCCCAGTCGCGAGCGTGGACGGCCTCGTAGCCGACCTGGGGGATCCCCGCGGTCTGCATCAGGTCCTTGAAGACCACCTTGTCCATCGAGACCGCCGAGCCGAGCACCGACGCACCGACGTAGGGGATGTCGAGCAGCTCGAGCAGGCCCTGGACGGTCCCGTCCTCGCCGAACGGACCGTGGAGGACCGGGAAGGCGACGTCGCAGCCGAGCAGGCCCGCTCCGGGCGTCAGGGCGACCGCAGCGCCGTCGCGGGTGGTCCAGCCACCGTCACGGGCCAGATCGACCTCCACGACCTCGTGGCCGGCCGCGCGCAGGCCGGCGGCGACGGCGGTCGCCGATCGCCGTGAGACCTCGTGCTCCGACGAGCGTCCGCCACCCAAGACCGCAACACGTGTCATGAAGCTCCTTCCTTCACCCTCAGGGTGCGTGTGTCGGACACCGGGTTCGACGAGGCCGGTGCCCGGTCGCCACTGGGACCGCCCGAAGCGGTCGGCGAACCGTCGCCGCTGGCGCCCTCGGTGGTCGTGGCCGGCGCCTGGAAGCGCCCGACCTTCAAGCTGATCCGGGCACCGGCCGCGACCCGACCCCCGTTGGGGACCTGCTCGACGACCTTGCCGTCCTGCGCCTGGTCGGCGACGGTGATCGTCGCAACCTGCGGGCGCAGGCCGAGCTTCTTCAACGCCGACTCGGCCTTCGAGCGCGACTGGCCCTGGACGTTGGGCACGGTCACGTCGGTCGACGGCGGGGTCGTCGCCGTCTGGGTCGGCGTCGTGGTCGTCTGGTCCTTGACCGCCCGCGCGATCACGAGCGCCACGTCGGTGCCCGGATCGACCTCCGACTTGGCCGTCGGGCTCTGGCTGAGGACGGTCCCGGCCCGGTGGTCGCGGCTGTCCTGCTCCGTGAAGGAGGCCCCCAGGCCTGCCGCCTCGAGCGTCGCCGCCGCCTTCGCGCGCGTCGAGCCCTCGACGTCGGGCACCTTCACCTTGCCGTTGGAGGCGGGTCCGCTGGAGACGCGGACGGTGATCGTGGTCGAGGTCGGGACGCTCGCGTCGGGCCCCGGATCGGTGGTGATCACCGTGTCGGTGGCGACGGTCGCGCTCGACATCCGCGTGTCGTTGACGCGCGTGAAGCCGGCCTCCCCGAGCTTCTGCTTCGCCTGGTCGAGCGTCAGCCCGGAGACGGTCGGCACGGTCGCCTCGGCCTGGCCGGTCGAGACGACGATCCGGACCCGGGCACCGTGGCGGACCCGGCGCAGTGCCGACGGGTCCTGCCGCATCACGGTGTCGGCCGGGACGGTGCTGCTGGCGGTGTCGTCGCGGATCACCTTGAAGCCCCGGTCCTCGAGCCGCTGGGTGGCCTTGGCGGCGCTCAGGCCGCGCACGTCCGGCACGGTCTCCATCCGCCCGAAGGCGAGGTAGCCGATCAGGGCGAGGACCATCAGGGTGGCGAGGCCCCCGACGATCGCGAAGGTCCAGTTGCGTCGGCGGCGGGCCTCGGCCTGCTCACGGATCTCCTCCGGAGCGACGCCCGCGGGCACCGCCATCCCCGCGGCCGGCTGCAGCCAGCCGCCGGTGATCTGGCTCCCGGCCGCGCCGTAGCCGCCGGGGGCGCCGGTGGTGAAGGGCCCGTGCTCGGGAACCGGCGCGCCGGAGACGATCCGGTGGCGGACGGCCTGGAGCGCGGCGATGAACTCCTCGGCGTCGGTGTAGCGCTCCTCCGGCACCTTGGCCAGCGCGCGCATCACGACGTACTCGAGGTCGGCCGGGACGTCGGGGTTGACGACCGACAGCGCCGGCGGCTCCTCGTTGACGTGCTTGAGCGCGATCGCGACCGGCTGGTCGCCCTCGAAGGGCATCCGGCCCGTCAGCATCTCGAAGAGCACGACGCCGACGGCGTAGAGGTCGGCCGAGGGGGTGATCGCCTGGCCCGAGGCCTGCTCCGGCGAGAGGTAGTGCGCCGTCCCGACGATCATGCCGGTCTGGGTCATCTGGAGGTCGTCGACGGCCCGGGCGATCCCGAAGTCCGCGACCTTCAGGTCCCCGTCGGGACCGACGAGGACGTTCTGGGGCTTGATGTCGCGGTGGACGAGGCCGCGGCGGTGGGCGTACCGCAACGCGTCGAGGACCTGCGAGATCTGGTCGATCGACTTGACCGGGTCGAGCGGGGCCTGGTCGCGGATGACGTCCTTGAGCGTGACCCCGTCGACGAGCTCCATCGCCATGTACGGGATGCCGTCCCAGTCGCCACGGTCGAAGACCGAGACGATGTGCGGGTGCTGGAGGCCAGCGGCCGACTGGCTCTCGCGCCGGAAGCGGGCGACGACCTGGGGGTCCTCGGCCAGCTGCTCGTGGAGCACCTTGACGGCCACGTGGCGACCGAGCTGGAGGTCCTCGCAGGCGAAGACGTCGGCCATCCCGCCGGTGCCCAGGCGGCGCTCGACCAGGTACCGCGCGTCGATCGTCTGTCCGGTTCGGTTCATGCCGTCGTTGCTCCGTCCGCGGCTGAGCCGCCGGTCCCACCACTATGCCCATCGGCCCACGTCGGGGGCGTGACCCACGTCATCGGCCCGTGCCTCCGGCCAGCGCCGCCTGGATCACGTCGCGGGCGATCGGGGCGGCGATCGCGCCGCCCTGGCCCGGCGAGTTCTCGACGATCACCGCGACCGCGACCTTCGGCGCCGCCAGCGGGGCGAAGCCGATGAACCAGAGGTCGTTGATGCCGTCGATCACGGCGCCGAGCTCGGCGGTGCCGGTCTTGCCGCCGACGGCGATCCCGCCGAGCTGGGCCGCGTTGCCGGTGCCCTCGTCGACGACGTTGCCCATCATCGAGCGTAGCTCGGCCGCGGTCCCGGGCTTCATCACGCGGCGGTAGAGCTCGGGATCGATCGTCTTCTGCACCAGCCCGTCGGCGTCGACGATCTGGTCGACGAGGTGCGGCTTCATCAGCCGGCCGCCGTTGGCCACGCCGGCCGCCACCATCGCCATCTGGAGCGGCGTCGCGTTGAGCTTGTCCTGGCCGATCCCGAGCCGCGCGAGGTCGACGTACTTGCTGGTGGCGGGGATGATCTTGCCCTTGCGGTACTCGCCCGAGGCCCGCAGCTCGTCGGACGGGAAGTCGAGCGGCGGCTTCGAGCCGAATCCGAACCGCTTCATGTACTTCTGCATCGTGGCCCCGCCGAGGTCGACCGCGACGTTGCCGAAGGCGCCGTTGATCGACTGGGTGAGGGCCTGCCGCAGCGTCACCTGCCCGAACTGCTCGCCGCCGAAGTTGGCCAGCGGCTGCCCGGCGAAGACCTGCCCGCTCGCCCCGTCGATCAGCGTGTCGGGGGTGAACTTGCCCGAGTCGAGCGCGGCGGCCGCGGTCAGGACCTTGAAGGTCGACCCCGGCACGTAGCCCGACTGGGTCGCGCGGTTGAACAGCGCGCTGTCCTTGAGGGTGCTGCGGTAGTCCGGGTCCGCGATCAGCTTGTTCGGGTCGAAGCTCGGGACCGAGACCAGCGCCAGGACCTTGCCGGTCCGGGGATCCATCGCGACGACCGATCCGGCCCGCCCGTTGAGCGAGTTGATCGCCGCCCGCTGGACGGCGGGGACGAGCGTCGTGCGCACGTCGTTGCCGCGCTGGTCGCCGGCGACCAAGCGGTTGACCGCCGTCGCCAGCTTGACCGCCTTGCCCGACAGCCAGTCGTTCTGGGACTTCTCCAGCCCCGACTGGCCGAACGTGAGGTCGCTGACCCCGACCGGGGCCACGAAGGTGCTGCCGAGCGGGTAGCGCCGCTGGTAGACCTCGGTGCTGGTCGAGCGGGTGCGCTTCTTGACGCTGCGGGCGAGGGTCGTCCCGTCGGCGGCGAGGATCTTGCCCCGCGGGACACGTTGGGCCCGGACCAGATCACGGCTGTTCTGCGGGTCGGCCCGCAGCGACTGGTCCTCGAAGACCGTCCACCGCGAGGTGTAGGCGATCAGCAGCCCGAAGAGCACGACGACCAGCAGGAAGAGGTTGCGGATCGACTTGTTCATGCCGGTCTCCTCGCGTCCTCGGAGACGCGCATCAGCAGCGCCAGCAGCACGAAGTTGGCCATGATCGACGAGCCGCCGTAGCTGATGAACGGCAGCGTGACGCCGGTCAGCGGGATCACCTTGGTGACGCCGCCGACGATCACGAAGACCTGGAGCGCGAAGACCGAGGTGAGGCCCGTCGCCAGCAGCTTGCTGAAGGGGTCACGCGCGAGCATCGCCACGCGGAACCCGCGGTGCACGATCAGCAGGTAGGCGAGCAGGATCGCCGCCGCGCCGAGCAGCCCCGTCTCGTTGGTGATCAGCGCGTAGATCATGTCGGTCTGCGACGCCGGCAGCAGCGGGGTGGTGACCGTCCCGTCGGTGACCTGGGTCAGCAGCTCGGCCTGGCCGAAGCCGCGACCGAAGAGGCCGCCGTCCGCTTGGGCGAAGAGCGACTCGGCGAGCTGGTAGCTGGAGCCGTAGCCGGGCGGGTGCGGCGTGACGTCGGCGCTGCCGAAGAGGATCGGGTCGAGCGGGTTGCGCCAGGCCGCCACGCGGTCCTGCACGTGCCCGACCTTGCTGCCGACGAGGTAGGCGCCGGCCGCGAAGGCCGCGAGCCCGGCGAGCGGGAACCGCAGCTTGCCGGTCGCGACGTAGATCAGGGCCAGGAACGCGCCGAAGAACATCAGCGACGAACCGAGGTCGCGGATGAAGATCAGCATCACCATCGCCGTGCCCCAGATCGCCAGCAGCGGCCCGAGGTGGCGGAGCGGGGGCAACGAGACCCCGAAGATCTTGCGGCCCCCGTGGATCAGCACCTGCCGGGTGTCCCGGAGGTAGCTGGCGAGGAAGATGACGATCCCGATCTTGGCGAACTCGGCGGCCTGGAACGAGAGCGGCCCGAGCCGGATCGAGAGGTAGGCGCCGTTGGTCGCCTCGCCGATTCCCGGCATCCGCGGCAGCGCGAGCAGCACCAGCGAGCCGAGCGCGATCGTGTACCGATAGCGCTCGAGCTGGTGGTAGTCCCGGAGCAGGATCATCGTGACCGAGAACAGCCCGAGACCGACCACGAACCACTGGGCCTGCAGCCGCGCGAACGACTCGTCGATCCGGTACAGCTCGACGAGGCCGAAGCAGGCCAGCAACGCGACGAGCGGGAAGAGGTACGGATCCGCGTTCTTGGCCGTGAACCGGATCACCAGGTGCCCGACCAGGCACAGGGCCAGGAACACGCCGCCGTAGATCAGCGACGTGTTGCTGAGGAACGCATCTCGTCTGAGGAAGATCGCCGTGAAGCCGGCGGTCACCAGCAACGCGGACGGCAGCAGCGCGAGAGCCTCGCGGTTGCGGGCCGTCACGGCTTGATGACCTCCCCGCGCTCCAATCGCGAGACGACGTCGTTGGCGTCGCCGAGCGATCGGACCCGGTGGTCGAGCAGTCGCTCACGCAGGCGGGGATCGAGCTCGCCGACCGGTACCGACGAGTAGTAGTTCGGGGTGTAGAGCTTGATGCCGCCGGGCAGCTCGTAGGGCAGCCCGCGGTAGACGGTGACCAGGCCCTTGTCGCTGCCGACGAAGTAGACGGTCTGGGAGGCGAAGTAGGCCCCGACCAGGACGCAGCCGACGAGGAACAGGACGATGAACGGCCCGGCCCGCAGGCGGCGCTTCTTCTTCGCCCGCCGCGGCTCGCGGGGGCCACCGCCGCCGAGCTCACCGGCCCCGGCGTCACGACCCGGGGCGTCGTCCAGGGCGTCGCCGTCCCGCAACGGCGGGACCACCGGCATCACCGCGGTCGCCTGCTCGGGAACGGCTGCCCCGTCGATCGCGGTCGGGTGGGTCGCGGTCGGCTCCTCGCCGGACGCGCGTCCCGTCACCGGGGCGTCGTCGTCGCCGACGCGGAAGAGCAGGACGGTGATGTTGTCGCGCCCGCCGGCCTCGTTGGCGGCGTCGACGAGCGCGTCGACCCGCGCCTTCAGCGAGCCCGCGCCATCCTCGACGAGCAGCAGGTCGTGGATGTGGTCCTCCGACAGCATCGCCGTGAGGCCGTCGCTGCAGACCATGTAGAGGTCGCCGTTCTCGACGGGCAGGACCTCGGAGTCGATCGCGACCTCCGACTCGGGCCCGAGCGCGCGGGTGATGATCGACCGCTGCGGGTGCTCGGCGGCCTCCTCCGGCGTCAGCCGACCCTGCCGCACCAGCTCCTCGACGAGCGAGTGGTCCTGGGTCAGGCGGTCGAGCCGGCCGTCGCGCAGCCGGTAGAGGCGGCTGTCGCCGACGTGGACGACGACCAGCGAGCCGGTGTCGACGTAGGCGGCGGTCAGGGTGGTGCCCATCCCGGCCCGCCGCTGGTCGCTCTGGGCCAGCTCGTGGATCCGGCGGTTCGCCTCGGCGACCTGGTCGGTCAGCCGCTCGGCGACCGTGCCGGTGCCGTCGCCCAGCCCTTCGTGGAGGACCTCGACCGCCATCCGCGAGGCGTCCTCACCGGCCTGGGCGCCTCCCATCCCGTCGGCGACCGCGAACAGGGGCGCACGCGCCACGAACGAGTCCTCGTTGTGGGGGCGCTGGCGGCCGGTATCGGTCCGCTGGGCGTAGTCAGTAACGCGCAACACTCAGCTCAGTCGTCCAGGTAGGTGAACTCGGTGTCGCCGATCCGGATCCGGTCGCCCAACTGCAGCGGCTGGGCTCCGAGCAGCGGTTCCTCGTTGAGGAACGTCCCGTTCGTCGAACCCAGATCCTCCACGATCACCACCCCTGCCTGTCGCACCAGTCGTGCGTGCTTGCCGGAGGCATACGGATCTTCGATCTGGATCTCGACGGTGCTCCCGCGGCCGATGACCGCGCCGGGCCCCACGTCGTACTCGTCCCCGGGATGGTGACCGATCGCGCGCTCGACGCGCAGCCGGGGTTCGCCGACGGGCGCGGTCCGCCCTCCGTCTACACCGTCGATCGCGCCGGGCGCGACCATCCCGACCGTCCCGCGACTGAGGTCGACCACGCTCGAGCGGGCGACCCACGCGAGGAACAGGTAGAGGACGCCGACGATCGCGAACTTGAGCGCGACCGAGACCGGCTCGACCAGGTCGGCGAGCGGCGGCGCGATCACGACGCCTCCTCGACCTGAAGCACGACCGTCCCGAGGTTGATGCGGTCGCCGGGCCGGACCGCGGCGGGCGCCGCGACCCCACCCGCGTCGACGCCGTTGACGCGGACGCCGTTGGTCGAGCCGAGGTCGACGACCTCCCAGCCGGAGGCGGTCGGACGCAGCTGGGCGTGCTGTCGCGAGACCTCGGCGCTGGCGATCACGACGTCGCACTCGCGGCTGCGGCCGATCGTCCCGCCGGCGGCCGGGACCGGCTCGCGGCGCCCCTCGAAGACCAGCACCAGCGAGGAGCGACCGGCGGGTGCGGCGCGACGCTCGGCGACGGGCTCGCGCGGGCGGGCCGGGGCCGCCGCCGGCGCGGGCCGCTGGGCGGCCGGTGAGCGGGCGGGTTCGGGCGCCGCCGCCGGGGCCTCGTCGTGCGTCGCCCGGACCCCGTAGCGGCTGGTCGCGAGCTTGTTCTCGCGGTGGAAGCGGACCTCCGGCGCGTGCGCGAGCGCGAACCGCTGCTCGCGGGCGTGGAGCAGCAGGCTGTTGGAGAGCTCGTCGGCGAGCGGGGTGCCGGCCTCGGTGATCCGACGGTAGTCCGACGGCGAGAGGTAGACGTCGTAGCGGTGCGCGACCCAGGTCCGGTCGAGACCCTGCCGACGGGTCGACTCCATCTCCCGGGAAAGCCCACGGGCCAGCTCAGCGGGGGTGACCTCGCTTCGGAAGAGGCGGCCGAAGGTGCCTTCGACCAGACCAGCAAGCTTGCTCTCGATGTCGCGCAGCACGTACAGCTTCGGCTCGGTTACCGGCGGATGCTACGGGGTGTGCCCACCCGGCCGACGCCTGCTCCGACCACGATGGCGACGAGGCAGGCGACGACGGGGGCGGTCGGCCCACCGGCCGCTCCGCCCAGGCCGGTCACGATCGTCGGCATCACCACGCCGGCGACCGCCGCCGCCAGCGCGAGCACGACGACCCCGGCGGCGACCCGCGGAACGAGGCCGCCCTGGGGGTGCGGGCCGCTCGCGGCCACGAGCAGGACCGCGGCCAGCGCCAGCAGGACCGCGAGCACGGCCGGGCCACCGATGGCCGCACCGAGGGCGGCCGCGATCGGGGCCAGCGGCAGCAGCGCCGGGCGCCGCAACGAGGAGCCGGCCCCGACGCTCGCTGTCGCCCGGGTGGTGCCGGAGGCGCGAGCCGGCCGTGGCCGGTCCGGAGCCCGCCGGGCGCCCGGCGGCGGCACCGCGGCGTGCACCTCGGCCGGGTCGCGGAGGACCGGCGCGACGGCGACGCCGCGCTCGGCCAGCCCGATCCGCAGTGCGTGCTCGAGCTCGGCGACGCTGCCGCGATCGACCGGAGCGGCGGCGCAGGCGCGGTCGATCGCCGCCACCACGGTCGGCGGCAGGTCGGGCCGGCGCGGGGCCAGCGACGGCAGCTCGGCGTGGGTCCGGACGAGCGCGCTCGCCTGCTCCGGCTTGCCACCGGGGTGCTCGCCGACGAACGCCTCGTGGAGCACGACCCCGAGCGCCCAGAGGTCGCTCGACTCGTCGCCGACGGCCCCCTGCAGCCGCTCGGGCGCCATGTACGAGAGCGTGCCGACGATCCGTCCCGGGGTCGACTCGGCCGACTCCTGCCCGTCGTTCAGGCGCGCGATCCCGAAGTCGGCCAGCTTCGCCGGGGCGATCCCGGGATGGCAGGGGTGGGTCGGGTCGGAGCCGCGGAAGGCGCCGACCGGCACCAGCACGTTGCGCGGGGTCACGTCGCGGTGGACGATCCCGCGGCCGTGCGCGTGGATCAGTGCGGCGCAGAGGGCGAGGCCGATCTGGAGCAGCTCGTCGTCGTCGTGGGTGTCCTCGGCGATCGTTCGGCGGAGCGTGTCGCCGGCCACGAACTCGGTCACCAGCCAGGCGCAGCCGTCGGCGTTGCCCAGCGCGTAGGTACCGACGACCGTCGGATGGCTGAGGCGGGCCGCGGCCCGCGCCTCGGCGAGCGCCCGATCGCTGCCCTCGTTGGGCAGGCACTTGATCGCCACGATCCGACCCAGCTGGCGGTCCTCCGCCTTCCAGACCGTGCCGGCGCCACCGCGGCCGAGCACCTGCAGCAGCTCGTAGCGGCCGAGGATCAGCTGGCCGGGCGCGAGGTCGGCGCCCGCCGGCCCGCCCGTGAGGCGTCCCGGCGTCGGCGGGGCGGCCGGCGCGGGGATCAGCTGGAGGCCGTCCGACGCGGCCGCGGTTCCCGTACGCACGAGAGCGGTGTTCGCTGTCCGCCGGCGCGCTCCTCCCCGGACCCGTCGTGGGCGACCCCGCGGGAGCGCCAGACCGCTCGATCTCGGCTCCCGCGGCGGGCCGCAGTCGGGGGGACCTGCACCGGAAGAAGAAGGAACCGCCGTCGAAACGGTGAACGGCAGGCAGGACCGTCGGTACCGTGAACCCCACGTTGCCGACGTAGCCCTTTCATCTGCACAGGAGCGCACCCCGTGTCGTTCTTTGACGACGACGACTTCGAAGAGCCCACGCATGTCGCCGACGCGGCGCCTCCGCGTGCGTCTCGGCGCCCGCGCGGCTTCAGCGGCTTCGGGGGCGGCGGCGCGAGCAGCGGCGGCGGCCGGGCACCCGGCCAGCCGGACCCGCACACCGCCCGCGTCCGGCAGATGGTCGCGCTCGGCATCATCGTGGTCGTCCTGATCCTGCTCGCGGTCGGCATCAGCAGCTGCGTCAGCAACAGCCGCACCTCGGCCCTCAAGGACTACTCGCGGGACGTGACCGCGCTGCTGGTCGAGTCGCGGGACGACGTCGGCGCGCCGCTGTTCCGCACGCTCTCGTCCGGGGGCCCCGCCAACGAGCTGACCAACGAGCTCAACACGCTGCGGGACAAGGCCGAGCAGGAGGCGGAGCGCGCGAAGGGCTTCAGCCCGCCCGGCGACGACCGCGGCCAGTCCGCCCAGCACGACCTCGAGCTGGCGATGAACTTCCGGGCCCAGGCGGTCCGCGTGATCGCCTCGCGGATCACCGCCGCCCAGGCGGATCAGGACACGTCGCAGGCCGCGATCAAGGAGATCGCCGGGCAGATGCAGGCGTTGCTGGCCAGCGACGTGGTCCTGCTCCAGCGGACCAAGCCGCTGATCGACGAGGCCCTGAAGGACGCGGGCGTCACCGGGGCCGACGTCCAGGCCCCGCGGTTCGTGACCGACGTGAGCTGGCTCGAGCCCGACACCGTCGCGAGCAAGCTCGGCGGGTCGAGCACGAGCGGCGGCGGGAGCAGCGGCTCGACGTCACCGGTCCGCGATCGCTCGGGCGAGACCCCGACGACCAGCGGCGCGCACGGCAACGGGATCGTCGGCGTGACGATGGGTGGCACCACCCTCGAGGCCGGCACCGACGCCACCGTCAGCGGTCGCACGGTCGAGGTCCAGGTCGCCAACCAGGGCGAGGCCGACGAGGCGAACGTCGACGTCGGCGCGACCTTCACCCCCTCGGGCGGCAAGGCCGCGTTCGTCAAGAAGACGGTCAAGGCGATCCCCCAGGGGCAGACGGTGACGGTCCAGCTGGCGCTCCCGAGCACGGTCAAGGCCGGGCAGGCGGGCGAGCTCGTGGTCGAGGTCGGCGGCGTCCCGGGCGAGCAGAAGCTCGACAACAACAAGGCGACCTACACGATCACGATCGGTGAGTGAGCGGTGACCGGCGCTGACGCCAGCTGGCACCTGATCGGGGTTGCCGGCGCCGCGCTGAGCCTGCTCTCGCTGCTGCTGGTCGCGGCGCTGTGGGTGCAGGTCCGGCGGCTGCGGCGAGCCCAGTCGACGGTCCTCGGCGAGCACGGCAGCGACGACCTCGTCGCCCACGCCGCGGCGCTGACCGAGCACGTGACCAGCGCGTCGCGCGAGTGGCGGCTGCTCAGCAGCCGCCTGGAGGAGCGGATGGGCGGGATCGAGGGCGCGATCCTGCGGGTCTTCTCCCGCCACGGCCTGATCCGCTACGACGCCTACGGCGAGCAGTCCGGGCAGCAGTCGTGCTCGCTGGCGCTGCTCGACGTCCGCGGCGACGGGTTCGTGATGACCTCGATCCACCACCGCGATCAGGCCCGGCTCTACATCCGCCGGATCAACCGCGGCCAGCCGGAGCACCGGCTCGCCCCCGAGGAGGAGCAGGCGCTGGAGGCCGCCCTCCACAACGGCGCGATCTCCGCCACAGGCGCGATCGACGGCGTCGAGCCGGAGCCGCGGCGCGGCGTCGACGACCACTGAGCAGCGGCGCCCGGCGGCCTGACCGGACCGCTCCCGACGAACCCGGCGAGGCCCCGCGGGCGGCCCAGATCGTGGCGCCGAGCCGCTCACCGCGACGACGCTCACCGAGGGCCGAGCGGTGACCGACGTGTAACCGCTACGCAGCAACCGGTGGACAAGGGGGAGTTGACGGGTATCCTCCCTTCTCGGAGTGCAGGTTGATGCACACGGGAGAGCCCTCAGCCACCGTCGTGAACCTGCCGCCCCGCGGTGTTGGCGCAAGCCATGGGTCGCGTGGTGGTGGACACCTCACTGCGCGCCGAATCGGGGGCCCGGCGAGCGGCTCCTCGACGCACGTCCTGGTCCTCAACGCGACCTACGAGCCGATCCACGTCTGCGGGATCAAGCGGGCGGCGGTCCTGCTGCTGAAGGAGAAGGCCGAGGTCATAGAGGCCGGCGAGGGCGAGCTCCACGCCGAGCGGACGTCGCTGCCGCGGCCGGCGATCATCCGCCTGCGGACCTACGCGCCGGTCCCACGGCACAACCGCCGGCGGCTGACCCGGCGAGCCGTCTTCGCCCGTGACGACTGGACCTGTCAGTACTGCGGGGCCCACAGCGACCTGACGGTCGACCACGTGATCCCGCGGTCGAAGGGCGGGTCGAGCGAGTGGGAGAACATCGTCGCCTGCTGCTCCTCGTGCAATCGCCGCAAGGCCGACCGGCTGCCGCACCAGGCGCGGATGTTCCCGGCGACGACGCCACGCGCGCCGCACCCGTCGGTCTTCATCCACGTCGCCTGCCCGCGAATTCCCGAGAGCTGGCACGCCTGGCTCCCCCAGGCCGCCTGACCGCGCGAGCGCGGGAAGGCGCGAAGCCCCGCTCGCACGTCATCTGAAGCCGAGGGCCAACGACGCGGGAAGCGCCGCTCGGAGGCAAGCAAAATCAAGGCGTGGCGAAGACCAAGCCCCAGACCACCTCAGGCCGAGTCGCAACGCGGCGGGGGTGGATGCGAGGCGTTCGTGGACCAAGCAGGTCGCCGCCGGGCAGCGAGAGCTGTACGCAAGTACTGCCGAGCGAACCAGGTGGCGAGATGCGCCGGTCCACGAACGCCTCGCGCCGCCCCCCTACGAGGCGCGGCGCCCGTAGGCGCCGCGCTGAGAGTGTCGGGTGGTGGTCCTGACCGAGATGTCGCATCCCTCACGCCAGTAACGTGAGTGCGTATTCGCTGGGACGAGGTCGAACTCCCGGTCCGGCAAGTGACGCGAGGCGCCACCGACCTCCCGAATGACCGTCAGTTGACGGCCACCTCCTGAGTCCCGGACGTACTGTCTATTCGGACCACCTCCTTTCTCTGGTGCTGGGTAGATCGAACCTAGCACCCAGCTCCGACGAGGTCGAGCGAATCGCATGATCCGCCGTCGCTCACGGCGAACGAGGACTCCCGGGCCCCCCGGAGCACGCTCCGGGAGAGCCTGCGGCGGGAGCTCGTGACGCGCAGTCAGGAGCCCCCGCCAGTGGCCTACTCCTCGGTCGACTCCGGAGCGTCGTCGGCGGGCCCGGCACCGTCGACCGAGGGCGGCTCCATGCCCTCGGGCGCCTCGACGATCTCGAGCAGGCCGGCCGGCCCACCCTCGATCAGCGCCTCCTGGACGTCGAGGCCCTCGGTCCCGTCGACCGTCTGGTCCTCGACGACGCGGGCGATCGCGCTGACGCGGTCGTCGTCCTTGATGTTCATGACCTTGACGCCCTGCGAGTTGCGGCCGTAGCGGTTGATGCCCTTGACGGACGTCCGCTGGACCATCCCGCCCTCGCTGATGAAGACGAGGCCCTCGTGCTCGCGAACGACCAGGGCGCCGGCGAGGCCGCCCTTGGTCTCCGTCAGCTGGATCGTCTTGACGCCCTTGGCGCCGCGGCTGGTCTTGCGGTACTCGCGGATCAGCGTGCGCTTGCCGAAGCCGTTCTCGGTCACGACCAGCAGGTCGTAGTCGTCGCGAGCGACGTCCATCGCGATCACCGAGTTCTTCTTCGGGTCGCTGCCGACGTCCATCCCGCGGACGCCGGTGGTGTCGCGGCCCATCGAGCGCGCGTCGTCCTCGCTGAAGCGGACGGTCAGCCCGGCCTTCGAGACCATCACGATCTCGTCCTCGGCGTCGACGTTGCGGACCGCGACCAGCTCGTCCTCGTCGCGGATCTTGATCGCGATGATGCCGTCGGCCTTGATCGGCGTGTTGTACGCCAGCAGCTCGGTCTTCTTGACCGTGCCCGCGCGGGTCGCGAAGACGAGGTACTTCGTCTCCGTGAAGTCGCGGGTCGAGAGCACGGACTGGATCCGCTCGCCCTCGCGCAGCGGCAGCACGTTGCTGAGGAACCGGCCCTTCGAGGTCCGCGAGGACTCCGGCAGGTCGTAGACCTTCGAGCGGTAGACCTTGCCGCGGTTGGAGAAGAACAGCAGGTAGTCGTGGCTCGAGCAGACGAACAGGTGCTCGATGAAGTCGCCGTCCTTCATCGTCATCCCGTTGACGCCGACGCCGCCGCGCTGCTGCTGGCGGTACGTCGCCAGCGGCAGCGACTTGATGTAGCCGGACTGGGTGATCGTGATGACCATCTGCTGGTCGGCGATCAGGTCCTCGATGTCGATCTCGCCCTCGGCGTGGGTGATCAGCGTGCGCCGCTCGTCACCGAACCGCTCGCGGATCTCGGACATCTCCTCCTTGATCAGCTCGAGCACCTGCTGCTCGTCGCCGAGCAGCGCGCGCAGCTCCTTGATCCGCTCCATCACGTCGGCGTGCTCGGCGCGGATCGCGTCGCTCTCCAGCGCGGTCAGCTGCGACAGGCGCAGGTCGAGGATCGCCTGCGACTGGATCAGCGTCAGGCCGAACTGGCTCATCAGCTCGCCGCGGGCCGTCTCGCGGTCCTTCGACGACCGGATCACCGCGATCACGGCGTCGAGGTTGTCGAGCGCGATCAGCAAGCCCTCGAGGACGTGGGCGCGCGCCTCCTTCTGCGCCAGCTCGTACTTCGCGCGGCGGACGACGACCTCGCGCTGATGGCCGACGTAGGCCGTCAGCACCTGCTGGAGGTTCAGCGTCCGCGGGACGCCGTCGAGCAGCGCCACCATGTTGACGCCGAACGTCGTCTGCATGTTGGTGTGCTTGAACAGCTTGTTCAGCACCACCTTCGGCAGCACGTCGCGCTTGAGCTCGATGACCAGGCGCATGCCGCGACGATCGGTCTCGTCGCGGATGTCGGAGATCTCGGGGATCTTCTTGTCGCGGACGAGGTCGGCGATCTTGACGATCAGGCCGTTCTCGCCACCCTTCTTGACCTCGTAGGGCAGCTCCGTGACGACGATCGCTTCCTTGCCCTGGGCCAGCGGCTCGATGTGCGCCTTGGCCTGGACGCGGATCTTCCCGCGGCCCTTCTCGTAGGCGTCGCGGATGCCCTGGGTGCCGAGGATGATCCCGGCGGTCGGGAAGTCCGGCCCCTTGAGGTGCTCCATGAGCCCCTCGACCGAGATCTGGGGATCGTCGATGAAGGCGATCGTGGCGTCGATCGTCTCGCGCAGGTTGTGCGGCGGGATCTTCGTCGCCATGCCGACCGCGATGCCCGACGAGCCGTTGACCAGCAGGTTCGGGTAGCGCGACGGCAGGACCGTCGGCTCCATCTTGCGGCCGTCGTAGTTCGGCGTGAAGTCGACGGTGTCCATGTCGAGATCGCGCAGCATCTCGAGCGAGAGACGCGTCAGACGCGCCTCGGTGTACCGCATCGCGGCAGCGTCGTCGTCGTCGATCGAGCCGAAGTTGCCCTGACCGTCGACGAGCTCGTAGCGCATCGAGAAGTCCTGGGCGAGGCGCACGAGCGTGTCGTAGATCGACGCGTCGCCGTGCGGGTGGTAGTTGCCCATCACCTCGCCGACGATGCGGGCGCACTTGGCGTACGGCCGCGTCGGCCCGATGCCCAGCTCGGACATGCCGAAGAGCACCCGGCGGTGGACGGGCTTCAGCCCGTCACGGACGTCGGGCAGCGCGCGCCCGACGATCACGGACATCGCGTAGTCGAGGTACGCCGTCCGCATCTCGTCTTCGAGGTTGCGCGGCTCGATGTTGCCGCCACTGATCACGTCGGTCGCCATCGCTCAGGCTCCTTCTACGAAATGGGTCTGCGGTGAGCGGTCAGACATCGAGATTGGCGACCTGACGGCCGTACTCCTCGATGAAGTTCCGGCGGTGCTCGACGTGCTCACCCATGAGCATCGAGAACAACCGGTCCGCACCCGCCGCGTCGTCGACGGTCACCTGCTGGAGGGTCCGGTGGGCCGGATCCATGGTCGTCTCACGCAGCTGGTCGGCGTTCATCTCGCCCAGCCCCTTGAAGCGCGAGAGCGAGACGCCCTTCTGGGCGACGCTGAGAACGCCCCGTCCGAGCTCCTCGAACGTGTCGGCGTCCTCGCTGCGATCGGCGAGCCGGATCGTGAACGAGGGCTGCCCGAAGAGGCCGACGAGCTGCTGGTGGACCTTGACGAAGCCGATGTACTCGGGGCTGTCGAACAGCGTCCGGTCGAGGTCGGTGGTCCGGGCCAGGCCCGTCTTCTTCTCGGTCGTGCGGATCCGCAGGTGGGTGCCCTCCTCGGAGAGCAGCCGCACGTTGATCGCGGCGTCGTCGCCGGAGATCTCCGACGACTGCAACCGCGCGAGGACCTCGGCCGAGCCGGTGATCCCGTCGTGGACGAGGCCGGTCGAGGCGAGGAAGTGGACGACGTCCATCCCGTGCTCGGCCCGCAACGCGCTGGCCCAGCCCTCGTGCTGCTTGCGCAGGCGGCTGAACTTCTTCCACTTGCTGTCGTTCAGCGAGACCGTCTCGCCGGCGGCGTTGACGATCTCGAACTTCTCGAGCTTGTCGGAGAGCAGGTACTCCTCCAGCTCCGTCTCCTTCTCGATGTAGCGATCGTGGCCGCCCTGGCGGACCTTGTAGAGCGGCGGCTTGGCGATGTAGACGAAGCCGGCCTCGATCAGCTCCTGCATCTCACGGAAGATCAGCGTCAGCGCGAGCGTGCGGATGTGCGCGCCGTCGACGTCGGCGTCGGTCATCAGGATGATCTTGTGGTACCGGGCCGCGGAGATGTCGAACTCCTCGCGGATCCCGGTGCCGATCGCCGTGATCAGCGACTGGACCTCGATGTTCTGGAGGACCTTGTCGATCCGCGCGCGCTCGACGTTGAGGATCTTGCCGCGGAGCGGAAGGATCGCCTGCGTGTGCCGGTCGCGACCCTGCTTGGCCGAACCACCGGCGGAGTTGCCCTCGACGATGAACAGCTCGGCCAGCGACGGGTCCTTGACCGAGCAGTCGGCGAGCTTGCCCGGCAGCCGCGAGTTCTCCAGCGCGCTCTTGCGGCGCGTCAGGTCGCGGGCCTTGCGGGCGGCCGACCGCGCCTGGGCGGCCTGGACCGCCTTGCGGACGATCGAGCGCGCGTCGGCCGGGTTCTCCTCGAGGAACTCGGCCAGCTTCGCGTTCACGACCGACTCGACGAAGCCCTGCATCTGCGGGTTGCCGAGCTTGGTCTTCGTCTGACCCTCGAACTGCGGGTTGGTCAGCTTCGCGGAGATGACCGCGGTCAGGCCCTCGCGGATGTCCTCGCCGGAGAGCGCCGGGTCCTTCTCCTTCAGCTCGCCCTTCTCGCGCGCCCACTTGTTGATCGTGCGGGTCAGCGCCGAGCGGAACCCGGAGAGGTGCGAGCCACCCTCGTGGGTGTTGATGTTGTTCGCGAACGAGTGGACCGACTCCTGGTAGGTGCCGTTCCACTGCATCGCGACCTCGACCGCGCCGCCGGCCTTGTCGTCCTCCCCCTCGAAGGTGATGACCTTCTTCTGGATCGGATCCTTGTTCTCGTTCAGGAACGCGACGAAGTCGGCGATGCCGCCCTCGAAGTGGAAGTCGACCGTCTTGCCGCCTTCGCGCTCGTCGGTGATCTTGATCCGCAGACCGCGGGTCAGGAAGGCCGTCTCGCGCAGGCGGGTCTCGAGCGTCGACCAGTCGTACTCGGTCGTCTCGAAGATCTCCGTGTCCGGGAGGAACCGGATGATGGTGCCCGTGCCGTCACCGGGCTTGAGCGCCTCGCCCTTCTGGAGCTCCTCGATCGGCGCGCCGCGGACGTAGCGCTGGGTCCAGGAGAAACCGTCACGCCGGATCTCGATGTCGAACTCTTCGGAGAGCGCGTTGACGACCGAGGAACCGACGCCGTGGAGACCGCCGGAGACCTTGTAGCCGCCGCCGTCGCCGAACTTGCCGCCGGCGTGGAGGACCGTCAGGACGACCTCGACGGTCGGCTTGCCGGTCTCGTGCATCGCGACCGGGATGCCACGGCCGTCGTCGACCACGGTGACCGAGTTGTCGGGGTGGATCGTGACCGTCACCGTCGACGCGTGCCCGGCGAGGGCCTCGTCGACCGAGTTGTCGACGATCTCCCAGACCAGGTGGTGGAGACCGCGGGTCCCCGTCGAGCCGATGTACATGCCCGGCCGGTGGCGGACCGCCTCCAGCCCCTCGAGGACGGTGATGTCCGCCGCGTCGTAGGTCCCGTCCGATGCCGTCTTGGCGTTGGCGGTGGTCGTCGCCTCCGCGTTGGCCGCCTTGAGCGCCTCAACGTCAGCCGCGGACGCGGCCTCCGTCTTCGCCGTCTCGTCCGGGGTGGGGTTCTCGTCAGTCGCCATAAGCCTCCGTGCAGCAGAAACGCCTCGGTCCCGGGGCCAAAGAGGTCGGGCCAAGGCGCACCGAGCGAATCCTTCTGAGAATAGCACAGGAGGGGGTCTGAATCCCCTGTCGTGGCGGGCGAAAACCCGCTCCACAACGGGCTTTCCGGCCGCCTCCGGGGACCGCCTAGGAGATCCCGCGGGACGGACGGCCGAACGGCGACCCGCTGCGCCCAGAAACGCCACCTGCCCGGGCCCGGATCGCGGTCACCTCGGAAACGCCCGCGGCGTGCAGACGCTCGACCAGCATCGCCTCCAGCATCTGCAGCTCCTGGGCCCAGGTCGCGTCCTCGCAGGCCACGTGGAGCAGCCCGTCGACGAACGCCACCGGCTGCCCGGCCGCTGCGATGTCGGGGCCGACCGCGCGGCCCCAGACCCGCTGGATCCGGCCCAGGCCGAGGCTGCCGACGTCCTCCGGAGCGAGCGCGTCGAGCAGCGACTCGAGCCCGGTCGCGGACTGGCGGGGAGCGGATCGGCGACGACGGGCCACGGACTCAGTCTCCCCGGTCCGGGTCCGCCGCGGCCACCCGGACGCTGGTCGCGGCGCCGGGACGGACCTCGATCGAGCCGACCGACGGGTCGTTCGAACCCGGCACGTGCGTCGCCTCGGTCACGGTCAGCAGCGCCTGACCCCGCTCGCTGATCACCTCGACCAGCCGCGCGCGCCGCTCGACGTCGAGCTCGCTCATCACGTCGTCGAGCAGCAGGACCGGGCGCTGGCCCGTCGCCTGCTCGATCACGTCGGCCTCGCCGAGGAGCAGGGCGAGCAGCGCCAGCCGCTGCTCGCCCTGCGATCCGAAGCGGCTGAGCGGACGGCCCTCGCGGCGAACGGCGAGGTCGTCGCGGTGCGGTCCGTGGTGGGTGAAGCCCCGATCGAGGTCGCCGGCGTGCCGCTCGACCAGGGCCGCGACGACCTCGTCCGGGTCCGCCGCCGAGCGGGGGCGGTAGGAGATCTCCAGCGCGCCCTCGAGCCCGAGCTGCTCGGCCCGCCGCGTGACCGCGGGGTTGATCGACTCGGTGGTCAGCGCCCGCGCGCCGGTCAGGGCCGCCGCGGCATCGGCCAGCGCACGGTCCCACGGCGCCAGCTCGCGGCCGGCGGACGCCACGTCGACCGAGCGTGCCCGCAGCGACGAGAGCAAGGCGTTGCGTTGCCGCAGGGCCTCGTGGAAGCTGCGCCGCAACGGCGCCGCCGAGGGCCGCAGCGCTACGAGCAGTTGGTCGAGGTGCGCGCGCCGGAGCGCCGGCCCACCCTTGACCAGGACCATCCGGTCGGGCAGGAAGACGCTCATCCGGGGACGAGCCGGGTGGTCGAGCAGGCTCTCGACCGGGTTGCCGTCGACCCGCAGCCGCCGGCGGTCTCCGGGATGCAGGCCGACCGAGAAGCTGCTCGTCCCGGTGGCGGTGGCGACCTCGGCCGCCACGTGCCCGGCCTCCGCGCCGCGGCGGATGAGGTCGCTGTCGCTCGCCTGCCGGAACGAGCGTCCCGTGCAGGCGAGGTAGGCCGCCTCGAGCAGGTTGGTCTTGCCGGCCCCGTTGGGACCGGCGATGACCGTGAGCCCGGGACCGAGCTCGACGTCGGCCTCGACGTACGTGCGCAGATCGCGCACCCGAAGGCGCGCCAGGTGCATCAGGACGTCGTCCGCCCCGGGCTCGAGTCCGCCACCCGATCCGTCCTCAGGCGTTGAGGCGGATCGGCATGATCAGGTACAGGAAGCCCTGGTCGTCCGTCGTCTGCAGCAGGCCCGGCCGGATCGGGCTCGTGAGCCGCAGCAGGACCTCGTCGCCGTCGATCGTGTCGAGGCCGTCACGCAGGTACTCGGGGTTGAACCCGATCGCGAACGGCTCGCCGTGGAACGGGACCGGCAGCGACTCGCGAGCCTCGCCGACGTCCTGGGTCTGCGCCGAGACGACCAGCTCGCCCTCGCTGAAGGCCAGGCTCAACGCCGCGGCCTTCTGGGCCAGCAGCGAGACGCGGCTGACGACCTCGCGCAGCTCCGACGTGGAGACCCGCAGCTCGTGATCGAACGTCTCGGGGATCAGCGAGCGGTACTGCGGGAACGTCCCGTCGACCAGCCGCGAGCTGAGCACGTGGCGGCCGATCGTGAACAGCACCTGGTTCTCGCCGCGGGCGACGGTCAGCGTCTCCGCGCCGCTCGCCGGCACCAGCCGCTCCAGCTCCTGCATGACCCGGGCCGGGACGTTCGCCTCGAAGCTGCCGTCGAGCGGCGTCTCCAGCGTCGTCCGCTTCTCGGACAGGCGGTAGGAGTCGGTCGCCACCATCGTCAGCGTGTCGCCCTCGGCGCGGACCAGCACGCAGGCCAGCAACGGCCGCGTGTCGTCCTTCGCCGCGGACCGCACGACCTTGGTCGTCGTCTGCACGAAGGCCTCGGCCGAGACCTCGACGCCGGCGACGTCGGAGGGCTCCGGCAGCGGCGGGAAGTCCTCGCCCCGCAGCGTCCGCAGGTGGAAGACCGCCGACCCGGCGGTGACCTCCACGTCCTGCTCCTCACTGCGCAGTTCCAGGGTCAGACGCGGCCCCGGAGCCTGACGGGTGATGTCGAGCAGCAGCCGCGCAGGAAGCACGACGGTGCCCGGACGCTCGACGTCGCCCTCCAGGGCGATCCGGAGTCCGACCTGGAGGTCGGTGGCGCGCAGCTCGATGCCGTCGCCGGTCGCCACGATCTGGACCCCAGACAAGGTGGGGTTCGCGAGTCGCCCCGACGCGATGCGGCTGAGCGACTGCAGATGACCGAGCAGGTCCTGTGCGGCGGTGTGCAGTTTCACCTTGAAGTCCTCAAGAGAGAAGGGTGATCAGAAGTTGTAGGAAGGCCTGTGCGTCCTGTGGACCGACGTCCCCCGAGAGCTCGGGATCGCCCGTCTGGAGCACGGTCGCGGGGCGACGTGTCCGTGCACAGGACCCTGTGCAGTCTGTCAGTCACGGCGGTCGTTCTGTGGAGCGTCGCCTGCGGAGGCACCCTGCGTCTGCACAGAACGGAGCAGCGAACGCACACGTGCGAGGTCGACCTGTGCGGCCGGATCGTGGCCGATCTTCTCGGTCACGCTGCGCACGGCGGTCATCACCGTCGTGTGGTTGCGGCCCCCGAAGTCGCGGCCGAGGGTCGGGTACGAGGCACCCGTCTCCTCTCGCGCGAGGTACATGGCGAGCTTGCGGGCCCAGGCGAGCCGCTTGTCGTTCCGACGCGAGAGCAGGTCCTCCTCGCTGACGTCGAACGTCGTCGCGGTCGCCTGCACGACCTGGGCGACCGTCGCCGGAGCGGCGGCCTGCTCGTCGCCGGTGCGCTGGCCGGGGTGCCGCGGACGGTCGGGGTAGAGCGAGCCGAGCACCTCCTGGGCGAGGCCGGCCGTCAGCGGACGATCGGTCAGCGAGGCGTACGCGACGACCCGGACCAGCGCGGCCTCGACGGCCCGGACGCTGGTGTTGACGTGCCGCGCGATCTCCTCGAGCGCGGCGGGCTCGGCCAGCTCGACGGCCTGCCCGGTGATCCGCTTGCGCAGGACCATCATCCGGGTGGCGATGTCGGGCAGCTCGACCTCGGCCGCCAACCCGGAGGCGAAGCGGTCGCGGAGGCGCTGCTCCATCTCCTGCATGTCGTGCGGGACGCGGTCGGCCGTCAGCACCAGCTGGGCGCCGGCCTCGTGGAGCGCGTTGAAGGTGTGGAAGAACTCCTCCTCCGTCGCCTTCTTCGCCATCAGGAACTGGACGTCGTCGACGAGCAGCAGGTCGAGCTCGCGGTAGCGCTCCTTGAACGCCGCGATCCCGCGACTGCGGAGGGCCCCGGTGAACTCGGAGGTGAACGTCTCGGCGGTCGCGTAGCGGACCCGCATCCCGTGGTGGTGCTGGCGGGCGTAGTTGCCGATCGCGTGCAGCAGGTGGGTCTTGCCGGTCCCCGGCGGTCCGTAGAGGAACAGCGGGTTGTAGGCGATCCCCGGGTTCTCGGCGACCGTCAGCGCGGCGGCGTGGGCGAACCGGTTGGACGGCCCGAGCACGAACTCCTCGAACCGGTACCGGGGCGTCAGGGGACGCTCGGCCGGGGCGGCCCCGATCTCGGCGTCGGCTCCGGACCAGCCGTCGCGCCGCTGCTGGTCCTTTGGTCGCCGGGTGCTCGTCGGCGGTTCGTCCGGGGCGAGGACGACCTCGAGCGGTCGGTCGAGCACGCGGGTCGCGCTCGCGCTGAGCAGCGGCAGCAGGCGGTCGGCGATCCACGCCCGCGCGTGTGCGGGCGCGAGGATCAGCAGCTGTCGCCCGTCGGTGGAGACCGGGCTCAGGACGGAGAGCCAGGTGTCCCACGCTTGGTCCCCGATCTGCCGCCGTGCGTCCTCGATGATGGCGCTCCAGGCGCGGTCGAGGTCAGCGGCAGTCACGGGACAGGGCAAGGAGTCGCCAGGGGCGACGAGGAAGAAGCATTGGAGGACCGCTTGGAGGAAGGTCCTGAGGAGTCACCATCGACTGACGGCGAGCCGCGAATATACCAGTGGCCTGGACTCCCGGCGGTCGGGTTTGCCCGTTCTGCACGAGAGTTCCCGGAAAGAGCGAGAACAACCGGGCGCCCTCCGAGCATGAACCGTCCGGCGGGTGCAGTAGGGCGCTCTGCCCCTCGCGCGGGGTATCGCTAGACTGGCCTGTCCGTGCCCGCGTCGGGGTAGGTCGTCGTGCCTCCTCCGTGCCGCGCAGCCCTCAAACCGAGCTCTAGAGATGAAGCGCACCTACCAGCCGAAGAAGCGCAAGCGCGCCCGCACCCACGGCTTCCGCGAGCGGATGTCGACCAAGGCCGGCCGCGAGGTCCTGAAGCGCCGCCGCGCCAAGGGCCGCCGCCGCCTCACCGTCTGATCCCATGACCGATCCCCGTCCGGCCGCTCCGCGGTCGAAGCGGGGTCGCCTGACCCGCAGCGCCGACTTCGAGCGCGTCTTCCGACGCGGTCGCTCGTTCGGCAACCGCCATCTGGTGCTGCACCTCTTTCCGCAGGACGGGGCCGGCGAGGCTCGCGACCCCCGGGTCGGACTGAGCGTCTCGCGCCGCGTCGGCGGAGCCGTCGACCGCAATCTCGTGAAGCGTCTGCTTCGCGAGGCGTTCGCGGAGCATGCGGGACGGTTCCCGACCTCCGTCGATCTGGTCATCGTCGCCCGCCCGGATGCCCGGGAGCTGGCCGAACGCGAAGGCCTGTCCGGCATCGCGGGAGCGCTCGGCGAGCTGGTCGACAAGGCCGCCCGGTCGATGGCACCGGCCCCGTCGGGCTCCGCCCCGCCCCCCGAGCAGGCCGACCGCTGATGTCGGTCGTCCGCTCGATCTTCATCGCCCCGATCCGCGGGTACCAGCGCTTCATCAGTCCGGCGCTGCCCAGAAGCTGCAAGTACGAGCCGACCTGTAGCCACTACGCGGCCGAGGCGGTGCGGACCGAAGGGGTCCTGCGCGGGCTCGTGCTCGCGACGTGGCGCATCCTCCGGTGCAACCCGTGGAGCCATGGCGGCTACGATCCCGTCTCGGCGCAGCGGCTGTTCCGCTCTCGCCGTCCTGCTCCGCCCTCCTGAACGATTGCCTATGCCCGCTGCCGTTATCGCCCCGATTCAGTGGCTCATCTCGCTGTTCCTGCCGATCCTGGAGTTCTTCCACGATGCGGTCGGACTGGGATGGGGCCTCTCGATCATCGTCCTGACGATCCTCCTGCGCCTCGCGGTCCTGCCGCTGGGCATCAAGTCGTTCAAGTCGATGCGGGGGCTGCAGGCGATCGCCCCGCAGCTCAAGGAGTTGCAGAAGAAGTACAAGGACGACAAGCAGCGTCTCCAGCAGGAGACGATGAAGCTGTACTCGCAGTACAAGGTGAACCCGTTCGGGTCGTGTCTGCCGATCATCGTGCAGATCCCGTTCCTGATCAGCTTCTACTACATGCTCCGCACCGATCTCAAGACCGAGATCTGTGGCGTGAGCCTGCCGACCTCGGTCGGCTGTGGTGCGGTGCCGAACCCGGTCGGGACCTGGACCGTCGGCGAGCCGATCCCGCCGGGCAGCGCGGTCGGCGGCTTCGGTGAGCACTTCCTGGGGATCAACGACATCACGGCGACGGCGACCGGCGCGCTGCTGGTCCTGCTGCTGGTCCTCTACGTCGGTTCGCAGATGGCGTCGTCGCTGGTCAACATGCCGCCGACGGCGGACAAGAACCAGAAGCGCCTGATGCTGGCGCTGCCGCTGGTCTTCGTCTTCTTCCTGATCCCGATCAAGCCGCCGGCCGGTCTGTTCCTCTACTGGATCACGACCAACGTCTTCACGCTCGTCCAGCAGTGGGGCCTGATCCAGGTCTACGGCCACGTCAAGCCGCCGGAGAAGGACGAGGACGAGGAGGAGGACGACTCGGCCTCCCCGAAGCCGGCGCGGGCCAAGGTCGCCGTGGCGTCCGGGAGCACCCCGCCGCCGCCCCCGCGCAAGCGCAAGCGCAAGCGTTCGGGCAGGAGGCGCTGAGATGCCGCAGGACGACGTCATCGGGGAGCGGATCGCGCTCGAGGTCGGCGCGCTCGTCGGTCAGGTCGCCGCGGCGATCGAGGCCGGCGACGAGGTCGAGGTCACGCGGTCGGGGGTGCGGATCACCGCGACCCTGCACGGCGACCAGGTGGCGCCGTTCATCGGCCGGCACGGTCACGTGATCGACGCCGTCCAGCACCTCGCCACCCGGATCGCGGCCAAGCACGCGCCGGGTGGCGACTGGGTCGTCACCGTCGACGCCGGGGACTACCGGACCCGGCGGGCGGCGATCCTGGAGCGGATCGCCGACGAGGCCTCCGAGCGCGCGTTGCGGACCGGCGAGCAGGTCGCGCTCGATCCGATGACCGCGAGCGAGCGGCGCTACGTGCACGAGCGGCTGCGGGACCGCGGGGAGGTCGACACGCACAGCGAGGGCGACGAGCCCGAGCGGCACCTGGTCGTCACCCGCCGCGCGGCGTGACCGGGCCGGGGGAGCAGTCCGGGCCGGTCGAGCGGCGGCTCGAGGAGCTGGTTGCGCAGTACGGCCTGGACGATCGCGCGCACGCCGCGCTGCGGGTCCTGATCGAGGTCTTCGCGACCGACGAGCACGCGGCCACGACCGTGCGGGCGCCGGAGGAGACCATCGACCGTCACGTGGCCGACGGCCTGACGGGGCTCGAGGTCGCCGCGGTCCGCGAGGCGTCGCGGATGACCGACATCGGCACCGGCGCCGGCATCCCGGCGCTGGTCCTGGCGGCCGCGCTGCCCGATTGCGAGGTCGTGGCGATGGACACCGTCGGCCGCAAGGTCGGCTGGGTGCTCGCCTGCGGCGAGCGGATGGGCCTGACGAACCTGCGAGGCGTGCACGCCCGGGCCGAGGCGTGGCCCGAGGGGATCGGCGCGTTCGACGTCGTGACCGCCCGCGCGGTGGCGCAGCTCGGGGTCCTGGTCGAGTACGCCGCGCCGCTGCTGCGTGAGGGCGGGACGCTGGTGGCCTGGAAGGGCGTGCTGGAGGACGAGGAGTCCCGTGTCGCCTCCTCGGTCGCCGAGCGGCTGAAGATGTCGCCGCTCGAGGTTCGGCCGATGAAGCCGTGGGCCGACGCCCGCGCGCGCTGCCTGGTGGTCACGGAGAAGCTGGGGCCGACGCCCAAGGGCTTCCCGCGGCGGCCGGGCCTGGCGCTGAAGCGCCCACTGACCTGAGCGTCAGTGGGACCTGCCGGCGTTTCACGTGAAACGCCGGCAGGCGGTGGGCCCGGGTGGGGTAGAGGGCCAGCCGGTCGCCAGCCTCTGGGTCGGCCGCTCGCCTTTCCCGTCGCGGTCGCGGGTGTCGTCTGGGGCCTGACGGTCCTGTCCGGGGCCAGAGGGGTCCGGATGGTTCATGACCCGGGCCGGCGCGTGCCGGGTCCTCCGGCGGCCGGCGAGGTCCGCCCGCGGGGTGCAGTGGCGCCGCCGAGGCCGGCCCGGGTCCTGCGGGTCACGCGGTGAAGCGGCGGACGTAGCGTCGCTGCCAGGGGGTCTCGACGGCCCGGTGGTCGTAGCGTTCGCGGACCCAGGCGGTGGCCTCCTCCGGAGCGACCCCGCCGAGCTGGGCGATGCAGGCGAGCGCCGTGCCGGTTCGTCCGCGCCCGCCGCCGCAGGCGATCTCGATCCGCTCGCCGCGGGCCGCACGACGGTGGGCTTCGGCGAGCGCCGCGCGCGCGTCCTGCTCATCGCTCGGGAGCCGGAAGTCGGGCCAGCGAAGCCAGCGGGCGGGCCACGCTGCGGCCGGCGGGGGCGAGCCGAGGAGGTAGAGCCCCCAGTCGGGCGGGGGCTCGGGCAGTGCGCCGCGGCGGAGGCCGCGGCCCCGAAGGCGTGCCCCATCGGGAAGCTCGACGACGCCTGGTCCACGGTCCCACGGCACGCGCCCAGTGTGACGACTCGGAGGGTTGCTGGCGGTCGTGGAGGTCCGCCCCGGCGACGCGGACGCACCACGTCGATGTCCAGAGCGGTGCGGGCGGGATCTGGGACGCCGGCGATTTCAGCGTTGATGCTCGAGCGGATCGTCGGCCTGGGGGCGCGGCAGGCTGGCGGCCCGGACGGCTCGGCGAGGAGATGCGTGGGGCCGTGCCGGGAGCTCCGCGGGTCGGCGGGCGGTGGTCGGCCGCCTCTCGGGGTGCGACCGGGGGCATTGGCGCGGTTCCCGGCGGTTGCAGTCCCGAAGGCGCCGGTCTCGTCGGCGGCGATGTCCGGGGCTCGGCGGGGCGGCCGGGCGGTGGCCATCCGGGGATCGGGGCGGGACCGGGAGGAAGGGCGGTTGCTCGGGTCCTGGGGGCGTGCTGGCTCGGACGCGTCGGTGTCGAGGGGGCGAGGAGCGGGGCCGACGGTGTGGCGGACCAGGAGGTCGGCGAGCGGGTGACGGCGGGCCCGTGGCAGACGGTGCGCGGCCCGGCAAGCACGGGAGGTCGGGCCGGCGCGGGGAGGGCACGGCGCTGGGGTGTCGGCAGCGGGACGGTGGGTGGCTTCTCGGTCTGTGGCCGTCCGGGTCGAGCGGGCCCGGGTCCCGTGCGGGAGCTGGAGCTCGGGGTCCGGTCTGGTCCCTTGGGCCGACCGGGACGGGTCGCCCGGTGGTCGTCGGTGCCGCTGGACGAGGAGGTGGGCCTCGTCCGACGTGTCGGTCCTCGCCGGCGGTGCGCCTGAGCGGGTCCGTCGCGGCGAGGGCGACGATCGGGCTGGTGGCCCGCTCGCGTCCGGGGCACTGCTGGCCGGCGAGCGTTTCACGTGAAACGCTCGCCGGGGGTAAATAGGCCGCGCATCTGGTCTCCGAGGGCCGGCGCCTCGCGGGCCGGTTTCGCTCAGATCGGCTCATATTCGTCCGGCGGCTGGCCCTCGACCTCTCCGGACCGGTACCTTCGGTGCCCCTTGGGCACGATCTACGCCATCGCGAATCAGAAGGGCGGAGTGGGCAAGACCACGACCGCCGTCAACCTTGCCGCTTGCATCGCCGAAGCGGGCTACCCAACGCTCCTGATCGACATCGACGCGCAGGCCAACGCGACGGTCGCGCTGGGCATCGACAAGCACAGCACGCCCAGCGTCTACGACGTGCTCCGGGGCGACGTGCCGGCGGCCGACGCCGTCGTGCCGACGGGCATCGACGGTCTCTCGCTGCTTCCGGCGCAGCCCGATCTGGCCGCCGCGACGGTCGAGTTGGCGCGCGAGCCGGGAAGTGACGGGCGCCTGCGCGACGCGCTCGAGGGCATCCGCGAGCAGTACACGTTCATCCTGCTCGACTGCCCGCCCTCGCTCGGGCCGTTGACGATCAACGCGCTGGTGGCGGCAGACCGGGTCATCGTCCCCGTGCAGGCCGAGTACTTCGCGCTCGAGGGTCTCGCCGGACTGCTCGATACGCTCGGCCTGATCCAGCGGCGCCTGAATCCGCGCCTCGCGATCGCCGGCATGCTGCTGACGATGCACGACACCCGCACCCGGCTCGCGCACGACGTCGAGCGCGAGGTCCGCGAGCACTTCCCCGACCTCGTCTTCCAGACGGTGATCCCGCGCAACGTCCGGATCAGCGAGGCCCCGAGCTACGGGATTCCCGTGATCCACCACGACCCGCACTCCAGCGGGGCGACCGCCTACTTCGACCTCGCCAAGGAGATGGTCGCTCGTGGCTAAGGCCAAGCAGCGGGGCATGGGTCGCGGTCTCGCGGCGATCCTGGCCGCTGACGGCCAGCCCGAAGGCGTCGAGCGGGCGACTGAGCTGCGGACGCTCCCGGTCGAGCTGATCCTCGCCAATCCGAACCAGCCACGGCGGGTCTTCGACGACGACGCGCTCCAGGCGCTCGCGGGCTCGATCGCCGACCGCGGCGTGCTCCAGCCGGTCCTGGTCCGCCCGCTGCCCGGCGGGCGCTACGAGCTGGTGGCCGGAGAGCGGCGTTGGCGGGCGACCCAGATCGCTGGCCTGAGCGACATCCCCGCGCTGGTCCAGGAGCGCGACGACGCGACTTCGCTGCAGGCGGCCCTGGTCGAGAACATGGCCCGGGCGGACCTGAACCCGATCGAGGAGGCGCGAGCGATCTCGGCCCTCGTGGAGGATCTCGGCCTCACCCGTGAGGCCGTCGGCAAGATGGTCGGCCGCTCGCGGGTGGCGGTCTCCAACCTGTTGCGCATCCTGGATCTGCCCGACGAGGTCCTCGACCTGATCGGCGAGGGCACGCTCAGTGCCGGCCACGGCCGCGCGCTGCTGCTCGCCGACGGGCACGACGTCCGTCGCTCGCTGGCGCAGCAGGCGGCGATCGAGGGCTGGTCGGTGCGGGTCCTCGAGCAGCGGGCTCGTGCGGCGCACGACGGCAGCCGCTCGAAGAAGCCGGTCGAGGTGCCCGCGGACCAGGTCGCGGCGGCCGAGGAGTTCGAGGAACGTCTCGGGCGCGCGCTCGGGCACGACGTCCGCGTGCGGGCGAAGGGCAACGGCTTCGTGGCCGAGATCCGGCTCGACGACGTCGAGCAGGCCCGACGGTTGACCGACCGTCTCAGCGGCTGATCGGCCGACCGGGCGTGGACACCGTTTCAGGCCCGAAACGGCCCGAATTTCGACCCACGTAAAGGGGCCGTACGCGGCCTTCGGCGGGGGTCCGAGGGGTATCGGTCCAGATCGACGTTTTCGAGCGGGAGAACGGCTTTACGGACGTCGATGCGGCGTCGTGGCCCGTTCGCTAATCTTCTCGATCCTCGGGCGATTAGCTCAGTCGGTTAGAGCGCTTCTCTGATAAGGAAGAGGTCGGTGGTTCGAATCCACCATCGCCCACTCGGAACGGCCCGCACTGCGGGCCGTTCGTCGTTTCGGGGGTCGTGCCCCGCCCGGTCGAGCCTGTGCCGCTCCCGGGCTCCGTCGTCCGGCGTGACGATCGGTCGACCCCGCCCGGGTGCGCCGTATGACGCCGGTGCTGCGACCGGGCGGGCACGCACCGATACACTGCGGGCAGGGCCGCCGCGAGACCGACGTGGGTCGCGGCAGCGTCCTGTTCGGAGCTGACCATGCAGGAGATGACGATTTACGGCGTGAGCTTCGACATGGTCGGCAAGCAGCCGATCGTGCTGCTCAAGTGCGTCGAGTCCAACCGGTTCTTGCCGATCTGGATCGGTCACCCCGAGGCGGCCGCGATCCTGATGCGGCTCCAGGGGGCCTCCACCCCGCGGCCGATGACCCACGACCTGATGGTCGACGTCCTCGAGCAGTTCGAGGTCAAGTGCACGAAGGTCACGGTCACCGAGCTGCGCGAGAACACCTTCTACGCGACGATCACGCTCGATCAGAACGGTCGTGAGGTCGAGATCGACTCCCGGCCCTCCGACGCGCTGGCCTTCGCCGTCCGCTGCGGAGCCCAGATCTTCGCGGCCGACGACGTGATCGAGGAGTCCGCGATCGAGTTCGATCGCAACTCGGAAGAGGCCGACGACGTCGTCGACCGCTTCCGCAGCTTCCTCGACCAGGTCTCGCCCGACGACTTCGGCCAGCAGGGCTGACGTCCGGCCCGCCCGGCGCCGCTCAGGCGGGGCGCGCGGGGTGGTCGGTCAGTGCGAGGTCGAGCAGGCGGGTCACGAGCCCGTCGAAGCTGATTCCGGCGGCCTCGGCGGCGACCGGTAGGTAGCTGGTCTGGGTGAGGCCGGGGACGGCGTCGACCTCGAGCACGGTCAGATCGCCGCTGGTGCGGTCGGCGAGCAGGTCGACCCGGGCGAAGCCCCGGCAGTCGAGGGCCTTGAACGCGCGCAGCGCCAGTGCCTCGGCCGCGGCGACGATCCCCGGGTCCAGATCCGCAGGACAGGTGAACGTGCTCTGTCCAATTGTGTACCGGGCGCTGTAGGGATCGAGATCGCGCGGATGGACCTCCACGATTGGCAGGGTCGAGCCGCCGACGATCGAGACCGACAGGTCGTGTCCGTCGACGTAGTGCTCCAGCAGCACCCGGTCCCCGTACGAGAGGGCCGCCACGAGCGCGTTGGGGGCGTCCTGCGGGCCGCGGACCATCCGCAGGCCGAGGGCGGAGCCCTGACGCGACGGCTTGACCACCAGCGGGAAGCCGAGCCGCTCGCCGACCCGCCCGAGCGCGTCGGCAGCACCGAGCTGCTTAAACGCCGAGGCCGAGACGCTGACGGCGTCAGGCGTCGGGATCCCCGCCGCCGCGAGCGCCCGCTTGGTGACGACCTTGTCCCAGCAGCGCTCGCACGACCCGGGGTCCGACCCGGTGTAGGGAATGCCGAGGACCTCGAGCAGCTCCTGGACGGTGCCGTCCTCGCCGTCCTCGCCGTGGAGGGCGACGAACGCCACGTCGGGACGGAGCCCGGTCAGCGTCCGCACCAGGCCGTGGTCGACGTCGACCCCGTGGACCTCGTGCCCGAGCCGCCGGAGGGCCTCCTCGACGCGCTGGCCGGACTGGAGCGAGACCTGCCGTTCGAGCGAGCGACCGCCCTGGAGCACCGCGACCCGCATCAGTTGCTGCTCCGGCGGCGGCCAGCCGTCCGCAGCGGCACGATCGGCGCCCCGTCGTCGGCCTGCTCACGCTGTCCCCCGGTCGCACCGCGCCCGGCGACGTCGCTGCGGCCGCTGCGGTCGCCGCCGGCTGCGCCGCCCCGCGGGCGAGCGGTCCCAGTAATCGAGGCGTAGAGCTCCAGCTGCTCGGCGATCACGGTCCCGATCCGGCTGATCCCCTCGCGGATGTCCTCCTCGGCGACCCCGGAGAAGTTGATGCGCATCGCGTTGCCCCCGCGGCCGTCGAGGTAGGCCGCGCGGCCCGGCACGAAGGCGACGTCGTGCTGCAGCGCGCGGGCCAGCAGATCGGTGGTGTCGAGGTACTCGGGCAGCGTGACCCAGACGAACAGCCCGCCCTGCGGGCGGGTCCAGGTCGTGCCGTCGGGCATGTGCCGCTCGAGCGCGTCCAGCATCACGTCACGGCGCGCCTGGTAGACGTCGGCCTGCCGCTGCACGTAGTCGCGCCAGTCCCGCTCCTTGAAGTAGTAGGCGACGAACAGCTGGCTGAGCGACGGCGAGTTGAGGTCGCTGCCCTGCTTGCCGACGACCATCTTCTGCCGGACCGGCGCGGGCGCGATCGCCCAGCCGACGCGGATCCCCGGCGAGAGGATCTTCGAGAGCGTGCCGCCGTAGATCACGAAGCGGCCGCCGTCGAGCGAGTAGAGCGACGGAAGGGCGGGCCCCTCGTACCGCAGCAGCCCGTAGGGGTTGTCCTCCAGCACCAGCAGCTGGCGCTCCTGGGCGATCTGGACCAGCCGCTGCCGGCGCTCCAGCGACATCGTCACGCCGCCCGGGTTCTGGAAGGTCGGGATCGTGTAGATGAACTTCGGACGCCGGCCCTCGGCCTCCAGCCGGTCGAGCGTCTCCTCGAGCAGGTCGATCCGCATCCCGTCGTCGTCCATGTCGACCTGGACGAGATCGGCCTCGTAGGCGCTGAACGTCGGCACCGCGCCCGGGTAGGTCGGGCCCTCGGCGATGATCACGTCGCCCGGATCGACGAGGGTCTTGCAGACGAGGTCGATCACCTGCTGCCCGCCGGTCGTGACCAGGATCTCGTCGGGGTCGACGATCGTGCCCTCGGCGGCCATCACCTCGGCCAGGCAGGGACGGATCTCCGCCATGCCCTCGGTCGGCGCGTACTGGAGCGCCCGGGCCGAGTCGGCCGCCGCCATCTGCGAGAGGACCTTGGCCAGATCCTCGGCCGGGAACAGCTTGGTGTCGGCGAGGCCGCCCGCCAGCGAGATCACCTCGGGACGCTCGGTCAGCGCCATCAGGTCCCGCATCGCCGAGCTCTTCATCACTCGCGTACGCTGGGCGAAGAGACCCGCGTAGCGCTCGAGATCGCCCGACGGACGGGCCGTCGTCGCGGCCTCCGAGGGGGACGCAACTGCGCCGGAACCAGCCGCTGCCGCCGCCGGAGCGATCGTGCGTGCGGGACTGGTTGGCGGGGCGGTCGAGTCCGGGTCCTCTACAGTCATGCGTCGAACGGTATCGCCCTATGACCTATCTCCTCGACATTCTTCAGGGCATCGGCATCGCCGCTGCCGCCGGCGCCAGCCCCTTCCTGCCGCTCGCGGTAGCCGCGCTCGCTGGTCTCGCCAACATCAGCACCGACTACGAGGGGACCACCTTCCGCGTCCTCGAGTCGCCGGTGGTGCTGGTCCTGGCGATCGTGCTCGCCGTCGTCGCGATCGTCCTGCGACGCCGGTTGGAGACCCAGACCGGCGAACGCGCGATGCTCGGCCTGGGGATGGTCTTCGGTGCCGTGGTCACCGCGGCGACGGTCGCCGACCACAGCTCGACCTGGTGGCCCGGCCTGATCGCCGGCGCCGGCGCGGCCCTGATCTCCGGGCTCGCCGTGCAATCGCTCATGCGCCGGACCCGCGCGCGGCTCGACGAGGAGCAGCGGTCGCTGCTGTCGATCGGCAACGCGGTCGGCGCGACCATCGTCGCGATCCTCGCGGTCCTGCTGCCTCCGGTCGGCCTGATCGCGCTGATCGCCGCGGTCTGGCTGCTCGTCGGGGGCCGGCGCCGTGCCAACGCCAAGCACGCGGGGCTGCGGGTCCTGCGCTGACCCGCTCGCCTGCTGCTCGTCCGATGCGCCGTCTGCTCTTCGCCGTCATCGACGGGTGTGGCCCGGCGCAGCTGCGGACGGCCATCGAGCAGGGTCGCGCGCCGATCCTGGCGCGCGCGGTCGCCGAAGGCGAGCTCCACGAGTCGGTCGCGGCGTTCCCGTCGGTCACGCCGGTCTGCGCGACGGCGCTCGCCACCGGCGTCCGGCAGGACCAGCACCGGATCCCCTCGATCAACTGGTGGGACCGCTCCCGTCAGCGCTACGTCGAGTACGGCTCGAGCTTCGCGGCGTCGCGGCGGCTCGGGATCGCCCGGCAGCTGACCGACACCGTCTACCACCTCAACGGTCGCCACCTGGCGCCCGAGGTCGAGACGGTCTTCGAGTCGCTGGACGACGCCGGCGTCCGGACCGCCGGCACCACCTTCCTGATCTACCGCGGACGTCACCGCCACACCGTCGACCGCAAGGGCACGGCGCTGAACCGGGTCGCCTCGACGGTCTTCCGGACGCCGGTGATGGGGCCGAAGGAGCTGTTCTACGCCGACCTCTTCGCCACGCGTGAGACCGGCTGCCGCTCGCAGTTCGGGCGCCCCGGGATGCGCGACCAGCACGCGGCCTGCGTCGGCGCCTACCTCGTCGAGCACGACCTGGTCGACTTCCTGCTGCTGTCGCTGCCCGACAACGACACCCACAGCCACAAGCACGGGCCCGAGGCCCAGATCGACTCGATCGCGCTCGCCGACCAGTCGATCGCGCGGGTCGTCGAGGCGGCCGGCGGGATCGACCGGTTCTTCGCCGAGTGGGCGCTCGTCGTCGCCTCCGATCACGGCCACGCGCTCGTCGAGCGGCGGTCCGAGCCGCGCCCGGCCTTCGAGCCGTTCGGGATCGTCGGGCCCTCGGGTCCCAAGCGCGGCGACCGGATCGCCTACTGCCCGGCCTCGCGGGCGGCGATGGTCTACGTGCTCGATCCGGCGGACCGGCCCTCGCTGCTGCCCGAGCTGGTCGCCGCGGGCCGTGGCGTCGACGGGGTCGAGCTGGTCGTCTGGCGCGACGCCGAAGGTCGCGGGGTGCTCTCGAGCGGCGCCGATGCGGCGGTCACGGGCGAGCTGCGGTTCCGTCCCGTCGAGGCCGGGACCGCGGGTGCCGTCGCCGACCAGCGTGGCGGCTGGTGGACGGTCGACGGGGAGCTGGGGATCGTCGGCGCGGAGGTCGTCGACGGGGTCCTCCGGAGCGCCAGTCACCCCGATCCGCTCGGGCGCTGCTGGTCGGCGCTGACCTGCGTCAACTCCGGCGATCTGCTGCTCTCGGCCGCCGCCGGAGCGGAGTTCCCGGACTGGGGTGACGTGGACCATGTAGGCGGCGGCAGCCATGGGTCACTGCGGGCGGACGACGCGGTTGGCATCCTCATCGGTTGCGGCCTCGAGGATTCAGGCGATCCGCGCGGGCGTCCCGAGCTCGCTCCGGACGCCTGGTCGATCGAGGACGCGACCCCGATCATCCTGCGGCACTTCGGTGTCGGCGGGTCCCGTCGATGAGCACCACCGAGATCGAGCTGACTCCGGGGACGACCGTCCCGACGCCGCTGCCCGCGCGCCTCGCCGCGGCGGCTCGGCGACCCTCGGCCTGGATGCAGCTGCTGCGGTTCGCGGCGGTCGGGGCCTCGGGCACGATCGTCAACCTGGTCGTCTACGCGCTCGCGACCGGCCCCGGCGGCCTCGACTACCGGCTCGCCGCCGTGCTCGGCTTCGTCGTCGCCGTCAGTCACAACTTCGTCCTCAACCGCTGGTGGACGTTCCAGGACACCAGCGGCCACGCCGGCTTCCAGGCGGCACGGTTCGTCGCGGTCAGCCTTGCCGGGCTGGCGGTCAACCTGGTCGTCCTGCACGTGCTGGTCGACAGCTTCGGGTCGGGCAAGCTGCTGGGTCAGGCGGCCGCGATCGCCGCCGCGACCCCGATGAGCTTCGTCGGCAACAAGCTCTGGAGCTTCGCGCAGCGATGAGCAGCGGCGTCGGAGCACGGCCTGGGGGCCGCGCCCGGCGAGGACGGTCGGCTGCCCCTGCCGTGGTCCTGCTCGGGCTGCTGCTGCTCCTGACCTCGCTGCTGCCGTCGCTCGCGGCCGCGGCGCCCGCGACCAGCGCCGGGATCGTCCCGATCCCGGGTGGGATCGGCGGTGCGACGACCGCGGCGACGGGTGCGACCACCACCACGACCGGACCGTTGAGCGCGAAGCCGCCGCCGCTGGCGGGATCGACCGATCCCAACGGGGTGACCGTCGCCGAGCGGTCCGACGTCCCGCCCTCCGGGCATCGGCTGACCGCCGACCAGGCCCAGCGGATTGCCCGCGCCGACCCGAAGGCGGCCCGGGTCCTGCGCGAGAACCCCGGCAGCTACGACCGGATCTTCCTCAAGGGCCAGACCCGCTGGCAGCTCTCGATCTACGCCAAGGGCAAGCCCCTGCGCGAGATCGGCCAGGTCCTGGTCGACGACGCGACCGGCAAGGTCACCGAGTCGTGGGACGGGCCCTACGTCGCCTGGACGATGGCCCGCGGCTACGACGGTGCGTTCGGGCGCTCGATCACCAACCCGTGGCTGTGGGGCGGCCTGCTGGTCCTGTTCGTCCTGCCGTTCGTGCGCCTGCGCCCGTTGCGCGGACCGCCGCTGGCGCTGCTGCTGCTGGCCGGGTTCACCGCGCCGCTGGCCTTCTTCAACAACGCCCGCCTCGACTGGGCGGTGCCGCTCTCGTTCGGGCTGCTGCTGGGCCTGTTCCTGTGGGCGACCTGGCGCGGGGTCCGGCGACCGCGCCGGGATCCAGCCGGGGTCCGCCTGTCGGTCCCGGTCGCGGCGCTCGTGCTGCTGGGGCTCGGCCTGCTCGCGTTCCGGATCGTCCTCAACGTCACCGACGGCAACGTGATCGACGTCGGCTACGCGAGCGTCGTCGGTGCCTCCCGGATCGGAGACGGGCACTCGCTCTACGGGGCGTTCCCCTCCGACGTCGGGCGCGGCGACACCTACGGTCCGCTGACCTACCTCGCCTACCTGCCGTTCGAGCAGCTGTGGCCGTGGGGCGGACGCTGGGACGACCTGCCGGCGGCCCACGCCGCGGCGATCGGCTTCGACGTCCTCACCACCGGGCTGCTGTACCTCGTCGGTCGCCGGCAGGAGCAGGATCCCGCCGCCGGCCAGCGGCGCGGCGTGCTCTACGCCTACCTCTGGCTCGCCTGCCCCTGGACGGCCTACGCGCTCAACAGCAACGCCAACGACGGGCTCGTCGCCGTGGCGATGGCCCTGCTGCTGCTGGTCGGGGCGCGGCCGTTCCCCCGCGGTGCGGCGGCGGCCGCGGCCGGGGCGGCGAAGATCGCGCCGTTCGCGGTCCTGCCGGTGCTGGCGACCCGGCGCCGGGTCGCGGCGACGGTGGCGGTCGCGTACGGGCGTGCGTCGTGGCGCCCGGGGGCGCTGCTCGCCTTCTCGCTCGGGGCGCTGCTCGTCGTCGGCGTGACGGCGGTGATCGTGCTCCACGGCCAGCCGGTCCGGCTGCTGTGGGACCGGACCGTCGGCTACCAGGCGGGGCGCGACGCGCCGTTCATGCCCTGGGGCTACTACGACCTGCCGCTCGGCCGGACGCTCGCCCGCGCGGCCTCGATCGTCTTCGCGCTCGCGCTCGCGTTCGTCCCCCGCCGCCACGACCTGACCGGGACGGCGGCGCTGGTGCTGGCGGTCGTGCTCGGGCTCCAGCTCGCGACCGAGTACTGGTTCTACCTCTACCTGACCTGGCTGGTGCCGCTGCTGGTGGTCGCGGCGATCGGCGACCGGGCGCTGCAGTGGCCGCTTCCGCGCCGGATCGCGCGCCCGGCGGTGACGCCACGGGTGCTGGGGCCGCTGCCCGAGGAGGACGCGCCCTGGGCGGCCCAGGCGCGGCAGGCGGCCGACAGCCGCTGACCAGCGGCGGGAGCCGGCGCGCAGCCTGGGCCGACGCCCAGGCCTTGACCGAGGAGCGTTAGACCGCCCAGCGCGGCGAGACCTGGATCGGCGTGATCGCGCGGGCGCTGCACGGCCGCTCGCCGAGCTCGATCAGGACCGCGCACAGCCACGGGTCGCCGTCGGCCGGCTCGAAGCGGACGGGCATCTTGGTCCGCATCGCCTCGATCGCCAGCTCCTTCTTGACCCCGATCACCGAGTCGCGGGGGCCGCACATGCCGACGTCGGTGATGTAGGCCGTTCCGCCGGGCAGGACCCGCGCGTCGGCGGTCGGGACGTGCGTGTGGGTGCCGACGACGGCGGTCACGCGGCCGTCGAACTCCCAGCCCATCGCGACCTTCTCGCTGGTCGCCTCGGCGTGGATGTCGATCAGGACGTGGTCGCAGCCCTGCTTGAGCAGCTTGCCGACCTCCGCCTCGGCGATCGTGAACATCTGCCGGCCCGGATCGAGGTAGAGGTTGCCCATGATGTTGAGCACCCCGAGCTTGATCCCGCCGGCCTCGACGACGCAGGAGCCGTGGCCGGGCTGCGATGGGAGGCAGTTGGCCGGGCGGACGATCTCCTTGACCTCGTCGAGGTAGGGCCAGACCTCACGCTGCCGGTACGAGTGGTTGCCGAGCGTGATCGCGTCGACGCCGATCGAGAACATCTCCTCGGCGATTCGCGAGGTGATCCCGACCCCGCCGGCCGCGTTCTCGCCGTTGACCACGACGAAGGTCGGACGGTGGGCCTCGCGGAGCTCCGGAAGGGCCGTTCGGAGGGCCTTGCGGCCACACGAACCGACCACGTCGCCGATGAACAGCACGGAGGGGGCTTCGGGCATCGACGTACTGTCGCAGTCGCCGTCAGCCGGGCGCGTCGTCCTCGTCCAGCCTCGTCCGCAGGGCGCGGATCGCGGCGGCGATCCCGCTCAGCTCGTCGTCCGTGGGATGGCCGGCGGCGTGGATCTCCGCCTGCTCCAGGTGGTGGCGGGCCCGCTCGCGGTCGCCGAGCTTGCGGTAGCCCTCGCCGAGGTTCAGGTGCAGCGACGGGTAGAAGGTCCGCACGTCGAGCCCGAACGGGTCGGCGCCCTCGGCGATCTCGTCGGCCGCCGCGAGCGCGATCAGGTCCCAGCGGACCTCCTCGGCCGGGTCGTCCTGGGCGTCGGCGGTGATGTGCGCGACCCAGACCCGGTGCTTCGCGGCACCGTCGTCGCCGATCTCGGCCCAGAGCGCGGCGTAGCGCTCGCGCGCGCCCTCGCGGTCGCCCTGCATCAGTCGTTGCTGGGCCTCGAAGGCCCGGCGCATGATCGGGTCGTCGTCCAGCGCCATGGACGGATGATCGCCGAGCGGCCGGCGGCGGGTCGATGGGTAGCATCCGCCGCGTGTTGCGCGCCGAGGGCCTCGTACGCCGATACGGCGACCGCACCGTGCTGGACGCCGTCGACGTCCACGCCGACGGCGGCGAGGTCGTGGCGATCCTCGGGCCGAACGGGGCGGGCAAGACGACGCTGCTGTCGCTGCTGGCCGGGCTCCAGCGGCCGGACGCCGGCTCGGTCGGGCGTCCCGCGCGCGAGGTCGGCTGGGTCCCGCAGCAGCCCGCCGTCTACCGCCGCCTGAGCGTCCGCGAGAACCTCGCCCTGTTCGCCCGGCTGGAGCGGGTCCCCGACGTCGCGGCCCGGGTCGACCAGATGCTCACCGAGGCCGGGCTGGCTGACCGGGCCGGCGACCTCGTCGGCTCGCTCTCGGGCGGGGGGCAGCAGCGGGTCAACGTGGCCGCGGGGCTGGTGGCGGATCCTCCGGTGATCCTGCTCGACGAACCGTCGAGCGCGCTCGATCCCCGTCAGCGGGAGCGGATGTGGCGGTTCCTGACCGGCCTGGCGGCCGCCGGACGGGCGGTGGTCTTCTCGACCCACGACGTCTCCGAGGCCGAGCGCTACGCCGACCGCCTGATCGTGCTGGTCGGCGGTCGCGTGGCCTTCGCCGGGACTCCCGCCGCGCTGGCCGCCGACGCCGAGGGCGACCTGCTGCGGGCCTTCGTCGATCTCGTCGAGCGGCTGGAGCCCGACGAGGAGCACGGCCCGGACGGCCGGGAGCACAGCCCGTGAGCGGGCCCCGGACGGTCGCGACCCTGGTCGCCAAGGACGCGCGAATCCTGCGCCGCTCGCCGGTCCTGGTCGGGCTGCTGGTGGTCTACCCGCTGTTGGTGGCGCTGCTGCTCGGCCTCGCCCTCTCGGGCGGTCCAGCGAAGCCCCGGATCGCGCTCGTCAACCAGGTCCCGCCGAGCGCGTCGAAGGTCGACCTCGGCGACCAGCGGATCGACGCGCAGAGCTACGTGCGGTCGCTCGCGGCCGGGACCGACACGGTCGAGGTCCGGACCCGCGAGGAGGCGGTCCGGCTGGTCCGCGAGGGCGAGGTGGTCGGGGCGATCGTGCTGCCGCCCGACACGCTCGACCGGCTCCGCAGCGTGCTCTCGCTCGGCGGATCGAAGAACCTGCCGACGATCGAGGTCCTGACCAACGACGCCGATCCGGTCCGGGCGACCGCGCTCCGCGAGCTGGTCAAGGCCCGGCTCGCCGACGCCAACGCTGAGATCGGCAAGCGCCTGATCAACGTCGCCGGCCAGTACCTCGGGGTCCTCACCGACGGCGGCAACCTGCGGCTGTTCGGTCTCTCGGGCGACATCCTCGGCCTTCGCCAGGCGACCGAGATCCTCGAGCGGACCGCGCGCAGCCTGCCCCCCGGTCCGGCCCGCGACGAGATCGAGCGGGTCCGTCACTTCTCGCAGCTGGCGGTCGAGAACATGGCCTCCGCGGCCCCGCTGCTGCAGTCGGTCGCGGACCCGATCCGGATCGAGCAGCGCAGCGTGACCGGGCCGGCGGTCTCGCTCGACGTCTACGCCGCGGCGGTCGCGGCGACGGTCTCGCTGCTGCTGGTGGCGGTGCTGCTCGGTGCCGGCCTGGTGGCGCTGGAGCGGGAGGAGCGGACCTTCGGCCGGCTCGTCCGCTCGGCGGTCGCGGCGCCGGCGTTGCTCGGGGCGAAGGCGACCTTGGCCGGGGCCGCTGGCGCGGCGGTCGCGCTGGTGGTCTCGGCGGGGCTGGCGCTCTTCCTCGGCCTCGACCCGGGGCGGATCCCGCTCTGGCTGCTGGCGGCGGTGGCGACCGGCGCGGCCTGCGGCGCGCTCGGGGTCGCTCTCGGGTCGCTGGGGTCCGGGGGCTCCGACCTGCGCGCGGCGAGCCTGCTGGCGATCCTGCTGATCGTGCCGGTGACCGTGGTCGGGCTGATCCCCGACGGGACGGCCTCCGACGGGGGACAGCTCGTGATCGACGTCGTCTCGGGCGCCTTCCCCTTCCGCCCGGGTCTGCAGCTGGTCACGGCCGCGCTCGAGCACGGCGCGGTCGTCGGGCCGCTGCTGCACCTCGTCGCGCTGACGCTGGGCTGGTCGATCGTCGGCTGGCTGGCGTTGCGGCGGGTCGACCGCGCGGCTTGAGGCGCGTCGGGCTCGGCCGCGGTGGGCGGGCCGGCGATGGTGGGTGGCCCGGGCCGCTCCGCTCGCCCCGCCACCACCGGCCCGCAGGTCCCCGTCGCCATCCGATCCGACCCGCCCCGAACCCCCGGGTCCTACGATGGAGCGATGGCCTTTCCGCGTTCCCGCCCCCGTCGTCTGCGGCGGACCCCGGCCCTGCGGGCGCTGGTCCGCGAGACGTCGCTGCGGCCCGAGCAGCTGGTCCTGCCGGTCTTCGTCGGCGAGGGCCAGGACGGGCCGGTCCCGATCGGGGCGATGCCGGGGGTCGCGCGGCACGATCTGCCGGGTGCGGTCGCGATCGCCCGTGAGGCGGCGGCGGTCGGCCTCGGCGGCGTGATGCTGTTCGGGATCCCGCTCGTGAAGGACGCGGAGGGCAGCGGCGCCTGGGATCCAGCCGGCGTCGTCCAGCAGGCGAGCGGCGCGATCCGCGAGCAGGTCCCGGGCCTCACCGTCGGCGTCGACCTCTGCCTCTGCGAGTACACCGATCACGGCCACTGCGGGCTGCTCGACGACCACGGCGCGGTCGTCAACGACGCGACGGTCGAGCTGCTGGCCCGGACGGCGGTCTCGCAGGCGGCCGCGGGCGCCGAGGTCATCTACCCCTCGGACATGATGGACGGCCGGATCGGCGTGATCCGCGACGCGCTCGACGCGGCCGGTCACGAGGACGTCGTCGTCGTCGCGCACAGCGGCAAGCTGGCCTCCTCCTACTACGGCCCGTTCCGTGAGGCGGCGGGTTCGACGCCGGCCTTCGGCGATCGCCGCAGCTACCAGATGGATCCGGCCAACGGCGACGAGGCGATCCGCGAGGCGCTCCAGGACGTCGAGGAGGGCGCGGACCTGATCATGGTCAAGCCGGCGGGTCCCTCGCTCGACCTGATCCGCCGGACCAAGGACGCGACGCGGATGCCGATCGCGGCCTACCAGGTGAGCGGCGAGTACTCGATGATCAAGGCCGGCGGTGCGGCTGGCTACATCGACGAGCAGGCGGTCGCGATGGAGTCGCTGATCGCGATCCGTCGGGCCGGGGCCGACGTGATCGCCAGCTACTTCGCGCTCGACGTGGCGCGGGCACTGCAGGCGTAGCCCGGGTCAGGGGTTGCAGGGGTCATGGGGGTCGGCGGCCACGCGGGTCATGAGCTGACTGCGTGACCGGACCCCGTACTTGGCGAGGACCCGCGTCATGTGCCTTTTGGTCGCGGCCTCGGTGACGCCCAGCCGCCGGGCGATCTCCGCGTTGCTGGCGCCGGTGACCGCGTGGCGGGCGACCGCCAGCTGCCGCAGCGTGAGGTGCGGCGGAGCCACCGCGACGCTGCCCGGTGACGCGTGCTGCGAGCACGATCCGGTGGGGCAGATCGAGCTCGCAGCCAGCTCCAGCAACGGGTGCATGTCGCGAACGACGGCGAGCGCCTTGCGGCCGGCGAGTGCGGATGGACGGTCGTGGGCGAGCCAGGCCAGGGCGGCGACCCGGCCACGAAGGCGGAGCACCAGCAGCAGCGGCGACGGCGCCAGCCGACCGAGCGTGAGCAGCTCGGGGAGGCCGGCGTGGCGGAGCTCGGCGGGCGGCGGCTCGAAGGGCAGGACGCGAGGCTGCGCCGGGTCCCGGACGATCCGGGCCAGGTACCCGTCGAGGCGGATCGGGGGCAGGATCTCGTCGTGGATCTGGGCGGCGAGCAACGGGTTGCCGCGGCGGGCGTGCGGCTGGGCGAGCGCCGCGCTGGCGACCACGTCGAGACGGGGCGATAGCACGGCCATTCCCCCGGCGAGCGCCCCCGCCGCTTCGCCGGCCCAGTCGAGCACGCGAGCGAGGAGCTCGGTCGCCGTCACCGGATCGGCACGGGACCCGGTGGCCGGGCTCTCGTCCGACGGGACCGTCGCGTTCGCCAGCGGCCCGCTGGTCCGGCGCCGACGGTCGTAGAGGCCGACCACGTGCCGGCGCGAGGGCACGCGCAGCTTCGTCAGCACCGCGTGCGTGTGCGCCTTGGCCGTCTCGTCGCTGATGTGCAGCGCACGGGCGATCTCGGCGTTCGTCGCCGCGTCGGCCAGCAACCGGGCGACCTGGAGCTGGCGGGGCGAGAGACCGGCCGCAGGATCGCCGTCGCCGCTGAGCGCTGGCAGCGTCGTCGTGGTGCGGCATGCGAGCTCGACGATGGGCTGGAGCGCCTCGAGGCTGCGGAGCTGGCTGCCGGTCCACGGCGTGCCGCGGTTGGGGTGCTCGGGGGGATCGGGCATGGGGGCTCGCAGGAGGGAAGGCGGCGATGGACGCCCGCGCGTCCCGTCGACCGTGGCCTCGGTGGTCGCTCGCCATGTCGACGTCGCCGGGCTCTCCGCGGTGCCCCCCTCCCAGTTCCGAGGGGCCGGAAGGGGCTCGGGTCGACGTCGTGGCGGGACGGCACCGGACGAGGCCTACGAGCCCGGGCGCGGTGCGGGCCGCTCCGGCCGGTCGCCGGTCGTCCCGCGACGGCCTCCGCGATGGGGTCCTTCGTGGCGCCTTCGGGCTCGCGCTTCGGCGTACATCGAGCATCCCTACCATGGAGATATCGACCTGAGGAGCCCCCATGGCCACCAGTGACAAGACGGCAGTGCCGAAGATCCGCAGTCGTAAGGACGGATCTGCCGTCCCGTTGGACGCGACGGACAAGCAGCTGATGAACCTGCTGCAGGGTGCGTTCCCGCTGGTTCCCCGCCCCTACGCGGAGATCGCGACCGCTGCCGGACTGACGGAGGACGAGGTCCTCCGGCGGACCGATCGGCTGGTCAAGGAGCGGATCATCCGTCAGGTCACGCCGATCTACGACACCCGCGCCTTCGGATACGGCTCGATGCTGGTCGCCGCCAAGGTCGACCCGGAGAACCCCTGGGCTCCGGCCAAGGTCATCAACGACCACCCCGGCGTCAGCCACAACTACCTGCGCAACCACGAGTTCAACATGTGGTTCACGCTGGCGGTCGAGGAGGACTCGAAGCTCGGCATGCAGGGCACCCTCGACGTGCTCCAGGAGCTGACCGGCGCCGAATCGATCCGGCAGCTGCCGACGCTGCAGCTGTTCAAGATCCGGATGGACCTGGAGATGGACGGCGACACCAAGTCGCTCGCCTCCCCCGGGATCGCGGTCCCGCCGGCCGAGACCGAGCGTCAGCCCTACGACGAGTTCGATCGCAAGGTCGTCCGCGCCACCCAGGGCTCGCTGCCGATCGTCGCCGAGCCGTTCCAGCCGGCCGCCGACGCGCTGGGAATCCCCGTCGCCAAGCTGCTGGAGCACCTCGAGGGGATGACCGAGCGCCGACTGCTGCGCCGGGTCGCCGCGATCCTCTTCCACCGCCGGGCCGGCTTCTCCGCGAACGGGATGGGCGTCTGGCAGGTCGATCCCGACCGGATCGAGGAGATCGGGATCAAGATGGCCGCCTACCGCGGGATCTCGCACTGCTACCAGCGGCCGACCTACGCGGACTGGAAGTACCAGGTCTTCACGATGGCCCACGGGCGCTCCAAGGAGGAGTGCGACGCGATCCTCGACGCGATCAACGACGAGGTCGAGGGCATCGAGGACCGCTCGACGCTCTACAGCTCGACCGAGTTCAAGAAGATCCGGTTGCTCTACTTCACCGACGAGTTCCGTGAGTGGGAGCGCCGCAACGCCGGCGTCTGAACCCGAGCGCCGGGCCGTGGCCGCACGCCGGCCCTGATCGGTCGAGGTGGCGTGCGTCAGGCGCACGCAACCTCGACCGACCGTCCCGAGCCGGCTCTATCGGAGCCGCTCCCGTCCGGCCGTAGGCCGCCGTCCCACCCCACCGTCTCCCCCCGTCCCGGCTGCCCGACCCGCCGCCCGACGCCCTACCCTCGGAATCGATCATCGTGCCGATCTCGCTTACTGACGCCAAGTCCGCCGACCTCTTCGCCCGTGCCCGCAGGGTCCTCCCGGGCGGGGTCAACTCCCCCGTCCGCGCGATGCGCGCGATCGGCCGCGATCCGCTCTTCGTCGAGCGTGCCTCGGGCGTCGACCTGGTCGACGTCGACGGCAACCGCTTCATCGACTGGATGTGCTCGTGGGGGCCGCTGATCCACGGCCACGCCCACCCCCAGATCCTCGAGGCGATCAACGCCGCCGCGACCGCGGGCACGACCTTCGGGGCCCCGACCGCGATCGAGGTCGAGCTGGCCGAGGAGATCGTCCGGCGGGTGCCCTCGGTCGAGATGCTGCGGATGACCTCGTCGGGCACCGAAGCCTCGATGAGCGCGATCCGGCTCGCTCGCGCTGCCACCGGCCGCGAGGTGATCGTCAAGTTCGCCGGCGCCTACCACGGCCACGTCGACGGGCTGCTGGCCGACGCCGGCTCCGGTCTCGCCACCCAGGGCATCCCCGCCTCCCCCGGGGTCCTCGCCTCGGCGGCCGCAGCGACGGTGATCATCCCCTGGAACGACCGCGAAGCCGTCGATCAGGCGTTCGAGGAGCACGACGTCGCCGCCCTGATCGCGGAGCCGTACCCGGCCAACATGGGCCTGGTCCGTCCCGACGCCGGCTTCCTCCAGCACCTCCGCGACGTGACCGAGCGTCACGAGGCGCTGCTGATCTTCGACGAGGTCATCAGCGGCTTCCGGGTCGCTCCCGGTGGCGCACAGGACCTGGCCGGGGTCACGCCCGACCTCAGCGTGATGGGCAAGGTCCTCGGCGGCGGGCTCCCCGCCGCCGCCTTCGGGGGCAGTCGCGCGCTGATGGAGCGCCTGGCCCCGGTCGGCGACGTCTACCAGGCAGGCACGCTCAGCGGGAACCCGCTGGCGGTCGCCGCTGGCCTCCAGAGCCTGCGGATGCTCGACGACGAGGCCTACCTGCGGCTCTCCGACACCACCGACGCGCTGGTCGCCGGACTCCGCGAGGCGGCCGGCGACCGCCCGGTCCAGGTCGTCAGCGTCAACGGGCTCGTGACCGTCTTCTTCAGCGCGACCCCGGTCCGGAACTACGCCGACGCCCGTGCCTGCGACCACGAGGCGTTCTCGCGCTGGTGCCGCGGGCTGCTCGGTCGCGGGATCTACGCGCCGCCGTCGCAGTACGAGGCCTGGTTCGTCTCGCTGGCCCACGAGCCCGAGCACGTCGCCAAGACCGTCGAGGCGGCGGCCGCCGCCTTCGAGGTCGCGTGGTGAGCCCGACACCGGCGGCTCCCCACACCGACGGGCTCCGTCGGTGACCGCGCCCGACCCGTTGGCGGCGATCGCGACCGCGCTGCGGGCCGAGGGTGGCCTCCTGGGCGCCGTCGTGGTCGATCCGGCCCCGGACGCCGACCGCTCGCTCGCGGTCGCGGTCGCGGCCGGCCCGCGTGCCGTCGTCGTCGGGGCGGACCTCGCGTTGGCCGCCGAGGCGACGCGCGAGGCCGAGCTGCTCCACCACGCCCCCGAGCGGGCGCGGGTGCTGCGGACCGACGACCGCGACCTCGCGCTGCTCGCCGGCGACCGGCTCTACGCCCTCGGGCTGGAGCGGCTGGCGGCCGGAGGCTGGACCGACGAGGTCGCGATCCTCGCCGACATCGTCGCGGTGGTCGCGCGCTTGCACGCCGATCCGGCGTGGGCGATCGGCCCCTCCGCGCCCGGCTCGGTGCCCGCCGGAACCGGTGCTCCAGACGCCGTCGTGGCCCGCTCCGCTGCGCTCTGGACCTGCGCCGCGGCGGCCTTGGGCCAGGGCTCGGAGTCGGCGGCCGCGGCCGTGCTGCGGGTCGTGCGAGCGGGCGAGCGACCCGCTGACGACAGCATGATCGTCGCCGCAGCAGTAGCTTAAGAGGACCTTATTCTTGACCCGACCGGGCGCCGTCCGGTCGAGCGCGGATCGTCGCCGGCTGAAGGCCGGTACGATCCGGCAGTCCCACGCGGTCCCCGTGGGGTCACGCAGGAGCCTCACCCCGTGTCCGATCGACGCCCAGAGAAGAGCAAGTACACCCTCGACCGCGGAATCCCCGGGGCGTTTGAGGGCGAGACCGTTACGCGGCGGCGCCTGATGGTGCTCGCGGCGAACGTGACCGGAGGCGTGGCCATTGGCGGCATCGCGCTCTCCGCCACCGGTTTCGCCGTCGGGCAGTCCTTCGTGGAGGTGGATACCGGCTGGCACGACGTCGGCCCTCTCGAGGAGGTGCCCGACGACACCTACGTGCCGCGGGTGATCACCCTCGACCCGAAGACCGGCCAGGTCGGCAAGACCACGATCTACATCCGCCGTTGGAACGACGCGGTCGACGGATCGAAGGACACCGCCGAGCGTGCCGATGAGTGGAACAAGGTCATCGCGATCTCGTCCCGCTGCATGCACATGGGCTGCCCCGCCCGCTACGTGCAGGCCGCGCAGCACTTCATCTGCCCCTGCCACGGCGGGGTCTACGACTTCAAGGGCGAGGTCGCCGGCGGTCCCCCGGTCCGTCCGCTCGATCGCTTCTACACCCGCCTCGTCGAGGGCCGCGTGCAGGTCGGCCGACGCTTCTCGGTCAACTCGCAGCTGAAGCGCTTCTCGCCGCGGCCCCCCGGCCAGCCGCTCGACGGCGTCGGCCAGTACATGTACCCATCGCGTCCGACCCAGCGCAAGCTGCCGGGCACCTGATCCTGATGGCGAAGATGAAGCTCACTCCGTCAGTGCCCGCCGGTCTGCGTCCGCAGCCCAAGCGCCCCGACGATCCGAACGTCGACCAGCGTCCCGCTGGCCTGGCGAAGGAGGCGGCGATCAGCGCCGCCGATTGGGTCGACGAGCGCACGTCGCTCTCCGGGACCGCCCGCTGGGTGATGTTCCGGCCGATCCCCAAGGGGACGAACTGGTTCTACACGTTGGGGACGGCCACCATGGTCGCCTTCATCAACCAGGTCATCACCGGCATGGTCATGGCCATGTACTACGACCCGTCGGTGACGAACGCCTACGAGTCGATGAAGTACATCAACAACGAGGTCTTCCTCGGCGAGTTCCTCCACGGCATGCACAAGTGGGGCTCGACGGTGATGGTCGTCCTGATCTTCCTCCACATGGCGAGGACGTTCTTCTTCGGCGCGTACAAGTACCCGCGCGAGCTGAACTGGGTCGTCGGCGTCGCCCTGCTGGTGCTGACGCTCACGATGTCGGTGACCGGCTACCTGCTGCCGTTCGACCAGCGGGCCTACTGGGCCTCGGTCGTGGCCATGAACATCGCCGGCAACGCCCCGCTGCTCGGGCCGTTCACGCCTGACGTGGCCCTCGGTGGGCCAGACGTCACGACGGTCACCCTGTCGCGGTTCTACGCGATCCACATGATGATCATCCCCGGCTTGATCATCGGGTTGATCGGAGCCCACCTCTACCTGGTTGTCAAGCTCGGCACGACGGCTCCGCCGTGGGTCCGCGCCGACAAGGTCAGCGCTGATCTGAAGGAGCACGACGCATGAATCAGCGCGAGAAGGAGGAGTACCTCCGCGAATACTCCGTCCTGAAGGCGCAGGGGAAGCCGTTCTTCCCCTACATCATCGTCAAGGACGGCGTGATGATGATCGTCGTCGTCGGGACGATCATGCTGATGTCGATCCTGCTCGGTGGCGAGCTGACGGCCAAGGCAGACGCCACCACGACGACCTACGCGCCGCGCCCCGAGTGGTACTACTTCTGGGCCTTCGAGCTGCTGCGCGTCATCAAGCCGCCGTACCTCGTGGGTCTGGCGACCGTCGGCGTGCCGACGATCGCGATGCTGCTGCTGTTCCTGCTGCCGTTCTACGACCGCAACCCGGAGCGGCATCCGCTCCGGCGCCCGGTCGCCACGACGGCAGGCATCTTCGTCGTCTTCGCGATGTTCATGCTCTCGTACCTCGGTGCTGAGGCCGAGCCGCCGTCGCAGGTCAACATCGCCCCGCCCCCGGCCGTGACCGAGGCCGGCGGTGCCGTGCTCGTGCAGTGGAACGTCGGGCGCAAGCTCGTCGCCCAGAGCGGCTGCGGCGGTTGCCACAAGATCGGTCCCAACGGCAACGACGGCCCCGGGCCGCAGTTGACCCACATCGGTGACCGGTTGAAGGCGGACGCGATCCGCGAGACGCTGATCAACCCGACGCAGCCGATGCCGTCGTTCTCGGGCCTCGGTCCCGAGTCGCTGGACCGGATGGCGTTCTTCCTCTCGACGCTGAAGAGCACCTCGGAGGTCGAGGGTGGCCACGGTGCCGCTCCCGCCGCCGAGGAGGCGCCGGCGGGTGGCGAGTCGCACTCGCCGTCCTCCGCCGGCTAGCTCCCCCGACTCCGTCGGCTCCGTGAGTCCGGAGGCGGCCCCCCGCGTTCCCGCCGTGATCGTTCCGATCGTGGCGGCCGCGGGCGGGCATGTGCCCGAAACGCTGGCGCAGGTCGAGGCCGACCTGCGGCGCGTCACCAGCCCGGGTCAGCTGGCCCTCGACGAGGCGGCGGCGACCACCGTCGCCGCGGGCGGCAAGCGGTTGCGGCCGCTGCTGGCGATCATCGCCGGTGGCCCCGCGGTCGCCGACCGGTCCGGTCCGGCGCGGGCGGCAGTGGTCCGTGCCGGTGTCGCGGTCGAGCTGACGCACACCGCGACGCTGATCCACGACGACGTGCTCGACGGCGGCATGCTCCGCCGCGGGGCGCCGACGACCTTCGCCCGTCACGGGCGGGCGGCGGCGACGACCCTCGGCGACGCCCTGTTCGCCGCAGCGTTCGCCGAGTTGGCAGCGGGTGGCGACGCGCTTCCGCTCCAGATCCTCGCCGCGGCCAGCCGTGCGCTGGCCCAGGGCGAGCTGCTCCAGCGGGAGGACGCGTGGAGCGGCGAGATCGACGAGGCGCGGTACCTGTACCGCTGCGGGCTCAAGACGGGTGCCCTGTTCGAGGCCGCGGCCCGGCTCGGGGCCCATGCCGCGGGGGACGACGCGGAGACCCTGGCCGGCTTCGCGTCGGCGATCGGCGTCGCCTTCCAGCTCTTCGACGACGTGCTCGACGTGGTGGCGCCGCCGGAGCAGACCGGCAAGCCTCGCGGCAGCGACCTGCTCGACGGCACGGTCACCCTGCCGCTGCTGCTGGCCCGTGAGCGGGACCCGATCCTGGCCGAGCTCGACGTCCGGACCGTCACGACGGCGGAGGCGGCGGCCCAGGTCTGCGATCGGATCGCGGCGACCGGCGCCACCGCCGACACCGAACGGCGCGCGCGCACGCTGGTCGAGGAAGGGCTCGCGGCACTCCCGCCCGACCTCGATCCCGCTCGTCGTCAGGCGTTCACCCTGATGGCCCGCGGCGTGGTCGACCGGCGGCTCTGAACCGCGTCTGCGGCGGGGCGTCAGCACCGGTCCGGCTGCTGACGGGGCGCCCGCGAGGCGGGAGGGACTGTGTCTCACCCGGCTCCCGTCCGGCTCGTGGCGACCAGGGCGAGCGGCGCGGCGCCGAACGGGTGCGTCGGCGGGCCGGCACGGCATCCGATCGGTCCTGCGGGGCGTTCCCTTTCGTGAGATGACCTGGAAGGATCCATCTATGACCCTCGCCCTCCTGACGCCGGGTATTCCCCAGCTCCTCATCGTCCTGGTCGTGGTGCTGATCGTCTTCGGTCCGAAGCGGTTGCCCGCGCTCGGTCGGCAGATCGGAAACGGGATCCGCCAGCTCCGCGCCTCGGTCGGCGGCGACGAGGACGAGGCCGAGGAGACCAAGGCGGCTTCGCCGAAGCCCGTCGAGCGGGCCCCGGCCGATCCGGTCGCCGATCGCCGCGCCGCCGACGAGGAGACCGTCACGGCCGAGCCGGTCGACGCACCCCGCCGCAAGCCCCGGGACTAGCCCCCGATGCCCGCCCTGCGACCGGTCTCCGCCGAGGCCCGACTGACCCTGGTCGAGCACCTGAGCGAGCTCCGGACGCGCCTGATCGTGTCGCTGGCGATCTTCGCCGTGGCGTTCGCGTTCACCTACTGGCAGAACAAGAACGTCCTGAAGATCGTCAACCAGCCGCTGGAGAGCGCGGTCTCGGTCAAGAAGGACTGCGCGCGGGCGGGGGATCCGCTCGAGGCGGGTGCCTGCTTCGACCGGGCGGTGGCGCAGGCCCTCGCCGACGTCGCCCCAGTGCTCGAGACGGCGGCGGGCCAGGACCGGGACCCGGCTGCGGCCCGCAAGGCCCAACAGGCCGTGGAGTCGCTCGGGCGCGCCCAGAAGCTGGCGCCGACGTCGACCAGTCGACGTCCGGTCACGTTGGGCGTCGCCGAGCCGTTCTTCCAGACGCTCAACGTCGCGATGTACGCGGCGCTGGTGATCACGCTGCCGCTGATCCTCTACCAGCTCTACGCGTTCCTGATCCCCGCCTTCACGCGCAGGGAGAAGCAGGCGATCGTCCCCCTGCTGATCGGGGTGCCGTTCCTCTTCTACGGGGGCGTGGCGTTCGGCTACTTCCTCGCGCTGCCACGGGCCGTCGACTTCCTCCAGAACTTCAACGACGAGTCGTTCGACATCCTGGTCCAGGCCAAGGACTACTACAAGTTCGTCGCCCTCTTCCTGGCCGGGACCGGGATCGTCTTCCAGGTCCCGGTCGTCGTGCTCGGGATCAGCCGGATGGGGATCCTGTCCGCCCGCCAGATGCGCAAGCAGCGGGGGATGGTGGCGCTCGGCGCCGCGGTGATCGCGGCGCTCGTGACGCCCACCCCCGACGCGGTCACGATGCTGCTGATGATGGTCCCGCTGCTCGTGCTCTTCGAGGGCAGCGTCTTCATCGCCTCGGTGCTCGAACGGCGTCGCGCCGCCGCCCCGGCCCGTTGGGACGACGACGAGGACGAGGGCGAGCGTCCCGCCTCGCTGGTCGACGACGACTTCGGTGCCGACGACGGATCCGGTGCCGGCGGCGGCCCCGCCGGTGGTCCCGGCCCCGAGCCGGACGGTCCGCCCGACTACGGCGTCGGCTACGGCGGCGAGGACGAGCCCGACGAGCGCTGGGACGACCCCTGGGACGATGAGGACGGCGTCGCGCCGCAGGACACCGCCTTCGGCCCGCCCGGCGAGCAGCCGGACCCCGAGCTGCTCGGCGATCCGGCCGGTCCGCGCGTGCTCGGCAGCGGTCCGGACGTGGCTCGTTCGTCGACCGCCGAAGGCGCCCGGACCGGGTCCGCACCCCAGGCGGTGTGGCAGGTCGAGGCGGATGCGTTCGACGCCGCCGATCCCTATGCGGAGCCGTCGATCGGCGGCACCGCCGAGGTCGCGCCGCCCGGAGAGGACGAATGGCAGAGGGACGCGGACGCGCTCGACGCGGCCGATCCCTACGCCGAGAATCCGTCGTCTAGCAGGGACAACGACGGCTCCAAGGGGTCGTCGTAGGGGGTCGGTGAGCAACGGCTTACCACACCGGTGGCGGGTTAACGCTCTCGGCCGTCTATTCTGCGGGACATGCTCTTCGATGTGCGTGCGCCCGGCCGCAAGCGCCTGATCCAAGCCATCTACCTGGTCCTGGCCGTGGTGCTCGTTGGAGGCACCATCCTGTTCGGGGTCGGGACCGGGCTACCGGGGATCTTCGGTGGGAACAACGACAGCGGCGGCATCGATCTCGCCAAGCAGCAGCAGGAGCAGCTGGAGAAGGTCGAGAAGAAGGTCGCCCAGCGCCCGAACGACTCCGAGCTGCTGGCGCAGCTGGCGTCGCTGCGGTACGCCGCCGGCGTCAGCCAGATCGGTGACAGCAACACGATGACGCTGCCGCCCAAGGCCCGGGCCGAGCTGCTCAAGGCCGCCGACGCCTGGCAGCGGTACCTCGACACCAACCCGGATCCGATCGATCCGGGCCTCGCCAACAAGATGGTCGCGGTCTTCTCTCCCGACTCGCTGAAGCAGCCCGACAACTGGGCCAACGCCCAGGCGATCGTCACCGAGGCGGCCGTCGCGGACGCGAAGAAGCGTGGGCAGAAGCCCGCCGTCAACGTCTACCTCCAGCTGCTGACCGCCCAGTCCGCTGCGGGGCGCAAGCGCCAGGCGAAGATCACCGCGGAGGCGGCCCGCAGCGTCGCGCCGAAGGACCAGCGCAAGGCCGTCGAGGACGCGATCAAGACGGCGCAGGATCCGAAGGCCGCCGAGAAGGCCGCTCAGGGCGGCGGGTCGGCGGAGTCCCAGCGGACCGTCACGGTCCCGGAAAGCTAGTCCGCAGCGGCCGCTCCGCTCGTCGCGCCGGCCCGCTGAGGGTCAGCCGACGAGCAGAAGCAGGAATTGGGTACGATGCTCGAGCCCTGGTAGCTCAACTGGTTAGAGCAGCGGACTCTTAATCCGAAGGTTGAGGGTTCGAGTCCCTCCCGGGGCACCTCGCTGTCGCAGGTGCGGTAGACCGCGACAGCATGGAGACTCCACGAGGCCGGTGCCAACGCACCGGCCTCGTCTCGTTCTGGGGCTGGTACGGCGCCGCCGGCGCGGGCCGCGCCGGCCTGGCGCAGGGCCCCGCCACGCCGCTGACGAGGCACGCTGGGTGGTTGTCCACCGTGGGGGTGGCAAACGCATCGCGAAGCGCAGGACCCGGACGCGGAGCCCGCACGCCGAGGCGAATCGACGGGCCGCCGGCACCGCGCCCTCCTGGGGGCCCCTACGGCGTCTTGCGCCCATGCCGCGGGCGCCGTGCCTCCTGGGGCGCTGGACGGCCTCCTGCACCCCGGGCGTGCCGGGCCCCACCCCGCTGCCGCGCGCGGGACGCGCCCGTCCGTCCGGCGCCCGTCCGTCCCGCGCGGTCCCGTCCCGCCGCGACCCCGGCCCCGCCCCACCCCGGCCCGCCGCGGCCGCGACCCCAGGCCTCGCCCCGCCCCATCCCGCCGCGACCCTGGCCCCACCCCACCCCGCCCCGGCGCGGCCGCGGCCCGGCCCCGCATCTCCCCGGGGCTCAGCCCCGAGAGGGCTGGTTCAGAACGCCCCGTGGCGTCCGAAGACGGCGGGGATCGTCTTGACGAGGATCGAGAGGTCGAGCGAGACCGACCAGCGCTCGAGGTAGAGGAAGTCGAGCCGGACCATGTCGTCGAAGTCGAGGTCGGAGCGGCCGGAGACCTGCCACAGGCCGGTCACGCCGGGCAGCACGTGGTAGCGCTTCTTGTGCCACTCCTCGAGCCGGTCGTAGTCGCGCTGGGGCAGCGGACGCGGGCCGACGAGCGACATCTCGCCACGGAGGACGTTGCCGAGCTGCGGCAGCTCGTCCAGCGACAGGCGCCGCAGCAGCCGGCCGACCGGGGTCACGCGCGGGTCGTCGCGGATCTTGAAGATCGCGCCGTCGGCCTCGTTGAGGTCCTCGAGCTCGTCCTGGCGGTGCTCGGCGTCCTGGTACATCGTCCGGAACTTGAGGCAGTCGAACGGCAACCCGCCGACGCCGGGGCGTCGCGAGCGGTAGATGACGGGGCCGGGGCTCGAGAGCCGGATCGCGATCGCGATCGCGACCAGGACCGGGCTCATCACCAGCAGCAGGATCGTGCTGACCAGCAGGTCGAACGTCCGCTTGATCGCGAAGTCGATCCCCTCGGAGACCGGCGGCCGCAGATCGAACAGCGGCACCGTCTGCCCGGGCAGGAACTCGGCCCGGTGGACGAGGATCTCCATCGTCGAGGGGGCCACGCGGACGTGGACGCCGCGGCTGTGGGCCTGGTCGATGACCTCCAGCGCCAGATCCTGCGGGAAGGCGGGGTCGGCGATGATCACCTCGTCGACCTGACCGGCGTCGAGCAGCGCCGGCAGGTCGCCGACGAGGCCCAGCGCCTCGGAGCGGGTCGGGCGTGCGGCATCGGGATCGACGGCGAGCATCCCGGTCACCCGGATCGCCGAGTCGACGTCGTCGGAGAGGGCGCCCGCGACGGCGTCGGTGTGGTGGGCGGGCCCGATCAGGACGGCCCGCCGCTGCTGGCCGGTCCGCTGCAGCACGCGGCCGCTGAGGCTCTCGTAGACCACCCGCAGGACGCCGATGTAGACGATCCCGACGGCCAGGGTCCCGTAGAAGATGTAGTAGCTCGAGAACTCGCCGCGCTTGCCGTCGATCAGCACGAAGACCATCGCCACGACCATCGCCTGGAAGAGGCCGGTGACGATCTTGCCCAGGCCCGGTCTCTCGGTGCGGCGGCCGTAGAGGCCCATCCGCGCGAAGTTGAAGAGCACGACGAGGATCGCGAACGGGGCGATCTCGCGGGCTTGGTGCGCGTGGTAGCCGACGTTGAGCTGGTCGTACCAGGCGGCCTTGAGGGCGAGGGCGGTGAAGATCGCGGCCCAGACGCTGACCGCGTCGATCGCGAGCAGCGTGACCAGCCGCATGATCCGGCGGAGCGTCTCGAGCCGCAGCAGGAAGAGCAGAGCTGGAGGGCGCTTGGCCCGGATGTCGGTGGCGACCCGAAGGGGGGTGACCGAGCCGCTATCGGGCTCGCGCTCAGAGGTCACTGAGCTGCCCGGTACCGCATCGGGGGATCGCCTCGCAGGATGCACCAACGATGAAGCCTGGCAGATACGGGGGGCGAAGGTCGCACTCGCCCGTGCACCGGGGCGACGCCTCGCGGTGCACGCTCACCCGTAGGGGGTGGGCGTGCACCGGGCGGCCGGTCAGACCGGGTAGCCGAGCAGGCCGTTGCGGCCGGCGATCTCGATCGTCTTCTGGAGCCCTTCGCGCAGCTCGACGGTCGGCTCCCAGCTCAGGGCCATCTTGGCCAGCGCGATGTCCGGGCGGCGCTGCTTCGGGTCGTCGGCGGGCAGCGGCTGGTGCAGGACCTCGCTGTTGGAGCCGGTCAGGTCGATGATCGTCTCGGCCAGCTCCAGCAGCGAGAACTCCTGCGGGTTGCCGATGTTGATCGGCTCGTGCGCGCCGGACTCGGCGAGCGCGATCAGGCCGCGGACGAGATCGTCGACGTAACAGAAGGAGCGGGTCTGGGTCCCGTCTCCGAAGATCGTGATCGGCCGGTGCTCGAGCGCCTGGCGGAGGAAGGTCGGGATCGCACGACCATCGTGCGGACGCATGCGCGCGCCGTAGGTGTTGAAGATCCGGACGATCGCGGTGTCGACGCCCTGCTGGCGGTGGTACGCCATCGTCAGCGCCTCGGCGTAGCGCTTGGCCTCGTCGTAGACGCCGCGCGGGCCGATCGGGTTGACGTGGCCCCAGTACGACTCGACCTGCGGGTGCACGAGCGGGTCGCCGTAGACCTCGCTGGTGGAGAAGAGCAGGAACCGGGCGCGGTGCCTCTTGGCCAGCCCGAGCGAGTGGTGGGTGCCGTGCGAGCCGACCTTGAGGGTGTGCAGCGGCAGCCGCAGGTAGTCGATCGGCGAGGCCGGGGAGGCCGCGTGGTAGACGAAGTCGATCGGTTCTTCGACGAAGTACGGGTCGACGATGTCGGCCTGCAGGAACCGGAAGCGGTCCTCGCGGATGTGCTCGATGTTGCGCAACGACCCGGTCTCGAGGTTGTCGACGCAGATCACGCGGTTGCCCCGCCGCAGCAACTCGTCGCAGAGGTGCGAACCCAGGAACCCGGCGCCGCCGGTGACGAGACAGGTAGCCATTGGTGCCCAGGGTATCCGGCGGGACCCGTTCGGCGGGGGCTGGCCGGAGGCGCGGCGCCTGGAGGCGCGGTTCGCTCGGGCTCAGGGTGGGCGGAAGGTGCCGCGGTCGTGATTCGATCCGGTACGTCCGCCGGCCGGTCTACTTGCGCGCGGCCTTGAACGCCTTGCCGGGGATCTTCTTGGCGGGGCGGTACTTGCGCCGGCTGAGGCGTTCGGCCAGGTCCTCGGCCTCCAGCCGCTTCCAGACCACGGGGCACTTCTTGCAGCGGGGGCTGCTCTTGCAGCACTTCTTCTTCGTGGAGACGGTGTCCGCCATGCGCTCCTTCAGCGTAGCGATATCCGACTTCGGCGAATGGAATTGGTCAGGGGAGCCGAAGCCGAGAGCCGTAGCCGATGGCCCGGGGACGATCTCGACTCGGCCGTCTCTCCCGCCCGCATGGGGCGGATCGCATCAACGATGGGCTCGGCCCATCGCGCGTAGGAAGAAGGCGGTCTCGAGATCGAGACGGCCCCAGGACGGAGGTGGTCCCCCGATCGGAGGGCCCCGGATGGAGGCGGTCCCCAGAACGAGACGGCCCCAGGGTGGAGGCGGTCTCCAGATCGAGATGGCCCGAGGGCGGAGGCGGCTTCCAGATCGAGATGGCCCGAGGATGGAGGCGGTCTCGAGAACGAGGCGGCCCAGGGCCGGGGCCACGTCGGCGGCGTCCGGCGGGTCCCGGCGGAAGGGTCCCGGGTAAAGTGCCCGCCATGCCCGCGCCCGCTTTCGTCACCGCGCTCAACGAGCAGGTGGCCAACGAGTTCGCCGCCAGTCAGCAGTACGTCGCCGTGGCGGTCTACTACGACGGCGAGACCCTGCCGCGGCTCGCTGCGTTCTTCTACCAGCAGGCCGTCGAGGAGCGGGGCCACGCGCTGAAGATGGTCCAGTACCTGATGGACCAGGACGTCGAGGTCGTGATCCCGGCCGTCGCCGCCCCCAAGAACGGCTTCGCCGACATCGTCGAGCCCGTCCAGCTGGCGCTCGAGCAGGAGAAGCAGGTCACGGGCCAGATCGAGCACCTGGCGAAGGTCGCCCGCGACGCCGGCGACTACCAGTCCGAGCAGTTCGTCCAGTGGTTCCTGAAGGAGCAGGTCGAGGAGGTCGCGACGATGTCCGACCTGCTGGCCACCGTCACCCGCTCGCGCCAGAACCCGCTCTGGGCCGAGGAGTTCCTCGCCCGCGAGGGCATCGGTGGCGGCGGCGACGCCGAGGTCGGCGCTCCGCCGACGGCCGGCGGCGATCTGTAGGAGCTTCAGGGGAGTCGCGGCACCGCCCGATGCCCGTCGTCCTCCGCCGTCCCTCGGGCGGCACCGTCGCCCTCGGGCTGCTGGTCCTGTTCGCGCTCGTGCTGCGCCTGCCGACGGCGGGCGAGCAGAGCTTCTGGCTCGACGAGATCTACTCCGCCCGGATCACCGACGGATCGCTCGGCCACGCCTGGTCGACGATCCAGCGGACCGAGAACACCCCGCCGCTCTACTACCTGCTCGGCTGGGCGTGGGTCCATCTCTTCGGCCAGGGCGAGCTCGGCCTGCGCTCGCTGTCCGCGATCGCGGGGGCACTGGCGGTCGTGCCGACCGTCTGGCTGGCGCGGTCGACCGGCGAGCGCGGGGTCCCGACGCGGATCCTGCTGGTCGCCGGGCTGCTGCTGGCGGTCAACCCGCTGGCCCAGTGGTTCTCGCAGGAGGCCCGCACCTACGGGCTCTTCATCCTCGTCGCCGCCCTGGCCTGGGCGGCGCTGTCGGCGGCGCTGGTCCGTCCGACCCCGGGCCGGCTGTGGCTGTGGGCGCTGGCGGCGGTCGCGGCGACCTGGACCCACTACTTCGGCGGGATCCTGCTGCTGGTCGGGGGCGCGGCGCTGGTGCTGGTCGCCTGGCGGGGGCCGGGCTTCCTTGGGCTCGGCGCCGGCGCCGGTGCGGCGTGGGGCGCGATCTCCGCTGGGGACGATGCCTCCGCTCCGGGGGATGCCGCGGCTCCGAGCGACGCCGACGCGCCGGCCGCCCGTCCCGCCGGCGCCCGGGCGATCCGGCCGCTGGTCGCGCCGCTGCTGGCCTCGGCGGTCGGTGCCGCGGCGCTGCTGCCGATCGCGGTCAAGCAGCAGTCGACCTCGATGTACGAGGCGATCGCCGGGGTCAAGGGCCTCGGCTCGCGGATCATCGAGACGCCGAAGCAGTTCGCCGTCGGCTACGACGCCCCGGCCGAGGTCCTGCTGGGCGGGGTGCTCGCGGTGATCCTGGGGGCGTTCGTGCTCGCCGGGGCCTGGCCGCGTGACGGCCGCGCGACCCGCGCCACCGGCCTGGCCGCGATGGTCGTTGCGGTCTGGATCGTGCCGCTGGTCGCCCTGGTGGTCGGCTTCGACGTCGCCCTGACCCGCAACTGGGTCCTGCTGCTGCCGCCGCTCGCGGTCCTGGCGGCGCTCGGCGCCTGGCGGCTCGGCCGCCGTGCCGTCGTCGCGTTGCTCGCGGTCGCGGTCGTCCAGCTGGTGGTGGTCGTCGTCGTAGCGGTCAACCCGAGCTACCAGCGGGACGACTGGCGGGGCGCGCTCGAGGCGGCGGTCGCCGACGTCGCGGCGGATCGGCCGGAGCTGTTGTCGATCGCCCGCTACCAGCCGCTCGCCGGGAGCTTCTACGAGCCGCGCCTGCGCTTCATCGACCCGGGGGTTCCGGTCCGGGTCCGCTCGGTCGCGCTGATCGACCGCCCCGCGGAGGCTGGCGACGATGCGCCGCCGCCGGTCGCCGCTCCGCCGCCCCCCGCCGCCGGGATGCAGCTCGTCCGGGCCGAGCGCAACGGGCAGTACCGGGTCTTCGTCTGGCGCTCCGACCGCCCGGTGATGGTCCACCCGGTCGCGATCCGGGACCTGCTTCCGGGCAGCGGCCTCCGCTCGTCGCTCGTCCTGCGCTGAGCGAGAGGCGCGTTGCCGGTACCCTCGCGGGCATGCTTGCGGTCGTCACGCTCTACTCCGTCGCGAAGGCGATCCACATCATCGGCGCCATCTTCGCCTTCGGTGGGACGCTGGCGGTGCCGCCGATCGTGGCCTACCTCGAGCGCCAGCACCCGGACGCCGTGCGGCCGTTCTACGGTGCGGTCGCCCACATCGGCCGGACGATCGTCACGCCGGCGATGGTCGTCGTCCTGGCGGCGGGGATCTACCTCGGCCTGAAGGCCGACGTGATGTCCGAGATGTGGGTCGCGATCCCGTTCCTGATCCTGATCGTCCTCTTCGGGCTCTACGGCGCGCTGATCGTCCCGCGGGCCGAGGAGCTGGCGAAGGGCACGGGCCCGGCCGGCGACGGCACGGTCGCGGTGACCGACGCGACCGCCCTGCTCGCGCGCCTGCATCTGCTTGCCGCCGGCCTGGCCGTGCTCGCCGTCCTGGTGATGACGCTCAAGCCCGGCGCCTAGCGCCCGCGGCCCCGGCCGCTCCCCGCCGACGTCGACCGGCGTGGTTCCCTACCGGCGGTCGCATTTGGCCGCCGGTCGCTCCAGCCGCCGCTGCCGGGGCGGAGCGCCTCGGGCAACGCCTCCGGGCGGCCGGGCGACGCGGCCCAGAACCGGCGCAGGTCCCCCGTCGGTCGGGGAAGGACCGCGGCAGACGGCGCCGACGGGCCGCGCGCGGATAGCATCCGCCGCCCATGAGCCAGCGTCTGCAATCGCCCGAGACGTTCGAGGAGAAGCTCGCGCTCCTCCGGGACCTTCGGCATCAAGCGATCCACTCCGCGTCCGAGACGGCCGTCGAGAAGCAGCACGCCAAGGGCAAGTACACGGCGCGCGAGCGAATCGAGAAGCTGCTCGACGAGGGCAGCTTCCAGGAGCTCGACACCTTCGTCCGGCACCGCACGCACGACTTCGACATGCAGAAGTCGCGGGCCTGGGGCGACGCCGTCGTGACCGGCCACGGCACGATCGACGGCCGTCCGGTCGCGGTCTTCTCGCAGGACTTCACCGTCTTCGGCGGCTCGCTCGGCGAGGTCATGAGCGAGAAGATGTGCAAGGTCATGGACCTGGCCGGCAAGATCGGCTGCCCGGTGATCGGCATCAACGATTCCGGTGGCGCGCGGATCCAGGAGGGCGTCGTCTCGCTCGGCGCCTACGGCGACGTCTTCCAGCGCAACGTCGACTCCTCCGGCGTGATCCCGCAGATCTCGCTGATCATGGGGCCGTGCGCCGGTGGCGCGGTCTACTCGCCGGCGATCACCGACTTCATCGGGATGGTCAAGGAGACCTCCCACATGTTCATCACCGGCCCCGATGTGATCAAGACGGTCACGGGCGAAGAGGTCGGGATGGAGGAGCTCGGTGGCGCGATGAGCCACAACACGAAGTCGGGCGTCGCCCACTTCGCGTACGAGGACGAGGACCACGCGCTGGAGGAGACGCGCTACCTGCTCTCGTTCCTGCCGCAGAACAACCTCGAGACCTCGCCGGTCGTGGCGACCGACGACCCGGTCGATCGCGACATCCCGGAGCTGAACGACGCGGTCCCGGCGAACCCGAACAAGCCGTACGACATGCGCGAGGTCATCAAGCTCGTCGTCGACGACGGCGAGTTCTTCGAGGTCCACGAGCACTTCGCCCGCAACATCCTGGTCGGCTTCGCCCGGATCGAGGGCCACGCGATCGGCCTGGTCGGCAACCAGCCGAACCAGATGGCCGGCGTGCTCGACATCGAGGCGTCCGAGAAGGCCGCCCGGTTCATCCGCACCTGCGACGCCTTCAACATCCCGCTGGTCACGTTCTGCGACGTCCCGGGCTTCCTGCCGGGCACCTCGCAGGAGTGGAACGGCATCATCCGCCACGGCGCCAAGCTGCTCTACGCCTACGCCGAGGCGACGGTCCCGCAGGTCGCGGTGATCACCCGCAAGTCCTACGGCGGCGCCTACGACGTGATGGCGTCCAAGCACCTCGGCGCGGACTTCAACTTCGCCTGGCCCCAGGCCGAGGTCGCCGTGATGGGTGCGGAGGGCGCGGTCAACATCATCTACCGCCGCGACATCGCCGCCTCGCCGACGCCGGAAGAGCGCCGCAAGGTCCTGATGGACGACTACAAGGCGCGCTTCGCCAACCCGTACGTGGCGGCCGAGCGCGGCTACATCGACGACGTGATCGAGCCCTCCGAGACCCGCGCCAAGGTCGCCGGCGCCCTCCGCGTCCTCCGCACCAAGCGCGTCGCGGTCCCGAAGCGCAAGCACGGGAACATCCCGCTGTAGGAGCGGCTCGCCGTTCTCCTTGAGGTTGACCACCGCATAGGGGGCAAACCTCAAAGAGAACGGTTGCGGCGTTGGCTGCGCGGGTCCGTCGACGTCGACGCTCCCGAGCTCGGGACCGGCCGCTGGGCGCCACGGCCTTCGCCGGGGGCGGATGCCTCATCGGCGTACCGGTCCTCCGCTCCACCCTGGAGCAGCGGGCAGCGGCGGCTGGGCGAGCAGGGCACGGAGTCGACGCATCGTCGTCTGCTCGCGCACGGTGATGTCGCTCCAGGTGAGTCGGGCGACCCGCCAGCCGGCGAGTTGGAGATCGATGTCTCGCTGCCGGTCGGCCTGGAAGGCGTCCGGGTCTCCGTGGGTGGACCACCCGTCGAGCTCGACGATGAGTCGCGGCTGACTCCAGAGCAGGTCGGCCTCGATGCGGCGATCGCGAAGGTGGAGGAGCTGGTTCGACGCGGGCGGCGAGACGCCGGCGCGATGGATCGCGGAGAGCGCGCGGCGCTCGAGCTCCTCGCGCGTTCGCTGGCCGAGCTGGGCGCCGTGCTCATCCAGGAGGCGACGGATCTGGGCCGAGCCTGCCCGTCCGCGGGCCAGCTCCCGGTCGATCGAGATCGCGTGGATCAGCCGCCGCGATGCGGCCGTCCTCCAGGCGCGTTCGGTGGCGGGGACGTTGCCTGTGGAGGCGATGTCGACCAGCGTGCGGGCGATGGTCGTGCACGGAATCTGGCGCACGACGGTGACGTTGTCCGGCCGCGCGCCGGTGTGGATCACGAGACCCGTTCGGGCGCCCCGGGGCCCGGTCACGGTGATGTCGGTGCGGCCGTGCGGGACAGGCAGCAGTCCGTGGAGCGCGGCGGCGGCGCGGTGACTGATCGCGGCGCCCTCCCCGCCGGCCAGCGCCGCGCCCATCCAGATTCCGTGGGGTTCGATCGCCACATGCCCGACCGCGTACACCCCGCGGTGCAACCGCAGCAACCTTCCCGCGGCGATCTGGCGATCGAGGTTGCGCCGTGTGAAGCCGAGGGCGAGCAGCTGTTGCCGGGTCACCACTCCGTGTTGCTTGGTGGCAAGCCTGGCGGCGCGGGCGGCGAGCGGTGGCATGTCGGCGATGATGCGCCCGGGCCCGGTGGCGATTCAACCGGTCAAGCGTGCCGATCCCGTGCCAGGACTGCCTCGATTCCGTCCCGTCGCCAGCACGTTCGCCGGGCATGGCCGGTCCCGTCGGTTCTCTTTGAGGTTCGCCACCGTATGGGTGGCAAAGCTCAATGAGAACGATGCAACGGTGCCTGCCGCCCGCCCCGCCACCCTCGGGTCGCCGCCACCTCGGGCCGCTCCGCCCCGCCCGCCCCGCCACCTCCGGGCCCCCGCCACCTCCGGGCCCCCGCCACCCCCGGAGGAGGGGCGGCGATGGCCCCTCGTCTCGCCCAACCCCCGCGCCCCGCCCGCCCCGGATAGCCTCCGGGTCCAGCGCCAACGTGAATAGTTCTAAACCCGATTTGGTTTAGGATATTTCGCGGCGGCCGCGTCAGGTCGGACAGGGTGCCCACCGGTGGCGAAGGCGGATCGAGCTCGATCCCCGCTCGCCCTCCGGAGCGCAGCTAGGCCCGCCGACCGAACCACCCACCCGAACCGCCGAACCACCCCGCCACGGAGCCCCGATGACCGACCAGCAGCCGAACTACCGCCCCGAGACGATCGCCCTGCACGGCGGGCAGAAGCCGGATCCGACCACGAACGCGCTGGCGGTGCCGATCTACCAGACGACGTCGTACGTGTTCGACGACGTCCAGCACGGTGCGGACCTGTTCGCCCTGGCCAAGCCGGGCAACATCTACACGCGGATCATGAACCCGACCTGGGACGTGCTCGAGCAGCGGCTCGCGCTGCTCGAGGGCGGTGCGGCCTCGCTGGTGACCGCCTCCGGGATGGCCGCGACGACCTACGCGGTCCTCAACATCGCCGGCGCGGGCGACAACATCATCTCCGTCTCGCAGCTCTACGGCGGGACCTACAACCTCTTCGCGCACACGCTGCCGCAGTACGGCATCGAGGTCCGCTTCGTCGACGCCGACGATCCCGACGCGGTCGCGCGGGTGGCGGACGAGAAGACCAAGCTGGTCTTCGGTGAGACGATCGGCAACCCGAAGCTGAACGTCCTCGACATCCCCAAGTGGGCCGAGGCCGCCCACGCCGCCGGGCTGCCGCTGGTCATCGACAACACCGTCGCGACCCCGATCGGCGCGAGCATCTTCGAGCAGGGCGCCGACATCGCCGTCCACGCGCTGACGAAGTTCCTCGGCGGTCACGGGACCTCGATCGGCGGGGCGATCGTCGACAGCGGCAACTTCGACTGGTCGGCCCACCCCGACCGCTTCCCGACCCTGGCGAAGCCGGATCCCTCCTACCACGGCGTGGTCTGGACGGAAGCGGCCGGCGCGGTCGCCTACGTCCTGCGGGCCCGGACGGTCCTGCTGCGCAACACCGGCGCGGCGCTCTCGCCGTTCAACGCGTTCCTGATCCTCCAGGGCGTCGAGACGCTCGCCCTACGGATGGAGCGCCACAACGCGAACGCGCTGGCCGTCGCGAAGCACCTCGAGGCGCACCCCGCCGTCGAGTGGGTCAGCTACCCCGGGCTCGAGTCGAGCGACTACTACGAGGTCGCCCAGCGGGTCCTCAAGGGTGGCGCCAGCGCGCTGGTCACCTTCGGCGTCAAGGGCGGCTTCGACGCCGGCCGGACGTTCATCGAGGGGCTGAACGTCTTCAGCCACCTGGCGAACATCGGCGACGCGAAGTCGCTGGCGATCCACAACGCCTCGACGACCCACTCGCAGCTGAACGCGGAGGAGCTCGCCGCCGCCGGCGTCACGCCCGACACGGTCCGCCTGTCGGTCGGCATCGAGCACATCGACGACATCCTGGCCGACCTCGACCAGGCGCTCGCGGCCTCGCAGGGCTAGCACCCAGCCGCCAGCTCCAGACGGCCGTTCTCCCGCCCCACACGGGCGAACGGCCGTCCCGAGTGCCGACCTCGACCAACCGTTCGGCCGCCCCGCCGACCACCGCCAACGCCTCGGAACCCCCCGAACCGGTGTAGTAGGGGGCAGCGTATGACCCACAGCACCATCGAACCCGACCGTCCGGACCTCGATCTGGGACCCGGCCTCGGCCTGGTCACCACCGAGCGGGTCGTCCTCTTCGACGACGGGGATCCGCTGCGTCTCGACAACGGAACGACGCTCGCGCCGGTCGAGGTCGCCTACGAGACCTACGGGACGCTCGACGCGCAAGCGAGCAACGCGGTCGTGATCTGCCACGCGCTGACCGGTGACGCGCACGCGGCCGGGCACCACGGCGATCCGGCCCGGCGTGGCTGGTGGGACGTGCTCGTCGGTCCGGGCCGCGCGGTCGACACCGATCGCTACTTCGTCGTCTGCGCGAACCTGCTCGGCGGATGCCGGGGGACGACCGGGCCGCTGTCGGAGGACCCGGCGACCGGCGAGACCTACGGGCTCGACTTCCCGGCCTTCACCGTGGCGGACCTCGTCCGCGTGCAGCGGGCGCTGGTCGCGCGGTTGGGGATCCGCCGGCTCCACGCCGTGGTCGGTGGCTCGCTCGGTGGGATGCAGGTGCTGGAGTGGGCGCTGCAGGCCCCGGAGGAGGTCGAGCGGGCGGTCATCGCCTGCGCGTCGGCCCGCCTGAGCGCCCAGAACATCGCGCTCTCGACGGCGGCCCGCGCCGGGATCCTGCGCGATCCGGACTTCCAGGGCGGCCGCTACCCGGGGACGGGACGGCTGCCGGCGGCGGGCCTGTCCGCAGCCCGGATGCTCGGTCACGTGACCTACGTGTCGGAGGACGCGCTGCGCTGGAAGTTCGACCGCGCCCGCCGCGATCCCGACGCGCCGTTGGCCCGGGACGGGCACGAGTGGTTCCGCCCGGACTTCGAGATCGAGCACTACCTCGACTACCAGGCGGCCAGCTTCCTGGAGCGGTTCGACGCGCTCAGCTACCTGTACCTGACGCGGGTGATGGACGCCTTCGAGCCGTTCGCGCGCGACGACGCCGACGCCCGGGTCGCGGCGGCCGCGGCAGCGGGGACGCGGTTCTTCGTCGAGAGCTTCACCAGCGACTGGCGGTTCGGGCCGGAGCACTCCGACCACATCGAGGCCGAGCTGCAGGACCGCGGGGCGACCGTCACCCGGCGCAACGTCGAGTCGCCGTGGGGGCACGACTCGTTCCTGCTCGCGATCCCGGAGCACCTCGACCAGGTCCGGGCGTTCCTGGTCGACTGACCCTGGCCGCTCGGACCGGCCCGTCCGTCCGGACCGCCGGCCGGGTTCGTCGCGAGGCCGCCGCTACAGCGGGACGCCGGGCGCGTCGATCCGCTCCTCGCGCCAGGCGGCGAACGCGGCGAGGCTGATCGCGAGGTCCTGGATCGCCAGCCCGGTCGAGTCGAAGAGGGTCGTCGCGGCGGCGTCGGGGCGACCGGGCGCGGCGCCGGTCAGGACCGCGCCGAGGTCCGTGACCCGCTCACGGGTGACGACGCCCGCCGCGACGCCGGCGGTCAGCTCGCCGCCGTGGCTGGCCTGGGCCCACTCGTCGCAGAAGAGCGAGCAGGCGTCGACGGCCTCGACGGTCGCCTCCTGCTTGCCCGGTCCGTCGGCGCCGAGCATGTTGAGGTGCTGGCCCGGCCGGAGGTCGCGACGCTCGACGACGGGGGTCGTCCCGGGCGTCACGCAGCAGACGACGTCCTGCGCCAGCGCCTCCTCGCGGGTGCCGGCCCGCCAGCCCGCGCCGAGCTCGGCGGCGAGGGCCTCGGCCGCCTCGGGCCGGGGGTCGCAGGCCACCCCTGGCCCGTAGCCGACGGCGGCGAGGCAGCGCGCCGCCCACTGGCCGTGGAGCCCGGCCCCGATGATCCCGACCGTCCGCGCGCCGGGGACGCCCAGCGCCTCGGCCGCGACGGCGGCGATCGCCCCGGTCCGGAGCGCGGTGACGGCTCGTGCGTCGAGCAGGGCGAGCGGGACGGAGGTCTCGGCGTCGGAGAGCACGACCACGCCCTGGACGGTGGCGAGGCCGCGGGTGGGGTTGCCCGGGAACGACGAGATCCACTTCAGCATCGCGACCCCGTCGCCGAGCGCGGGCATCGCCCGGAAGTCGCCGAACGGCGGGCTGTCGAGGTAGACCTTCGACGGCATCCGCCAGGCGCCCTCGGCGTGGCGGACGAACGCCTCGCGCGTCCGGGCGACCGCCTCGGCGGGCGAGACCGCGGCGAGCACCGCGTCGTGGTCGAGGACGGGGATCGACGGCATCGGCCGAGCGTACGGGGCGTACCGGCCGACCTCGCCTGCCGATCCCGCTCGGGGACACGCCCCCCCGTCCCCCCTCAGCTCCGTCGCCGCACCGCCCGCCGGACCGCGCCGCCGCTGGTGAAGCCGCCGGCGGGACGCCGGAACGCATGAACGGCGGTCGGGCGGAGGGTCGTCCGCGGGCCGATCGCCGTCGCCGCGTCGTGGAAGGCCCGCTCCCAGTGATCGGCGGTCGCCTGGATCGTCTGCCGGGCGCCCCAGGCGCGCCCGTTGCGGGCCAGCCGTTGGCGCTGCTGCTCGTCGCGCACGAGCCGGTCGAGGGCGCCGAGCCACTCCCCGGGCCCGACCAGCGCCCCGCCCTGCTCGGCCCCGAGCGAGGTGTACGGCGTGAGGTCGGAGGCCAGCCACGGGACGCCCGAGGCGGCGTACTCCTTGACCCGGATGCTCGACCGCGAGTGGTTGAAGGGGACGTCCGCCAGCGGGGCGATCCCGATGTCGAACGCGGCGATCCGTCCGGGCTCGTCGTCGACCGGTGGCGCGGCGTCGTGCCGGTAGCGCCCGGTCAGCTCCAGGTCGGCCCCGATGCACTCCGTCCGCACGTGGGGGTGCGCGTCCATCAGGCGCTGCAGGGCTTCCCCGATCCCGAGTCGGCTGGCGTCGGCCCACTCCTCGGGGCTGGCGACCCAACCCACGACCAGTCCGGTGTGCGGGCGGGGCGTCCGATCGCCGCCGCGGATGGCCTCCGGGACCACGTCGACCCGGCGCACGCCGGCCTCGCGGTAGAGCTGCGCGAGCGGCTCGGTGGTGACGGTCACGCCGCTGGCCCAGCGGGCGATCTCGACCGAGAGCTTGAAGCGGGCGGCCTGCTCGGCGCGCGACCGGGCCACGGTCCGGGCGCTCACGGCGGGCCGGGCGACGGAGTCGTCGCTGTCGTTGTCCCAGACCACGCCGATCCCGCGGCCGGCCAGGCGGCTGGCGATCTCCAGGGTCGAGGGGGCGATCTGGCGGTAGACGTGGACGACGTCGCAGGTCTCGAGCGCGGTGATGTCGACGCGCCCGCCGATCACCTCGACGGGGACGATCTGGTGGCCCCGGCGGGCCAGCGCCTGGAGCGGCTCGGCGCTGCGGTACGACGGTCCGGAATCGGCGAGGTCGATCAGGGCGCCGACGCGCATCGGCGGCACTATATGCCGTCAACATCGGTCCAGCGGGGGCTCTGGACGCCTAGGCAGGCCGGTCGGCGGCGAGGCCCGATCGCCCGTCCATCCCCCTCGTCGTCGGGGCGGTGCCGCCGTCGGCCCAGCCGAGCGGGCGTTGCCCGCTACGCTTCCGGCATGTCCGCCGAGCCCGCTCCCGTGCGCATCGAGATCCCGGCGTCCGCCTCCCCGGAGGAGGCCGCGGCGCTGGTCGCGGCCGTCGAGCAGTTCCTGCGGGAGACCACGGTCGCGGTCGACGGGGCCGCCGCTGCTCCGGACGCCTGGACGCGCACCGCGCGGCTCGAGGCGGTCGGTCGCGGCGCGAGCTGGGACGCGACGGCCGGTGACGGCCTCGCGGCCTGGGCCTCGTAGCCCGAGCGCTCCGCTCCCGCGCGGCCGGCGTCGCCGCGCGTTCATCACCGAGGTCGCCGGATCTTCGTCACGGGCCTTCCGTGTGCGTCGTCGACCACCCCTGCGCGTCGGGAGGTCTGGGTCGCAGCGTCCGACCGCGCTCCGTCGCGACCCGTCGCGGGCTCGTCCCGTTCCGTGTCGGCTTCGGGCGCCCTACGACATAAACCCGGATTCCCGATATTGCATTAATCCCTGTGCGCTTTGCTACCTTTGTGGACCCGACCTCTTTCGTCTTCCCCGGGGGCCTACCGATGAACCAGCCCGAAGCCGCCGCCAAGCCCGTCAAGCGCAACAAGGCCGAGGCCGCCAAGTTCGAGAAGGACGGCCTAGACGTCTACGAGGACCTGATCCGCGCGTCGACCGAGGGTTGGGAGATCCTCACGGCCGACGACATCATGCGGCTCAAGTGGTACGGCCTCTACGCGCACAACACCAAGGACGGGCACTTCATGCTCCGGTCCAAGGTCGTGCAGGGCGCGCTGACCGCCGACCAGACCGACGTGCTCGCGGACATCACCGAGGACTACGGTCGCGGGGTCATCGACTGCACCACGCGCCAGTGCGTGCAGATCCACTGGATCCGCGTGGAGAACATCCCGGACATCTTCGCCCGCCTCGGCGCGGTCGGGATGACCAGCGTCGGCGCCTGCGGCGACGTCACCCGCAACATCGTCGGCAACACGCTCGCCGGGATCGCCGCCGACGAGATCGCCGACGGCCTCGGCACGTCGGAGCTCGTCCACCAGCACTTCCTCGGCGACCACCGCTTCTCGAACCTGCCGCGCAAGTTCAAGATCTCGATCAACGGTCGCCCGACCGGCCAGGGCCGCGGCCTGATCAACTGCCTCTCGCTCGTCGGCGCGATCCACGAGGACGGCAGCAAGGGCTTCAACTTCCGCGTCGGCGGTGGCCTCTCGACCGACCCGATGTTCGCCAAGGACATCGACGTCTTCGCCGAGAAGGACGAGGTCCCCAGCGTGATCGAGGGGATCCTGACCGTCTTCCGCGACAGCGACGAGCTGCGCCGCAAGCGTGGTCGCGCGCGCCTCAAGTTCCTGATCGAGGACGAGGGCCCCGAGGCCTTCCGCGCCAAGGTCGTCGAGGCGATGGGCCGCGACCCGCGCCACGCCGCGCCCGCGGTCGAGGAGGCGCCCTACCACGACCACATCGGCGTGACCCCGCAGGCCGACGGCGAGCACAGCTGCGTCGGCTTCACGGTCCCGGTCGGTCGCCTGACCGCCGAGCAGCTGCGCGAGTTCGCGCGGCTCTCGCGCAAGTACTCCTCCAAGCAGGAGGTGCGCCTGACCCACCAGCAGAACGTGCTGCTGCCGTGGGTCCCGAACGACCAGGTCGCGGCGCTGCTCGAGGAGCCGCTCGCCAAGCAGCTGCCGGTCGAGCCGAAGCCGTTCGTCCGCAACACGCAGACCTGCACCGGCAAGGAGTTCTGCGGACTCGCGAAGGTCCACACGAAGGACCGCGTCCGCGAGCTCGTCGACCACCTCGACGAGCGGGTCACGGTCGACCTCGGCCACGACTTCCGCTTCCACTTCGCCGGCTGCAACTCCAGCTGCGCCCAGCACCAGATCGGCGACGTCGGCATCGAGGGCACGCTCAAGCGGGTCGACGGCGAGATGATCGAGGCGATGGACCTGCGGATCGGCGGGCGCGTCAGCGGCCTGAACTCCGAGACGCCGCAGTTCAACACCGTCGTGCTGCCGAAGATCCCGCACTTCGAGCTCGAGGACAAGCTCGTCAAGGTCTTCGACCTCTACCGCGATCACCGTCAGGGCGAGGACGAGAGCTTCCGCGCCTTCAGCGACCGGGTCGACGTGGACTGGTGGCAGGAGCACCTGCTGACCGCGGAGGAGCTCGACCTGCTCCGCAACCCGCCGAAGCGCGGACCGGTCAAGAAGGCCGCGACCCCGGTGGCCGACTAGCCCCACGACCCGACTGCTCGCCGAACGCGCCCGCCCACCGCGGGCAGCGCGCGACGGACGTCGATCCCGACCCCTCCGGAAGCCGCCGCATGACCCGTACCTCCTCCCCCGACGACACCCCCGGCGCCACGGCGCTGCCGGACCTGGAGGCGTCGTCGGCCGCGGAGGTCGTGGCCTGGGCGCTGGAGCAGTACCACCCGCAGATCGCGCTGGCCTGCTCGTTCCAGAAGGAGGAGGCGGTCCTCCTCGACCTGCTGTTCGAGGCCCGGCCCGACGCGCGGGTCTTCGCGCTCGACACCGGGGTCCTGTTCGACGAGACCTACGACCTCTGGCGGGAGACCGAGCAGCGCTACGACACCAAGATCGAGCGCTGGACCGGCCCGACGCTGGCCGAGCAGGCCGCCGAGCACGGCGAGAAGCTGTGGGAGCGCGACCCGTCGCAGTGCTGCGCGATCCGCAAGGTGGCGCCGCTCAAGGCGGGCCTGCAGACGCTCGACGCCTGGGTCACCGGGATCCGCCGCGACCAGTCGCCGGCCCGCGCCGGCGCGGCCAAGGTCGAGTGGGACGACGCTTTCGGCCTGGTCAAGGTCAACCCGCTGGCGGACTGGACGGACAAGGACGTCTGGGCCCGGATCGCCGAGCGCAAGCTGCCGTACAACCCGCTCCACGACCGCGGCTACGCCTCGATCGGCTGCGTGCCCTGCACGAAGGTCGGCGAGGGCCGTGAGGGCCGCTGGGCGATGAGCGAGAAGACCGAGTGCGGACTGCACCAGGAGGACGCATGAGCACCACCGCGATCCCGACCGCCGAGGAAGAGCTCCCCGGCGGCCTGACCAAGCTCCGTGCCCTCGAGGCCGAGGCGATCCACGTGATGCGCGAGGTCGCCGCCGAGCTCGAGCGGCCGGCGCTGCTGTTCTCCGGCGGCAAGGACTCGATCGTCCTGCTGCGCCTGGCCGAGAAGGCCTTCCGGCCCGGCCGCTTCCCGTTCCCGCTCGTCCACGTCGACACCGGGCACAACTTCCCCGAGGTCCTCGAGTTCCGCGACCGCCGCGTGGCGGAGCTCGGTGAGCGGCTGATCGTGGCGAAGGTCCAGGACACGATCGACGCCGGCCGCGTGGCCGAGGTCGGCGGGCCGAACGGCTCGCGCAACCAGCAGCAGACGCAGACGCTGCTGGACTGCATCGAGGAGCACCGCTTCGACGCCTGCTTCGGCGGCGCCCGCCGCGACGAGGAGCGCGCCCGGGCCAAGGAGCGGATCATGAGCTTCCGCGACGACTTCGGCGGCTGGGACCCGAAGAACCAGCGCCCGGAGCTGTGGAACCTCTACAACGGCCGGCTGCGCTCGGGCGAGAACGTCCGCGTCTTCCCGATCTCGAACTGGACCGAGCTCGACGTCTGGCAGTACATCGCCGAGGAGCGGCTGGAGCTGCCGTCGATCTACTTCGCGCACGAGCGCGAGGTCGTCCGCCGCAACGGGATGCTCTACGCCGTCTCCCCGTTCCTGCCGCCGCACGACGGCGAGCAGGTCGAGACGCTCAGCGTCCGCTACCGGACGGTCGGCGACCTGACGATCACCGGCGCGGTCGAGTCGACCGCGGCGACGCTCGAGGACGTCGTGACCGAGATCGCCGCGACCCGGGTCACCGAGCGCGGCGAGACGCGCGCGGACGACCGGGTCTCCGAGGCCGCGATGGAGGACCGCAAGGTCCAGGGGTACTTCTAGTGCGCCCGCTCGTCCACCGTCCCACCGACCGGAGCTGCTGATGGCCACGCCCGAGATCCTGACCGTCCCCCGTGACCTGGATTCCGCGGACCTGCTCCGCGTCGCCACCGCCGGCTCCGTCGACGACGGCAAGTCGACCCTGATCGGCCGGCTGCTCTACGACTCGAAGCAGGTCCTCGTCGACCAGCTCGAGCAGGTCGAGGAGGCTTCGGTCCGTCGTCACGGTGCCGGCACCGTCGACCTCTCGCTGCTGACCGACGGCCTCCGCGCCGAGCGCGAGCAGGGCATCACGATCGACGTCGCCTACCGCTACTTCACCACCGGCGACCGGTCGTTCATCCTGGCCGACACCCCGGGTCACGTGCAGTACACGCGGAACATGGTCACGGGGGCCTCGACGGCCGACCTGGTGATCGTGCTGGTCGACGCTCGCCAGGGCGTGATCGAGCAGACCCGCCGCCACACCTTCATCGCCTCGCTGCTCGGCGTCCGTCACGTGACCTTCGCGGTCAACAAGATGGACCTGGTCGACTGGTCGCAGGAGCGCTTCGCGGAGATCGAGGCCGAGACGACGCGGATCTCCGCCCAGCTGGGGATCCCGGACATCCACGTGATCCCGATCAGCGCGCTGGAGGGCACCAACGTCGTCGATCGCGGCGACACGCCCGACTGGTACCCGGACGACGTCGACCATCCGACGCTGCTGGGCCACCTCCAGACGGTCGAGGTCTCCAGCGACCGGAACCTGACGGACCTGCGCTTCCCGGTCCAGTGGGTGATCCGGCCAGGTGGGGTGGTGGGCGGAACCGATGTCGCCGCCTCGCACGAGCTGCACGACTACCGCGGCTACGCGGGCCAGGTCGCCGGCGGCGTCCTGCGCCCGGGTGATGAGGTCCAGGTCCTGCCCTCCGGCGTCCGCTCCCGGATCGCGCGGATCGAGACCTTCGACGGCGACCTCGAGCAGGCGACTGCGCCCCAGTCGGTCGTCGTGCACCTCGAGGACGACGTCGACGTCAGCCGCGGCGACACGATCGTCGGGGCCCACGAGGACACCGACGGCCTGGTCCTGCGCGAGCTCGAGGCGGACATCTGCTGGATGTCCGACCGGCCGCTCCAGCCGGGACAGCGGCTGCTGTTGAAGCACACGACCGTGACCACGCCGGCTCGTGTCGAGGCGATCGTCGATCGGCTCGACCTCCGCACCCTCGAGCGCGAGACGGTCGACGGTGCGGCCAGCTTGGCCCTCAACGACATCGGCCGGATCCGGCTGCGGGTCAAGCGCCCGCTGGTCGCGGACCCCTACCGTCGCGACCGCGCCACCGGGGCGTTCATCCTCATCGACGAGGGAACGAACGACACGGTGGCCGGCGGGATGATCCGCTAGCGGACACAGGGGCGCCCGCACGTCGCTCTGGCGGAGGCCGGTGGCGGCCGTACCGGAGTAGCCGCAGTGGTGGCGGGGGTTCGGCGGCAGCCTGCTCAGCTGCAGGCGTCGCGCGTCCGTTGAGACACGGTGGATTCCGCCCGAACGAGTCCGGCATCGTACGGAGCCGTCTCCGGTCCCGGTGGCGCGCAATCTCGAGCGCGCCGATCGTTCGCGGGTCACCCGGACGGCTCTGACCATCCAGTATGGACGTTGGCGTCTGGGGTTTCGGGCGGTCGCGCCGCCGGTCTGCGGGCCTCGTGAAGCTGCGCGTGGCTCGGGAGCAGGGCCCCACGGGGGCCGCTTCGGGTGCCGCCGGGGCCGCCAGAATCCATCTGAAACACGCTGTGCCGTAAGCGCTCGTCGGCGCCGCGCTGACGCGAGACACTGTAAGCAAACAGCGATGGCGCCGATCGAGCGGTGTACACGGACGGAAAGATTCAAAATGTAAAGATGCCGTTTTGCAGGGCTTTGTGCGCGATTCAGGCCGTGCTCTGAAATTTTCTGGACAACTTCGGTTGACATGGGGATCCGTCCGGTGTTTGAGTAGCTCCATTCCGCGGAACGCAGCACCAGTCAGAGGGTCCGGCATCGACTTGATGCTCGTGACTCAAACCCGAGTACGAGGAGAAACACATGCGTAAGGCAATGACGGCGGCCGTGTCCGCTGCAGCAGTTCTGGCCCTGGGCGTCGGCGCGAGCAGCGCGGCCGCGGTCACCATCACCCCGGCGAACACCGCCGTTGTCGGCACGTCCACGAACTCGCAGCTCGTTGCGGGTAGCCAGACCCTCACCTGCGTCACCTCGGTGACGAACGGCACCACGCCCGCCTCCGGCGGCGTCGTTCCGCTCTCGCCCCCGAGCTTCAACACCTGCAGCTCGGCGCTGGGCAGCTTCAACGTGACGTCCAACGCCACCAACGGCTCCTGGGCGCTGACGGCGACGTCGACCACGACCGGCACGCTGACGATCCCGAAGGCCGGGGTGAAGGTCACGTACCTCGGCGGTCTCTGCACGATCAACGTCTCGCCGGCCGGCCCGACGACCATTGGCGGGACCTGGGACAACGCCACGTCGAGCATCACGATCACCAACCAGTCGATCCCGATCACGACGTCGGGCATCTGCCCCGGCGTTGGTACCACGAGCCAGTTCACGGCCACGTACTCGGTCTCGCCGACCGTCACGGTCAGCTAGTCCACTCAGCACCGCAGTACCAGTAGGAATCGGGGGCCGCTCGCACGAGCGGCCCCCGGCCCGTTCACGCGGACAGCTCGTCTTCCGCGACAAACGGGTCCCGGCGGGCATGTCGTCGGGGCGAGAGACCATTCGAGATGACAGGACAATCTTGCGCAAGAGCATGATGGCCGCAGCGACCACGGCGACGATCCTGGCGGCAGCGCTAGGGGCGAGCACCGCCTCGGCGCTCAGCGTGAGTCCGCCGAGTACCGCGTTCACCGCGACGGCGATCAACTGGCAGTTCGTGATGGGTACCCAGACGTTGACCTGCAACGCGGTAACGTCGACGGGGGTGACGCCGGCTGGGGGCTCCGCTGCGAGTCTCACCCTGGCGGCGCCGGCGTTCACGACCTGCAGCTCAGCGCTCGGGCACTACAACGTCACCTCGCCGGCACCTTGGAACGTCGAGTTCGGGGCCAGCGGCACGGCAACGATCGCGTTCCCCATGGCGGGAATCCACATCTCTTACCTGAGCGGCCTCTGCACGGTCACGTTCGCCCCGACGGCGCCGACAACGATTGGCGCTACGTGGGCGAACGGCAGCCCGTCGTCGCTGCAACTGGTAAACCAGCCGCTACGGATTTCGACGACCGGATTTTGTCCCGGGATCGGCACCGCCAGCACGGTCTCTGCAAACTTCTCGGTGCCGGGAGTGACGGTCACCTGACCGAGAGGGCGGCGGGGCGGTGACCACGACCGGGTGGGTATGCCTGGTCTTCTCGCCGCCGTAAGCGCGATGTAGGACGCGACGGCCGCTGAGGTGGTCGCGGTTGACAGGGGAGAGAGCAACGTGAAGGAGCAGCGCATGACACGAGGGTTTGGTGGGGGGCGTAGCAACGGCGCACGCGCCGTTGGCGACGGTGAGTCTGTGGGAGGGCGCCGCTCGCGGCAGCGTCTGCTGCGGGCCGCCGCAGCGCTCGGCGTAGCTGGGGTTGCGGGCATCGGGCTGGCGAGCACGGCAGTGGCCGCGACCCCAGGGCCGCTTCCGCAGGCCGGCGCGCCGGGACTGCCCAACGGCCGCGCGCTGGAGATGGTTTCGCCGCCTGAGAAGAACGGCGTGGATGTCGCCCAGCCGGTGCTGTTCTCGAACGGGAAGACCCAAGTCGGGAGTACGGGCTTCCAGGTCAGGCCAGACGGTTCAGGGGCCTTGTTCGTTGCTGCGGGAGGCTTCGCGGGAGCGACGTCGATCGGTTCGTTCGGGTACACGAGTTACAAGGCGGTTCGTGGCACCGACGGTTGGCAGACGACGTCGGTGACGCCGCGAGCCGTGGGCAGCCCGGCTGCCGCCCTGGGCACGGGCGAGGTGATGGCGGCTACCGCAGACCTCTCGGACACGGTGCTCGTATCGAATCAGCCGTTGGCGGAAGGCACCCATACCGGGCAGGCCAACGTGTTCGTTCGTAAGGGAGGCGTGGATACCCTGCTGACGCCGAACCTGGGCGTCATGGCCGAGATGTACGGTCCGATCTTCGCCCCCAGTGCCCTGGTGCCGTTGGTGCGAGGCGTATCGGACGACCTGTCCCAGGGGGTCTTCGTCGCCCGCGATGCGCTGTTGCCGGGGGATCCGGTGGACGGGAACGGGAACCTCTACGCGTGGAACAACGGGGTTCTGCGCCTTGTCGCGCCGGACGCGGACGCCGGAATGGGAGCTGCCGGGCCGACCTCGGGCAACATGAATGGTCTTCCCAACCAGCGGTCGATCAGCGCGGACGGTCGCCGGATCGCCTACTCGGCGCCGCTGACGAACATCCCGCAGGTCTACGTGACGGCCGACGGGGGCGCTCCGGTTCAGGCCTCCGCTTCCCAGGGCGGGAGCTCGGGCGACCACGACCGGATGGCCGCTTACCAGGCGATGTCGGCGGACGGCTCGAAGGTCTTCTTCACGAGCGCTGCTTCGCTGACCCCTGACGCGAACACGTACTCCTCGGGCGCGTACGGAACCTCCCCGACGGAAGGTGACCTCTACATGTTCGACGTCGGGACGGGGCAACTGAAGAACCTCACGCCGCAGTCCCTGGCGGGCGACCAGGCACCGGCGGTCCGTAGGGTCGTCGGAGTCTCGGACGACGGGAAATCGGTCTACGTCTCGACCCGTCGTCGACTCAACGACGCGAGCCAGAGCAACGATGGCCCGGACAACCTGTATCTCCTCCGGGGTGGCGAAGCGCACTACATCGCCAAGTACACCGGTGCCTACGTCGCAGCAGTCGGTCCGTCTCCAGAGGACGTCCAGGTGACGCCCGACGGACAGACGTTGGCGTTCAGCTCGAGGGCCCCCGTCCTCGCCGACTACGACAACGACGGCAAGGACGTGATCTACAAGTACAGCGCCGCCGACGACGTTGTCTCCTGCGTCTCCTGCCGCCCCGACGGCTCCAAGCCGAGCTTCGCCGCGAACCTGGCCGCGCCCTACGCGTCGACCCTGAGCCTCGGCAATCCCGCTCCGTTCCGGTCGCGGACGATGAGCGCCGACGGGCGCCGAGTGTTCTTCTACACCAGGGACGCGGTCCTGCCGGGCGCCAGCAACGGGCAGAGCAACGTCTACATGCTCGAGGACGGCAAGCTCTCGATGATCAGCAGCGGCCGTGATCGTGGCCATGCCTTCCTGTTCGGTACGACGCCCTCGGGCGACGATGTGTTCTTCAGCAGCCGAGCCAGGCTCGTCCCGGCCGATGTCGACGAGAGCATCGACGTCTACACGGCACGGGTCGGGGGAGGGTTCGCGGAACCCGACCCGGGCGCGGCGCCGTGCACGGGCGACGCCTGCCAGGGCCGGCAGAGCGACCCGCCGACGTTGCTCGGTTCGGGCAGCACCGGTGAGGCTGGCGGAAATCTCCCTCCGGAGAAGGAGGAGAAGGCTGCTCCCAAGGCGTCGCTGAAGGTCGGGGCGCTGTCGAGCAGCGTGCGTCGCCGCCTGGCTAGCGGGAGCCGAGTGCAGCTGCCGATCAAGCTCGTCGGTGGCGGCAAGGTCAGCGTTCGGGCTACCGCATCCATCGGTGGGCACCAACGGACTGTGGCGACCGCGACCCGAACGGTTCGCCAGACAGGTCCGGTGACGGTCAACCTCGCAGTGCGGCTGTCGAGCACCGCGCGGAAGCAGCTCGCGCAGGGGAAGCGCCTGCGGATTCGCTTCCGGGCGGCCAGTTCGCAGGTGACGCGGTCGGTGACGCGGACGGAGACCATCGTCCGCTCCGCCGCTCGCAACGGTCGGGGGGCCTGAGATGCCCTTCGTGAACGTTCAGGCGGTCGGTGGCGACCGCACCACGCAGAGGAAGACGCACGTGACCAACGCAGAGCAGATGGGGCGCAGGCGCAGCCAGCGCGGCGGCCGCTGGGCGACGATGCTCGTCGGCCTGTTGGCCGCCGGCCTCGTCGGCGCGCCGACGGCCTCGGCAGCGTTCGGCGACAACTTCGGCCTGGTGCCGGGGAGCTTCGACGCGGTCGCGTCGAACACCGTCGATCCGAACTTCATCCACAACGCGAACCCGGGTGACCCGGCGACGCAGGCAGGCTCGCACCCGTCGTACCTGACCACCCGTCTGGCGTTCAACTCGACCGAGAGCGATACCGGAGACCTGACCCCGGAGGGCAACGTCCGGCAGATCGATGTCGACCTCCCGCCCGGCATGGTGGTGAACCCGAAGGCGACCCCGACCTGCGATCGCGGCACGCTGTTCGAGTCGATCGTCGACGCGACGCGGCCGTGCCCGAGCAACACCCAGATTGGGGTCGTGATTCCCACCGTGATGTTCGGGGGCCCCGGGCTTCCGCTCACGCGGCCGCTGTACAACCTGACCCCCGCCCCCGGGAAGCCCGCGGAGTTCGGCTTCACGGTCTCGACCACCGCGGTGATCGTCAGCGGCGGCGTGACCAACGCCGCAGCTTCCGATGGCGGCTACCGGATGAGCGCTCGCTTGAACTACGTGTCGAACGCGCTTCCGATTCTTGACACGTCGCTGACGCTCTGGGGCGTTCCTGCAGATCCGCGCCATAACGCCGAGCGCGGCATGTGCCTCGAAACCGGCGAGACCAATTGCACGGTGGACGCTCCGCGGCGCGCCCTGCTGACCAACCCGTCCCGCTGCGACGGACCGAACCCGGTCACCGACATCGCGGTCACGCCGTGGCAGCATGACCGTGTCTCTCGCGACGCTTACGACGGCGCCCCGGGTACGACCGGCTGCGACCGGCTGCCCTTCGAGCCGACGGTCGACGTCGAGCCGGACAACCAGCGTGCGGGAGCGCCGGCCGGCCTGTCGGTCGACATCGGCGTGCCGTTCAGCGACGTTCCCGAGAGCCTCGCGACGCCGCCGCTGAAGAACGTCGAGGTCGCGCTGCCCGAGGGCATGGCGATCTCGCCGTCGGCCGCGGACGGCCTCGGTGCCTGCACCGACGCGCAGCTCGGCCTCAGGTCCGATGCCGAGGAGAGCTGCCCCGGGAGCTCCCGGATCGGCTCGCTGACGATCGACACCCCGCTGCTGTCCGAGCCCCTCACCGGCTCGGTCTACCTCGGGACGCAGGAGTCGAACGACCCGATGTCCGGCGACATGTACCGGATGTTCATGGTCGCGGAGGGTCAGGGCGTGCGGATCAAGCTCCGCGGCGCGATCACGGCGAACCCGGAGACGGGCCAGCTGACGACGCGCTTCCTCGACACCCCGCAGATGCCGTTCAGCCGGATGCGGGTCCAGCTCAAGGGCGGGGCTCGCGCGCCGCTCGTCAACCCGACCAGCTGTGGGACGAAGACCTCCAGCACCACCCTGAAGTCGTGGGCGGGGCAGCAGGTGACGCGGACGAGCGACTTCACGATCGACCAGGCCTGCCCGACCGGCGCGTTCGCGCCGACCTTCTCGGCCGGCACGGTCAACCCGATGGCGGGCGCGTTCTCGCCCTTCACGATGACGGTCAGCCGGACCGACGCGGACCAGGAGCTCAAGGCGATCTCGCTGGCGCTGCCGTCGGGTCTGCTGGCGACGCTGAGCACGGTCCCGCTCTGCGCCGAGGCGCAGGCTGCGGCTGGCAGCTGCGGTGAGGAGTCCCGCGTTGGGTCGACCACGGTCTCGGCCGGTCCCGGCGCGAACCCGTACAGCCTCGGCGGTGCGGTCTACATGGGCGGCCCGTACAAGGGCGCCCCGTTCTCGCTCTCGATCGTGGTCCGGGCCAAGGCCGGCCCGATCGACCTCGGCCTGGTCGTGGTCCGCTCGCCGCTGAACGTCGATGCGGCGAACGCGAAGGTCGCGGCTCCGGCCGATCCGCTGCCGACGATCCTCGGCGGGATCCCGCTGAAGATCCGCACGATCAACATCGCCCTCGATCGCCCGAACTTCATGTTCAACGCGACGAGCTGCGCTCCGCAGTCGATCGGCGGGACGCTGACCAGCACGGCCGGCACCGCGGTCAACGTGGCGTCGCGCTACCAGGCGCAGGGCTGCTCGAGCCTCAAGCTCGATCCGACCCTGAAGATGAGCTTCACCGGCAAGTCCGAGATGAAGAAGGGTGGGCACCCCGGTGTCGTCGCCGAGCTCTCGCAGACCTTCGGCCAGGCCGGCCTGAAGGGCGTCAAGGTCGACCTGCCGCTGGCGGTGGCCCTCGAGGCCGACAACGCTCAGGGACTGTGCACCCCGGCCCAGGCCGCAGCACGAGCCTGCCCGGAGTCCTCGATCGTCGGCCGCGCTACGGCGCGCACCCCGGCGCTGCACCAGCCGCTGAGCGGCCCGGTGTACTTCGTCGAGGGCACGCGTCTGTCGGAGACGGGCAAGACGATCAAGACGCTGCCGAAGCTGTGGCTGAAGCTCGAGGGGCAGGGCGTGCCGCTCGACCTCTGGGCCGACAGCGACGTCACGGCGCGTCGTCTGACGACGACGTTCCGCTCGGTGCCGGACGCCCCGATCGCGGCCTTCCGGCTGGAGATCGACGGCGGCAAGCACGGGATCCTGGGTGCAACGGCGAACGTCTGTGACGTCAGCCGGGCGGCCGGGGTCACGTTCGACGGCCAGAACGGTGCGCGAGTCCGCCGGAGCATCGCGATCGGTGCCGACTCCTGCGCGATGCGGGTCGTCAAGACGACCCAGACGCCCAGCCGTACGGCCCTCCGCATCTCGGGTCTGAACGGCCCGGGCCGCCTGACCCTCACCGGCAAGGGCGTCAGCCGTTCGAGCCGCAACATCAGCAGCGCGACGGTCGCCTCGATCGGGGCCCGCCTGACCGCGAGCGCCCGTCGTGACGTCGCCCGCGGCCGCGCCGTCCGCATCCGCCTGACGGCGTCCTTCACGCCTAAGGGGGCGAAGGCGGCGCAGAAGATCACGCGCACGGTGACGGTGAAGAAGGCGCGCGCCCGGCGCTAGCCGCAGTTCCCGCCGCTACGCGCTGCCCTGGACCGGGGCGCTGTCGTAGCGGCGGGTAGGAAACTCAGGGCCCACAGGGCTCGAGTCACCGCGGGACCAACGGGGCCGGAGCGCGAGGTTTGCGCTCCGGCCCCGTTTTGCGTACCGGAGGCCCGGCGGCGGTCGCGCTGCCGGGATTGCCACGCGAATCGCTGCGGTCGGGAGCGCCTCGCCGGCTCTGCGCCCTCCCGGCCTGCGTCGGGGTGTAGCCGGACACGCGTACGGCAAGTGTCAAGGTCGTCGTGCGAGACGCGCGGGGGCGAAGACCGACCTCCGCCAGTCACGGCGGTCCTTGGCTCTCGGGGTTGCGCACCACCGATCTCCTTCGCTCGACGAACGATTGCTGGGGCGGGTCGGACGGCTCGGACGGGAGGGTGAACGCTGTTCACGCGGGAGCTGTCGGCGTGGAGTAGCGGCTCGCCGCGACCTGACCCGGGCGCCGTCCGCACCAGAGCTCCTGCCGAACGGTCGGTTGGCCCGGCGGGGGCGTGGCGTCCCGGTGCGTCTCTGGATCAGGCCGTTCGCGCAAGAAGGCGATCCTCACAGCGCGTCTTGTATACCGCGTCTGCAAGCCGGATATACGCCATGCGGTCGACGGGGTCTGGCCCGCGGCGGTAGCTCGCTGGTCGAAGGTGATGCGGCCTGGCCAGCCGCGGATGCGGCTCGATCTGCCTTGCCGACTGGGCTATGCGCGCCGGCCCCGACTGTCCCCTCGCCTACGACGGGTGCCATATACGCGGTGTGCGTACGTGGCGTCAAGATAAGGACAGGCTCTGTGCTGCCTCTGCATCGATTTTCGAAAACATCCTTGACACGCGACGGCCGGTGTGGTCAGCTAGCGCCAGTTCGCCCAGCCGGCCGATGCCGAACAGGCCCGATCGACTCATCGAACACCCGATGTCTCTTGAAGATCGCGAATGCTGAAGTGGCGCCCCAGTTGAGTTTCGGTCCGATGCGGCGAGGTTCCCAGTCCTTGCCGCCCCGCTACGGCGGGGGTCCGCCCGAGGCACCCGAAAGGGCCTCGGTCGAGGCATTGCAGGGCGGGATTGCCGACCTTTTCTAAATAGAGCAAACGACAAGGGAACACAGGACCATGAAGACCATTCGGACGATTACGGCTCTCGCGACGACGGCCGCGGCGGTTGCGGTGACCGCGACCTCGGCGTCAGCTGGGGTGCCAACCGGCGACTTCGCGCCGTTTAGGTACTGCCCGTACAACGACACGACGCTGACGCAGTGCGTCTACTCGGATACGAGCTCTGGGTCGATCAAGCTCGGCAACCAGAACGTGCCGATCAACAAGCATCTGATCCTGCAGGGTGGCCTGCGGGTGATCGACGGCGACAACACGACGTTCGTCGATGCCGTCGGTGCCGACACGTTGGTGAAGACCAAGCTCGACGTCCCCGGCGGGCTCGTGGGCATCGTCTCGGACAACTGGTTCTTCGGTCCGCTGCTGGATGCCTTCTACTGGGCGGTCAGCTCGGTCAACGGCGTGACGGCGACGGCGGAGAAGGTCGGTCCGGTCCAGTTCAACCTGGGCAACATCCTGACCGGTAGCGGTACGGGTGTGCAGCTGC
>NZ_JBWDOG010000011.1:0-144388 GCF_056269115.1 Patulibacter ginsengiterrae
CCACCAGGTTGATAGGCCGGATCTGGAAGGACAGTGATGTCTGTAGGAGACCGGTACTAATGGTCCGAGGGCTTGACGGTAATTGTGATACCCGCTGTGTAGTTTTCAGAGACCCCCGGGTGGGCTGGTTTCTCGTGATTTTCCGGTGGTTATGGCGAGGGGGATACACCTCTTCCCTTTCCGAACAGAGCAGTTAAGCCCCTCAGCGCCGATGGTACTTGGCCCGCAAGGGCCTGGGAGAGTAGGTCGCCGCCGGATTTAGTTTGCGCCCCGCCAGTTTGGCGGGGCGCTTTTTTGTGGTTTGATGGTTGGCTGGTGCGTGCAAGTGGCTGGGGTGTCGCTTGGGCCGGTCGGGTTCCGGGGCGGGTTGGGGTCGGGTCGGGTCGGGGCTGGGTCGGGCGCGTTTGGGACGTTCTGCGCGAAACTGGTGCTCTGGCTCCTGGTGGTCCTGGGCGACTTTTGTGGCGTTGCGCGCGCCGCGGGGCCCGCGGCCGCTCGGCGGCTTGGTGGCTGGGGCCGGCCTGGCTCGGGACCGGTCGGGTCGACTTGGTGGCCGGCCGGCCGGCACGGCCCGGTGATGGCTCCCGGCCGGTGGCGGAGGACTGCCGGCGTCTGGTCGCCGGTCAGTGGCGGAGGACTGCCGGCAGCCGGCCGCCGCCGAGGCTCTTGGTGCGTGTGCCTGGGCGTCGGTGCTGGCCGGCGGTGGTCTGGTCGCCGTGGGCGGGTCGTGGGTTCGTGGCTGGTGAGGGAGGGGCTGCCCTGGGGTCGGCGGCGCCTGGTCGGATGCCGGGCCGCTGGCCGAAGGGCTGGCCCGGTCGGCAGAGCGCGCGATGGGGATGAGACGCGTGGGTGCAGGGCGTCGTCGTGGTCGACTCCTGCCGCCGGCGTAAGGGTGCTGAGAACGGGGTCGCGTGTCGGCGGGCCGCTCTTGCCGACCGGCTTCGTAGCGGACGGCGGTAGGGGGGCTAGCGGCGGCGGCCGGCGTGGCCGGGCGTGGGGGCGCTCGCGGGGCGGCGCGCGGGCGCGGGGGCTCAGGAGTGCGGAAGTACGGCTGGCGGGCCGGGCTTGGAAGCGGCTCGCCGCGACAAGGCCTCTCTGGCCCCCGTCGATCGATCGCATGACCTGACGATCGGGGCCATCGACGAGGCCTGATGGGCGATCCCGCCGTGAACTGATGCGGATTGTCGGTCACCAAGACGGTAGATCCGCATCAGTCCGCTGGCGGAGACCCGGGCGGCCACCTCGCCGCGCGTCACGGCGTCGCCGGGGGCGGCGGGCTACCGCGGGCCGCTGCGGGCGGCGGGGCTCCCGCGACGGTGAGGCGGCTCCCGGGACCGGGTCGCTTGGGGCAGGCCTGGCGGACCAGTGCCCGCGAGGGCGTGGGCTCTGTGGGCGGTGCCGATGTGGGGCCGGCGGGATGCTTGTGCCGGCCTGGACGCTGCGCGCGGAGGCCATCGTGATCGTTCAGACGTCTGCTTCTGGGTGTCCAGCGGCTGCCGAATCGTTCATCAAACGTCCAGATCTGGGGGCGCGGACGGCAAAAATGAGCGGCAACGCGCCAACTTTGGCTGATTTTGAGATTTCGCGTCGGTTTCGTGTCTGCCGAGCGTCTACGTTGGGGAGCGTCCGCTTCGGCGGGCGCGAGCCAGTGCTTTGCGCTGGACGGGACGAGGCTTCGAGGGTGTAGTCGGCGATGGGGGATCTCGACTACACCCTCGATCCTTGCTTTGCGGCTAGGGGGCCGCTGCCTCGGCCGTAGATCGTTCGTGTAGCTGATCGGACGGCGCCCTGGAGTTCGGCTGAGCGTCTGCGATCGCACGTGGATCGGAGCCTGTGGCGATCTGGCTGCTCGGCTCCGGGCACGAGACTGCGTCGCGCAGGGCTTGCGCCCGCGTCCGCTCCTTGCGGAAGACGACCCACGCGAGAGCGAGTCCGAGCGCGCCGGTCCCGATGTTGAGCAGCAGGCCGGCGATCGCGTTCGGGCCGGTGAGGTTGCCGGCGCTCGAGCCGAGCAGGGCGTAGGCAAGCGCCCGAGGGCCGGAGGCGATCAAGGTGCCCAGGGCGATCTCGCGGGTCCGTACCCCGGCCAGCCCGAAGGCGTGGGAGAGCGGGCCGTCGGGGACCGCCGGCAGCAGCCGTTGGATGATCACGGCGCGGACGCCGTGGCGGCAGGCGAACGAGGAGAGGGCCACGAGGCGCGGCCCGGAGAGCTGGTTGAACGCCGTCCCGCCGGCTCGCCGCGAGAAGCGCTGTGCGAGGACCGCCGAGATGACGGCCGCCGGGAGCGAGATGAGGGCGCCCGCGATCGGGCCGAACAGCAGGCCCGCGGCAGCGGCGAGGGCGGCGCCGGGGACGAGCAGGGCGCCGAGGACGCCCGAGATGAGCAGGTAGAGCAGCGGGGCGGCGACCCCAGCCGGTTCGATCCAGTCTCGGATGGTGCCGGCGCCGACCGCGCCTCCGACGGCGAAGACCGCCAGAAACGCAGCGAGCGTGATGCCGAGTCCCGCGAGTCTCACGATCGCGCCGTGGCGGGTCGACATCGATCAAGTCTAGGACGCAGAGAGCCTGTGGAGCCCAGCGGGCGTCGATCGTGATCGGCCAGTCGGTGGCGGGCCCGGTATCGCGCGTCGGGCAGGGCGCAGATGGGCGGCCGTACCGGGCTCCAGCGGCGATGCGGTCGCCGTCGGATCCGCGAGTGGGGCGGCGGATCCGGCGGCGTCAGGCGTAGTGGGCGCGGCCCGATTCGAACGGGCGACCTTCCGGGTGTAAACCGGATGCTCTAACCAACTGAGCTACGCGCCCCGGGGAGAAGTCGAGGGTACCGCGTCGGCGCGCTAGCCTATAGGCAAGTCATGTCGGACCATTCGAAGATCGCAAAGAACCTCCAGGCGTTCCAGATGGCCGTCAACGCGCACGACCGCGAGAACCCGACCCACAACGCCTACGGGATCGGTCTGTCGGCGTTCGACATGGACCGCCTCGGTCTCGACGAGGGCGAGACGATCCTCCCCGGCATCACGATCCACTGCGACGCAGGGACCTCGGGCAACTTCCGGGTCCTCTGCGACGGGGATCACGACGAGGAGCTCGAGGAGGCCGAGGAAGAGGTCGTCGAGGCCGTCGGGGTGCGCTCCGGTGCCGGCGATCTCGACGAGGGGCTGCGGAACGTTCCGCCCCCCTCCGAGTGGTGAGCCCCGCGGCCTGACCGGCGGGGCCCGCCGGGCCCCGGCTGACCGGCCTCAACGGTCCCGGCGGCCTCCGTGGCCGCCAAGGGCCGGAGCTGCCGCCCGGGGATCCCGGGTGCGGAGAGCGGCGGTCGTTGCCCGCTCGGGCGGCCGGCGCTCGGAGCGCCGGCCGGTGGTCCCGCCCGATCAGTCGGTGGCGGGGGTGTCCGGCGTGTCGGACTCGGGTGCTGCGGATTCCGGCGCGTCGGACTCGGGCGCGGCAGGCGGCTCGTCCGGCGTGGAGCCCTCGGCGGCAGCCAGTGCGGCACGCAGCTTGGCGCCGAGCTCTCCGCCGATTCCGGACTCGCCGACCGAGAAGACGCCGCCCGGAATGCCGGGATCGCGACGCTGACGGCCACGACGGTCGTCGTCGCCGGGGCGGCCACTCGGGGCGCTGCGCGGCCGCGGCGGAGCCGCAGCCGTCCGGACGTCCTGCGGGCGAGCGAGCGAGAGCAGCGCCCAGGCAGCCTTCTGCTCCTCGCCGCCCTCGCCGGTCAGATCGACGCGCTGGGCCCGCTCGGCGAAGACCTGCTGCGCCGGACGCTCGCCCTGGAGCGCCGGGTTGATCCGGGCGATGCCCAGCCGCTCGATCGCCGTCTTGACCTGCTCGCGCTGATCGCTGGTGCCGCTGACGGCCTCGCGGGCGAGCGGGATGATGTCGCGGGCGCGGACCGCCGAGAGGATGATCCAGGCCGCCTGATCGTCGGTCTCGGGCGTCGCCGCGTAGGCGCGGCGGCCGAACTCGCGACCGGACGAGCCCTCGCCGGCGAGGATGTCGGCGACGTCGAAGCGTCCGCCGTTCTCGACCGCCCAGGCGATCGCGACCGGATCGGGATCCATCGCGCGCAGCAGCTCGAGCCGCTGACGCAGGAAGACCTCATCCCACTGGAAGCGCCGGGGGCCGCCGCGCTGGCCTCCGCCACGACCGTGGCGACGGCCACGCGGGCGCCGCTTGCGCTTCGGGCCGTCGCCGCCCTCGCTCTCGCCTTCAGACTTGCCTTCGCCCTCGGACTTGCTCTCGCCCTCGGACTTGCCCTCGGCGGAGGCGTCGTCGGAGTGCTGCTCGGCGGGAGCAGCCTCGCCCTCGGTCGTCGCCGCGGCGTCCTCGGAGCCCTGCTCCGAGGAGCTGCTCTCGGCGGCGTCCGGCGTCCCCTGCTCGGCAGAGGTCTGCTCCTGGGCGACGTCGCCCTGCGGGGCGCTGGGCTGGTCGCCCGCGGCCTCAGCGGGGGGCTGCTCGTCGGCGGGCGGCTGCGGTGCGCTGCCGGACGGCGCGCCGGAGGGGCTCTCGGGCTGGGCCTCGGGGGTCACGTCGGTGCCCTCGGGGGGCTGCGGCGCGCTGCCGGTCGATGCCTCCGGAGTGCTGTCGGCCGGGGCCGTAGCGGCCCCCTCGGAGGGCGTCGGCGGCGGGCTCGGATCGCCCGCGTCCGGCGGTGCGGCGGCCTCCGTGGTCAACGGCGTCTCCGGGGAGTCGCCGACCGGCGACTCCGCGTTGACCTGCGGCTCAAATTCATCGGCAGAACCCACGGGGATCGAACGCTACCCGATCCGCCGGGTGGAGCGGGTTGGTGCTGGCCGGGTTCGGCTGCTCGGCGGGCTCGGCTAGGCTGGCCCGCGGTGCGCCTCGGCGTCGTCATCCCCGTCCACGGTTTCAGCCCGTACCTCGTGCAGACGCTCGATGCGGTGCTCTCGCAGAGCGAGCCGGCGGTCGACGTGGTGGTGGTGGACGACGGATCCCCGCGTCCGCTGCAGCTCGCACCCGAGCACGCCGGCCGCGCGCGAATCGTTCGCCTCGAGCACTCGGGTGGCCCGGGCGGGGCCCGCAACGCCGGCGTCGCCGCGCTGGCCCAGGAGGTCGATCACGTCGCCTTCTGCGATCACGACGACGTCTGGGCGCCGGAGCACCTCGCCGCGCACCGGCGCGCGATCGGTCGCAACCCCTCGGCCTCGATCTTCACCGGCGACACCCGCTTCGTCGGTCCCGACGACCTGCCGGTCGACGAGGGCTGGGCCGGACTCCACCACGGGGCCCACCGCTGGTTCCTGGTCCTGCCGACCGTCTACGAGCGGCACCCGCTGTGCACGTCGGCAACGGTGGTGCGGCGGGCGGCCTTCGACGCGGTCGGGGGCTTCAACGCCGATCTGCGGTACGCCGAGGACCTCGACCTGTGGCTGCGGCTGCTGGAGCGCGAGGGCGAGCTCGTCGCGGTGCTCGGGGCCGAGATCCGCTGTCGGCGCCACCCGGGTGGGCTGACGCACGATCTCGTCCAGCAGGCCGTCGGGCTGCTGCGCGTGCACCGCGCGCACGCCCCGCACGTGCGGGGCCCGGTCTCCCGGCGGGCGGAGGCGGCCGACCTGCGGGCACTTGGGGCCGGCCTCGCGCGGCGCGGGGCCTACGAGGCGGCCAGGGTCGCCTACGCGCAGGCCGACGCGTTGATCCGGCCGCGGCCGGTCGAGCGCCTGCGGCAGGCGGCGGTCCGCGTGCCGGGCCTGCGTGCGTGCGTCGGTCGGCGCACCGCCTTCGGGCACTGACGGGCGGTCGATCGCGCTCGCGGTCGCTCGGGTCAACGGGGCGGCGCGGGCGACGCCGATGGCGACCGGCTTCGAACGGTGGATTGGTGGGCCGGGCGCCCGGTCTCGTCGCAACGGGATCGACGCCGTTCGGCGAGATCCGCGTACGGTGGTTCGGTGGGGCCGCGGTCGCGGGGTCTTCCGGGGTCCCCCGAATCGGGTCGCGAACGTCGCCGCATCATCGAGGACAATCGTGCATACTTGCCTGCCTCAGGGGGCGTAGCTCAGTTGGTTAGAGCGCCGGCCTGTCACGCCGGAGGTCGCGGGTTCGAGTCCCGTCGCTCCCGTTCCTTGAGGACACCGAAACCCCCGCTTTGCGGGGGTTTCGTCGTTCTGGGGTGGAGTGACGCCCGAAGCCGCTGGTGGCACGCGGCGGCGGGGCTACGCTGCTCGCACGATGTACGACACGAGCGCCGAAGAGTTGCTCCGCCGGTTCGCCCGGTGGTTCTTCGTGGTCTGTGGTGGCACGCTCTTGCTGATCCTGGGGGTGGTGGTGCTCGTCTTCGTCGAGATGAGCATCGTCGAATCGGCTGCGTGACCCTCGCAGGGTGAGCGCGGGACACCAGCCGTGCCGGTTGCCGTTGCTACGGTTCCCGCGTGAACGAGCGCAAGCCCCGTCCGACGGTCGGCCTCGGACTGATCGCGCGCGACGAGGAGCAGACGCTGCCCCGGCTGCTGGCTTCCTGCGACGGGGCGTTCGACGAGGTCGTGCTCGTCGACACGGGCTCGCAGGACGCGACGATCGCCCGCTTCGAGGAGTGGGCCGCCACCCAGCCCGGGACCACCTGCCGGGTCGAGCACTTCACCTGGATCGACGACTTCGCGGCTGCCCGCCAGGTCGCGTTCGACGCGCTGGACAGCGACTGGTGCGTGTGGGCGGACTGCGACGACGAGCTCCACGGCGCGCAGGAACTGCGTGGGGCGGTGGCCGCGGCCGCGCCCGAGACCGCGGCGCTGACCGCGCGCTACGACTACGCCCTGACCGAGCACGCCCACCACGTCCGGCTCGTCCGTCGCGGTTGCGGTCGCTGGCGCGGGGTCGTTCACGAGGTGCTGGGCGTCGACGGCCGGATCGCTCCGCTGCCGGGGGACACGGTCCGGTGGGTCCACCTGCCGGTCACGCGCGAGGGGGCCAAGCCGCGCTGGGAGCGCGACCTGAAGCTGCTCGAGCGACAGGTCGAGGCGGACCCGGAGGACGCGCGAGCGACCTTCTACCTCGCCCAGACCCACCGCGACCTCGGCCATCGCCTGCAGGCGATCGAGTGGTACGAGCGTCGGGCGGCGATGGGCGGCTGGGAGGAGGAGGTCTTCTTCTCCCGCTACCAGGCCGGATCGCTGCTGGTCGAGATCGACTGGCCGCGGGCGATGGCGACGCTGATCTCCGCCTGGGAGATGCGGCCCCAGCGACTCGAGCCACTGCAGGTGCTCTCGGCGCAGCTCCGGACCCGGGGGCACTACGAGTCCGCCCACCTGTTCGCGCTCCGGGGCGTCGATCGTCCCCAGCCGTCCGACATGCTCTTCGTCGCCACCTGGGTCGGGGCGTGGGGGATGCTCTTCGAGCTGTCGATCACCGCGTACTGGGTCGGGGCACTGGAGACGTCGCTGGCGGCCTGCCAGCGGCTGCTCGAACGTGACGACCTGCCGGAGCTGCACCGCTCCCAGACGATCAACAACCAGCGTGAGTGCCTCGACGCGATCGCGCGGCGGGCGGTGGACGGCCTCGGGAGCCGGACCGAGGGGTCGAGCGCCACCTGATTGACTCCGCGGATGCGCAACCAGCAACCAGTGGTTCATCACAGGTCGTCCCGTCGGAAGCTCGGCCTGACGGTGGTCCTCGCGGTCTCGCTGGCTTCGGCGCTCGCGGGCGAAGCGCAGGCGGTGGAGGGGAACGGCATCAAGTGCCCGTTCCCGAAGCCCGAGGCGAAGCGACTCGGCGCGGAGCGGGCCAAGGCCCGCCCGATCCGCTGCGGGCCGCGCGGCCCGCAGGGCGTGCGTGGCGCGCGCGGTGAGCAGGGCGCCCGGGGAGCGAAGGGGGCTACCGGTACGACCGGCCTCCAGGGGCTGGCCGGCACGGCCGGCAGTGCCGGCGCCCAGGGGCTCCAGGGCGTCGCCGGCGTCACGGGGGCGGCCGGGGCCGACGGCCTGAACGGGGTCACCGGCGTGACCGGCGCCGCCGGGACGATCGGTGCCACCGGTGCGGATGGTGCGGCTGGTACCACCGGGATCGCTGGTCTGCCCGGCGTCGACGGTGCCACCGGTGCCGCCGGGGCGACCGGTGCCGCCGGCGTGGCCGGGGCGACGGGCGACACCGGTCCCCAGGGGATCCAGGGCTCCCCGGGCTGGAACGGCGCCGACGGTGCGACCGGGCCGGCCGGTCCTCAAGGGGCGCCGGGGGCCGACAGCGAGCGGGGGCTCGTGGCCTACGGCTACCTCTTCAACACCACCAATCAGGTCGTGGCGATCGAGGCCGACGTGCAGTTCTCGGACAACGGCACGCTGACGTCGGGCCTGCACCACGCGCCGGGGACGTCCACGCTGGTCGTGGACGCCAGCGGCGACTACAAGATCGAGTTCGCCGTCAGTGGCGTCGAGCCGAACCAGTTCGCCGTCTTCGTCAACGGGGCACCCGTCCCGGGCGGCGTCTACGGGTCGGGTGCGGGCACGCAGCAGAACAAGGGGCAGATGATCGTGAGCCTCTTCGCCGGCGACGTCATCACCCTCCGCAACCACCAGTCGGCCGCGGCCGTGACCCTCCAGACGCTGGCCGGGGGCACCCAGACGAGCGTGAACGCATCGCTTCTGGTCGAGCGACTCGACGGCTAGCGGGCCGCCGTCCTCTGCGTCTCGGCCGAGAGTCGCGACGGCGTCGGCGCCTTCGCTGACGCGGCGTTGGCCGCGGGCGGGTCCCCGGCCAACGACCCGGTGGGCCCGCCCTAGACGGTGTGGGCGTCGATCCGGGACAGCTCGTCGAGGAGGCCGACCGCGAACGAGCCGGGACCGCGGGCGGCGCTCGACGCGCGCTCCGCGGCAACCGCGATCAGGGCCGAGGCGGAGACCGCCGCCCGCCGCGGGTCCGGGGTCACGGCGAGCATCGCCGCCATCAGCGCGCCGAGCGCGCAGCCGGCGCCGGTGACCTTGGTCAGGAGCACGTCGCCCCCGGGAACGGTGATCAGCTGGTCGCCGCTGACGATGTGATCGGTCGGGCCGCTGACCGCGACGACCGCCCCGGTCTGGCGGGCCAGCGCACGGGCCGCATCGAGCGCCGCCTCGGGGCCCTGGGTGGCGTCGACGCCGCGGGCGGCGGGCACGCCGCGCACCCCCGCGAGGGCCAGGGTCTCCGACGGGTTGGCGCGGATCACGGCCGGTCCGTGGTCGAGCAGCTCGCGCGCGAGCGCCGTCCGCATGCTGAGCGGGCCGACGGCGACGGGGTCGAGGACCCACGGCGTCCCGTGCTCCTGTGCGACGCGGACGGCGATCCGGGCGGCGTCGCCCTGGTCGGCGGTCACCGTCCCGAGATTGACGAGCAGGCCGCCGGCGACCGGGACCAGGTCGGCGACCTCCTCCGGGGCGTGGACCATCGCCGGCGACGCGCCGACGGCCAGCAGCAGGTTGGCGGTGAACCCGGCGACCACGACGTTGGTGATGCAGTGGGTCAGCGGGGTGGCCTCGCGGAGGGCGGCGAGGTCGGCGACCAGCTCGGCGTGGGGCCAGCTGCGGGTGGTCTCGATATCGGTCATGCGGAACGCTCCACGCTAACGGGTCGTGGTCCGGCGGCCCTCGTTCGAGAGCGCTCGCCGGTCGCCGAAACGGCTGCTTCCGCCTCCGTGAGGTGGGGCACTCGTCGCCTTCGGGTGTCGCGCGGGGGCGGCCGGGTGCGCTACAACCGAAGGGTGGGCGTTCGGCTTCCGGACGCTCCGTTCCTCTTCTATGGCCGCTCCCGACGAACGAACCGCGCACGTCCCCACGACCGCATCCCCCGCGCCGCGCTCCGGTGGCGACGGGCTCGACCTCCGCACGCTGATCATCACCGCGATCGCCTCGGCGGCGTCGGCGTTCATCTGCTCGAAGGTCTGGGCGCCGGGCACCCTCGCCTCGGCGGCGTTCACCCCGGTCGCGGTCGCGCTCTTCCGCGAGGGCCTGCGGCGGCCGACGGCGGTCGTCTCGCAGGCGTTGCCGTCGGTCGCGCAGGCCCTGCCGGTCGGGCGCCGGAGCGCCAGCACGGCGGCGGGCGCACCCGCCGACGGGACCCTGCGCTCGGTGGGGGCGGGCGGGCCCGCTGTGCCGACCGCGGTACGGCCGCGCCGATCCGGTCCGCGGAGCGGCCCCGGTGCGGGGTACGACCCGGGGGAGCCGCCGTACGATCCCGGCGTTCCGCCGTACGAGCTCGACGGCCCGAGCGGTGCGTCGGTCGACCCCGCGCCGATGACGATCTACTCGGCGAAGCGGCCGTTCCGTCATCGCTGGCGGCTGGCCCTGATCACCGGGTTGCTCGGGTTTGCGATTGCCGCGACCGCCGTCACCGTCCCCGAGCTGATCGCGGGCGGCTCGGCGTCCGGGGGTGGGAACACGACCTTCTTCTCGGGGAGCAAGGCCGCCCGGACGTCGTCGGACAAGGACAAGGACAAGTCGAAGGACAAGGACAAGCCGAAGACGACCACGACGACCAAGACCGAGACGAAGACGAAGACCGCGCCGACGACGACGACCGCGCCGAGCACCACCGAGACCACGCCGTCGACGACGCCCGATCCGGCCACCGCGACCCCCGGGGCCGCCGGTCAGCAGCAGACCCCGACGACCACCGAGCCGACCGCTCCGCCGGCCTCGGAGACCGCGCCGAGCGGTGGGGCGGCGAGCGGCGGCGCGACGCCGCCGGCCGGGGCCGTCACGCCCTAGCTGTCGTTCCTCGTGCGGGGCGGGCCTCAGGCTGCGTCCGCCCGCCGGCAGAGCGCCAGTCCGAAGCGCCCGTCGTCGTCGCTCAGCAGCTGGTCGAGGGCGAGTCCCGACGCGTCGAGGTCAGCGGCGATCCGCTCGGCGGTGAACTTGCTCGAGATCTCCGTCCGCAGGTCCTCGCCGGCCGCGAACGGGACGTCGAGCCCGAGCGCCCCGATCCGGACCGTGTGGTCGCGGGCCGCCCGCAGGCGGATGTCGATCCACTCGTGGTCGGGGTCGAAGAAGGCGACGTGCTCGTACTCGTCGACGGGGAAGTCGGCGTCGAGCTCGCGGTTGAGGACCGTCAGCACGTTGCGGTTGAAGGCGCTGGTGACGCCCGCCGCGTCGTTGTAGGCGAGCTCGATGATCGCCGGGTCCTTGACCAGGTCGATCCCGAGCAGCAGCCAGCCGTCGTCGTCGAGCAGACCGCTGAGCCGGGTGAGGAAGTGCCGGCGGCTGCCCGGCGGCAGGTTGCCGAGCGTGCCGCCGAGGATCGCCACGATCCGCGGGCCGATCGTGCCCGGGACCAGGTCGAGGTCGCGCTCGAAGTCGCCGACGATCCCGTGGACCGGGATCCCGTAGGTGGCGGCGACCTCGGTGCTGCAGTGGTGGACGGTCGGGGCGCTGACGTCGAGCGGGACGAACCGGCGCAGGCGGCCGGCGGCGTCGAGCGCGTCGAGCAGGACCCGGGTCTTGGTCGCGAACCCCGAGCCGAGCTCGACCAGCTCGACGGCTCCGGTCCGCTCGGCGATCTCGGACGCCCGCTCGACCAGGATCGCCCGCTCGGTGCGGGTCGGGTAGTACTCGGGCAGCTCGCAGATCGCGGCGAAGAGATCGGAGCCGTGATCGTCGTAGAGGTGCTTGGGCGGCAGCTGCTTGAACGGCTGGGTGAGGCCGTCGTGGACGTCGTGGGCGAGCGTGCGCGGAGCCGGGTCGGCGTCGGCGATCGTCACCTGGACGAGTGCGCTGGCGGGCAGGATCGCCTCGCCGGCGGGCGCCCCGAGGGCGTCGTCGAGCGGGCTCATGCGGCGTCCCCCGCGAGCCGGACACCGGCGAAGATCTGGTGGCGGTCGGGCAGGTCCCAGTTGCGGAAGGTGGTGGTCGCGACCCGCGGATGGGCGGCGAACGACCCGCCGCGGAGGACCCGGTAGCCGCGATCGAAGAAGACCTCCGAGTACTCGCGGTACGGGTGCGGACGGAAGCCCGGATAGCCGCGGAACTCGCTGGCGGTCCACTCCCAGACGGTCCCGATGCCTCCCAGCAGCCCGTGGCCGGCGGCGTGCTCCCACTCGGCCTCGGTCGGGAGTCGCAGGCCGCACCAGGTAGCGACGGCCTCGGCCTCGAACCAGTTGAGGTGGCAGGCGGTGGCGTGCTCGCGGCCCGCGGTGACCCCGGACCGGCTGGTCGGGCCGCCCTTGGTCGCGTCGCCGAGGTCGGTGTTGGCGCCGCCGGCCCGCCAGGCCCAGCCGGCGTCGCTCCACCAGCGCGCGTCGCGGACGCCTCCGTCGGCGACGAACGCATCCCAGGTCGCGACGCTCAACGGGTGGCGGGCGATCCGGTACGGCGCCAGCGTGACGGGATGTCGGGGCCGCTCGTTGTCGTAGGCGAAGACGTCGTCGCCGGCCCCGATCGTGGTCGTGCCACCCGCGACCTCGACGAGCTCGGGGGCGGTTGGGGCGCGTCCGGCCCCGGGCGACGTCGTGGCTGGCGTCCGGCCGTTGCCGGCCTGGGCCGCGACGTCGGCGGGCTCTCGCGGCGCGACCGGCGTGGGCAGCGGCCGCAACCACGGGGCCAGGTCACCGAGCCGGATCGTCTGGAGCATCGTCTCGGTGTGCTGCATCTCGTGCTGCAGCACCATCTCGTGCAGCTCGGGGTCGACGCCGCGCTCGGCGACGACCTCGTCGACCCGCGCGCGGACCACCGCGAGGTAGTCCCAGGCGGCGGGCAGATCGAGCAGCTCGACGTCCCCGCGGACGGTCCGCGGGGTCTCGAAGGCGTCGTAGAGATCGGCGAGGTCGGGGCGCAACAACGGCCGGTCGCCGTGTCGGTGGACGAGCCAGAGGTCCTCGTAGGCGGCGATGTGGGCGAGATCCCAGACCAGCGGGCTCATCAGCGGATCGATCTGGCGCTCGAGCTGCCCGCGGGTCAGGCCGGACACGAGGATCCGGGTCCGTTCGCGAACCGCCGTCAGCGCGGCGTGCGGATCGGCCGGCAGCGGGCGGCGGAGCGCGGCGACCGGGGGAGCGGCGGGCGTCCCGCCGACGGCCCACGGCGCAGGCCGATCACCCCCGGCGGGTTCGGCGTGGTTCTCGGGCAGGGCCTGAGCAGGGCGCACGGGGTGGGCTCCGGAGTCGCTGGTGACCGCTTGGGCCGACGCCCGCTGGGGCGCTTGACCGGTCGCAGTCGGGGCGCCCAGAGTCTTACGTGTCATCCGGTCGAGTGCAACCACTTTCCGGTTCGCGAAAGCGATGGCGTGCACAATGTACGCCGATGGTGGCGTGGAATCGGCCTCGTCGGGGAGTGCGTCGTAGCCCCCGCATGGTCGTGGCGTGGGGCCGCGGAGGCGCTCGCGGGCTGGTGTCGCCCGGGCCTCCGTGCTGGCCGGCGATCTCCCGTCGTTGCCGGGTGTCGCTCGGTCCGCGGTCGCCTATCCGGCTGCCGTGGGCGCCCCGCCTGCGGGGGCCTGGCGGATCGTGTGGCCGAACCCGTCGACGAGGTAGGCCAACAGCTGCTCGCGGGAGCTGGTGGGGTTGGCGATCCAGTCGAGGATCAGGCTCTCGGCGAAGCTCAGCCAGGCGCGGGCGGCCTGGCGGGCGAAGCCGGCGTCGGCGGGCGCCTCGAGCGTCCGCAGGAGGCGGTCGGCGATCGTCGCGTGGGCGTCGTCCATCAGTGCCGCGAGCTGGGGGTCGCCGGTCGCCGACCCGCGGACCAGCTCGGCGACCCGCCCGTGGCGGCGCTCGACGAAGGCGACGTAGCGGTCGAGCGCGTCCGGGAGCTGGAGCGCGGGCGGCAGTGACGGATCGGGGGCGACGGCCCGCATCAGGCGGCGCACGCCGGCGCCCGCGACGGCGGCGTGGAAGGCCCGCTTGGACGGGAAGTAATGGAAGAGCAGCCCGCGGGAGATCCCGGCCCGGCGGGCGACCTCGTCGACGGTGATCGTGTCGAGCGGCTGCTCGGTCAGCAGCTGCAGTCCGATGCCGACCAGCTGGCGGCGGCGGTCGTCGGGCGAGAGGCGGGTCCGCGGGGGGGCCGGGCGCTCGTCGGCGGGCGCGGGCATGGGCGCGTCGGGAGCCGGCTCCGGGGGCTCGGCGGTCGGTGGATCGTCCGGGGTCGGGGACGGACTGCTCACGCTATTGAGCATACGCTCAATAGCGTGTAGGCTGCGCCCGGTCCACCGCCAGGAAGGCGTCCGTCATGGATTTCGCCCCGTCTGACCGCGCCCAGCAGCTGCTGGAGCAGGTCGATACGTTCATCCGCCAGGAGATCGAGCCCCGCGAGGAAGCGCACCTGCGCACCACGCTCGCCCAGCGCGAGGGGGAGTTCGCCGTCCCGCCGCTGATCGACGAGCTCAAGGCCAAGGCCCAGGCGCAGGGGCTCTGGAACCTGTTCCTGCCCGAGCCGGCCGCCGCCCCCGGGCTCGCACCCTCGCTGGCCGGGCCGGGCCTGCGCAACGCCGAGTACGCGGTCCTCGCCGAGCGGATGGGGCGGTCGCAGATCGCCTCCGAGGTCTTCAACTGCAACGCGCCGGACACCGGCAACATGGAGGTCCTGCTGCACTTCGGCAGCGAGGCCCAGCAGGAGCGCTGGCTGACGCCGCTGCTGGAGGGGAGGATCCGCTCCGCCTTCTGCATGACCGAGCCGGACGTCGCCTCCTCCGACGCGACCAACATGCAGGCGACGGCGATCGTCGACGGCGACGAGATCGTCCTCAACGGCCGCAAGTGGTGGAGCACCGGGATCGGGCATCCGGACTGCGAGGTCCTGATCTTCATGGGCCTGACCGACCCGACCGCGCACCGCTACGCGCAGCACTCGATGGTGCTCGTCCCGCGCGACGCGCCCGGCGTCACCGTCGAGCGGATGCTGCCGGTCATGGGCTTCCTCGACGCGCCGGCCGGGCACGGCGAGGTCTCCTTCCGCGACGTCCGGCTGCCGCTCGACGCGGTGATGGGCACCCCCGGCGGGGCCTTCGGGATCGCCCAGGCGCGGCTCGGCCCGGGCCGTGTCCACCACTGCATGCGCCTGATCGGGCTGGCCGAGCTGGCGCTCGAGCACGCCTGCCGCCGGGCGATGACGCGGACCGCGTTCCGCAAGCCGCTCGCCAACCTCGGCGGCAACCGCGAGCGGATCGCCAACGCCAGGATGGCGATCGACCAGGCTCGGCTGCTCGTCCTGCACGCCGCCTGGCTGCTCGACACCCAGGGGTTGCAGGGCGCGCTCGGCGCGGTCTCGCAGATCAAGGTCGTGGTCCCGAACATGGCCCAGGAGGTCATCGACATGGCGATCCAGCTGCACGGCGGCGGTGGCCTCAGCGACGACTTCCCGCTCGCGGGGGCGTGGGCGATCGCCCGCGCCCTGCGGCTGGCCGACGGCCCCGACGAGGTCCACCGCGGGGTGATCGCCCGGCTCGAGCTGGCGGGCTACAAGGAGCTCGCCGCGGACACGGGTGCGGCATGAGCCCGGCCACCGGTGCGGGCCGGCGGATCCTGATCACCGGCGCGGCGTCCGGCCTCGGGCTGGCGCTCGCTCGCCGCTACGCCGCCGACGGCTGGCGGGTGCTGCTGACCGACATCAGCGGCGACGCGCTCCAGGCCGCGGTCACCGAGCTGGCGGGCGGCGGCGGGGGTGCGGGTGATGCGAGCCCGCGGATCCACGGGCTCGTCCACGACGTCCGCTCCGACGAGGACTGGGCGACCGTCCGGGCCTGGTGCGAGGAGCACTGGGACGGCCTCGACGTGCTCGTCAACAACGCCGGCGTCGCGACCGGCGGCCGCTTCGCGCGGTTGCCGATGGAGGACTGGGACTGGATCCTCGACATCAACCTGAAGGGCGTGATCCGCGGCTGCCGGACCTTCGTGCCGCTGTTCGAGGCCCAGGGCAGCGGCCACCTGGTCAACGTCGCCTCGCTCGCCGGGCTCCTGAACCCGCCGGCGATGGCCTCCTACAACGTGGTCAAGGCCTCGGTCGTGTCGCTCTCCGAGACGCTCCGCTTCGAGCTCGAGCCGGCCGGGATCCGGACCTCCGTGGTCTGCCCGAGCTTCTTCCGGACCGGGCTCGCCGCGAGCTTCCGCACGCCCGACCCGGCGGTCCAGGAGATCATGGACAGCCTCGTCACGAAGTCGAAGACGCCGGCCGAGGCGATCGCCGCCGTCGTCCAGAAGGGCGTCGCGGAGGGCCGCTTCCTGATCCTGACCGACCGCGACGGACGGGTCGCGTACTTCGTCAAGCGGTTCGTCCCGCCGCTCTTCCGCAACCAGGTCCGCAAGGGCGCGGGCAAGCTGCTGGGCCGGATCGCCGCGGCCGAGCAGGCCGAGCAGCGAGCGAAGGCGGCGAGCGGCGCATGAGCCCGTCCGAGCGGGGCGCGATCGACGAGCCACGGGCGGTTCGCGACGAGGACGCGTTCGATCCCGCGCCGCTGCACGCCTGGCTGGTCGCGCAGGCGGCGGCGAGCGGCGACGCCCCGCCCGAGGTCCGCCAGTTCTCCGGCGGCGCCTCCAACCGCACCTACCTGCTGCGCTACCCGGAGCGCGACCTGATCCTGCGGCGCCCGCCGGCCGGACGGCACACCGGCACCGCCCACGACGTGCTCCGCGAGGCGCGGATCCAGCAGCGCCTGCGGCCGGTCTTCCCGTACGTGCCGGAGGTCGTCGCCGCGGGTGAGGACGACGAGGCCCGCGCGCTGCTCGACGGCCCGTTCTACGTGATGGAGCGGATCGTCGGCACGATCCTGCGCGGCGACCTGCCACCGGGGATGACGCTCGATCCCGCCCAGGCCCGCCGGCTCGGCGAGGAGTCGATCGACCGGCTCGTCGGGCTGCACGCGGTCGACGTGGAGGCGGCCGGACTCGCCGACCTCGGCCGCGGGGCCGGCTACGTCGAGCGTCAGGTCGGCGGCTGGTCGAAGCGCTACCGCGCCGCCCGCACGCCACGCGCGCCCTCGTTCGAGCGGACGATCAAGTGGCTCGAGGCGCACCGCCCCGACGACGTCGCGACCTGCGTGATCCACAACGACTGGCGGCTCGACAACCTCGTCCTCGACCCGGACGACCAGGGGCGCGTGATCGGCGTGCTCGACTGGGAGATGGCGACCCTCGGCGATCCGCTGATGGACCTCGGCAGCGCGCTGGCCTACTGGGTCCAGGCCGACGACGGCCGCGGGATGCACCTCCTCCGGCGCCAGCCGACCCACCTGCCGGGGATGCCGACCCGCGACGAGGTCGTCGACCGCTACTGCGCCCAGGCCGGGATCAATCGGCCGGACTGGACGTTCTACGAGGTCTTCGGGCTCTTCCGGCTGGCGGTGATCGTCCAGCAGATCTACCGTCGCTATCACCTCAAGCAGACCCGCAACCCGGCCTTCAAGAACATGTGGATCGCGGTCCTCTACCTCGACTTCCGCTGCCGGCGGATCATCCGGCGGAGCGGCGGCTGATGGGCACGATCCTGCTCGTCCGGCACGGCCAGGCGTCGTTCGGGCTCGGCGACTACGACCGGCTGACCGACGCCGGCCGCGACCAGGCGCGGGCCCTCGGCGCGAGCCTGCGGGAGCGGGGCGTGGTGCCGTCGCTGGTCGTCCACGGCGAGCTGCGGCGCCAGCGCGAGACGGTCGATGCGCTGCTGGAGGGAGCGCAGCAGGAGCCCGAGCGCCGGGTCGACCCGCGCTGGGACGAGTTCGACCACCGCGAGCTGCTGACCCGGCTGCGGCGGCGCTACCGCAGCCAGACCGTGCTGGCGACCGAGATGGCCGCGACCGGCCGGCCGCTGGCGGCGTTCCGGGAGACGCTCGAGCAGGCACTCGAACGCTGGTCGTCCGGCGCCCACGACGGCGAGTACGAGGAGACGTTCGCCGGATTCGCCATGCGCGCACGGGGCGCGCTCGACCGGGTCGTCGCCAGCGCCCCGCCCGGGACCACCGTCGTCGTCTCGTCGGCCGGCACGATCGCCGCGGTCTGTGCCGGGCTGCTGGGCGCGCCGCCGAGCGGCTGGCTCGACCTCAACCGGGTCTACGCCAACACCGGCGTCACCCGGCTCGTGAGCGGCCGCCGCGGGCTCTCGCTGGTCAGCTTCAACGAGCAGGCGCACCTGCCCGAGCGGGCGGCGCGGTGAGCGGCCTCCGGACGACGATGGCCGCCGTCGTCCGGGACGCGCGATCGCGGTCCGGGCCGGCTCATCCGGCCACGAATCGCCCCGACGGCCCCGCCGATCGGGTAGACCCACGACCGTCAACCGACCAGGAACGACCGAACGATGCGTAGCCGACTCGCCTCCCTCACCCGCCGGATCGGGGCGGCCCCGCCGGAACCGATCGCCGACGGGGTCTGGATCCTCCGCGGGGGCCTCACCCGGGCGATGAACGTCTTCCTGATCGAGGGCCCCGACGGCGTCGTGGTCTTCGACGCGGGGGAGCAGGGGATGGCCTCCGCGATCCTCGCCGCTGCCGCGCCGCTCGGCGGGATCGACCGGGTCGTGCTCGGCCACGGCGACACCGATCACCGCGGGGCGGCGCCGGCCCTGAGCGCCGTCGCCCCGATCGTCTGCCACCCCGACGCCGTCGCCCACGCCGAGGGCAGCGGAGGCCGTGACTACTGGCGGCCGGAGCTGCTGCCGCCGGCGGTCCGCCGCTTCCACGCGCTGATGCACCACGTCTGGGACGGCGGTCCGGTCACGATCAGCGACACCGTCGAGGACGGCGACGAGATCGCGGGCTTCCGGGTGGTCGCGCTCCCCGGCCACGCCCCGGGCCTGATCGCGCTCTGGCGCGAGCGCGACCGGCTGGCGCTCTGCAGCGACGCGCTCTACATGACCGACATGTGGGGCCGCCCGCAGGCACCGGCGCTGCCGCTGCCGGCCTACAACCACGACAGCGAGCAGGCGGCGACCAGCCTCCGCCGGCTGGCGGCGCTCGAGCCGGCGAGCGTCTGGCCCGGTCACCGCGGGCCGGTCACCGGGGTCGACGTGCGGGCACAGCTGGAGGCGGCCGCCGACGCCGGCGTCTGAGCGCGGCGCGTCGGCGTCGGCGTCGGCATCGCTCCGGTCTGGCCTCTCCACGACCCGGTCCGACGCTGCGCCTGAGCCCCGAACGTCGTCCGGGAACGGTTCAGGTTGAGCCGTGCCAACGCCGTACGCGGGGGTGCGCCGGAGACCGCACGGCCCGCGGCGCCGAGCCTAGACTCGCCCCACGGGAGCGCCCCTGCGTGCCGCCCGGACCCGCCGAGCATGTCGCCCGAAGCCCTCGTCCAGCGCCGCCTCGTGCGGCTGATGCTCCTGGCCGTCGTCGCGTCGCTGGCGACGATCGCGCTGAAGACGGTGGCCTGGCTGCTGACCGGCTCGATCGGTCTGCTGTCGGACGCCGCCGAGTCGGTGGTCAACCTCGTCGCCGCGCTGTTCGGGCTGGTCGCCGTGCAGTGGGCGGCGCGCCCACCCGACGACGAGCACGAGTACGGGCACGAGAAGGCCAACTACCTGGCGGCCGGGGTCGAGGGCACCCTGATCCTGGTGGCCGCGGTCACGATCATGGTCTCGGCCGTCGACCGGCTGCTGAACCCGTCCCCGATCAGCACGGTCGGGCTCGGCCTGGTCGTCTCGGCGGTCGCGTCGGCGATCAACCTCGCCGTCGGGCTGCTGCTGGTCCGGGTCGGCCGCCGCGACCGCTCGCTGGTGCTCGAGGCCGACGGCAAGCACCTGCTGACCGACGTCTGGACCTCGGTCGGGGTGATCGTCGGGGTCGCGGCGGTCGCGATCAGCGGCTGGGAGCCGCTCGACGCGCTGGTCGCGATCGCCGTCGCGGTCAACATCGTGGTCGCCGGGGTCGGGCTGGTCCGGCGCTCCGCCGCGGGGCTGATGGATCGGGCGTTGAGCTCGGACGAGCGCGCCGGCGTGCAGGAGATCCTCGACGACTTCAGCGACGAGCAGGTCGGGTTCCACGCCCTCCGCACCCGCCGCTCGGGGCGGCGGGCGTTCATCACCTTCCACCTGCTGGTTCCCGGCGCCTGGTCGGTCCAGGACGGCCACGACTTCGCCGAGCGGGTCGAGCACCGGCTGCGGGTGGCGTTCGAGCCGGCGACCGTCACGACCCACCTCGAGCCGGTCGAGGACCCGGTCTCGTTCGCCGACATGACGATCGACCGCCCCGTCGACCGGACTTCCGGCGAGTCGTCGGCCGGATAGCCGGGGCGGGCCGCCGCGCTTCCGGTGCAGGCCCGCGTCGCCGCGGACGCGGCCCGCGCGCACGGGGAGCCGGAGCGGCCGAGCGAGCTACCCTCACGGGGTGACTCGCTCGATCCCCACGTGGCTGGTGGCCGCGTTCTCGCTCGTCCTCGGCTTCGCGGTCGCGGACGTGACCGGCGTCCGTCCGCTCGGCGGGATCGTGCTCTTCCTGGCCGCGCTCTGGTGCGGCCTGGAGTGGCGCCGGGCCCGTGGCCTCGGGGTCGCGCTCGGGCTGGTCGCGGTCTACCTGCTCGCGTTCGGGCTCTCGCATCCGCTCGGGAAGCAGCTCGGCTCGTGGCCGGCGGTCTTCCTGGTCGCGGCGGTCGTCGGCGCCGTCGTCTGGGTGACGATCGACCGTCCCCGCCTGCGTCCGGCGCGCTGAGCCGGCGTTCGGCGTCGGCACGAGCACCGCTCCGGCGCCGCGTCGCCCGACCGGCCGAGCCCGCCACGAACATAAAGATTCGCGGAGCGGTCGATTTGCTCGATCCTCGGTCGTCGTACGGATGGAGGCACGGCACGGAGGACGGCTCGGCCGCCCCGGAGCCCGCCCCGATCCACCCACGAGAAGGAGCACGACGATGCGCTTCATGATGTTCATGCACCCCGGGATCAAGGACGAGGACTGGGAGCCGAGCGCCGAGGACGTCGGCGCGATGACGAAGTACAACGAGGAGCTGACGAAGGCCGGCGTGCTGCTGGCGGCCGACGGGCTCCACCCGCCGAGCGAGGGCGCCCGCGTGCGCTACCCGGGCGGGAAGGCCACCGCCACCGACGGCCCCTTCGCCGAGGCCAAGGAGGTCGTCGGCGGCTACTGGACGATCGACGTCGCGTCGAAGGAGGAGGCCGTCGCCTGGGCCCTGCGGATCCCCGCCGGCGAGGGCGACATGGTCGAGGTCCGCCGGGTCTACGAGATGAGCGACTTCTCGGACGAGATCCAGGCCGCCGCCGAGCTGTCGGTCGAGCCGCCCGAGCAGACGAGGGCGCGCTAGCCGGTGACGTCGCCCGGTCCCGACCGCCCCGTGCCCGGCACCGACGCGACCCGCGTCGGTGCCGGGGGCGCGGGGGCGGGAACCGCGACCCAGCGCGCGATCGACGCCGTCTGGCGGATCGAGTCGCCGCGGCTGATCGCGGGACTCGCGCGGATGGTCCGCGACGTCGGGCTCGCCGAGGACCTGGCTCAGGACGCGCTGGTGGTCGCGCTCGAGAAGTGGCCCGCGTCGGGCGTCCCGGACAATCCCGGCGCCTGGCTGATGGCGACCGCCAAGCACCGCGCGATCGATCTGATGCGGCGCAACCGCCGGATCGACCAGAAGCACGAGCAGCTGGCCCGCGAGATCGGGATCCGGATGGCGATCGATGCGGCGGAGCTGCCCGCGGGGCTCGACGACGAGATCGGCGACGACCTGCTCCGCCTGGTCTTCAGCTGCTGCCACCCCGTCCTCAACCAGGACGCCCAGGTCGCGCTCACCCTCCGGCTGCTCGGCGGGCTGACGACGCCGGAGATCGCGCGGGCGTTCCTCGTCCCCGAGTCGACGGTCGCCCAGCGGATCGTGCGGGCCAAGCGGACGCTGACGAAGGCCCAGGTGCCGTTCGAGGTGCCGAGCCGGGACGAGTTGCCCGAGCGGCTGGCGTCGGTGCTCGACGTCATCTACCTGGTCTTCAACGAGGGCTACGCGGCGACCGCCGGCGAGCACTGGATGCGGCCGGAGCTCTGCGCGGACGCGCTGCGGCTCGGGCGGACCCTGGCCGAGCTGCTGCCGCGGGAGCTGGAGGTCCACGGCCTCGTCGCGCTGATGGAGATCCAGGCGTCACGCTCGCGGGCGCGGATCGGCCCCGGTGGCGAGCCGGTGCTGCTGCCCGACCAGGACCGGACGCGTTGGGACCAGCTGCTGATCCGACGTGGGTTGGCGGCGCTCGAGCGGGCCGAGGCGCTCGGCGGCCGACCCGGCCCGTTCGTGCTCCAGGCGTCGATCGCCGCCGTTCACGCCCGCGCCCGGACCGCCGAGCAGACCGACTGGATCCGGATCGCGGCGCTCTACGCGGCGCTGGTCCAGGCCACGGAGTCGCCGGTGGTCGAGCTGAACCGGGCGGTCGCCGTGGCGATGGCGTTCGGGCCGGCGGCCGGGCTGGAGATCGTCGACGCGCTGGTCGACGAGCCGGCCCTCGCCGGCTACCACCTGCTGCCGAGCGTGCGCGGCGACCTGCTCTTCCGGCTCGACCGCCGAGAGGAGGCCCGCGCCGCGTTCGAGCGCGCGGCGAGCCTGACCGGCAACGAGCGCGAGCGCGCGTTCCTCCTGCGCCGGGCCGCCGGCTGCTCGGGGCCGGCGAGCGCCTGACGCGGTCAGCTCTTCGTCGGCTCGTCGGGCTCGTCCTGCGTGATGCTGGGGGCGGGGGCCACGAACGTCTGCTCGGCGTGCAGCTCGACGAGCCGGAAGTAGAGCACGGCGGTCACGAGCGGTGCCACGGGGATGACAGCGGAGGTCCCCAGCAGCCGGACGAACTGTCCGGGCGTGCTGTCGATGCCGCCGGCCAGGGCGGCGAGGATTGCGGAGACGATCGCGACGATGAAGACGATCGCGAAGACCATCAGGAGTAGGCCGAAGACCGGCCAGCCGCGGCCCCGTACGAGCTCGACGCTGCGGCGGAAGGCGTCGAGCCCGCGCGGCCGCTCGATCACGGTGATGGGGATGACGACCGCCCAGATCGTCAGCAGCACTAGGCCGGGCACGATCAGCAGCAGGTAGCCGACCGCGAAACCGGTCCCGCTCAGGAGCGTCATGAGCAGGACCCGGGGCGCGATCGGGGCCACCTGGCGCAGGAGCTCGTCGGTGCTGCGCTCGGCCCGGCCGTCCTGGACGTCGCGGGCGACCTCGACCGCGATCGTCTGGAAGAACGTCCAGGCGATCAGCGTCGGCACCAAGACGGCCACCGCCACCCCGGGAGCGTCCTCGAACGTGAAGAAGAAGATCGCCTGGAGCAGGCCGACGATCAGCGCTGCCGGGAACAGCACGGCAGCGTGCTCGCGGTAGATCGCCAGCGCCCGGTTGAAGATGCCGGCGGGGTCGACCAGCGGAGTGCTCATGTCCGAGATCTTGGCGGGTCGACCGGCCGACCGGCGTGACGATCGCGGACAACCGCTGTCCTCGAGGCGGCCTAGGCTTCCGCCGATGGCCGAACGAACCGTGCCCAGGGGCCGAGCTGGCCGCGACGATGCGGCGCTGCCGACGTTGACGGTCGGTCAGCTCAACCGGGCGACGCTGGCCCGCCAGCTGCTGCTGGAACGGGCGACGATCGGGCCGGTCGCTGCGGTCGAGCAGCTCGCCGGGATGCAGGCGCAGGAGCCTGCGCCGTCGTTCGTCGGGCTCTGGTCGCGGGTCGCGGGCTTCCGCCGCGAGCAGCTGCTGGCGGCGATCCACGCGCACGAGCTGGTCCGCGGAACGATGATGCGCGGCACGATCCACCTCGTCAGTGCCGACGACCACGTCGCCTTCCGGCCGGTGCTCCAGCCGTTCCTCGACCGGGTGGTGCGGCTGCCCGAGGCCCGGGTCGCGGGGCCGTTCGCGGAGCGTCTGGGGCAGCTCACGCACGAGCTGCTGGCCGCCGAGCCGCGCCCGATCGGGGCGCTGCGGGAGCCGCTGGCCGCGGCGTTCCCGGGCCTCGACGGTGCCGATCTCGCCCAGGTCGGGCGGCTGCTGGTGCCGCTGCTGATGGTGCCCGAGGAGCATCCGGCGGGGTTCCCGGGCAACGCCCGCTTCGCCCCCAGCGAGCAGCTGCTCGGGCGCCCGCTCGCCGACGGTGGAGAAGGTCCCGGCGCGCTCTTCCGGCGCTGCCTGGCGGCGTTCGGGCCGGCGACGGTGGCCGATGTGGGGAAGTGGTCCGGGCTCGGGGCGGTCCGGAAGACGCTCGACGCGATGCCCGATCTGGTCCGCTTCCGGGACGAGCAGGGGCGGGTGCTCTACGACCTGCCCGAGGCGCCGCGGCCCGAGGCCGACGTGCCCGCTCCGGCCCGGTTCCTGCCGCGGTTCGACAACCTGCTGCTGGCGCACGCCGATCCGATCCGCTGCATCGATCCCGCCGACCGCCGGCGGGTCTTCACCGTCAACGGGATCGTCCACGCGACCTTCCTCTGGGACGGGAGGATCGCCGGGCGCTGGGACGTCGCGCGCGAGGGGGAGACGGCGGTCCTGCGGCTGGCGCCGTTCGCGCCGCTGCCGCCGGCGGCGGTCGCGGCGCTCTCCGAGGAGGGGGCCGGGTTGGCCCGGTTCGTCGACGAGGGCGCCGGCGACGTCGACGTGCGGGTCGAGGCGCCGGCCGCGTAGCGCGCGGGGTCAGTGCGGGGGGCGCCAGGCCTGCATCGCGTCGACCGCCTGCTCGTGGCTGAGGGCGGGGGTCGGCATCGGCGTCCGGACCGAGCCGTCCGCGCGCAGCCCGTCGAGCACGACGGTCAGCAGTCGCCGCCAGACGTTGGGGTCGACGTCGCGCGTGTAGTCGACGACCGTGCCGACCATCAGCTGGATCAGCGGCATGTCGGAGACCTCGACGTCGGCGCGGAGCGCACCGCCGGCCTGCGCCCGTTCGACGAGCTTGGTGACCAGCGGGGCGATCCGGTTGCGGCCCTGGGCGGCGCAGTCGACGCCGTTGCGGTCGCCGAACAGCAGCTCGCGCAGGCCGCGGTTGCTCGCCTGCATCTCGAGGCTGGTGCGGACGAACTGCTCGAGCCCGTCCCACGGGTCGGGCTGGAGGAGGGCGTCCTCGGCGAGCGCGACGACGGCGCCGATCTCCTCGTCGAAGAGCGCGTTGATCAGGGTGTTCTTGTCGGGGAACCGTCGGTAGACGGTGCCGACGCCGACCTCGGCGTGGTCCGCGATGTCGTCGAGGGTGACGTGCAGGCCTTGGCTGGCGAAGAGCGTCCGGGCGGCGTCGAGGATCCGGCGGCGATTGCGCTCGGCGTCTCGCCGAAGCGGTCGCTCCGGTTGCTCGGCAGGCAGCGGGATCGCGCTGGGCATGCTCCGACAGTAGCGAAGCGGAGAGGTGGACTCCAATCGGAGGAGATAGCTCCGCTTCGTGCTATCGTTCTCCGGCGGCGCGACCTCCCGGGGTCGCGGCCGCCGCATCTCGCACGTCCGTCCCGTCCGCAGAAGGACCTCATGAACTCCCCCGCCTCCCCGCCGGCTACCGGCGGCCAGCACCACGACCCGCATCACGCGCGTCGCTGGCTGGTCCTCGTCGTCCTCTCGATCGCCCAGCTGATGGTCGTGCTCGACGCGACGATCGTGAACATCGCCCTGCCCTCGGCGCAGGAGTCGCTCGGCTTCTCCGACGACAACCGCCAGTGGGTGATCACCGCCTACGCGCTCGCCTTCGGCAGCTTCCTGCTGCTCGGCGGGCGGATCGGCGACCTGGTCGGTCGCAAGCAGGTCTTCATCGTCGGCCTGCTCGGCTTCGCCGTCGCGTCCGCCGTCGGCGGCGCCGCGGGCAGCTTCGGCGTGCTCGTGATCGCTCGCGCCGCTCAGGGCCTGTTCGGCGCCCTGCTCGCACCGGCCGCGCTGTCGCTGCTGACCACGACCTTCACCGACCCGGGCGAGCGCGGCAAGGCGTTCGGCGTCTTCGGGGCGATCGCCGGTGCCGGCGCGGGCGTCGGCCTGCTGCTCGGCGGCGCGCTGACCGAGTACCTCTCCTGGCGCTGGTGCCTCTACGTCAACCTGTTCTTCGCGATCCCGGCGGCCATCGGCGCGCTGTCGCTGCTGCACGGCCGGGCCGCGGGGGCGAAGCCGAAGCTCGACATCCCCGGCACGATCACCGTCTCGCTCGGGCTGTTCGCGCTCGTCTACGGCTTCTCCAACGCCGAGACGAACGGCTGGGGTGCGCCGCTGACCGTCGCGATGCTCGCGGCCTCGGTCGTGCTGCTGGCGCTGTTCGTCGCGATCCAGCGCCGGGTCGAGCACCCGCTGCTGCCGCTGCGGGTCGTGCTCGACCGCAACCGCGGCGGTTCGTTCGTGGCCTTCGGCGTCGTCGGCGCGGGCATGTTCGGCGTCTTCCTGTTCCTGACCTACTACCTCCAGCAGACGCTCGGGTTCTCGCCGATCAAGACCGGCCTGGCGTTCCTGCCGATGAACTTCGCGATCATGACCAGCGCGACGATGGCGACCTCGGTCCTGCTGCCGAAGGTCGGCCCGCGGCTGCTGGTGACCGTTGGCATGGTCCTGTCGACGCTGGGGATGGTCGCCTTCACCCAGCTGCAGGTGGACTCCGGCTACGCGACCGGCGTGCTGCCGGGGCTGCTGGTGCTCGGGCTCGGCCTCGGGCTCGTGTTCGCGACCGGCATGAGCACCGCGACGCTGGGGATCGACCCGAAGGACGCGGGCGTCGGCTCGGCGATGGTCAACACCACCCAGCAGGTCGGCGGGTCGATCGGGACCGCGCTCCTGAGCACGCTCTTCGCGAGCGCGGTGTCGGGCTACGCCAGCAGCCACTCGGGTCCGGGGGTCCAGATCGAGGCGGCGATGCACGGCTACACGACCGCGTTCTGGTGGGCCGCGGGGCTGCTCGCGATCGGCTCGGTGATCTCCTGGCTGCTGCTGCGGCCCGGCGTCCACGAGCTCGATCCCGAGGCGGAGCCGGTGCTCGCCCACTAGGGCGTGTCTCGAGCCGGCGTCGCGTGAGCGTGGCGCCGGCCATTCCGAAACAAGGCCGCACATACGCTGCATACCTCCCTGGGTCTGGCCCTCGTCGACTCGCCGGCGCGTCGCTCCTGCCGCGAAATGTGCCGCAAACGCGACGATGGCCCGCGTTGCGGGCCATCGTCTGGGGAGAGGCAGGGAGCCTCGAGAGGGTATGTATGTGAGTCGAGGCCCCCTGTGTGCAGAGTATAGAGTCAAGGATGGATGCCGTCCACAGACTTTGCGGTCAGGCACGATCGGCTCAGGCGGCCGGGGGCGAGAGCGGCCCGCAGTGCGCCCGGATCGTCCGCGGTCGGCGACACGGTGTCCCGACCGCCGGTAGCCTCGCGGGCGTGACTGATCCTGCGCCGGTGACCGTGGATGCCCCCGGGCCGGAGGCGGCGATGGCCGCCACCGCTCCGCGTCCGATGATGCCGGTCTACCGCCTGGCGATGCGGGTCTGCTCGCCGCTGATCCGGCGCTGGGGCCGGCTCGAGGTCGTCGGCCTCGAGCACCTGCCCGAGAGCGGGCCGATCCTGCTGATCGGCAATCACGACAGCAACTGGGATCCGGTCGCGATCGGCGTCGCCGCGCTCGACCGTCGGCAGATCCGCGCGCTGGCCAAGTCGACGCTGTGGAAGACCCGCCCGCTGGCCGCCGTGATGAACGGGATGGGGCAGATCCCGATCGAGCGGGGCAAGGGCGATGCGCATGCGCTCGACACCGCGATCGCGGAGCTGGCCGGCGGGGCCTGCATCGGCGTCTTCCCCGAGGGCACGATCTCGCGCGGGTCGTACCTGCGTCCGCGCAGCGGGGCCGGGCGGTTGGCGCTGGCCGTCCCGGAGGTGGCCGTGGTCTGCGTGACCGTGACCGGGACCGTCGACATCGTGCGGGTGCCGAAGCGCCCGCGGATCCGGGTCGAGTTCTTCCTGCCGAGCGGCGGCCCGCCCGCCCCGGGCGAGAGCGCCGCGGAGCTGATCGAGCGGGTGATGCGGGAGATCCGCGAGCGGGCGCCGATCGCGATTCCCGGGCGCCGGCGGACGGCGGCCAAGTACCGGGCGGCGCAGGACGAGGCGCGGGCCGCACGGGACTCGACCGCGGCGAACGGCTAGCTCGGCCGGTCGACGGCGACGGCCAGCACCGGGCGCCGCCCGGCCGGCGCCCGCCGAGCCGCGGGCCCGACCGGGCGGGTGAGCGCCTCGCCCGTTGCGGCTACTTCAGGCGGACCGTGATCGTCTTCCGCGAGACGTTGCCGGCCGCGTCACGGGCGACGAAGGCGAAGCGGACCCGCTGGCCCTTCCGCGCCTTGCCGATCCGAGCCAGCGCCTTGGCGCCGAGCCGGACGGTCAGCTTCGTGCTGCCGGCGCGGGTGACCTTCGTCGACGTGGACCCGAGCCGGGAGCCCGCGAGCGACGCGGTCAGCCGGACGCGGCCCGGCTCGCCGATCAGCAGCACGAGCGAGAACCGCCGCGTCTTCCCGATCGTCGTCCGCGCCGTGCTCGAGCGGAGGGCGGGGGACATCAGCGGTCCGCGGCGGTCGCCCGGGGTCGGGCGCGTGACCGTCGTGCCCGGCAGCGTGATCGTGCCCAGGGCGCCCGGGGTCGCGGGGGCCGGGGTGGTGATGCCCGGTCCCGGGACGGTCGGGATCACCGGGGCCGGCGCGGGCGCGCCGTCGGTCACGGCCAGCTCGGGCACGGTTGCCGGGGCGACGCGCGGATGGTCGGCCTGCTCGTAGGCGTACGCGTAGCCGACGAGCTTGGCGTCGTCCCACATGTGCCCGAGGAACTGGAGCCCGACCGGCGTGCCGTTGGCGTCGATCCCGGCCGGAGCGACGACCGTCGGCAGGCCGGACTGCGACGACTTGTCGCAGATCCCCCCGCCCGTCGACGTGCCGGCGTCGTTGAGCGCCCACGAGTCGTTGTTGGTCGGGGCGACGAAGGCCGAGACGCCGGCTGCGTCCATCCGGGCCTGGAGGAAGGCCGCGAACCGGGCCCGGTTCCGCACCACCTCGGCGCGCGCGGCGTCGGTCTCCGGCTCGGCGGTCGCCTCGGACTCGAACAGGTCGCGGCTGAGGTTGCCGAGCTTGCCGGTCTCGAGCAGGTCGGTCAGCGTCTGCGGCTGGCCGGCGGGGCGCGACTCGCGCAGGTAGGCCTCGACGGCCCGCCGGAAGGCGCCCGAGTCCTGCCCCGAGCCCTCCTTGGCCGCGTCGACGTCCTCCTGGCTGATGTCGACGGTGACGATCTTCGCGCCGGCCGCACGCAACGCGTCGAGCTTGCGGTTGAACTGGTCGAGCGCCGCCGTCTCGTCGTGCACGTGGTCGGCGGTCAGGAACAGCGGGACGACGCCGAGCTCGACCCCGCGCAGCGCGCCGGGCTGGAGCGCGCCGAGGAAGTCCTGGCGGTGGGCGTCGGCCTCGGCGGTGTCGGGGTCGCGCCGGTCGGACCCGACGGTCGCCTGCAGCAGCGTGGCGAGGTCACGGGCCGTCCGCGTCATCGGGCCGCCGGTGTCGGCCATCGACACCAGCGGCAGGATCCCGCCGCGGCTGACCAGCCCGTGGCTGCTGCGGGTGGTGAACAGCCCGCCGGCCCCGGCGGTGCCGATCAGCGAGCGGCAGGTGTCGGTGCCGAAGGTCGCCGCGGCGAGGCTCGCCGCGCCGGCCGCGCCGGGGCCGCCGCTCGATCCGGACGCGGTGTGGGAGAGGTCCTCGTAGGGGCTGAAGGTCGCGCCGCCGACGCTGGAGGCGGTGTAGTTGCCGTCGGTCGCCCAGTCGGGCATGTTGAGCTTGCCGAGGATCACCGCGCCCTGGTCGCGGACGCTCTTGACCGTCGTTGCGTCCAGCGACGGGACCAGGCCCTCCAGCGCCCGCGAGCCGGCGGTCGTCGGCATGTCCTTGGTGTCGAAGTTGTCCTTGAACGAGATCGGCACCCCGAGCAGCGGCGTGTCGCGGCCGGCCGTGCGCTCGGCGTCGGCCTTGCGGGCCTGGGCCAGCGCGTCCTTCGCCACGTGCACGTACGAGTGGAGCCCGAAGCTGCCGGTGTCGTACGCGCGGATCCGGTCGAGGTAGGCCTGGATGACCGCGACCGAGGTCGTCTTCCCGGCCTTGAGGTCGTCGGCGATCTGGGTCAGTGACTTCTCGACCACTGGGTACCGGGAAGTCGTCTCGGGGCTCTCGCGCTTCTCCGGCCGGGGCAGGACCGTGATCGTCCGGGCGCAGTCGTCCGGGTCGAAGCCGGCCGGCGGGGTCGTCATGACGGCGAAGTTCCGCAGCGTGCAGAGCTCGGCGGTCGAGAGGTCGGCGAGCGGCGGGTCGTGGGCGAGGTCGGCGGCGACCGCGTTGACCGCGGCGATCTGGGCGCCGGGCGCGGGCTGACCGGTGCCCACCGCGTCGTAGCCCTCGGCTAGGCCCTTGATCCCGAAGTGGACGAGGGTCGCGGCCTGGCCCGGCTGGAGGGTGATGGTGCGGGTGATCCCGATCCGGGCCGAGCCCGATCCGCTGGTCTTGGGTGGGGTCGAGGTCGGGTCGAGGTCGAAGCGGCCGAAGCTCGGGGCGAGCAGCGGGCTGGCCGGCGACGGCGATCCGATCACCACCGCCAGCGGGCCGAAGAACGACGGACCGGCGACCGTCGGGGCGCCGTCGGCGGCGTCGCCACCCGCGAAGCCGGCCCAGCTGTCGGCCGGGTCGAAGCGGGCGTTGCCGTCGCTCGAGGCGACCGCGCCGTAGCGGAGGACCGGCCCGAACCCGCCGTCGTAGCCGTCGTTGCCGTTGGCGCCCCAGGCGATCTCGACCGTCCGCGGCGCGTCCGCGGTGTTGACCATCGTGTCGGTCCAGCGCATCCACTGCGACGAGCGCTTCAACCGCAGCGAGCGCGCGAACTCGACCCCGCCGTAGGTGACCGCATGGGTGGTCGACCAACGGTCGGAGCCGTCGAACCGCAGGCCGTAGCCGCGCATCGTGCGCAGCGGCGCGGTGACGCCGTCGCCCTTCACGCTGACCCGCAGCGAGCCGAGCCCGTTGGCGGCCATCGAGGCGCCACCGGCGAAGACGGTGCCGGTGTCGGTCCCGGCGGCGGCGCCGTCGCCGACCTCCCAGACGTCGCCGGTCGCGTCGGGGACGATCGTCTCGGGGCCGAGCGCGGACGCGCTGCTGACGACCCCGGGGCCGGCGAGCGAGAGGACGGCGACCGCGCCGAAGGCGATCCGGCGCGCGTGGGCGCGGCGCGAGCGGGCCTCGGTCGCGGCCACCGCCGGTGCGGCTTCGAGGGCGCTCGGGAACGGCCGGTCTCGGGCGGCGCTGTGAGGGCCGTGTCTCTTGGTCTGGTTGCGAGCGTCGTTCATGTCGAACGAGCGTGGCGAGCGGGGCCGCTGCGCACATCGGCCGGCGGTCGCTCGCCGCCCCCGTCGGCCGTCGCTCCGATGAAGACCTTCGGCTCAGGACCGCCGGCGCCGACCGCGCGGACTCGCGACCTTCGTCGGGGCGAGAGCGACGTCGGTCGGGGGTGACGGGCGCCGCCACCGACCTGGTCGAGCCGCCCGGTCTGGGCGATCGCTCGCGACCGCGCCGTCGCCGGGCCGCGGAGCGGTCGCGAGCTCGACGTCAGGCCGGTTCGCCGCCGATCTCGAGCACGAGCTTGCCGGTGTTGGCGCCCGTGAACAGCATCAGCAGCGCCTCCGGGAAGTGGGCGACGCCGCCCGGCTCGACCTGCTCGCGGGCGACGAGCGAGCCGTCGCGGACCCACTCGGCGAGCTCGGCCGTCGCCTCGCCGTAGCGGTCGGCGAAGTCGAAGACGACCATCCCCGTCATCGACGCGCGGTTGACCAGCAGCGACATGTAGCGCGCCGGCCCGCGGACGGCCTCGGTCGCGTTGTACTGCGAGATCGCCCCGCAGATCACCACCCGCGCCCCGCGGCGCAGGCGGGCGAGCGCGTCGTCGAGGATCTCGCCGCCGACGTTGTCGAAGTAGACGTCGATCCCCTTCGGTGCGTGCTCGCGCAGGCCCTTGCCGACCGACTCGTGCTTGTAGTCGATCGCGGCGTCGAAGTCGAGCTCGTCGACCAGCCAGGCGCACTTCGCCGGGCCGCCCGCGATCCCGATCACCCGGCAGCCCTTGCGCTTGGCGATCTGGCCGACGATCGAGCCGACCGCCCCGGCCGCACCGGAGACGACGACCGTGTCGCCCTCGCGGGCGCGGCCGACGTCGAGCAGGCCGAAGTAGGCGGTCATGCCCGGCATCCCGAGCGCGCCCAGCCAGGTCGTCAGCCGGCCGACCTCGGGGTCGACGCGGACGATCCCGCGGCCGTCGGAGATCGCGTGCTCCTGGATCCCGAAGAGGCCGGTGACCAGCTCGCCGACGGCGAAGTCGGGGTGCCGCGAGGCGGTGATCCGGCCGGCCGCGTGGGCCCGCATCACGTCACCGATCGCGACCGGCGGGATGTACGAGCGGGCGTCGTCGAGCCAGCCGCGCATCGCCGGATCGACCGAGGCGTAGGCGACCTCGACCCGGAACTCGCCGTCGGCCGGCTCGGGGATCGGCTCGCTGGTGTGGGCCCAGGTCGTCGCGCCCGGCAGCCCGACGGGACGGGTGGCCAGCCGCAGCTGGTGGTTGATCTCGGTCATGCGGTTCTCCTCGGAAGCTCGCCACAGCATCGCGGGCGGCGTGGCGCCCGGGCAAGCGAGGCGGTGGGAACGGCTCGGGGGCCGCCGGGGGCCGCCGCCGACGTCAGCGGCCGGAGGCGTCCGTCGGAGGGCCGACCAGGCGGCCGACCGCGACCGCGACGCAGACCGGCTTGTCGCCGCCCTCGCGCTCGATCGTCTGCTTGGTGGTGATCTGGCAGCCACCCGGCACGTCGTCGACCGCGACGATCGTGGCGCGCAGCCGCAGCCGCGAGTCGACCGGGACCGGGGCCGGGAAGCGGACCTTGTCGTAGCCGTAGTTGAGGCGACGGTCGAACGCGTCGAGCGTCAGCAGCTGGCTCATCAGCACCGGACCGAGCGAGAGCGTCAGGAGGCCGTGGGCGATCGTGCTGCCGAGCGGCCCGGCGGCCGCACGCTCGGGATCGACGTGGATCCACTGGAAGTCCTCGGTCGCGCGGGCGAAGGCGTCGATCCGGTCCTGGGTGACGGCGAACCAGGCGCCGGGGCCGAGCTCGGTGCCGACCAGTGCCCGCAGCTCGTCGAGCGAGGCGGGCCGGACGGGGCTGGTCTCCGTCACCGTTCAGCGCTCGCCGTCGGAGCCCTGATCGGACGCGGTCGCGCCCTCGGCCTGCCGCTCCCACGCCTGTTGGAGCGCCTGCTCGAGGGCCTCGGCCGGCTGCGCGCCGGAGACGAGGAACGTGCGGTCGAAGACGAACGCCGGGACCCCGCCGAGGCCGAGCTGCTGGGCCTCGGTGGCCTCGGCCCGGACCGCGTCGGCGTAGTCGTCGCCGGCGAGCACGGTGCGGATCTCGTCGGGGTCGAGGCCGACCTCCTCGCCGAGCCGGACCAGCGTCTGGTGGTCGCTGAGGCGGGCGCCCTCGGTGAAGTACGCCGCCAGCAGCCGCTCGTTGACCGCGTCCTGCTTGCCGTGGGCCTTGCCGAGGTGGACCAGGCGGTGGGCGTCGAAGGTGTTGCTCGGCTGCGCATGGTCGAAGTCGTAGGCGAGCCCGACGCTCTCGGCCATCCCGATCACGCGGGCGTTCATCTCGCGCGCCTGCTCCGGAGTGCGGCCGAGCTTCTCGGCGAGGAACGCGTCCATGTTGCCCTCGATCTGCTGCGGCATCGACGGGTCGAGCTGGAAGCTGCGCCACTCGACGTCGACGTCGTCGCGGTGCTCGAACCGCTCCAGCGCGGTCTCGAGCTGTCGCTTGCCGATGTAGCAGAAGGGGCAGGCCACGTCGGACCAGATCTCGACCTTCATGCGTGGTCTCCTCGGGCGGATCGGAACGAGAACGTCACCGCTCCATCCTGCCCGATCGTGGTCTCCGGCCCGTCTCCCAGCCGGATTCGGGTGCGGCGCGGACGCCGACGAGGCCTCGTGGGGAGGGGCCCAGCGGGCCGCGGCGGTCAGGCGTCGCCGAGCAGCGCCGACGCGAAGACCTGCCCGTCGGGGTCGGTCAGCCAGCGGCGGTGGCCGTCGCGGACGAGCCGGGCCGCGCCGACGAAGGCGGGGGTGTGGTGCTCCAGCTCGACGGTCAGTGGGGTCGTCGCGGTCAGCGATCCCAGCTCGTCCTCGATCGCTCGCCAGTAGGCGGCGTTGTTGACGTGCGCCGCGACGTCGAGGTCGGCCGCGACGAACCGCCAGGGGGACGACGGGGCGTCGGCCGGCGGCTGGGGATGGCGGAGCCCGGCGCGGACCTTGTGGTCGCCGGCCGACGGGCCGTAGACGGCGAGGAAGCGCGGGGTCTTGCGCGGGCGCAGCGTCTCCGGGTCGAGCGGGACCCACAGCGCCGTCGCCTCGATCGCCGCGCCGAGGTCGCCGGCGAAGCTGGTCCGCCGCTCGGCGACCAGCGCGCCGATCCCGCTGCACGCCGTCCGGACGGTCAGCCGCTCGCCGAAGGCGGGGAAGCGGGCGATCTCGAGTCGGGTGCGCCGCGCGAGCCAGAGCGACTCCGCTTCGAGGCCGGCGTCGAGCACGTCCTCGTAGGCGACCTGCTGGAGCCAGTCGACGAGCGCGTCGAGCCGGGCCCGCCCGAGCGGGGTGGTCGCGCCGGGGCCGACGCGAAGCGTCGTCTCGTGCACCCGGCCCGTGGTCGGGAAGGGCACCAGCTCCTGGTCGGGCATGCCCTGGACGCTACGCGGCCGGGCCGCCAGCCGCCACCGAGCGGCTCAGCGCGCGCGACGCAGGGTCAGCGTGCGCGTGGTCGTCACGCTGCGGCCGCGGTCGGACTGGGCGAGCGAGACCCGCAGACGCACGGTCGCTCCGCGGGCGAGCGACGGGCGGACGCTGGCGGGGGCGGTGAACGCGACCGAGCGGGTCCTCCCGGCCGTGACGGTCACGGTCCGGCGGACGAGCAGCCGGCCACTGCGGCGGACGCTGACCCGCACCCGGCACGAGTCGCCGGCCGGGCAGCCGACGCTCACGGTCGTGCGGCCGCGGCGGTCGGCGGTCAGCGCGGTCCGGGCGAGACGCACCCGCGCGGCGGCGCCACCGCTCGGGGCCTTCGGCGTGGCCCCCGGGACGGCGACCAGCGGAGCCGGAGCGATCGGTGGGGCGACCGGACCGGGGGCCGGCGCGGCCGGGTCGGGAACGACGGGGGTGGGGCGGTCGACCGGCTGTTCGCTGGCCTGCACGACCTTCGCCGCGGTCGGATCGTCGATGTCCCAGATCGCCGTCGCGTCACCGCTCGGGGCGACCGCGACCTGCGGCGTCCAGGTCAGGCCGGAGCCGAGCGGGCCGCCGGGGCGCGAGAGCGTCAGCGCCGGTGCCCAGCCGGAGCCCGTGCGGGAGGCGGCCCGGACGATCTTCTTGGCCTTGGTGGCGTCGACGTAGCCCGGCCAGAGAACCGTCGCGTGGCCGCCGTCACCGACGCCGAGCGCGACCGCCCGCTGCACGTTGGTCGGCTCCTCGGCGAGGTCGGCGATCGGGCCGAAGCCGCCGCCCGCGGGGCGGGTCGCGGCCTGGATCGTGTCGATCCGCTCGTCGCCGCCGCCGGTCAGCGGGCGCCGCTCGCCGCGGATCCAGGCGACCGTGGTGGCCCCGCTGGCGTCGGTGTCGATCACCGGGCTGTTGGAGTTGCCGAAGAGGTTCGGCCGGCCGCCGGGAGCCGAGATCACCGAGAACGCGCCGAACGCGGCGTCGGCGGCGGGACGATCGGCGAGCTGGACCTCGTAGAGCGCGTACTGGGGATCGGGGATCCGGGTCGCCCAGACGACGCTGGCGCGACCGCCGGGTCCGGTCGCGACCTTCGGGAACAGCGAGTAGCCGTCGACGGTCGACAGCAGCTCGTCGGTTCCCCAACTGGTGGTGCCGGCAGGGCGCGAGGCGGCATGGACCGCGTACTCGGCGTCCCGCTGGATCCAGGCGATCGTCGCGTTGCCGGTGGCGTCGACGGCGAGGTCGGGGTAGCCGAGGTTGGACCGGCCGGCGTCGACGACGGCGGTTCGCCGCCAGGATCCGGTCGCCGTGCGGCTGGCGGTCAGGAGCGTGGCGCCGCTGCCGCCGGTCGCGGTCTCGGCCGGGATCGTCCAGGCGACGGTCGCGCGGCCGCTGCCGTCGACCGCGACTCGCGCGTCGTCGGCGACCGTGCCGGCGGTCGAGACCGTGGCCGGCGCCGACCAGCTGCCGTCCTCGTGGTCGCGGGTGGCGACCCGGGCGCTGTTGGTCTTGGTCGTGCCGTCGCGGGACTCGAGCCAGGTGACGGCGGCGTCACCGGCGTCGTTGACGGCGATCTGCGGCTCGGCGACCCGCTGGCCGTCGTCGGCGGAGACGGCGCGCGGCGCGCTCCAGCGGCCCCCGCGCGGGCGGGTCGCGGTCTCCACCACGGCGGCGCCGATCGCGTCGTCGGTGCTGCGGACCCAGACGGCGAGGGCGGTGCCGTCGGCGGCGACGGCGACCTGGGCGGCGAGCCCGTCACGGTCGGTGGTGGTCAGGTCCTGCGGGGTCTGCCAGCCGGCGGCGTGGGCGTTCGGGGCCAGCGCCAGCGCGGCGGTCGTGGCGAGCGGGATCAGGACCGCCGCGGGGCGGCGGAGGGCACGGGGGCGGGCCACGCGGGTGCGTGTCGGGGAAGCGGTCATGGGTCCTCGGGGAAGGGGTCTCGGGGGAAGTGGTGCTCGTCCGTCCGCCCCGGCCACGGTGGCGGGCGGGGCGACGGGCGGGTCGGGTGCCCGCCGGTTCGGGCGGCGGGCGGCGGCGGACGCGTTCGGCGGCGGCCGGCCGGCCGCCGCCGCGTTCGGGGAGCCGTCAGCGGGCGGAGAGCGTCGACGCCCGGACGCTGATCGAGCCGAACGCCTCGCCGGCCTTGTAGGCGAGGAACGGCTCGGCACCGGTGGCCGTCAGCAGCACGGGCACGCGCTCCCAGCTCACGGTCGTGCCGGAGACGGTCGGGGTGGCCGCACTCAGGTCGAGCGTGCCGAAGTCGACCCGCCGCGGCTGGCCGTCGCCGGTGCTGGCCCCGCCGTCGCCGATCGGGACGCCCGAGGCGTTGCTGCGGTTGGTGAGGACGACGCTCAGCCGCGGCGTCGGCCCGAGGATCACCTGCGGGTCGGCGAGCGAGATCTCGATCCCGTGGCCCGGGTAGAGGAACGTCACGCTGCCGCCGTGGGTGAGGTCCCAGCCGCTGGTCGGGGCGTAGCTGCCGCCGCGTGCGGGGAAGCCGTAGGTGCCCCCGTCGACCTGCTCGACGCCGCTGGTGACGACCGAGCCCTTGCCGGCGTTGAGGTAGCGCAGCCACGAGCCGCGGATCGCCCATTCGGTGACGCCGTTGGCGGTCAGGTCGCGGGCGTCGAGCCCCGCGATCCTCCAGGCGCTGTCGGGGGTCGGCGGCAGCGGCGGCAACGGGTCGGTCGGCGGGACCGGCGTCGGGACCGTCGGGGCCGGAGTGGTGGGGGCGACGGGGGCCGGGATCGGGGTGGCGACCGGGGCAGGAGCGACGCTGTCGCGCGCCGGGGCCGGCGTCAGGCGGGTCTCGACCGTTCCGATCGGCTGGGTGCCGATCCGGCGGCCGCCGAGCGCCTTGCGGAGGGCACGGGCGCCGCTGGCGGTGGGGGAGAGCGCGGACGCGCGCAGCCGCCAGCCGGCGCCGGTGCGGGTCGCGGTCGCCTTGCCGAGGCCGAAGAGGGCGCGGGGCGGTCCGCCGTCGATGCGGCCGCTGAGCTGGCCGCGCTTGCCGGCGGTCAGGCGCAGGTCGGTGATCTTGAGCGAGCGGCGAGCGCTGGTGAGCCGCAGGCCGGCCGTACGGGCGTGCTGGGCGCGGAGCGCGGCGCCGCCCGTGCCACCGGTCACCGCGAGCCGGAAGCTTCGGCCGCGGCCGGACGCGTCGCCGACGGCGGCGACGCGGAGGCGGCCGACGCCGAGGCGACGGGCGGCGTCGGCCCGGAGGCTGACGGTCGTCGTCCCCGTCCAGGCGCCGGCGGGAGCGGCGGCGCGTGGTGTGGCGGGGGAGGACGGGGCGGCGGCGCTGGCGGTGGTGGCGGGCAGGCCGGCGACGAGCGCGGCGGTGCCGAGCAGCACGGGAAGCGGCGGCCGGCGCGCGGGGGATCGAGCGATGAGCACGAGCAGACCGTATCGAATTAGGGAGGCCGAATAAGGGACGCCTAAGACACATGCCGAAGCGATTTGGAAGACGCCGGTGTCTCGGTCGGCCATCCGGCCTGTCCGCCGACGGCCAGTTGGGCGTGCCGGGTCGGGCCGGCTGATCGCGGACAGAAGTGGTCCGCAATCGCTGTCATCCTCGGGATCCGACGCGGGCCTCCGGACCGCCGCACGACGATCGCACCGCCCATGCTCGAGACCTCCGCCCGCCTCCTCCGCCTCCTGTCGCTGCTGCAACTGCACCGCGACTGGACCGGCGCGCAGCTGGCCGAGCGGCTGGAGATCACCCCGCGCACGATCCGTCGCGACATCGAGAAGCTGCGCTCGCTCGGGTACCCGGTCAACGCCGCCCCGGGCGTGGCCGGCGGCTACCGGCTCGGGGCGGGCACCGAGCTGCCGCCGCTGCTGCTCGACGACGAGGAGGCGGTCGCCGTCGCCGTGGGCCTGCGGACCGCCGCCGGGGGCACGGTCCGCGGGATCGAGGAGGCCTCGGTGCGGGCGCTGACCAAGCTCGAGCAGATGCTGCCCCCGGCACTGCGGCGGCGGGTCTCGGCCGTCCACTCGTACACCGTCCCGATCCCCGGGATGCAGCCGTCGGTCGACTCGGACGTGCTGTCCGCGATCGCCGGCGCCTGTCGCGACCGCGAGCAGCTCCGGTTCGGCTACGGGGCCTACGACGGCACCCCCAGCCGGCGGCTGGTCGAGCCGCACCGGCTGGTGCACCACTGGGGACGCTGGTACCTGGTCGCGTGGGACACGACCCGTGAGGACTGGCGGACCTTCCGGGTCGACCGGATCACCTCCAAGCTCACCACCGGCAAGCGGTTCGCCCACCGTCCCCCACCGGATCAGGACCTGGTCGCCTACGTCACCCGCAGCATGGCCGCGACCCGCGAGCGGTTCCGCGCGCGGGTGATCCTGCACGCGCCGCTGGCCGAGATGCAGGAGAAGGTCCCGGCCCAGTACGGCGTGCTCGAGCCGCGCGACGACGAGTCCTGCGTGCTGCTGGCCGGGGCGGGCTGGCTCGGTGGTCTCGCGATCTACATCGCCACCATCGGCGTCGAGTTCACCGCGCTCGAGCCGCCCGAGTTCGTGGCGGAGGTCCGCAGTCTCGCGGGCCGCTTCGGGCGCGCCACCGAGGGCACCCCGGACGCCTAGGGTCGCGCGCGGTCGCTCAGACGGGCAGCAGCGGTTGGTGTGGGGCGTCGGGCAGCTCGGCCCGGATCGGGTCACCGGCGCGGACCACCCCGCCGGTCAGGACGACCGCCATCACGCCGCTCTTGCGGACGAGCTCGCCGTCCTCGTCGCGGTCGAGGTTCGCCTCCATCAGTCCGGGGTGCAGGGCTTCGAGCTGGCTGCAGGGGTTGCGCAGCCCGGCCAGCTCGATCACGGCGGTGTCGCCCAGGCGTAGGACGGTCCCCAGCGGGAGCGTCAACAGCTCGATCCCTCGGGTCGTGACGTTCTCGCCCATCTCGCCCGGGGCGACGGGCATGCCCCGCTCCCGCAGCTCGTCGTGCAGCTCCGCGTGGATCAGGTGCACCTGGCGCAGGTTCAGCATGTCGGGGTACTTGCGCGCCCGCGAGCGGTGCTGGACCGTCCGTCCGAAGTGGGCGTCGCCGTCGACCCCGAGGCCCTCGACCAGGGTGATGCTGGGGATCACGGCCTTGCTGATGTCGTGGACCGGGTTGCGGCTGACGGCCTCGACGGTGGCGAGCGGATCGGTCACGGACGGCTCCTCGGGTCAGGGCTCGGTCGGCGAGGAATGGACCCCGCACGCCTCCCAGACGGCGACCGAGACCGCTCGCAGATCGTGGCGCGGGACTCCGGCGAAGTAGTAGTCGAAGACCTCGTCGACGATCCGTGCGGCATCGGCGGCCGTGGTGGCGTCGCGCAGCACGAGCCGCACGATCTGACCGGCCTCGAGATCGTACTCGTCGCGAGCCCGCGGATTGCCGTTGACGATCCCGATCGGATCGTGATGCGCCAGTAGTCGGGTGACGGACTTGACGAGGAACACGTAGCGCTCCGTAGCGAGCCACTGCTGCCCACCATGATCCCCCGTCGTCACTGCCCGACCGTACTCGCGCGAGGGCGAGTCGTCTAGGCCGATGGACGGCCGGGCGGCCCGTTCGCGGGCCGGATGGACGTTCGGAGGAGGCCGGCGGGGCCGGGCGTCCTACGGGGCGCGGAAGGCCCGCGCCGGGAGCTCGTAGACCGCGAGGTCGTCGAGCTGCTTGGCCGCCTTCGCGCGGGCCTTCGCGGTCGGCTTGCCCGCCCGTCCGCCGGAGCGACCGCGGCCGGCCGTCGGGGTCCCTCCGCGGCTGGCGGGGTCGACCAGCAGCAGCCGCTGGCCGTCGAGCGCGGCCACCAGTCGTTCGATCTCGGCGTCGTCGACCTGGTGGCCGGCGTCGGAGGCGATCCGGGTGAGGTCCCCGACGCGCACGCAGAGGGTTCCCGGGCGGCCGTGCCAGGGGGTGATCGCCACGGCGGGGTGGGCCGCGAGCAGGGTGCGCAGGTCGGCGGTGTCCATGCCCGACCAAGGATGCCGGGCGGGCCGGCGGCCGGCGGAGCGCCTCGCGTCCCGCACGGGCTTCGCGCGCCGCGGGTTCCGGCCTCGCGGGCCGGCGCTGACCGACCGCGGGGGCGGGGCGAGCGCCATGATCGTCAGACTGGGGGCATGAAGCAGATTGCCTCCCTCACCATCGGGTCCGCCGAGTTCGACGACCGGTTCCGCACGATCCTCGAGGCGAGCGGCCTCGAGCCGGAGGAGTTCGAGGGGCTCGCGTACTTCTCGTACGTGCCGTTCTACGTGATCGCCGGCGCGACCGTGACGCCGCAGATCCGGATCCACGGCGACCACTCCCACTTCGAGGGCGTGAAGATCTCGGTCCCCGAGGACCAGGTCGACGTCTTCTACGACATGCTGCCCCACCTGCTGGAGCAGATCCAGGAGGACGGCGACCACTGAGTCGCGGTGGTCGGGGCGGACGCGGCCTGACCGTGGGCGGTCTCCGGCCGCTCCGGCCCGACGGTTCCGCCTCGTCGACGCGGAGCGACCGGCCTGCGAGGATCGGTCGATGAGCCAGCGCGACCTCGTCCACGTCACCATCGCGCTCGGCCGGCTGACCGGCGGTGCCGCCGGCGTCGGGGTCGCGACCGCCGACGTCGACGAGGCGATCGGCCGGGGTCGCGGTGACATGCGGACCCCGCTGAACCTCGAGAGCCTCGTCGAGCAGGGCTACGTCGCGCGGCTCGACGACGGCCGCTGGGCGTTGACCGCCGCCGGCGTGGAGCGGGTCGCCGGGCTCTGAGGACCAGCCGCGCGGGTGCGGCTCGCGTGGCGTGGTGCGCGCGCCGGCACTTCCGGGTGGAGGCCCTTCTAGGGGAACCCTGGGGGTGGATCAGGGGGGATTCCCCATGGTGGAACGGGCGTCTGACGATCAGAGTTCCACCCATGACGCAGATCCCCGGCCTGTTCACCCGTTCGAGCTCGTCCGACTCCCGTCACGCGGGCTCGCTGCTCGGGATCCTGGGCGCGCTCGGTCCCGCTCCGACCGCCGGGGCGTCCGGTGCGGAGGCACGTTCCCGGCGCGTCCCGGCGACGGCCTCGTCGCGGACGGGACGGATCCCCGACGGCCGGCTGGACGCCTCGCGCTGCGGAGAGGCACGTCGGTGACGGTGCCCCAGTCGCCCGCGATCGGGCCGGCCGAGCTGGTGCTGGCGACCACGTTGGCGGCGGCGCTGGCGGTCGGCCTGGCTGGCTACCGGGCGGGGCGGCGGACGGCGCGCGCGGCCTGAGCCGAGCGGCGGGTGGTCACGCGGGGCCGGCGACGGACCGGGGTGTGGTCGTCGGCCGGGCGGAGGGCGCGTCAGGGAGCTGACGGCGCCAGGGGGACGTGGGCAGTGCGGCCCACGTCGGACGGCGGGCTTCGACGGCCCGCCGGACTCACGCGGGCAGTGCGGCCCGCGTCGGTGCTAGCTGGCGGAGATCAGCCGCGCGAGGCGCGAGCGAACGGGGCGGGTGGCCTTGGCGGCGTGGCGCTCGGTGCGGCGGGCCTCGATGTGGCGGCGCTCGACTTCGGCCAGCTCGATCTCGAGGTTGGTGGGGCCCTGCGGGCGGCCGGCGCGTGCGCCGGTGGCGTCCGAGAAGGCGAGGCCGAACGGGCGAAGGCCGGTGGTGGAGTAGAGGTACCCGTGAGACGACTTGTACATAGGGACAACCTAGGTCGTCCCGTTGTCCAACTGGGTGAGCGCCCACACAGGACCCCTCCGCCCGGCCCAACGGGTGTTCGATCTCACAGTCCGCGGGGCCGGACGAAGGCGGAACGGGGTCCCCGGAGTCGTCGTGGTGATTTGCGAACAGGACTGTTCGTGGATGCTACCGTCCTGGCATGCGTCGCACCAGCTCCCCGTCCCTGACCGGCCGCCGGGTCCTGATCACGGGGGCAGCCCGCGGGATCGGCGCGGCGCTCGCCCGTCGGCTCCACGAGCGGGGCGCCCGGGTGGCCCTGGCCGGGCTCGAGCCCGAACGGCTGGCGGAGGTCGCGGCGGACTGCGGCAACGCCCCGTGGCGGGTCTGCGACGTCGGCGACCGCGCCCAGGTCGAATCCGCCGTGGCCGAGCTGACCGAGGCCCTGGGCGGCCTCGACGTCGTCGTCGCCAACGCGGGGATCGGGCGTCAGCTGGCGCTGGTCGGCGGCGATCCGGTGGTCCTCGAGCAGACGCTGCGCGTCAACGTCCTGGGGACGTACTACGTGCTCCGCGCCGCCGGTCCGCACATCAGCCACGCGGGCGGCTACGCGCTGGTGACCTCGTCGCTGGCGGCGGCGATCCACCTCCCGCTGATGGGCGCCTACAGCGCGTCGAAGGCGGCGGTCGAAGCGCTCGGCAACACCCTCCGGCAGGAGCTCCACCACACCGGGGCGCGGGTCGGGATCGCCTACTACGCCGAGCTCGACACCGAGATGACCAGCCGCGGCTTCGACACCGAGGCCGCCCGCACCGCGCTCGGGCAGCTGTCGCTCTCCGGCGTCTCGCCGCTGGGCCCCGCGATCGACGCGATCGAGCACGGGATCGCCCGCCGCGACCGGCGGATCGTGGCCCCCCGCTGGGTCACGCCGGTGCTCGCGGTGCGCGCGATCGCCAACCGCGTGATCGAGCTGCGCCTGCGCCGCGGCGTGGCGGAAGCGGTCCGGATCGCGCGCGACGAGTCGGTCGAGTTCACGACCCCGCAGCCCGAGGCGACGCCGGCCGAGCCGCGGCCCGAGCCGGTGGCCACCGGGAGCACGACCGGGAACGGGGCATGAGCAACGGCCCGGCGACGACCGAGGCGACGACCCCGGAGGCGGCGGCCGTCCGGCCCCGCGTGTCCCCCGGCGGGCGGCGCGAGATCGGGCTCCCGGTCTGGGCGCTCGCCCAGGTCTCCGGGCTGGTCACGGGAACGAACCCGCCGAACCTGTTCCTCACGCTCGGGCGCCACCGGCGGCTGTTCCGCGGCTGGCTGCGGTTCGCTGGGAGGTTGATGCCGGGCGGGCTGCTCCCGCGGCGCGAGACGGAGCTGGTGATCCTGCGGGTCGCGCACCTGCGGGGCTCGGAGTACGAGTTCGAGCACCACGTGCGGCTCGGGCGTCGGTCCGGGGTCACGGCCGACGACGTCGCGCGGGTCGTGGCCGGCCCCGACGCCGTCGGGTGGGCGCCCCGCGAGGGTGCCTTGATCGCCGCCACCGACCGGCTGGTGGCCGCCCGCGACCTCGACGACGACGAGTGGGCGGCCCTGCGCCTGCAGCTCGACGAGCGCGAGGCGATCGAGCTCTGCCTGCTGGTCGGCCACTACGAGATGCTGGCGACCGTGATCACGACCCTGCGGATCGAGACCGATCGCCCCCGGCGCCGCACCCGCCGTGCTTGACGGAGGCCGTCCGGAGGACCCCGAACGGCTGCCGTCCGGCCCCGAGCGGCTGCCGCGGGGCCGGCACCGGCTGACCCGCGAGCAGGTCGCCGGCGACCAGCGCGCCCGGATCCTGCGGGCGATGGCCGACGCGATGGTCGAGAGCGGCTACGCGGGCACGCCGGTCGCCGAGATCCTGCGGCGGGCGGGCGTCTCGCGCGAGACCTTCTACCAGCAGTTCGGTTCGAAGGAGCGGTGCTTCGCTCACGCCTACGAGGCCGCGGTCGAGATCCTGCTCGACCGGGTCGCGGGCGTCCGGGCGGCGACGGGGAGCCGGGGCGAGCGGGTCGATCGGGTGCTGCGGGCCTACCTCGACGCGCTCGCCGACGAGCCGGCGTTCGCCCGGGTCTTCCTGGTCGAGGTCTACGCGGCCGGCCCCGAGGCGCTGGCCCAACGGGCCGCGTTGCAGGCCGGGTTCGTCGATCTGCTGGGTGACCTGCTCGGGGTCGAGACCGAGCGGCAGCGGTTCGCCTGCGAGGCGCTGGTGGCGGCGATCAGCTCGATGGTCACCGCGCGGGTGGCGGCCGGAGACATCGACGGTCTGCGGGCGCTGCACGCGCCGCTGGTCGACCTGGTGCGGACGGGCGTCCGGGCCTTCGCCGAAGAGTGAGCCGCGGCCCGCGCCGGTCCGCGGGGCTCGGCGAGACGGCCGGTCAACCCAGTCGCGGAATGGTGCCGTTGGCAACGTCGACGTCGACGATCTCGCGCCCCAGCGGCGTCAGCGAGACCGGGATCAGCTTGAAGTTGGCCAGGCCGAGCGGGATCCCGATGATCGTCAGGCACTGGGCGATGCCGGTGATCAGGTGCATCAGCGCGAGCCACCAGCCGCAGAGGATGAACCAGAGCACGTTGCCGAGGGTCGAGAGCGGACGGACGCCGGGCCGGCGCTCGAGCGTGCGACCGAACGGCCAGAGCGCGAATCCGGCGATCCGCAGCGAGGCGAACCCGAACGGGATCGTGATGATCAGGATGAAGCAGATCAGCGCCGCGAGCAGGTAGCCGAGGGCGAGCCAGAACCCACCGAAGACGAGCCAGATGACGTTGCCCAGGAGGCGCAGCACCGCCTGATTCTACGGGTGCCGGGGGCTGCGTCCGGGAACCGTCGCCGCCGCTGCTCGCTCAGACGCCCGTGTCGTAGACGGTCTGTCGCAGGACCGAGGCGCCCAGCTGGCCCTCGTGGCCGTCGCGAACGGCGTCCGCGACCTGCGCCGGACTGCTGGTCCGCTCGTCGTAGACGACGACCAGCGACTCGTCGCCGGCGTCGAGGTAGGTCGAGGCGCCGAACGGCGTGTAGCGGGTGGCGCCGATCCCGACCAGGACCGTGTCCGGCCGGCCCGCCGCGGTCAGGTACTCCCCGACCGGCTCCAACGGGGTCGCGGGCGAGCCGGACTGGTGACGGAGCCGGTCGACCATCCACGTCAGCAGCTGCTCGCCGTAGTAGGAGTAGCCGGGCAGCGGGCTGTCGATCCCGTAGGCGTGGGTCTCGCCGGCGCGGCGGAGGAAGCTCGCCAGCCGGAAGCTCGCCGTCGGCCCGTCGGGACCGAGGTCGTCGATCCCGAACAGCGACCGGGCGACGCCCTTGGAGTCCGGTCCCCAGTTCTTCTTCTCGCTGATCTTGGCGGCCCCCGGCCGGCGGATCGAGCAGTCGTTGAACGCCCCGAGCGCGACCGGCGCGAGGCGCTCGACCGTGCCGTCGGCGGCGTAGGCGACGCGGCAGACGAGCCCGACCTCCGGCTCGATCTGGAGGTTGACCGGGCCGTCGGCGGAGTGGGGCTTGGCGATCCGGTCGTGGGTCAGCGGAAAGCGCCCGAGGAAGCTGGTCCCGCCGGGCACGTAGAAGGGGAAGATCCCCTTCGGCGCCTCGGCGGTCGCGGCGGTCACGTTGACGAAGTCGTTCGCCTCGCCCGCCTGCTCGAGGTGACCGGCGAAGTTGCCGGCGACCCCGAACCCGAACCAGGAACGGAGGTCGTCGAGCTGGAGGTCGAGCATCCCAGCGAGGGTATCGCGGGGCGACGGGAGGGCCGCCACACGCAATGACCCGGCCTCCGGGCAGTTCGCCGCTTCTGGTGCTGATCCGATCTCGGTAGGTTTGGGCGCGCGTATGTCCCGGTCCCGTCTCTCTACCGACTAGTTCGAGTGCCTCAGACGGAGGACGCTCGGCGTTCATCGATTCTGCGTTCGTGGCAGGCAGTCGAACGATTCGAGGTCACGGAGATCCCGCGTCGCGACGGGGCGCGACACGTCATCGACGTCAAGGCCGAGGATCGATTGCCGTGGGATCCGCTGCATCCGCTCGCCCGTGAGCGTCGGCGTCCGACGGAGGAGTGGCGGCACGTGTTCTATGTCGGAGTCTTCTCGTTGCGGCAGGCATTCGGGATCCTCGACGAGGTCTTCCCTCCCGATCGGGAAGCGCCCGGGACAGTGCGCGGAAGAGACGCAGCGATCCTGTCCTTTGCAGTGACCGCGGACGGCCGCCCGATCTTCGGCAGCGAGACGTTGTCGAGCTGCGCCTGGGCAATATCGCGCTCACTCGTGCCCGGTCCTGATGCGGCGGGATGGCTGGAGGGGTTCGACGAAGTCGAATCGGCCTTCGGGGAGGCGTTCCGCCAGGTGGCGGCGCCGGAACCGGGGGACGAGCGTGTCGCCGAGCTGTTCAAGAAGGAAGAGCTCGAGGTCGGCCGCCCGCTCGACGTGGCGACTCTGCGCCGCTGTCGCAACGAGGCATTCGCCGCCCTCACCGTCAGTCCCCGAATCGGTCTCGGCGTGGACCGCGTGAGCAGTACGAGGGTCACGACATCGGCCCGGCACGGTGCGGACGAGCTGACGATGCTGAACAGCTTCATCGCCGACGATCTAGGCGCTGTGGCGGACGCGGTTGCGCTCGGAGACTGCGGAGCGGCGCTCGCTCAGTACCTGTCGGAAGACGACGATCTGCTCCAGCGCGAACGGGTCGATGTCGATCGGGACGCGGCCACGGTCGGCGCTGCGGCGTCGCCGAGCAGGGTCCCCGCTGGTCGCTGGCCGAGTAGCGACGCACACGATCTCGCCCTGGGCCAGCAGGTTGCGGTCAACTCGATCATCGGGGAGTTGAGCGAGGGCGCGGGTGTGGTCGGTGTCAACGGGCCGCCGGGAACCGGCAAGACGACACTGCTGCGGGACCTCGTGGCGGGACTCGTCGTGCGACGGGCCGAGCGAATGGCAGAGCTGCCGGACCCGACGGCGGCGTTCGTCGAGCAGTATCGGTGGAAACCCGAGCGCGGACGGCCTGTCGAGGTCTTTCAACTCGACGACCGGTTCGTGGGGTTCGAGCTTGTGCTCGCTTGCGCCACGAACACGGCGGCAGAGAACGTCACGGCCGAGATCCCGTCGATTGCGGCGATCGACGAAGGCTGGCACGGCGAGGCTGACTACTACGCAGCTCTGGCCACGGAAGTGCTTCGGGCGAGTACGGAGCCCCGGGAGACTGCGTCGGCCGGCGCGCAGGGCGGCGCGTCGGTCCAGGCATGGGGCTTGCTGGCGGCTCGTCTGGGGAACATGGGCAATCGCCGCCGGTTCGCCAAGGCCTTCTGGTGGGCGGGGTACGAAGCGACCGACCGAAACCCGACGGCCGGGAGCCCCGGAGGCGAATCTGGTCCGCTTGCCTCGGAGCCGTCGGATGGTCTGTTCATGCTCCTGCAGCGGGCGATGAGGTCATCGAACCGGCGGGGATGGGCGGAGGCGGTGGACGCGTTCAACGCGGCGTCCACTGCCGAGCGGCATCTGCGGGAGGAGCGCGAAGCCAGCTATCAAGGGCTGTGCGCGTTGCCGGCGTACGAGCGTGCCCTGGCGGCCTCGGACCGCGCAGTGCACGACGCTGAGGTGGACATCGCGGAGGGTCAAGCTGAGCTGCAGGGTGCACGGACCACGCTCCGGCGGGCGGCCCGAGACCTTGAGCGCGCCGTCGAGCGCCGAGCTACGCACCGGGAGAACCGCCCGAGCTGCTGCGAGATCGTGATGTCGTTGGGCGGCGCGTTCCGTGACTGGCAACGGACGGGTCGGGAGTACGCCGAGGCCATTCGCGGTGCGGAAGCGGCGTTCGACGCCGCACAGGCCGCGCTCGACGACCACGAGGGCGCCCTCGCCGAGCTACGCAAGACGCATCAGAATGCATCGGACCGTCGCGAGCAGGCGGCCTCGGCGGTTGCGGCCGTGAAGGGGAACCTGGAGGCGTTGAAGGGTCGCGGCATCGTCGTACCCGACGCCGATTGGTGGAGCGACCGAGAGCAGCGCGAGCGTCGATCGCCGTGGACGGACCCGGTCTGGAACGCCGCTCGCACCAGGGTCTTCCTCGCCGCGCTGGAGCTGCACCGGGCCTTCGTGCTCGGCGCTCCGAAGCAGATGCTCGGCGGCTTGCGGACGGCGATGGACCTGCTCCAGGGGCGGGCGCGCAACCTGGAACCCGCAACCGTCCGGGCGGCCTGGCAGTGCCTGTTCCTGGTCGTGCCGGTCATCAGCACGACCTTCGCTTCGCTACCGCGGCTCTTTCGTGAACTCGATCGCGAGGCACTGGGTTGGCTGTTGGTAGACGAGGCGGGGCAGGCGACCCCTCAGCAAGCGGTCGGAGCGCTGTGGCGGACCCGCCGCGCCGTTGTCGTCGGAGATCCGCTCCAGCTGGAACCGATCCTGACCGTGCCTGTGGGCGTTCAGCATGCACTGCGGCAGCACCATGACCTCCACGATCGCTGGGTAGCGCAGACGTCGTCGGCGCAACGTCTGGCCGATCGGGTGACCAGGCTCGGCACCGAGCGTGGCGATCTAGACGATCCGCTCTGGGTCGGCTTTCCACTCAACGTGCACCGCCGTTGCGATGAACCGATGTTCGGCATCGTCAACGCGGTCGCCTACCGCGGGCAGATGGTTAACGCCACGCCGGTACGTGAAGCCATCGAGTTCCCGGAGAGTTGCTGGCTCGACGTCCCGGCGTCTCCAGCGACGGCTGATGGCCACTGGATTGGGGCCGAGGGCGCACGCCTTCGCGAGCTTCTCCGATATCTCGTCGTCCAGCGGCAGAGCCTCGGCGAGGTCTTCGCTATCAGCCCGTTCAAGGATGTCGCGCAGCAACTGCGCCGGATCGCACGCGAAGGACCGCACCAGGGTCTGAGGAGCGGCACGATCCACACGACGCAGGGCAAGGAGGCCGAGATCGTGGTGCTCGTGCTTGGCGGTGATCCGACGCGAAGCGGAGCGAAGGATTGGGCGGCGGAACGACCGAATCTCGTGAACGTCGCGGTAAGCCGTGCGAAGCGTCGTCTCTACGTGATCGGCGACTATGCGGCGTGGGCAGACCTGCCGCATTTCGAGGTGCTGGCGGCTGACCTGCGTCGAGTTCCGCCTCGCTGAGGCGAAGGCGCTCGGCACGTCGAGCGCCTTCGCCGTCGAGGGGTCGGATCTCCAGAAGCGGTAGACGTCCCGGGCGTCAGTCGAACAGCGACGCCTGGTCGTACTGCCAGGCGCCCTCGATCACCAGCAGCCGCCGCTTGGTCTCGGTCCCACCGGGGGCGGAGAAGCCCGTCATCCGCCCATCGGCGCCGACGATCCGGTGGCAGGGGACGACGATCGGGTACGGATTGCGACCGAGCGAGCGGCCGACGGCCTGGGCGGCGCCGGGTTCCTCCAGTCGCCGGGCGAGCTCGCCGTAGGTGATCGTGCGCCCGGGCGGGATCGCCCGGCTGATCGCGTAGACCCGGCGGTCGAAGTCGGCCAGGTCCTGGTCGTCGAGGATCGCGCTCCGCAGGTCGAGCGGCTCACCGCGCAGGAGCCCGCCGATCTCGTCGATCGTCTGCTGGACGGCGGGCGGCGGCGCGGCCTCCACGGCATCGGGCCAGATCCGGGCGGCGCGGCGGCGCAGCGCCTGCTCGCCCGGCTCGGGCAGCTGGACGCCGGTGATCCCGCGCGCGTTCCAGGCGATCGCGCAGGGGCCGAGCGGGGTCTCGAAGAGGCTGAAGGCGGTGGTCGGCATCGGGGGAGGGCGGGCGGTTCGCGGTTCGCGGTTCGTTCAAGCGTCCCACTCGCGGCGGTCGGAGGCGCAGGCCGGGAGGACTCCGGTGGCGGCCCGGCGTCCTCGGCGCAGACGAGGGGGCGGGGGCGGCGACCGGCAGGCGGACGCAGGGGCGATCGGGGTGGGGCGGGACGAGCGGCGACTCGGGTGCACCAGGGGGCGGAGGACGCTCCGCTCCGAGAACGGAGCTCTTCCTGAGCGTGATGGGCCGGGCGCATCGTTGATGGGCCTCGCCCATAGTCGCCGGGACGCGACGCGACATCGAGATGCGACCCGACATCGAGACGCGACCCGACATCGAGACGCGACCCGACATCGAGACGCGATCGTCGCCGGCCGCTGCCTCGCGCTCCCGCGGAGCGGGGGAACCGCCGGCGCCCCCGCCGCTAGCGGACGATCCGCGGTTCCGACCCGTTGGCCCGGTGGTGCTCGGCCGCGCGGCGGGCGTAGCCGGCACGCTGGAGCGCGAGCGTCAGGGTCCCGGCGATCACCAGCGTCACGATGTTGGCCAGGAGCTGGAGCGCGGCCCCGCCCGCCAGGTCCCACGAGCCGATCGCGGCCGAGGTGCCGACCTCGGCCGCAGCCGGGATCGTGGTGACCGAGATCAGGACGCCGATCAGCGCGCCGGACTTCGCCGTCGACAGCGAGAGCACCCCGGCGACGCCGGCGCAGGCCGCGACGATGAAGGTGAACACGTCCGGGCTGGCGATCAGCTTCGAGATGCCCTTGGCGGGATCGAACGCGTCCGGGACCGCGCCGCTCCACTCGAGCACCCACGCGAGCCCGGTCGCTACGACGATCGCGAGCCCGAAGCCGGCGAGCAGCGCCGAGAGGGAGCGCAGCGCGAGGCCGCGGCGGCGCTCGACGATCGCCACGCAGGTCCCGGCGAGCGGCCCGAAGTCGGGGGACACGACCATCGCGCCGACGATCAGGAACGGGTTGTTGGTGAAGATGCCGCTGACCGCGATCCCGGCGGCCAGGGCCATGAACGCGAGGTACGACCACGAGAGCGACGCCTCCTCCGAGGTGCGCTGCTCGACGGTCTCCCAGACGACCGCGTCGGCCTCGTCCCCAGAGGCGCGCTTGACCGCCTCGCGGGCGACCCGCGAGCGGGTCGCGTCGACGACCTCGATCGCGATCGACCCCTGGTCGTCGAGTCCGAGCTCGCGGAGATCGGCGAGCACGATGCTGGCGTCCTCGCGGGCGACGTCGCAGAGGAGCACGTCCCCGCGTGGGGCACGGGCGGCGTCGGTCAGCAGGATCAGGTTGACCACCGACGGGCTGTCCTCCAGCACCTGCAGCGTCGGGTCCGTCAGCACGGGTGGCGAGACGATACGCAGGTGGATCACGCGAGCAGCGTACGCGGCGGGTCGGCCGGCGGGCGACCGGCTCCGTCCGCGGGGCCGGTGCCGGTGGTCGGGCGGTGCCGACGGCGGCGACGGGTGTGATCGCGTCCCCGGCGGCGGTGCGCGATCCTGAGCCACCCCTGTCACAGAATCCGGGCCGGTGGAACTGGAGGAGCAGATGGCCCGCGAACTCGATCTCGACGCGCTCTACGTCCGCCATCGCGACGAGCTGCTGCGGTACTTCGCGCGCCGGACCGCGGATCCCGAGACGGCGCTCGGCCTCTGGGCGGAGACCTTCGCCCAGGCGGTCGCCGGTCGGCGGCGCTTCCGCGGGCACGGGGAGGAGGAGCAGGCGGCGTGGCTGTACGCGATCGCCCGCCGCCAGTTCGCCCGCTATCTCCGGCGGGGGTACGCGGAGCAGCGCGCCGTCCGCCGGGTCGGCCTGGAGCGACCACCGGTCGATCCGCCGCTGCTGGCGGAGATCGAGCGCCAGGCCGGCCTCGACGACCTCCGCCGCGAGGTCGCCGGAGCACTGCTGACCCTGCGGGAGGAGACCCGTCGCGCCGTCGAGCTGCGGGTCGTCGACGACCTCGACTACGCCGAGGTCGCCCGGCGCCTCTCGATCACCGAGCAGACGGCCCGCGCCCGCGTCTCGCGCGGGCTGCAGGCGCTCGGTCGCGTGCTGGATCCGATCGTCCTCGAGGAGGCCCTGTCGTCATGAGCGAGCAGCACGAACACCAGTCCCCGTCCACGCAAGACGCCGCCGGGACCGACGCCTATGCGGCGCACCTCGACGCGTTCGGCGCCGAGCTGCGCCGGGCGGCCAGCCGGCGGGCACCGCGGCGACGAGGTCCGCTGGTCCTCGTCGGGGCGGGCGGCCTGGCCGCGGCTGCGGCGGTGATCGTGCTCGCGTCGTCGCCGAGCGCCGGTCCGGTCGACGTCGTCGCGCGGGCCGAGGCGGCGTTGGCGCCGCGGGGGGAGCTGCTCCACTACGTGGTGCGGTCGTCGGTCGGCACGGCCGCGGAGGGCGTGGTCGAGGTGACGCCTGACGCGTACGGATGCTCGAGAAGCGGGCCGACCGAGGTCTGGCAGGCGATCGAGCCGCGACGGTGGCGGGTGGTCCTCTGGCCCGCCGCCCCTGAGGCGAAGTGCGGTCGGCTCTTCGGTCGCGACGGCCGCGCGATCGTTGGGCGGCAGGAACTGTCCTACGCCGACGGAACGACGACGACGTACATCCGCGAGCACGGTGCTCTCGAGACGATCCGGGGCTATGCGCCGACGGGCTCGGCGTCGATCGTCCCGATTGGGAACCGCGAGCTCGGGGGCGGTGATCCGGTCACCACGATCCGGCGGATGCTGGCCAGCGGGCAGCTGCACGACCGCGGCGAACGCACCGTCGTTGGTCGCCAGGTACGGGTCCTGTTCGGCCGCCAGACGGAGGGGTCCCGGAAGTACAGGGGGGTTCGTGAGACGACCTACCTCGTGGACGCGAAGAACTTCGAGCCGGTGCGGTCGATCCAGAAGTTCTTGCCGTCTGCCCGTGCTCGGGGGAACGGGCTGTTGGCTGCGACACAGCCGATGGCCGTCCAAGTCGACTTCGAGCGCTTCGACCGCCGGCCGCTCGACGCCGACGGAGAACGGCAGCTGGTGATCCAGCCGGGCCGGGTCGTCAGAAGGACCGACATGACGCAGGAGGAGTTGCGCCAGCAGATTCGACGCACGTCCCCGAAGCCGAAGCGAGGCTGAGAGAACGAGCGCGACCGTTCGGTCGGGGGCTGGGGCCGAGCCTCAAGCGTCGCCGGCGAGCCGTCCGCGTCGGGGCGGGGCGGCGGTGACGTACGCGTCGGCCAGCAGCTCGGCCAGCAGGTCGCGATCGATCCCGTGGTCGAGGTGCACGCCGAGCCACCCGCGGTGGCCGACGTACGGCGGACGGAAGAACTGGTCGGGGTCGGACGCGATCATCGCCTCCTGCGCGCCCTCGGGGGCGGCGATCCAGAGCGCCAGTCGGCCGTCGCCATGGTGGTCGTCGGCGTAGGTCGCGAACATCCGCCCGTTGCCGACGAAGAACGACGGCGACCCGTGGCTGGCCCGCTCGGTGGCGTCCGGCAGGGCGCGGCAGAGCGCGCGGACGTCGTTGAGGGAGATGATCGCCACGACAGCGAGCGTAGCGGCACCGGCGGCGAGCCTCTCGACGGGAGCTGATGCGGATTTGCGTTCGTGGGCAACGCAAATCCGCATCAGCAGGTGTCGCCGCCGCCCGCCGCCGCCCGCCCGCCCGCCGTCTCCCGCCGCCGTCTCCCGCTCGCGTCGTGCCGGCACGCGGCCGGCAGGCCCGCCGCGAGCCCGAGAACGGCGAAGGGCCGCTCGCGCGGCCCTTCGTTGCGTCCCCGAGGGGGAGGACGTTCGGCGGTGCGGTCCCGCCGGGACCGCACCGGCGTCAGCCGCGGATCAACCGCAGCCGGTGTTGTTGCCGCAGCTGGAGCAGGTGTAGCACGCGCCCGTGCGCTGCATCATGCCGCCGCAGTCGCCGCAGACCGGGCCGAGCTCGATGCTCGGACCGCTGGTCGTGATCCGCGCGGGAACGACCGGCGGGGTGTCGGTCGCCGCCGTCAACGCGGGCTTGCCGGGGCCACTGGCGGCAGCGCCGTTGCTCGGACCAGCGGTGTCGCCCGTCGTGACGACCTCGGACGCCTGCTGGCGGTTGCGGACCGCGGCGGTCCGGATGCCCAGCTCCTCCTGGATCTCCGGATCGAGGAAGCGGCTGGCGAGCCAGCGCATGAAGTAGTCCGGCATCGACTTCGCGAACGGGATCTCCGGGTTGGTGGTGATCCCCTCCGGCTCGAACCGCATGTAGGCGAACTTGCGGACCAGCGTCTCGAGCGGCACGCCGTACTGGAGCGCGATCGAGACCGAGGTCGCGAACGAGTTCATCATCCCGCGGACCGCCGAGCCCTCCTTGCCGATGTCGGTCAGGAAGATCTCGCCGACCGTGCCGTCCTCGTACATGCCCGCGGTCAGGTAGCCCTCCTGGCCGCCGATCGAGAACTTGTGCGTCAGCGACTGGCGCTCACGAGGCATCCGGCGCCGCTTCGGCCCCAGCTCCAGGCGCAGACGGGTCTCCGCCTCGGCCACGGCCTTGTTGACGGCCTCCTCGACCAGGTGGTCGACCTCGACCGCGGCGACGACCTCGTCGTCGTCCTGGGCGTCGGTGCGCAGCGCCTGCGCCGTCTTCGAGCCGTCGCGGTAGATGGCCAGCGCCTTGACGCCGAGCCGCCAGGCCTCGGTGTAGGCCTCGGCGATGTCCTCGACGGTCGCCGTCTTCGGCATGTTGACCGTCTTCGAGATCGCGCCCGAGAGGAACGGCTGCGTGGCGCCCATCATCTTGATGTGGCCCATGTGGCTGATCGCCCGCTCGCCGACGGCGACGTCGAAGACCGGGAGGTGCTCGTCCTGCAGCCCCGGGGCGCCGACGATCGTGCCGTGCTCGTTGGTGTAGGCGATGATCTGGTCGACTTCCTCGGGCGAGTACCCGAGGACCTGCAGGGCCAGCGGCACCGTGCGGTTGACGATCACCATGTTGCCGCCGCCGACGAGCTCCTTGTACTTGACGAGCGAGAAGTCCGGCTCGATGCCGGTCGTGTCGCAGTCCATCAGGAAGGAGATCGTGCCGGTCGGGGCCAGCACCGTCGCCTGGGCGTTGCGGTAGCCGTGCTCCTCGCCGAGCTTGACGGCGTCGTCCCACGAGCGGCGCGCGGCGTCGAGCAGCGGCTGGTCGTTGGCGGCGTCGTCGGCGATCTCGTAGGAGGCGTCGCGGTGCATCCGCATGACCGCGTTGTGCGGCTCGCGGTTCTCCTCGTAGGCCTCATACGGGCCGATCGCGGCGGCGATCTCGGCCGAGCGGCGGTAGCCGCGGCCGGTCATCAGGGCGGTGATCGCGGCGGCGGTCGCGCGGCCCTTGTCCGAGTCGTACGGGACGCCGTTGGACATCAGCAGCGCGCCGAGGTTGGCGTAGCCGAGGCCGAGCTGGCGGAAGCGGCGGGCGTTCTCGCCGATCTGCTCGGTCGGGTAGCTCGACGGCCCGACGATGATCTCCTGCGCGAGCAGCAGCACGTCGACGGTGTGCTCGAAGGTGTCGACGTCGATCGTGCCGTCGGCACGACGGAACTTCATCAGGTTGATCGACGCCAGGTTGCAGGCGCTGTCGTCGACGTGCATGTACTCCGAGCACGGGTTCGACGCGTTGATCCGGCCCGAGTTCGGGCTGGTGTGCCACTTGTTGATGATCGTGTCGTACTGGATGCCCGGATCGGCGCAGCGCCAGGCGGCGCGGGCCATCTCGTCCATGACCTCGCGAGCCTGGTACTTCGGCGTCACGACCTCCTGGGCGTCGGGGTTGCGGGGCGTGGTCTGCCACTCGCCGCCGTCGACGACGGCCTGCATGAACTCGTCGGAGACGCGGACCGAGTTGTTCGCGTTCTGGTACTGGATCGAGGTGAAGCCGTCACCGTCGATCGACATGTCGAAGCCGGCCTTGGCCAGGGCCTCGGCCTTGTCCTCCTCCTTGGCCTTGCACTGGATGAACTCCAGGATGTCCGGATGGTCGACGTCGAGGACGACCATCTTCGCCGCACGCCGGGTCTTGCCGCCGGACTTGATCGTGCCGGCCCAGGAGTCGGCACCGCGCATGAAGGAGACGGGGCCCGAGGCCGTGCCGCCCTTGGACAGCGGCTCCATCGAGCCACGGATGTTGGAGAGGTTGATCCCGGAGCCGGAGCCGCCGCGGAAGATCCGGCCTTCCTTGGTGTTCCACTCGAGGATCGAGTCCATCGAGTCGTCGACCGAGAGGATGAAGCAGGCCGAGCACTGCGGCGACTCTTCGAAGCCGACGTTGAACCAGACCGGCGAGTTGAACGCGGCGAGCTGGTTGAGCAGGATGTAGGTCAGCTCGGCCTCGAAGGCGTCGCTGTCCTCGGTCGTGGCGAAGTAGGCGAGCGAGCGGCCCCAGTCGGCGATCGTGCCGGCCACGCGGCCGATGATCTGGCGGACCGAGGTCTCACGCGCGGGGGTGTCGACCTGGCCGCGGAAGTACTTCTGGGTGACGATGTTGGTCGCGTTCTGCGACCAGGACTTCGGGAACTCGACGTTGTCCTGGCGGAAGGCGGGGTTCTCCGGGTTGCCGATGACGGCGTCGCGCAGCTCCCACTCGATCGCGTCGAACGGATGCACGCCCGGCTCCGTGAACCGACGACGCACGGTCAGCGCCTGGTCCGCGCGGTGGTCACTGATGAGGGGCGAATTCGCCGAATCCATGCGTGCCTACGATCCTCTGGGGTTGCTCAACTGGTACTGGGCCCGGGAGGTCGGTCAGCGTCCTGAAACATGACGCTGGCCGCCCGGGCGAAGTTCGAATCCCCCCGCCTCGCGCTTGGCGCGTGGGCGACGGAAAGACACCATGACGCAGGCTCCTGACGGAACCAACCCGTTGGTCCGGGCCGGAGCAGGAAAGGCCTGCAAATCGCCGAGATAAAGAATTCTCGGAGGGGCCGGAAGCCGGCCCGCGAAGGGGCGGCGTGCCGGCCGGTCGGCGAGCGGTCCGGAGGGTCGGCCGGCCCGTGGTCGACCGGCGAAGGGTAGCGGCCCCGACGGGATCTGGTCGGGCGGTTGCGAGCGGGGCGTCAGCGCCCGCTGCCGAACCGCATCCAGTCGCTGAACTCGGCCCAGCGGGCGCTGATCCGCCAGCCCGCCTCGCCCATCGCGTGGCCGACCGGCGCGAGCCAGCGGATCCGGCCCGTCGCGGCCACCATGGCCCATCCGAGCAGGGCGGCCAGCACGATCCCGCCCGCGATCGCGGCCCACAGCCAACGGTCGCGGGTGCTCTCGGTCTTGGCCGGCGTCGCGGCCGGGATCGCGCTCGGCTGCGCGGGGGCGGGCTGCGCCCCCGCGGCCGGGTCGGGCGTCTGGGCGGCGCCCGCGGGCGGGGTGGTCACGGCGCCGGGGGTCGTCGGCGTCCCCGGGGCGGTTGCCGCGCCCGCCGGTGGCGTCGCGCCGGCCGCGCCGGCCGCGGGGTCCGGGGTGGTCGTGGTCGTCCCGGCCGCCGCGGCCGCCTGCTCGGCGGCGGCCTTCTGCGCGGCCTTGGCGGCCGCCGCGGGGTCGGCCGCCGCAGCGGGGGGCGGCGTGGTCGTGCTCGCGGGCGCCGCGCTCGCTCCGGTCGCGGGAAGCGCGAGCAGCGGGAGCAGGGCAAGGGTCGTCACCAGCAGCCGGCGCGCCGAACGGACGGGCGCTGCACCTCCGGGACGGGCCTGAGCGGTCATCACTCCGCGATGGTAGCGGCGGATCCTGCGGCACACGCCGGCCGCCGTTGGCCTCGCGGGTGCCGGAGACCGGCGGTGGCGGTGGGCAGGGTCGCTCCGGTCGGCTGCGCGGTACCGCGACGATGCTGCGTCGGTCGACCGGCCGATGGTCAGCCCGGAGGATCGCCCTGCCGTGGGTGGGGCGGGGCGGAGGGGCCGGACCGCGCGGCGTCGAGCGCCTCCCGCTGCGCCTCGGCCACCTGGGCCAGACGGGCGTCGTGCTGCGCGTCACGGCGCTCCAGCTCACGGGCGTGGGCGCTGGCCAGCCGGGCCAGCGTCTGCTCGGCCTGCGTCTGGGCCTCGGCCAGCTCGCGCGCGAGCGCCTGACGTTCGGCGGTGGCCCGTTCGAGCCGGGACTCCAGTCGTGCGACCGCGGCCCGCAGCCGTGCGACCTCGGCCACCGGGTCGGAGCCGGCGTCATCGGTCGGATGCGCGCCGCCGGGGGACGGGGGTCCGTCGTTCACGGTGGCGGCGCTCCCGGCACGAGCGCGATTCTAGGCCGGAACCGGCGCGATCGGGGGTCGATCACCCTCGAGGCAGCAGATCGCCGAGCGCCTCCAGCGCGGCGTCGAGGACCGCGGCCGGGGGCGCCGCGGCGTCGAGGACCCGGAACCGCGCCGGCTCGGCGGTCGCCAGGGCATCGTAGGCGGCCTCGACCCGGGCGAAGAACGGGTCCTGCTCGCGCTCCAGCCGGTCCTGCTCCTCACCGCGGGTCGCCAGCCGTTCGCGGCCGGTCGCGCGGTCGAGCCGCAGCAGCAGCGTCCGGTCGGGGCGGCAGTCTGCGGTGGCCAGCTCGTTGATCTGCGCGACCGCCTCGATCCCCAGCTGGCGTCCGCCGCCCTGGTAGGCCAGCGAGCTGTCGACGAAGCGGTCGAGCAGCACCCAGTGGCCGTCGGCCAGCAACGGGACCAACCGCTCGGCGCAGAGCTGGGCGCGGGCAGCGGCGAACAGCAGCGCCTCGGCCCGCGGGTCGACCTCGAGCGCGGGATCGGCGACCAGCGCCCGGATCCGCTCGCTGAGGGCGACGCCCCCCGGCTCGCGTAGCCGCACGACGGGCAGGCCGCGTGTTGCCAGCGCGTCCTCGAGCCCGGCCGCGAGGGTGGTCTTGCCGGAGCCGTCGAGGCCCTCGATCGTGATCAGTCGTCCCGCGCCGGCCTGCATCGCGAGAGACGGTACTTGCAACCGCAGCCGCGGACCGCGGCGGACCGCGCGATCCCGGTGCCGGACGAGCCGCGGCCCCCGTCGCGGGGTGCCGCCGGCGATCGGCGCTCGCCCGGCTGCGGTGGGCCGGCGGCGATCCCTGCGGCACCGGGGGATCTCTACCATCGGCCGGGTGAACGTCCTTCCCGGCACCGAGCACCAGCCGCACGCGCGGGCGGTGCTCGCTGGTGCCCTGCCCGCCGAGGCGGGCGGAGCCGGCAACCCCTCGCACGCCTACCTCTTCCAGGGCCCGCCCGGCTCCGGCAAGCGGACGGTCGCGCGGGCGCTGGCCGTCGCGCTGCTCAGCGAGCGGGATCCCGGCCAGCCGGCCGATCCGGTCGACGTCGCGACCCGGGTCGCCCGCAACTCGCACCCCGACCTGACCTGGGTCCGGCCGACCGGTGCCGGCGAGATGCGCGTCAACGACGTCAAGGAGGCGGTCGTCGAAGCGGTCTCCCGGCGCCCGTTCGAGGCCCGCCGACGGATCTTCGTGCTCGAGCAGGCGCACACGATGAACGACCAGGCGGCCAACCGGCTGCTGAAGACGCTGGAGGAGCCGCCCGACTACGTCTGCCTGATCCTGCTGTCGGATCGGCCCGGCGAGCTGCTGACGACGATCCGCTCCCGCTGCCAGTCGGTCCGCTTCGACGCCCTGCCGGAGGCGGAGCTCGTCGCACGGCTGGTCGCCGAGCACGGGGTCGATCAGACGACGGCGCTCGCCTGCGCTCGGCTCGGCCTCGGCGACGCCCGCCTGGCGGGGACGTTGGCCGGGCAGGACGGGACCCATCTGCGGGCCGCGGCCGAGGCGGTCGCCCGTCACGCGCTCCACGGCGCGGCCGGGATGCCGCCGTGGAAGACGATGTCGGAGGCGGCGGCCGCCCGCGGCAAGCTGGCGGGGACGGCGGTCGAGGAGGCAGCGGCGGCGACCGCCGAGCGGCTGCCCGACCGCGAGCGCAAGCGGATCGAGCGCGACGCGAAGGACGACGCCAAGCGCGCCGTCCGCCGCGAGCGGACGGCGGCACTCGACCAGGCGCTGCGGATCTGCGGGCTCTGGTTCCGCGACGTGGCGACGGTCAAGATCGGCGCCAGCGCCCACGTGCACCACGCCGATCGGCTCGAGGTCCTGCAGGCCGACGCGGCGGTCGTCAGCGATCCGCACCGGGTCCTGCGCTGCGTCGACCTCGTCGACGAGACCCGCCGGAGCCTGCGGGTCAACGCCAGCGAGGATCTCCAGCTCGACGCGCTGAGCGTGCGCCTGGACGCGGCGCTCGGGTCGCGCCGGTAGCGCGCCTGGTGGGCGGGACCGGCTCGACGCAGCTCGGGCGGCGCGGCGGGGCCGCTGCCGGGTAGGACGGCCGGCGGTCGTGCCGGAGGCAGCTGTCCCGGCCTGGCGCCGCGCGGATCCGACGGTCGGGGCGCGTAGGCTGTCCACAACCCGTTCGGCCTGTGCCTCGGGGTGACACACGATGAGGCGAATCTGGCGCGAAACCTGGAGCTGGCGAGGCGCTCTGGCGCTCGACGAGGTCGAGTACGTCCCGATTCCGGCGGACGCGACCGCTGGCCCGATCGTTCGATCAGCGAGGAGCGACTGGCCGCTGCTGGTCTCGGTCGTCGACGTCGTCGCGCTGCTCGGACCCGAAGCCGGCGGGCCCGACGTCACCACGAGCGTCGCGGCCCTCTTCCATCTGCTCGCGGCACGGACCGGCGGCTACCACGCGCGTCTGCCGCTCGCCCTGCCCGAGGTCCGGCGGGAGCACGCCGCGCTCGAGCAGGAGCACGGCTTCGCCGACTACGCGATCGCGATGGCGCAGTTGGAGGCCACGGGGCTGATCGAGCGGAGCACCTCGCAGCTGGTGCTCGTGCGGCCGTCGTCGCCGACCCCGGCCGAGCTGCTGTGGGCCCGCGACCACATGGATCGGGTCGCCCAGGACCACACCCGGAGCGCGATCGACCGTCACCTGACCCGGATGGCCTGGCAGGTCGAGCGGGGTGGGATCCTGGCCGCCCGCTTCCGCGAGCTGGCGCGCTTCGGCCGGCTGCGGGCCCGGATCCACGACCAACCGGGCGACCCGGGCGACGACGGGCTGTTCGACGTCGGGCCGACCTCGCTGCCGCCGCTCGATCGAGCCGTCAATGCGCTCGCCGACGAGCTGCACGCGGTCCGCGGGTGGGTCAGCGCCTACGGCGTCCGGCAGTCCGACGGCGCGGCGGGACTCCCGTTGACGGCCTACGAGCTCGGCGCCCTGCTGCTCGGGTGGGGCGTCGGCGCGAACGCGGTCCGCCGGGCGACCCGGGCCTCGGGCCTCTGGCTGGTGCTGCTCGGGCACGCCGGAGAGGACGCGGCGCCGTTCGACAGCTCGGTCGCGACCCTCGCGGCCGAGTTGGCGCCGCACCTCGGGCTCGCCGCCGACGGCGACCACCGGGCGACGGTGGCGGCGCTGCTGGCCGATCTGGAGCGGATCGGGGCCGTGGTCTGCGAACGGCCGACGCGCAAGACGCTGCGGGTCACGGTGCTCCGGCCGCCGGCGCCGGGCGACGACCGCGTGCGCCACTTCCTGCGTCAGTGGTCCGCCTGGCGGCTCTCGGCCGACGGCGATCCGGCCGCCGGGATGGGACGGCTGATGGACCTCTCCGGGATCCAGCTGGACCGCGTCCGCAGCTCGTGGGTGGCGCTGCTGGAGCGCCGGCGGCTGAGCGTGACGGTGCTCGCCGACGGTCGCACCTGAGCCTGAGCCGGAGCCGGGTCGGGGGAGGAAGTTCCCGCAGATTCGGGGTGAAATAGTCCGGAACACCCCGAATCCGGTCCGTAGACTGGGGACGACAGAGCGCCGCGCTTCTCCGCATTCGCCCGGGACGTAGAGGGCTGGTTCCGGCGGCTCTGGTGTGGTTCGTCCCGTCCGTCGCCTGTCGCTCCCGCCGCCTGCTCGTCCCGTTGGCGGCGGCGGGACGCGACCTGCGAGCGAGGCCCGGATGATCGATTCCACGAATCCGTGGAATCACCCGTCTAGATGATGGAGTCCACGACCTCGCGGCGTGGTGCGCGTCCGGGACGGCACCTGACGCCACCCGGCACCTCGGTCAGGCTTCCCAGCCTGGCTCTCGGCACCGCGCGACGCCAGGACACCGCCCCGAACGCACCCCACATCCACGAATTCGCGGAATCACCCGTCTAGCTGATCGCGCCGGCCCCGGCCAGGACCAGGACGCCGATCCCGAGGATCACGCGGTAGCCGGTGAAGACCGCGACGGTGTGGCTGGTCAGCCACTTGAGCATCCAGGCGATCGAGGCGTAGCCGGAGACGAAGGCCACGATCGTGGCCACGACCGTCGGACCGAGCGGCAGTCCGCCGTCGCCGATCTTGCGCAGCTCGAAGAGCCCCGAGAGCACGACCGCCGGCACCGACAGCAGGAACGAGTAGCGGGCGGCGGCGGCACGGTCGAAGCCGAGCATCATCCCGGCGGTCATCGTCGCGCCGGAGCGGCTGACGCCCGGGACCAGGGCCAGCGCCTGGGCGAGGCCGATCAGGAGGCCGTCGCGGATCGTGAGGTCCTCGACCTCACGGTCGTGGCGGCCGAAGCGGTCGGCGACCAGCAGCAGGATCCCGAGAACGATCAGCGTCGAGCCGATCAGGTACAGGTTGCGGGCCTCGTTCTCGATCTGGTCCTTGAAGACCAGGCCGAAGATCCCGATCGGGATCGTGCCGAGGAGGATGTACCAGCCCATCCGGTACTCGAGGGTCTTGCGGAGGGTGTCGTCCCGCAGGCCGGCGAACCAGCCGGCCACGATCGACCAGAGGTCGCGCCGGAAGTAGAGCAGCACCGCCAGCATCGTGCCGATCTGGATCACCGCGGTGAAGGCGGAGCCCGGATCCTCCCAGCCGGCCATCGCCGGAACGATCCGGAGGTGGCCCGAGGAGGAGATCGGCAGGAACTCGGTGAGGCCCTGAACGAGGCCGAGGACGATCGCCTGGAAGAGGTCCATTGGCGGGCAAGGCTACTCGGCGGGCCGGGTACGGCGTCACCGGGCCGTCACGCGACGAAGGATCTGCGGACACTCCTCACCCGCGCCCGTCGTCGGCACCCGAGCGGGGCCGCTCGTCGCGGGCGCTAGCCGAGCAGGTCGGCGATCGGGCCGAGCCGCGGCTCGAGCCCGTAGGTGCTGAACGCGCCGAACCGCGAGAAGACCGGATGCTCGGGACCGTGGAAGTCGGCCGAGCCGGTGGTCAGGAGCCCGCGCGAGACGGCGGTCTCGTGGAGCAGCCGCGTCTGGGCCTCGTCGAAGGTGGCGTAGTAGGCCTCGACGCCGTCGAGCCCGAGCCCCCGGAAGCGGTCGATCATCGCGACGACGTGCTCCGGCTGCTCGACGTCCCAGAACGGGTGGGCCCAGATCGCCAGGCCGCCGGCGCGGTGGATCGCGTCGATCGCCTCCCCGATCGTCGGCGTCGTCCGCAGCACGAAGGCCGGGGCGCCCGGGGTGAGGTACGCGACCAGCACGTCGGTCGGCGTACGCAGTCCCTCGGCCGCGATCCGGGCGGCGTTGTCGGGGTGCTCGAAGGCGGCCGCGGCGAGGTGCGGACGGCCGATCGAGCGATCCGCCGCCTTCAGGGCCTTCAGCGCGGCGACGTCGATCGCCCAGCCGCAGTCGCGCATCGCGTCGACCATCGCCGACGCCCGCGCGACCCGGTCCGCCCGCCAGTCGGCGAGCGCGGTCGCCAGCTCGGACGACGTGTGGTCGACGAGGTAGCCGCAGACGTGGAGGTCCTCGCTGCGCTCGTCGAGCGCCGAGACCTCGAGCGCCGGGACCAGCGTCAGGTCCGGCAGTGCGGCGGCGGCCTCGAGGGCCTCGGGCACGCCGCTGACCGAGTCGTGGTCGGAGAGCGCGAGCAGCCGGATCCCGGCCGCGTGGGCGGCCTCGACGACCGCGGCGGGCTCGAGGGCTCCGTCGCTGGCGGTCGAGTGGGACTGGAGATCGAAGGAGGAGGGCATCGCCGCGGACCGCGATCGCGTGTGCCGGCCGGCACACGAATCCGGTCACGGTAGTGCAGGCGACGCCCTCGGCGTCGGACGCGTCCCCTTCGAAGGGGACGCGTCCGGGGGACCGGCCCGTGCACGCGGGCCGGCGACGAGCTCCTAGTCGCGGTCGGGGCGGACCAGGTTGTAGATCAGCGCGCCGACCGGGCCACCGACGATCGGGCCGACGACGAAGATCCAGAAGCCGCTCCACTCGCCGGTGACGAGGTCGGGGCCGAACGTCCGGGCCGGGTTGACCGACGTGCCCGTGACGCGGATCGCGACGAGGTGGATCGCGGCGAGGCTGAAGCCGATCGCCAGCGCGGCGAACCCGGGGGTCACCCGGCGGTCGGTGGCCACGGCGACGATCACGAACAGGAAGACCGCCGTCAGGATCGCTTCCAGCAACAGCGCCGAGCCGTCGGAGAACCCGGGCGAGACGCTGTTGTTGCCGAGCGTCTCGGCGCTCGTCCAGACGCCCTTGAGGGCCAGCGCGGCGAGCGTCGCGCCGACCAGCTGGGCGACGATGTAGGCGGGCAGATCGGCAGCGCGGAAGCGGCCGATCACGGTCAGGGCGACGCTGACGGCCGGGTTGAGGTGGCCGCCGCTGATGTGGCCGGTGGCGTAGATCGCACCGGCGATGCCGAGGCCGAACGCGAGCGCCGTGCCGACCACGCCGGCTGGGTTCGCGACGCCTGGGGCAAGCGCTACCGCGGCGCCGCAACCGAGGAAGACCAGGATGAACGTCCCGACCAGCTCGGCCAATGCACGCTTGGCGATCGGGACCTCGACTGGCTCTTGTTCTTCGATGGTGCTCACGGGACTCCTCCGGGGGGTTCAAGGCGACCGGGCGTACGGTCGTTCAGTGATACCCCGGTTGTGGCCGGCGGAACACGGTTCCTGGTCGTTGCAAGCAGCCGTGCAGTGGCGGAGCCGACGGCGATCGCGCCGTTGCGACCCTCGTCAGGGACGGACGGCCGACCCGGCGGTCGCCCGTTCCGGCTCAGCCGTCGCGCTCGGCGCTGCTGATCACCGCGGCCAGCGACGTCGCCAACCGGGCGTGGAGCGCCGGCGTCCGGACGGCGATCCGCACGTAGCGCTCGTCGAGCGGCGGGAAGCTCGCGCACGGCCGGACGGCGAGCCCCTGACGGTGCAGCCCGCCGACGGCGTCGACGCCGTCGGGCACCCGCACCAGCACGAAGTTCGCCGCCCCGTCCCAGACCTGGACGCCGGCCAGCTGGCGGAGCCGGGCCACGAGGTCGTCGCGGTGGGCGGCGGTCCGGGCGGCGATCCGGGCGCAGGCGTCGGGCCGCTCGGCGTAGGCGCGCAGCAGCTCCAGCGACGGGCTCGGGCAGCTCCACGGCGGACCGGCATCGCGGACCCGCGCGACCAGCGCCGGATCGCCGAGCAGGTACCCGCAGCGGAGGCCGGGCACCGACAACGACTTGGTCAGGCTGCGGAGCACGACCAGCTCGCCGGGACCCTCGTCGCCCTCGTGGAGGTCGGCGAGCGCATCGGCCTCGTCGGGCACGAAGTCGGCGAACGCCTCGTCGACGAGCAGCGTCCGGCCGGGACGCCGCAACCGCAGGATCGCCTCGCGCGGGTCGAGCACCCCGGTCGGGTTGTCAGGCCGGCCGATCGCGACGAAGTCGCACTCCTCGGGGACCGCGGTCGGATCGAGGACCCAGTCGGCCTTCGCCTCGCGCGGGACACGGACGATCTCCGCCCCGACCGCCTGCAGCGCGGCCTCGGCCTCGCTGAAGCCGGGGACGAGCACGGCGGCCCGGCGCGGGCGGACCGCGAGCGCGAGCCGCCAGAACCCCTCGACGGCACCGCCGAGCGGCAGCACGCCGCCGACCGGGCGGCCGTGGCGGGCCGCCAGCGCGGCGGCCGCGGGGCGGTCGTCGGGGTAGCGGCCGGCAGCATCGAGGCCGAGCTGGAGCGCGTTCCGGGCCCAGCCGGGCGGCTCGCCCTGGACCACGTTGACGGCGAAGTCGATCGTGCCGGCCGGGATCATCCGGTCGCCGTGCGGGCGCGGCGCCGGGATCGGCGCGTCCGCAGCCGGCCCGGGGCGCGGCTCGTCCGCGGTCGCGACGGCGTCCGTGGTGGCGCTCTCGGGGATCGGATCGTCGGCGGCCACGGGCTCGCCGGTCATCCTCTCCGGTGCGGAGGACGTTACGGCCGTCGCGGCGGTCGCGGTCGATCCAGCCGACGGCATCGCGGCGACGGCGTCGAGGTCGCGGGGCAGCTCGATCGCGCGGCCGGCGACGACGAGCAGGACCCGATCGGCGCGGGCGGCCAGCGCCTGGTGGGCGGTGCCGATCAGGTCGACCCAGCGGCGGGTCCCGCGGTCGCCGGCGACCGGGGCCATCCCGGCCTCCTCGCCGACGACGACGGTCAGGCCGTCGCGGCCGGTCGCGGCCTCGGCCAGCGCGGCGACGGCGTGCTGGGCGCTCGCCAGCGCGGCGGCCCCGTCGATCGCGTCGGCCGGATCGGGCTGCTCGCCGTCGTCGTCGAGCAGCTGGGCGGCGTGCAGCAGGCCGGCGAGCCAGGCGCCGAGGCCGTCGAGCAGGACCGTCGCGTCGCCCGCGCCGCGCACGCTGGCGGCCGGATCGTGGTCGCCAGCCAGCTCGAGCGTCTCCCAGCTGGCGGGGCGGCGCTGTTGGTGGGCGACGATCCGGGCGGCGTCGCCGTCGGGGCCGGAGGGCGCGGTCGCCAGGTAGTGGACGGGACGCCCCGGCTCGGCGGCCAGCCGTTCGGCCAGCTCGCTCTTGCCCGAGCGGGTGCCCCCGAGGACGAGGACCAAGCGGGGAGAGCTCATGGGCGGGACGGTTCCTCGGCGGAGTGGAAGAGCAGGGCGTGGATCGCGGCGACGGTCACCGGGGTGCCGCCACGCTCGCCGCGGTTGGTCAGGCACGCTACCCCGCTGGCGGCGAGCGCGGCCTTGCTGTCGGCGGCGCCGACGAAGCCCACCGGCAGCCCGATCACCAGCGCGGGGCGGACGCGACCGGCCTCGATCTCGGCCAGCAGCGCGAACAGCGCGGTCGGGGCGTTGCCGATCGCCCAGACCGCGCCGTCGGGGTGGTCGGCGGCGGCGAGCCCGAAGGCGGCGGCCGAACGGGTGCTGCCGGTCGCGCGGGCGACCTCCGCCGCGCGCGGGTCGGCCAGCGGCACGATCGTCTCGCGCGCGGTCAGCCCGGCCGCGGCCATCCGCGTGTCGACGATCAGCGGGGCCCCGGCGAGCAGTGCGTCGCGTCCGGCCCGCAGCGCGTCCTCGTCGAGCACCAGGGTCTCGGCGAAGCTGACGTCGGCGACCGAGTGGACCGTGCGCTCGGTGACCGCGCGCGAGAGCGGCGGCAGCCCCGAGGTGTCGATCCGGGAGCGGAGGATCCGGTAGCTCTCGAGCTCGATCGGGTGCGGCGTGCGGCGCGGACGGCCGCTGGCCGCGCGCTCGGGCGAGCCTGGCAGCGGGGCAGGGTTCTTCGGCGGGAGGGTCACGGCAGGCTGACCTCGATGAAGGCGTCGACGGGGCAGATCTCGAGGCACTCGCCGCAACCGGTGCAGCGGTCGGCCAGCGTCAGCAGCGGGATCCCGCCGGTGACCGCGAACGAGCCGTCGCCGCGGCGAGCGCCGACGGGGACGAGCGCGTGCTCGGGGCAGGTGCCGATGCAGCCGCCGCAGCCGCGGCAGTCGTCGGTCGCGGTCACGATCCGGCGGGCGGCGGGCCGGCCGTCGGGGTCCTCGGCGTCGGCGGCCGGAGCGGCGATCGCGCAGGTCGCGTGGGCGCTGCGGCGCTTGGTGAGCAGCAGTCGCCCGCAGCGGGCGTCACCGTCGCCGGCCACGATCAGGGCCGAGGCCTCGGCGACCGACGGCGTGCCGACGGCGGCGGCCACGACCGCGGACGGGGTGGGGACCGTGACCGCGGCCAGCGCCTCGCCGGGCAGGAACCGCACGGGAACGCCGAGGCGGGCGGCCAGCTCGAGCACGGCGGGCTCGTCGGCCTTGATCTCGGCCGAGACGACCGTCCGTACCTGCGCTCGTCCGTGTCCGGTCTCGGCGAGGCTGGCGTCGACCAGCGCGAGCAGCTCGGCGGGTGGGCAGCCGCGGCTCGCGCCGACGCCGACCGTCAGCGGGATCCCGGCCGGCACGGTGCCGTCGGGGGCGCCGTTCCCGGGGTGGCTGTGGCGGTCGCTCACCGGCCTATCGTGACGGGTCGCCGGTCCGCCGGGTCTGCGAACCTCTCGGCGTGAGCTCCAGCGACGCCCAGCAGCCCCGGCCCGCCGGCCACCCCCAGCGCCTGTTCGAGCTGCCCCCGGACGCCACCGAGATCGTGCTCGTGCGGCACGGATCGTCGGCCGCGGCGATCGAGGGCGAGCCGTTCGCGCTCAACGCCGAGGGCCACGGCGATCCGCCGCTCGCGCCCGAAGGCCACACCCAGGCGCGGTTCGTCGGCGAGCGGCTGGCCGACGAGCCGCTCAAGGCGATCTTCGTCACCTCGCTCCAGCGGACGCACCAGACGGCGGCGCCGCTGGCCGAGCTGACCGGCCTCGAGCCGACGGTCGTCCCCGACCTGCGCGAGGTCCACCTCGGCGACTGGGAGGCCGGCGAGTACCGGGCCCGGATCGCCCAGCGCGACCCGCTGATCGTGCGTTCGTTCCTCGAGCAGCGCTGGGACATCATCCCCGGGGCGGAGAGCAACGAGGCGTTCGGCCAGCGCGTCCGCCGCGGCTTCGACCACGTGGTCTCGATGGTCGGCCCGGGCACCGCGGTCGCGGTCGTCCACGGCGGCGTGATCGCCGAGCTCTGCCACCAGGCGACGTCCAGCGAGCCGTTCGCCTTCCTCGGCGCCGACAACACCTCGGTCAACCGGCTGATCGTCTTCAACGACGGCCGCCTGCGGCTGCGCAGCTTCAACGACACCGCGCACCTCGACCACTACCGTGCGCAGCGGGCCCACGAGCCGCTGATCTGAGCGCGGCGAGCGCGGCCCGGGAGTCGCTTTCAGGATCGCCGAATCGTGAGCGTCGGCGGGGGCCGGCGGGCAGGATCGGGGCGATGCCCCGCACCATGCGCCGCTACTACGGTGGCCTCAGCGCCGAGCAACGCCAGGCCGCGCGCCGCGTGCAGCTGCTGGACGCGGGCCTCGAGCTGCTCGGGACGGCGGGCTGGGCGGCGACCACGATGACGGCGGTCTGCCGTGAGGCCGGCCTGACCGAGCGCTACTTCTACGAGAGCTTCGCGGACCGCGACGCGCTGGCGGAGGCGGTCTTCGATCGGCTCGCGGCGGGCGGGCGCGAGGCGATCGTGGCGGCGCTTGCGGTCGGTGGCGAGGCGCCGCGGGCCCGGGCCGAGGCGGCGATCGGCGGTCTCGTCCGGTACCTGGTCGACGATCCCCGGCGGCTGCGGATCGTCTGCCGGGAGACCCTCTCCAGCACCGTCCTGAAGGACCGACGGCACGAGCACCTGCGCGGGCTGGCGGTGCTGCTCGCCACGCTCGGGCGCGAGGTCTACGGCGAGCATCCGCCGGATCCCGAGGCGGTCGAGCTGCTCGTGCTGATGCTGGCCGGCGGCCTCTCGGAGGCGTTGATGGCGTGGGCCGACGCGCGCACGGCGATCACGCCCGCGCAGGTGACGGTGCGCGCCGCCGACTTCTTCATGGCCGCGGCGGCCCTGATCAGCTACCCGATCGACGCCCGCAGAGGACCGCCACGGGGTTGACCGGCTGGAGCCGGTGGGCGTCGGCGAGCGGGACGATCCGCGAGCAGTGGACGAGCGTCGCCTCGGTCTCGAGCCCGGCGGCGGCCAACGTCGCGAGGACCGGGCCGATCCGCTCGAGCGTGGCGAGGGTCACGACGACCGCCCGCCGGACCCGACCGGCCGCGAGCGCGACGATCGCGTCGAGGTCACCGCCACCGCCGCCGACGAACGCCACGTCGGGGTCGGGCAGCGCGGCCAGCGCGTCGGGAGCGGCGCCGACGAAGGCGGCCAGCTCGACCCCGTGGGTGGCGGCGTTGCGGCGGGCCAGCTCGACCGCGGACGGCTCGTGGTCGAGCGCGATCACGCCCGCGCCGAGGCGGGCGCACTCGACCGCCACCGAGCCGCTGCCGCAGCCGACGTCCCAGACCAGGTCGCCCGGTCCCGGGCCGAGCTGGGCGAGCGCGGCGGCGCGGACCTCGCGCTTGGTGATCATCCCGTCGCGGTGGGCGAAGGCCGCTTCGGGGAGGCCCCAGGCGAGCGCCCCGCGCGCGGGTTGGAGCGCCGTCCGGCGCGCGGCGATCGGGCGATCGGGCGGCCAGGCCAGCAGCACGTTGGGGTCGGCGAAGCTGCCGGCGGCGATCAGGTCCGGGGCGCCGACCGTGATCCGCTCGGCCGGAGAGCCGAGCCGCTCGGCGACGGCGAACGTGCGCGCGGGGGCACCCGGAATCCGCAGGTAGGCGCAGGCGAGGAAGGCGGGGTCGCAGTCGGGCGCGGTCAGGACCGCGACCTTCGGCCCGGCGAGCAGCGCGGCGAGCACGGCGGCGACGCCCTCGGGGCCCCGCGAGTGGGCGGAGACGACCCGGGCGTCGTCCCACGGCAGGCCGACGCTCGCCCACGCGCGCGAGACCGACGACGGAGCGGGGTGGACCACCAGCCGCTCGCTGGCGACCCGCTCGCCGAGCGTGCGGACGATCCCGAACCAGCCGGGGTCGCCGGAGGCGAGCACCACGACCGGCCCGTCGTGCTCGGCGATCCGGTCGAGGACCGGGCCCAGCGGGGCGGTCAGCGCGATCGTCTCGGGCGGGGCCTCGCGGGCCTCGAGCTGCTCGCGGAGCGCGGCCAGGGTCGTGATCCCGGCGGCGACGAGCGTCGCGGCGTCGAGCGCGGCGAGCCCGTCGGCGGTCGCTGGGCGGTCCCCGGCGAGGCCGACGACGTGGATGGCGTTGCGGGGCGCGGTCACGTGCGGGACATGATGACGCCCGGGCGCGGGGCAGGGCCGGACTCGGGGCAATCGCGGACGGCCGTGGTCCGGCCCCGCGGCGCCGCGCTCCGGTCGGGGAGCGCGGACGGCCGCGGCCGCGGCGGGGCCGGCCGCGGTCAGGCCGGCGCGCCCGCGGTGAGCAGCCCGGCCAAGCGGCCGCGGATCAGCTCGTCGGCCTCGGCGACCATCCGGTGGACCAGCTCCTCGACGGTCGGGACGTCGCGGATCAGGCCCTGGACGAGGCCGACCGACCAGACCCCGCGCTCGGGGTCGCCCTGCTCGTAGACCTCGCGCCCACGGGCCCCGGCGACCAGCGCCTGGACGTCGGGGAACTGGCCGCCGGCGTTCAGGATCTCGACGACCTCGCGCGAGACGGCGTTGCTGGCCACGCGGGCGGTGTTGCGCAGCGGGCGGAACATCAGCTCGGTGTCGAGCTCGCTGTTGGCGACGATCTGGTCCTTGACGTTCTGGTGGATCGGCGACTCGACGGTGCAGAGGAACCGCGAGCCCATGTTGACCGCGTCGGCCCCCAGGGCGAGGGCGGCCACGAGACCGCGGGCGTCGCCGATCCCGCCGGAGGCGATCATCGGGATCGTCAGCTTGTCGGCGGCGGCGGGCAGCAGCACGAGGTTGGGGACGTCGTCCTCGCCGGGATGCCCGGCGCACTCGAAGCCGTCGACGGAGACCGCGTCGACGCCGAGCGCCTCGGCCTTCAGGGCGTGACGGACGGAGGTCGCCTTGTGGATCACCTTGATCCCGTGGGGCTGGAAGTCGGCCAGGTGCTCCTTGGGGTTGGAGCCGGCGGTCTCGACGATCTTGACGCCCGACTCGATGATCGCCTGGCGGTACTCGGCGTACGGGGGCGGGGTGATCGCGGGCAGGATCGTGAGGTTGACCGCGAACGGCTTGTCGGTCAGCTCGCGGGTGCGGGCGATCTCCTTGGACAGGTCCTCCGGCGTCGGCTGGGTCAGCGCCGTCAGGCAGCCGAGCGCGCCGGCGTTGGCGACCGCGGCGACCAGCTCCGCGCGGCCGACCCACTGCATGCCGCCCTGCACGATCGGGTGCTCGATCCCGAACGTCTCGGTGAACCTCGTCTTCAGTACGCCCATGCTTCCCTCTCGTGGTGACTGGCTAGTCAGCCAGTATGCGGCATCGTGCGCTGGAGGCGTTGGGCGCTGGCCCTCGGGGGTGATGGCGAGCGGACGCCGGGCAAGCGGTAGGGTCGCGAGCGTGCTTCGCGTGCTCCCCCACTCGCTCTCCCGGCACTCGCTCCCGCTGGCGCTGCTGACGGCACTCGCGGTCTCGGCCGCGCCTGCCGCGGCCGGTGCGGCGGTGCCCTCCGGCGGACCCGGCGTCGTCTTCCGCGCGGCCCCGGCGAAGCCCGACCGGCAGGCGAAGCCGCGGATCGTCGGCGGCCAGGAGGTCCAGATCGCGACCGTCCCGTGGCAGGTGTACCTGCAGATCGACCCCGACAACAACCCCGGCAACGGCTACTTCGAGTGCGGGGGCTCGATCATCGACGCGACCCGGATCGTGACGGCCGCGCACTGCACCTTCGACAGCCGCACCAACAGCCCGTTCGCGGCGAGCGCGTTCACCGTCGCCGCCGGCCGCTCGAACTCGCGCGGGAACCCGGAGGCGGGGGACACGCCGCAGGTCCGGCAGGTCAGCCAGATCCGCCGTCACCCGTACTACGTCTCGCCCGCGGGCGGGGTCGGCTCGCTGACCCAGTTCGCCGACGACGCGGCGGTCCTGACCCTCAGCGCGCCGCTGGCCTTCAACGGCAACGTCCAGCCGATCGCCCTGCCGGCCGCGGGCACCGGCCCGCTCGAGGGCACCGGGATCGCGGTCAGCGGCTTCGGGCTCCAGGCCGACGGTGCCTCGTCGTCCAACAGCAACCTCTACCGCGTCGACCAGACGCTGCTGGACACGTCGGATCCGAACGCGGCCGGGCCGGTCAACGCGCTCTGGCTGGTCGCCAACGGCGCCGGGTCCTCCTGCCAGGGCGACAGCGGCGGGCCGGTCGTGAGCGGCGCTCCGGCGGCGCTGGTCGGGATCGTCTCCAACGGTGCCCGCTGCGGTGCGGGGCAGCTCGACAACTTCACCAACGTCTCCGCGCCGGAGATCCTCGACTTCATCCACGGCAACGATGCGCCCCCGCGGGCGCCGCGCGGGGGCCAGGACGTGCTGCTGTCGGCGCCGCGCACGCCGATCCAGACGGGGGACACCCTGACCTGCAAGGCGGGCACCTGGACCAACGGCCCGAGCTTGGGCTACACCTTCGCCGACACGCGGGCCGGCACCGGGCTCCAGAGCGGTTCGTCGGCGACCTACCGGCTGACCGCCGCCGACGTCGGGCGCACGGTCAGCTGCCGTGGGGTGGCGGCGAACGCGGGCGGGATCGGCCGGACCGCCTGGACGATCGCGACCCCGGCGGTGGTCGCGGCCCCGAAGGTGCGAGTGGCGGCCAAGAAGGGGCTCTCGGCCAAGCTCCGGACGAGCCCGAGCCGGGCTCGCGTCGGGGGCAGCGTCGGCTTCCGGCTGAGCGTCCGCAACACCAACGTCGCGCGGGCGACCAAGCTGCGGGCCTGCGTGCGGATCCCGGCCGGCTTCAAGGTCACCAAGCGTGGCCGTGGGTCGCTGGCCAAGGGCCGGCTCTGCTGGTCGGTCTCGAGCCTCAAGAACACGGTGGCGAAGCGGTTCACGGTGCGGATCGGCCGCACCGGCAAGCGCGGCAAGGTCAAGGCGACGGCGAGCGTGACCGCGAGCGGCTTCAAGTCGGTCTCGGCCCACCGGACGCTGAACGTCGGGCGCTAGGCGATCGCGCGGTCGGGGCGCCACCCGGGCCGCTCGGCACGGCCCGGGTGGCGCGCCCGGTCCCGGGGTCAGATCGCGCGGCCGGTCTCGTCCCGCAGGCGGTCGCCGCGGGTCGCGGTCCGGCGCGGCGGGACGATCACCGTCGAGAGGTAGGGCCCCTGGCGCTCGGCATCGGTGCCCGCCGCGGCGACGGTCTCCCCGTCGACCCCGAGGTGCTCGCCGTAGATCGCCTCGTCGATCCGGCCTTCCTCGGCCAGGATCTCGCGGACCCGCGGCATCCTCCGGCCGCCCTTGTACGCGACGACCGTGTCGGCGCCCCGGAGCGCCGCCCGCAGGGCGTCCTCGCCGGCGGTCAGCGGCATCAGGGTCAGGGTCTCGTTGCCCTCGGTCAGGACGACGCCCGAGCGTGCGGCCAGGTCCTGCATCGCGGTGATCCCGGCGACGGTCTCGATCGTCACCTCCGGGTGCAGGGCGCGAACGGTGTGGGCCATGTACGTGAACGTCGAGTAGACGTTCGGGTCGCCGAGGGTGCAGAAGGCGGCGGTCCCGCCGTCGGCGACGATCGTGGCGATCGCGGCCCCGGCGCGGTCCCAGTTCTCCTGGCGGAGCGAGGCGTCGCGCATCGAGAAGCCGAGCCGCTCGATCTTCGCCGGATCGACGTGGGGGGCGACGACGTGCTCGGCCCGCCCGACCTCGCCCGCCGCCTCGGTGACGGGCACGAAGACCCGGTCCGCCCGCTCCAGCGCCTTCAGCGCCTTGAGGGTCAGGTGGTCCGGATCGCCGGGGCCGACGCCGATGCCGATCAGGGTGCCGGGAGCGCTCATGCCGTCGAACTCTGACGGGCCGGGGCGGACGGCGGCGCGTGGGTGCGGGCCCGGCCGCCGTCCTCGACGGTCAGGGGCGACGCCGGGGCGGGCGCCGGGCCTCAGCGCTCGTCCAGCTCCATCCACTTCTGGACCTCGACCGGCTGCCACGCCTGGAGCCGGGCGACCAGCGACTCCGGGTCCTCGACGCGGATCATCGCCTCGCGGTGCTCCGCGCGCAGGAAGCCCTGGTCGACGGCGTGGTCGAGCAGGACCTCGAGCGGCCGCCAGAAGCTCCCGCTGTCGAGCAGGCCGACGGGCTTGCGGTGGATCCCGAGCTGGGTCCAGGTGGCGGCCTCGACCAGCTCCTCGATCGTGCCGAGCCCGCCGGGCAGGGCGATGAAGGCGTCGGCGCGATCGGCCATCAGCGCCTTGCGCTCGTGCATCGACGCGACGACGTGCAGCTCGGTCAGGCCGGTGTGGGTGATCTCGCGTTCGTGGAGGCTCTCGGGGATCACGCCGACGACCGTGCCACCGGCCTCGAGCACGCTGTCGGCGATCACGCCCATCAGGCCGACCCGGCCGCCGCCGTAGACGATGCCGATCCCCTGGGCGGCCAGCAGCCGCCCGAGGCGCTCGGCCGCGACCGCGTGGGCGGGGTCGCTGCCGCGGTTCGATCCGGCGTAGATGCAGACGGTGCGGAGGGCCATGCCGCCATCGTGGCAGAGCGTCGCCGGAGCGCGGCCGGACCCGGCGATCGGGGCCTGCCGGTCGGTCAGGCGGGAGCGGCCGCGGGGGCGGCGAGCAGCTCGTCGAGCACCCGCCGCTGGGTCGGGCAGGCCTCGGCGTGGCGGGTCCGGCCGGCGTCGGTGATCACCGCGTAGACCCCGCGGCGGTCGTTCGTGCACATCGTGCGGGTGACGAGGCCGTCGGCTTCGAGTCGCCCGACGACCCGGGTCGTCGCGCTCTGGCTGAGGTGGACCGCGTCGGCGAGGTCCTGGATCCGCTGCTTCTCGCTCGCCTCGGCCAGTCGCTCGAGGACCTCGTACTCGCTGACGGAGAGGCCGTGGCCCTGTTGCAGCTCGCGCTCCAGGGCACAGGTGACCGACGCGTGCTGCGCCAGGAGGACACGCCAGGCCTGGACCGTCGGATCGCTTGTCATCGCGACCGCGATTCTACCAGGAGCGGCGCGGTCAATGCGTTCACATTATATTCGCGCCAAGCTAATGCGTCTGCATATACTTCCATCGCATGGCTTCGCTTCCCGACTCCGCTCCACCGGGCGCCGCCGTCGCTGACGGTGGCGCCCGCAACTCCTCTCCCTCCGACGAAGGCATCCACTGGGATGCCCGCACCTGGGGCGCCCTGATCGTCCTCTGCGGCGCGCTCTTCCTCGACGGACTCGACGTCTCGATGGTCGGCGTCGCGCTGCCGTCGATCGGCGCCGACCTCGGCCTCACGGCCGGCACCCTCCAGTGGGTCGTCAGCGGCTACGTGCTCGGCTACGGCGGCCTGCTGCTGCTCGGCGGCCGCGCCGCCGACCTGCTCGGGCGCCGCCGGGTCTTCCTGATCGCGCTCGCGGTCTTCGCCGTCGCCTCGGTGCTCGGCGCGATCGTCGAGGACGGCACGCTGCTGATCGTCACCCGCTTCATCAAGGGCGTCAGCGCCGCGTTCACCGCCCCGGCCGGGCTCTCGATCATCACCACCAGCTTCAAGGAGGGATCCGAGCGCAACAAGGCGCTCTCGATCTACGCCGCCTGCGGCGCCAGCGGCTTCTCGCTCGGCCTCGTCTTCGGCGGGCTCCTGACCGAGATCGGCTGGCGCTTCACCTTCCTGCTGCCGGCCCCGATCGCGATCGTGCTCGTGATCCTCGCCGCGCGCTTCATCGCCCGCGACGTGCCCGATCCCGACGGCCACCGCCACTACGACCTCGCCGGCGCGGCGACGGTGACCGGCTCGATGCTGCTGCTGGTCTACGCGGTCGTCGAGGCGCCGATGCGCGGCTGGACCGACCCGCTCACGCTCGCGACGTTCGCCGTCAGCGCGGCGCTGATGTGGGCGTTCATCACGATCGAGCGCCGGACGAAGCACCCGCTGGTCCGGCTCGGGATCCTTCGCTCCCGTCACATCGCGCACGCCAACCTCGGCGCGATGGCCGTCTTCGGCAGCTACGTCGGCTTCCAGTTCATCGGCACCCTCTACCTGCAGGACGCGCTCGGCTGGTCCCCGCTCCAGACCGCCCTGGCCTTCCTGCCGGCCGGGCTGCTGGTCGCCTTCGGCGCGCCCCGGACCGGCGCGCTGGTCGATCGCTTCGGGTCGCCGCGGGTGATCCTGGTCGGCTTCCTCGGCTTCGCCGGCGCCTACGCGCTCTTCCTGCGGGCCGGCGAGGACCCGAGCTACGTCTCGATCCTGCTGCCGACGATGCTGCTGCTCGGCGTCGGGTTCGCGCTCTGCTTCCCGTCGCTCAACATCCAGGCCACGGCCGGGATCGACGACGACGAGCAGGGCCTGGCCTCGGGGCTGGTCAACACCAGCTTCCAGATCGGCGGGGCGATCGTGCTCGCGCTGGTGACCGCGGTGGTCAGCGCCAAGGGCGCCGAGGGGGCGACCGACCCTGCCGCCGGCGTGATCGCGGCCCTGCACCCCGCGACCCTGCTGGTGATGGGCGTGGCGCTCGCCGGCCTGCTGCTGACCGCCGCGGTGCTGGTGCCGCGCCGTCGGCCGGCCGAGGCCCCGGCCGCCGTCGGCGTCGGCGCGCTCGCCGTCGGCGACCGGGTCGACTGACCGGTACTCGCCGCTCCGGACCCGCCGTTCCTGCCCGCGGCGGACCCCGGAGTCGGCTCCGGACGTCCCGTGTGCTCGCCGCTCGTGCCCGCGGCGGGCGTCAGGCGTGGCGGTCGGCCAACGGCCGGCGGTTGAGCCAGGCGCTGCCGACCAGCCCGATCACGGCGAACGCCAGCACCGGCAGCATCGCGTGCTGGGTGTGGGTCGGGCTGCCGCCGCCGGGGCCGATCAGGGCGCCGACCGCCAGTGAGCCGAGGACCGCGGCCGAGAACCCGCCGCAGTTGACCAGCGCTCCGGCGCTGCCCGTCGCCACCGGCGGGGCCTCGCGGCGGGCGATCTCGAAGGCGAGCATCGACCCGCCGGCGGCGATCCCGGTCGCGACCAGGCCGAGCAGCAGCAGCAGCCGCGGGACCGTCCCGCCCGGCCACAGCAGCAGCACCGCCCAGGCGGTCGTCGAGAGCCCGGGCAGCAGCACCGAGGCGCGGGCCTGCCGGCGGACGTCGCTGCCGACCACGAGCCCGATCGTCGGGCCGGCGACGGCGAAGGCCACGACGGCGGCCAGCAGGTAGCTGGCGGCGGTGCCGCGGCTGAGCGCCTGGGCGTCGACCATGTACGGCACGCCCCAGACCGCGGCGACGATCGTGAACGGCGCGAGCGCGCCCATGTGGAGGAAGAACCCGTGGCGGGTCCCGGGCCGGCGCCAGGCCAGGGCGAGCGTGCGCGCGATCGGCTCGTGGCTGTGACGGGCGGGTGCCGGCACGTGCGGCGGGCGGTCGCGGACGAGCGCCAGCGGCACCAGCACGAGGGCGGCGGTGACGACGCTCGCGAGCAGGAAGGTCGGCGTCCAGCCGAGCTGGGTTAGGCCGGCCTCGAGCGGGACGGTCGAGACCAGCTGGCCGAGCGCGCCGGCGAATCCGGTCAGGGCCGCGAGCAGCGTCTGCATCCGCCCCGGGAACCAGGCGTGCGCGAGCCGCAGCACGTTCAGGAAGGTCAGCGCGTCGCCGATCCCGACCAGGGCGCGACCGGCGAGTCCGGCCGGCATGCTGGTGGCGAAGGCGAAGATCAACTCGCCGGCCGCCATCAGGCCGAGGCCGATCGCGAGCGTGCGCCGCGGGCCGAGGCGGTCGGCGGCGAGCCCCGCGGGGACCTGCATCAGCAGGTAGAGCACGAGCTGGACCGAGGTGAAGATCGCCAGCGAGCCCTGCGGGACCGAGAACCGCTCGGCGGCGTCGAGGCCGGCGACCCCGAGCGCCATCCGGTGGAAGAAGGCGACCAGGTAGGCGGAGGCGGCGACCGCCCAGATCCACCAGGCGCGGCCGAGCTGCTGCCGGAGCCGGACGTCGGCGGCCGACTCCGGGACGGGTGGGCTGGCGGCACCGCCGGCGGACGCGTCCTCCGGGCCGTCCGCGTGGGGGTCGGCGGTGGCCGTGGGGCGGCCATCGCCGATCTGAGGTACAGCTTGCATCTATGTTGGATCTATAGCATGCGGAGCGTGTCGACCCCGCCTGTCCCCGCCTCCCGGAAGGTCTACGAGCACGTCAAGCAGCGGCTGCTCGACGGGACCCTGCGCGACGGCGAGCTGCTCAGCGAGGGGGCCGTCGCCGACGCCGTCGGGGTCAGCCGGACCCCCGTCCGCGAGGCGTTCCTCCAGCTCGAGTCCGAGGGGTTGCTGGCGCTCTATCCGAAGCGCGGGGCGCTGGTCGTGCCCGTCTCCCCGCGTGAGGTCCGTGACATCTACGAGGCCCGGATGCTGGTCGAGGGCCACGGCTTGCGGCGGGCCCTCGAGGGCCCGGTCGAGCGGCTGCTGGGCGAGCTCGACGCGACCCTCGACGAGCAGCGGCGGCTGCTGGAGCGCGACGACCTGGTCGCGTTCACCGCCGCCGATCGGCGCCTGCACCGGGCCTGGGTCGCCGCCGCCGGCAACGACGTCCTGCTGCAGTTCTTCGACCAGCTCCGCGACCGCCAGCAGCGGATCGCCGTGACGATGCTGCTGCACCACGGCTCGCGGGCCCAGCAGCTGCTCGAGGAGCACGAGCGGTTGGTGGCCGCCGTCCGCGAGCGGGACCTCGACGGCTTCCTGGTCCTGCTCGACCGCCACTTCGACGCGGCCCGGGCGGCGCTCGACCGGCCGGCGGTGCTGCTGCCCGAGGTGCGCTAGCCGGGACGATTCCCGCCGGTTGCCCGGTTGCCCGGTTGCCCGGTTGCCGGTCGCCCGTCGGGGGTCGCCGGTCGGCGTCCGGCTAGGTCGCTTCGCGGGCGACGGCCGCAGCCCGCGCGACCTGCTCGTCGCTGGGCCGGATCCCGGTGTAGAGCACGAACTGCTCGACGGCCTGGAGCGCGATCACCTCGGCCCCGGTGATGACCGCCCGGCCGGTCTTGCGGGCGTGGTGGATCAGCGGCGTCTCGGGCGGCTGCGCGACCACGTCGAAGACGGTCTCGGCGGCCTCGATCGCCGCGGCGGGGAAGGCCAGCTCGTCGGCCTCGGGAGCGCCCGCCATCCCGATCGGGGTGACGTTGACCAGCAGCTGCGGGCGGAGGTCGTCGAGGTTCCGGCGCCAGGGGTAGCCGCACGCGGCGGCCAGGGCCGGACCGGCCTGCGGGTTGCGGGCGACGATCGTCCCGTCCGCGAAGCCGGCGTCGCGGAGGGCGGCGGCGACCGCCTTGGCCATCCCGCCGCTGCCCCGGACGACGACCGACGACCCGGGGTCGACGGCGTGCGCCTCCAACAGCCGGGCGATCGCCACGTAGTCGGTGTTGTAGGCGGTCAGGTGGCCGTCGTCGTTGACGATCGTGTTGACCGAGTCGATCGCCGCCGCCGACGGGGCCAGCTCGTCGACGAAGGCGATGCAGGCCTCCTTGAACGGCATCGAGACCGCGCTGCCGCGGATCCCGAGCGCACGGATCCCGCCGATCGCCGCCTCGAGGTCGCGGGTCGTGAAGGCCTTGTAGACGTAGTCCAGCTCGAGCGCCTCGTAGAGCGCGTTGTGGAAGCGGGTCCCGAAGTTCCCCGGTCGCCCCGAGAGCGACATGCAGAGCTGCGTGTCCTTGCTGAGCGGCGGACGGGGCATGCCGACACCGTTGCAGACGGCCGGGAGGCTGTCGACGGCGGATCAGCCCGGGTCGACCGCCGCCCGCACCAGCCGCGACGCCGCCTGCGGGAACGCCGCCCAGTGGGTATGGAGGTAGCTGGCGTGGACCGTCGCGGTCGCGATCCCCTCGGCCCGTTCGCGTCCGCGGGAGCGCAGGGTCCAGGCCGCCGGGTCGGAGGCCTCGGGAGTTGCCGTCGAGTAGTGGAACTCGTGGCCGCGGACCTCCTCGCCGGCCCGCCAGAGCGGCGAGTCGGCCCCGGCGGTCGCCTCGCGGTAGCCGAGCGTCAGCCGCGTGCCGAGCTGGCCGACGCCGTCGAGCACCCCGCACATCGGGCGGCCGTCGAGCTCGCGCCCGAGGTACAGCAGCCCGCCGCACTCGGCGACGACTGCGCGCCCGGCTGCGGCGTGGGCGGCGACCGCGGCTCGCATCGGTTGGTTGGCGGCCAGCGCCTCGCCGTGCTCCTCCGGGAAGCCGCCGCCGAGGTAGAGCGCGTCGGTGCCCGCGGGCAGGGCGGCGTCGTGGAGCGGGTCGACCGGGATGAGGTCGGCGCCGGCGGCCCGCAGCAGCTCGAGGTTCTCGCTGTAGCGGAAGCTGAAGGCCGCCCCGGCGGCGTAGGCGATCAGCGGCCGACGACCGTCGGCGTGCAGCGGCGGGTCGGGGACGGCGGCGAGCCGACGGGTGGCGGCGGGCTCGCGGGGCAGGGCTCCGTCGGCGGGGCGGGCTCCGGTCGGCGGGGGGCCGGCGTGGGCGGCGGTCGGCGGAGCGGTGGTGCCCGCGAAGGCCGCGCCGCCGGGGAGGACAGCGGCGCCCGCGATCGCGGCGACCGGATCCCAGGCGGTCGCGCCGAGCGGCGGCGCGCTGCGGGCCAGCGCGTGCAGGGCCTCGAGGTCGCACTGCTCGGCGACCCGCTCGGCGAGCACGGCCAGCGCCTCGCGGGCTCGGGCGTCGCGCTCGTCGACGGGGACCAGCCCGAGGTGGCGGGAGGGGGTCTCGATCCGGGCGTCGCGGACGAGCGCGCCGAGCACGGGCACGCCGATCGGCTCCAGCGCCTCGCGCAGCAGGTCGGCGTGGAACGGCGAGCCGACCCGGTTGAGGATCACCCCGGCGACGTTCACGGCGAGGTCGAAGTTGCGGAAGCCGAGCACCAGCGCGGCGACCGAGCGGGCCATCGCGGCGGCGTCGACGACGAGGACGACGGGGCTGCGGGTGAGCTTGGCGACGTGGGCGGTCGAGGCCAGCTCGCCGCGGCCGGAGGCGCCGTCGAAGAGCCCCATCACGCCCTCGACGATCGCCAGGTCGGCCGGGCGCCCGCCCGGGCTGGGGCCGGAGAACGGGCCGTTCGGGGCGAGGCCGGCAAGGCCGGTGGACGCCCCCACGTCGGCGATCGCGTGGCCGAGCAGCGGCGCGACCAGCTCCGGGCCGGAGAGGAACGCGTCGAGATTGCGGGCCGGGCGGCCGGTCGCCAGCGCGTGGTAGCTGGGGTCGATGAAGTCGGGGCCGACCTTGGCTCCCTGGACGGTCAGCCCGGTCGCGGCGAATGCGGCCATCAGCCCGCTGGCGACGGTCGTCTTGCCCGCACCCGAGCTGGTTCCGGCGATCACGAGGCGGGCGGTCACCGCGCGGACGCTACTAGGCGGGTGCGTGGGCGAGCGGGCGGCGGCGGTAGAGGGGGGCCGACCCGACGGGGGACGGGACGTGGCGGTGGGGAGGTGGCGCCGGCGGCGACGGGGTGCGCGGGCTTGGTGTCGGGTCCTGGGGTCACTGCGCGGTGGGCCCCTGGTCCTGGAGTCATCTTGCGTCACTGGGCGACGCAAGATGACCCCAGGCCGGCAGCCCGACGCAGAATGACTCCAGGTGCTCCCGGTCCCCCGTGTCGCCCGCGTCCTCCCCGTGTCCCCCGCGTCCTCCCCGTGTCCCGGGGTCCCCCGTGGCCCCCGTGGCCCCCGTGCCCCCGTGTCCCGCCGGGCACCGCAGGGACTCCCCGGCGGAAGCGGGCCGGCCGCCGCGCTGTGGCAGGATCGCCGGCCATGGCCGAACAGACCTCGTCGCCCTCCGCGAGCCGCTGGACGGTGCGCCCGCTGCGCGCCGACGACCACGACGCCTGGCTGCCGCTCCGCGAGGGCTACGCCACGTTCTACGGCCGCAGTCACACGCCCGAGCAGATCGAGCGGCTGTGGGGCTGGCTGCTCGACCCGGCGCACGAGAGCGAGGGGCTGGTCGCCGTCGGCGAGGACGACCGGCCGGTCGGGCTCGCCCACGTGCGGCTGTTCGCGCGGCCGCTGGCGGTCGAGACCGGGCTCTTCCTCGATGACCTCTTCGTCGACCCCGCCCAGCGCGGGCAGGGGATCGCCCGCGTGCTGCTCGACCACCTCCGCGAGCTCGCCGCCGAGCGCGGCTGCGACGTCGTCCGCTGGCTGACCGCCGAGGACAACGCCACCGCCCGCGGGCTCTACGACCAGGTCGCGACGGCGGGGCACTTCGTCACCTACGACATGGCGGCGCGCTGACCGCGGGGACCAGGCGGCTACCCGGCCTGGGCGGCGAGGATCGTCGCGGCGTCGTCCAGGCGGTCGTCGCCCCACAGCCGGAAGGCGCCGATCGCGACCGTGGGCACGCCGAAGACCCCGTCGGCCGCCGCGGCGTCGGTGGTCGCCCGCAGCTGCTGCTTGGTCTCGTCGCTCGTGGCCCCGGCGAGGCCGAGGTCGGGATCGAAGCCGGCGGCGGTCAGCGCGCGGCCGACGTTCCCGGGCTCCCCGAGCGAGCGGCCCTCGGCGAACTGGGCCCGCATTGCGGCGAGCGCGTAGCGGCGGGCACCGTCCTCGTCCTGAGCCGCGGCCCAGGTCGCGGCGCGCATCGCCAGCAGCCCGTCGTTCGGCCATGGCTCGGGCCAGCGGACGGGCGGCAGGCCACCGGCGACGGCGCGGCGCTCGACCTCGGCGATCCCGGCGCTCCGGTCGCCGACCTGCGACCACGACGCCCGCCCGGTCGCCCGGAAGATCCCGCCGAGCAGCGTCGGCACCCAGACCACCGGCCCGAGCGCACGCTCGATCCGCTCGGCCGTCAGGTAGGCGTACGGCGAGCCGACGTCGAAGAAGAAGCGGGGCCGGGGCGCAGGGCTGGACACGTCGACGATCCTATATCCGTGCCGCCGCCGCTCGGGGCAGTTCGGGGCGCTGGGCCGGCCGCTTGGGCCGGTCGGGCCTGCTGATGCGGGGCCGGTGGGGCCGGTCGAGGTAGGGCCGGGGTGGGGGCTCGGCGAGGGCGGGCTCGGGCGGGGGGCTCGGGCGGGGGCTCGGGCGTTCTCTTTGAGGTTGACCACCGTAGAGGTGGCAAAGCTCAGTGAGAACGCGTGGCCCCGTCTCGCCTAGGCCGTCCCGAGCAGCCAGGGGCTGGCGACGGCCGGCTCGCCCGCGACCGCGGTCTCGGTCAGCTGCTCCGGGCCGCTCCGCGGGACGCCCGGGCCCCACAGCACGGCGGGCACGGGATCGGCCGTGTGGCGGCCGGTCCGGGGGTCGGTGCCGTGGTCGGGACAGACGGCGATCGTGGCCCCGAGATCGAGGACCAGCGCGGCCAGCGGGGCGACCAGGTCACGGTCGATCCGCTGGACCTCCAGCCGCTTGGCCTGGGGATCGTGGTCGTGGCCGGCCTCGTCGGGGCTGCCGAGGTGGACGACGACGGTCGCCGTGCCGTCGCGCAGGAGCGCGGTCGCGGCGCGCGCCTTGGCCGCGACGTCGGTCCCGGGCCGGCCGGTCGCACCGGTCGGGTGGACGGTCTGGGCCCCCATCAGACGGGCGACGCCGGCCATCGTCGAGCGGGGCGCGCAGACCACGACGGTCTCCTCGTTGAGGATCGGCGGCGGCGTCCCGCCGTCGGGCCAGAGCTTGAAGTAGGGCCGGTCCGCGGGATCGTCGGCGCCGAGCACGCCGCGCGCCGCCCCGGCCGCGGCCAGCTCGTCGTCGGCGGGCAGCTGCGGCTCGCCGCTGCCGACGGTCAGCAGCCGGTGCCCCGCGAGCGCGTGGACCATCGTGTCGTCGCCGACCCGGCGGGAGGCCGCGACCAGCAGCGTGTGCGCGGCCTCGGCCAGCTCCGGCCAGGGGCGGCCGTCGGCGTGGCGGAGGTCGACACGGTGGACGATCGCCTCGTCCGGCGCCGGCACCCCGTAGGCGGCGGCGTCGACCCGCCCGCGGGAGACGGGGCCGGTGGGCGTCCAGCCGAGCAACAGCGGCAGCCCGGTCTCGCTGCCGGCGTGGAGTCCCTCCGGGGTGACGGCGACGCGGCCGACGGCACCGCGGCGGGCGAGCGCGTCCAGCCCGAGCGGGCGCACCGACTCGAGCGTGGTTGGGATGTTGCCCGGCGCCTCGGCGGCGCCGTCGGGGATCACCAGGATCCGTTGGCTCACCACTCGATCCCCTGCTGCGCCCGGATGCCCTGCTTGATCGGGTGCTTGACGTTCTCGACCTCGCTGACCAGGTCGGCCAGCTCGATCAGCTTCGGGTCGGCGTTGCGGCCGGTGATGATCACGTGCTGGAAGCCGGGCCGGTCACGGATCGTCGCGACGACCTCGTCGACGTCGATCCAGCCCCAGTTGATCGGGTAGGTGATCTCCTCGAGCAACAGGAACTCGTAGCGCGCGTCGGCGATCCGGCGCTGGACCTCGGCCCAGCCCTCCTTGGCGATCTCCTCCGACTCGGTCATGTCGCGCTGGATCCAGGTCCAGCCCTTGCCCATCGTCTCCCAGTCGATCGAGCCGCCCTCGTCGGAGGCGTCGAGGACCTCGGCCGCCTTGCGCTCGCCGACCTTCCACTTGCCGCCCTTGACGAACTGGAAGACGCCGCAGCGGTAGCCGCGGGCCCACGAGCGCTGGAGCATCCCGAAGCTGGCCGTCGACTTGCCCTTGCCGGGTCCGGTGATCACCGCGACGAGCGGGACGTCGCGCTTCTTGCGCCGGACCGGCTCCTCGCTGCCCTGGTCCTCGGGACGGTGGGGGAGGTCGGCGGTCGCGTGGCGCTCGGCGGCCTCGAGGCCGGGGGCGGTCGTCGGGTCGGCGGCGGTCGCGCCCGCGTCGGGGACGACGTTGCCGGGCTGGGCAGCGCCCGCGGACCCGTCGGTGCCGGGGGCCTGCGGGTCGGGAGCCTGCTGGTCGTCGGTCATGCGGATCCTTCGGGGCTGGGGTGGGGCACGTCGGTGGGGCCCAGGCGACCGTGGTCGGCGGGCGTCCGCTTCGGCTCGCAGCCGGGCGGGGGAGGAACGGGGGTCTGCTTCGGTTCGCAGCCCGGCGGGGGCGGAACGGGCGTCCGCTTCGGCTCGCTTCCGGCCGGCGGCGGGACGCTGGCGACGGGCGCCCGTGGCGTGGCCCGCCGTCGTCGGACGGGCCGCAGCTCGGGCGGGGCGATCCGGACCAGGTCCGGCCGGCGCGCCAGCAGCGCGCGCACGATCACGGCGGTCGCGACGGCCTCGATGATCCCGACCAGGGCGTAGACCCCGATCGTCGATCCGGCGACCGTCTTGCTGTCGATCCCGGCCTTGGCCCCGATCTGGAACTCGGCGACGAACAGGACCGCCGCCAGCAGCACGTTGAGGTAGGCCGCGACCGCGCAGGCGAAGGCCAGCCCGCCGGCGGTCGGACTCCCGCGCAGGCGGGTGACGATCCGCTGGACGGCCCGCAGGACCGGCCAGCCGATGAAGGCCGGGACCAGCGCCGCGTTGACGATGTTGAGTCCGAGCGTGGTGATCCCGCCGTCGCCCTGGACCAACGCCTGCAGGATCGTGACGACGCTGATCGTGAGCGCGCCGAGCCACGGCCCGAGCAGCGCGACGGCGAGCGTCCCGCCCAGCAGGTGGCCCTGGGTGCCGACGCCGATCGGGATGAAGGGCGAGTCGCCGACGAGGAAGAAGGCACCGGCGAGCCCGGCCAGCGGCAGCCGTCCGTCGTCGCCGCTGATGTCGGCGCGGCTGACGCAGTAGGCGAGCCCGGCGACGGCGATCAGGCTGCCGGCGCCGGTCACCTGGCCGGAGAGGAAGCCCTCAGGGATGTGCACGGAGGCTCCCCTGGGTCTCGTCGACGACGGCGATCGGGGCGACCGAGCCGGTCTCGGCGACCGTCTCGACGGTGCCGTCGGCGAACCAGCCGAGGTCGATCGCGGCGACGTCGCCGATCACGAACGTGACCGGCGGGTCGAGCCGTGGCGGCAGCGCGGCGAGGGTCCCGCGGACGGTCCGCTGGCGTCCGGCCCGCCCGGCGGCGCTGATCGCGGCGACGGGGGTCTCGGGGGCCAGTCCGCCGGCGATCAGCCAGCCGGCGATCCGGCGGATCCGCGAGCGGCCGGTGAGGACGACGATCGTCCCCCCGAGGCGGGCCAGGGCGGCCCAGTCGACCTCGCCGGGGTACTCGGGGTCGCTGTTGCCGGCGAGCACGGTGACCGTTCGCGACTGCTGGCGGACGTGGACGGGGATCCCGGCGAAGGCCGGCGCGGCGAGCCCGGCGCTGATCCCGGGGACGACCGTGAACGGGACCCCGGCCGCGGCCAGCGCCAGCGCCTCCTCGCCCCCGCGGGCGGCGACGAACGGGTCGCCGCTCTTGAGGCGCACGACCTCGCGTCCGCTCCGGCCGAGGCGGACGAGCAGGGCGCAGACCTCGTCCTGGGGGAGCGCCGGCTGCCCGTCGGGACCGGGCACCTTGCCGACGACGATCCGTTCGGCACCGGGCGGGGCGAGCGCGACGACCGGGTCGGCCGAGGGCCGGTCGCTGACGACGACCTCGGCCCGCTCCAGCAGGGCGGCCGCGCGGACGGTCAGCAGGTCGGGATCGCCGGGCCCCGCACCGATCAGGTGCACGGTCATCGCGGCGGTCCCGGGGCGGGGGCGGGGCGCCGGCGGGCGCGGAAGAAGATGTGGTCGTGCTCCATGGGATGAACGTCCCGTGCGGCTCCGTGGCGGCGCCGTTCCCGACTTCCGGTCGTTTGGTCGACTGGCTGTCGGAGCTCCTGCACCTGTGCGACCGGGCGCAGCGGCACGGTCGCTCCGGGCGTCGACCGGGTGCCCGCGCACCGTCACCGGCATCGCACGGTACCGGACGAGCAGGGCCGTCGCGGTCGGCCGAGATCCCCTTGCGGGCTCGACGAACGTCGGATTCGAACGTCTGGAAGGTCAGATCGGGCTCATGGAAACCGCTCGAGGTGCCGATGTACAGAGGGATGACTTTTGTGGCCCGGCAGGACGTGATGGTGGCGACGGCGGTTGCGACCGCTATCGCCGCAGGAGCGCTGCTGGTCGGTGCCGTCTTCGATCCGGCCCGTCCGGCGCTCGTCGACGGCCGGACGGGCTCGGGCGAGGGACGCGATCTGCTCATGCCCGGCGCGCCGGCCGAGCGCTTCCGGGCCGTGAGTCAGGGAGTCGATGGCGAGGGCCTGCAGGCGTCGATCGCGCTGCCCCCGGCGATCGGTCGCGATCGCGACGCCGATGCCGGTGCCGACGGTGCCGACGGTGACGCTGGAGCCGTCGACGGGCCGCAGACCGACGGTGGCACGCGTGACGTGCTGCGGGACGCCAAGGCGTCCGCGTCGGGCACGGCGTCGGTCAAGGCTCCGTCGGCCGCCAGCGGGACGACGACCCCGGCGGCGGTCGACAACGGCCCCGCCGCGAGCGCGATCACCCCGGCGGCTAACCAGGATCCGTCCCCGGCCGGATCGTCGAGCCGTGTGCGGCTGCGCGTGATCGGGGTCGCGGTGACCGGTGCGAACGGCGGCCAGCTCCAGCCCGGATCGCAGGTTCGCCTGCGGCTGGCGACGTCGAGCACGCCCACGGGCGACCCCGCCGCCGATCAGACGGCGAACGCCAAGGGGGCGAACGTCGACGAGTCCGCCGCACCGTTGCCCGAGCATCTCGACGTGCGGCTCGGCCTCGACGCTGCGGCGGTCGCCGCGTTGCGGGCGGACACGCGCGAGACCAACGGCGCCCTCGCCCTGCGGGCCTCCGTCGACCTCGTCGACAAGCCGAGCGACAACCCGGCCGGGCGCGCCCCGTTCGCGCTCCGCGTCCGGATGCGCCTGCTGCCGGCCGACACCGGCTCGAAGGCGGTGACCACGGCCGAGCAGGAGCACGGCGACGGTGCGAGCAACGTCGTCGAGGTGACTGCGCCGATCGGCGACGACCAGACCAAGCCCGGCACCCCCAGCACCCCCGGCACCGGGACGCCGGAGACCCCCGGAACCCCGGGCACGCCGACCGAGCCGGGGAAGCCGCCGGTCAAGCCGGGCACCCCCGGCACCCCGACCGATCCGAGCACGCCGACCGACCCGGAGACCCCGGGCGGGACCGACGGGGCCCAGCCCGGGACCGGCGAAGGCGGCGCGACTACCGATCCGGTGACGCCCGCCGAGCGTCAGCCGGTCGAGGTCGTGCTGGCGCTGCCCTCGTCGGGCACCGGGACGATCGGCGACGGTGGCGCCAGCGTCGACGTGCCGCTGCCCGACCGCCCGGCCTCGAAGCCGGACTCGTCGGCGGGCGTCGACGTGGTCGTGCACCTGCCGGAGGCGGAGGAGCCGCTCGACCAGGACGCGCCGACCCCTCCGGCGACGCCGAGCGAGCCGGAGACCCCGGCGCCCGGCAGCTCGACGGCGACGCCCGGCACGAGCGACCCGGAGCCGTCGACGACGGCTCCCACCACGACCCCCTGAGCACCGGTCGGGCTGCGGGCACGGCCCGCGCGACGGGGCGTCCGTAGAGTGTCCGCGATGCCCGGTGCGCTCCTGATCGTCGGCCTCGGTCCCGGGGGAGCGGACCTCCGTACCGGTCGCGCGGCGACCGCCGTCCGCGAGGCCGACGTCGTCGTCGGCTACGGGCCGTACGTCGATCAGTGCGCCGACCTCCTGCGCGCCGACCAGCAGGTCGAGCGGAGCACGATGGGGGCCGAGCAGGAACGCGCCGAGCGAGCCGTCGCGCTGGCGGTCGAGGGCCGCCGGGTCGCGATCGTCTCGTCCGGCGACGCGGGGATCTTCGGGATGGCCGCCCTGGCGCTCCGGGCGGTCGCCGCGCTGCCGGAGGAGGCCCGGCCGACGACCGAGGTCGTCCCGGGGGTCACGGCCGGGACCGCCGCGGCGGCCCTGCTCGGCGCGCCGCTCGGCGACTTCGCGACGGTCTCGCTCTCGGACGTGCTCGTGCCGTGGGAGCAGGTCGAGGCACGGCTCTCGGCGCTCGCCGCGACCGACCTCGCCCTGACGCTCTACAACCCGCGTTCGCGCACGCGGCAGTGGCAGCTCGACCGCGTTCGCGAGCTGCTGCTGGAGCACCGCGACCCCGAGACGCCCGTCGCGCTGGCCACCGACGTCGGTCGCGAGGACCAGCAGGTCGAGATCTCGACGCTCGCCGGCTTCGACGCCGAGCGGGTGGCGATGCGGACGGTCGTGCTCGTCGCCGGGCCGACCGCCGAGCGGATCGGCCCCTGGCTGGTCACCGCCCGCGGGCGCTGACGGCCGACGCTCAGAACAGCGACTCCTGGACGACGCTCGGGCGGACCGTCCGGGGGCTGCGACGGGTCGCGCGACCGCTGCTCCAGGAACGGTCGTCGAAGCGGCCGCTGTCCGGCCGTCGCTGGTCGTCGGTGCGCCCGTCGCCCGCGCCACGGGCCGTACGGTCGCCGGCCGTCGTGGTCGGGCGGGAGCGCTCGCGCCCGGTCCGGGGGCCGCGCGCCTCGCCCCGCTGGACCAGCTGCGACAGGCGTGCCGCCTCCGCCCGCGGCAGGTACGGCCCCTCGGCGTAGAGCTGCTCGTAGAGCGGGATCAGCTCGGGGCGCTCGTCGGCGAGCCAGGCGAGGAAGACGTCGCGGGTGCTGCCGCGCAGGTGCAGGCCGATCCCCCGCACGCTAGTTGCCCCGGCCTCGCTGCAGGCCTCGAGCAGCGCCTCGATCTGGTCGGGCGCGTCGTTGATCCCCGGCATCAGCGGGGCGGCGAGCACGGCCGTCGGGATCCCGACCCGGTTGAGCTCGGCGACCGCCGCCAGTCGCGTCTTCGGGTGGGGCGTGTGCGGCTCGGTCGACCGCCAGGCGCGCTCGTCGAGGCTCGGGATCGAGAGCGCCGCCTCGAAGCCGCCGGCATCGCGGACCTCCAGCATCAGGTCGAGATCGCGCAGCAGCAGCGGCGACTTCGTCAGCACCGAGGCGGGCACGCGGGCGTCGCGCAGCGCCGCCCAGATCCCGGGCATCAGCCGGTACCGCGACTCGACCCACTGGTACGGGTCGGTGTTGGTGCCGAGCGCGACGGTCTCGTCCCAGGCGGCGGTGCGGGCCCGCTTGGCCAGGTCGGCACGCAGTCGTTCGGGGGCGTTGACCTTGACCACGATCTCGCGCTCGAAGTCGCGCCCGGCGTCGAAGCCGAGGTACTCGTGGGTCGGGCGCGCGAAGCAGTTGTGGCTGATCACCCCGGCGGCGATGAAGTCGCCGGTGCCGGTCGTGATGTCGCAGAGGTCGCGCTCGCCGAGCGGCTGGATCGAGACGACCCGGAGCAGCGAGCGGCCCTCGACCGCGCGCCCCGTGAGCGCGTCGTGGTCACGGACGGCCGGGTCGACGGTGAGCACGAACCGCAGCCGCTCGGCGAGCCCGCCGAAGAAGCGGATCGCGACCGCCCCGTCCTCGGCCGTGCCCTCGGGCTGGACGTCGAACCCGAGCGCGTGCGCGGCGGTGGTCGTGCGGCGCAGCAGCTCGTCGTCGCGTCCCACGATCCGCAGGTCCGGATCGTTGCCGGCCGGACCGACGCCGTCGAGGTCGAACGCGCCGTCCGGGCCCGGGTCGACGTCGAGCCCGCCGCCCGGGCGCGCGCGGCCGAGTCGGTCGGTCACGCGCGTGCCGCCGAGGTCGAACATCCCGGCGAGGAAGCCACGGTGCCAGCCGTGGTCGGGCTCGTCGGGCCACTCGATCAGCTCGCGGATGTGGTCGACCGTGGTCCGCAACGAGGCGTCGATCGCCTGCGTCGACGGGCGGCCGGCGGCGGCCGGCGGGAAGACCAGGGCCTCGGCCGAGGCCCCGAGCGCGGCGAGGAACGCGCGGGTGCGGGTGAGGATCGCCCGGCCCTCCGCCGCGAGTCGCGAGCGGTGGACGATCCGGTCGCCGGCGGGCGTCTGGTGGTAGGCGTAGCGGCCCGGGCGGGCGCTGCCGCGGGCGGTCGCGCAGACGTACCCGCGACGGTAGGCGGCGTCGGGCTCCGGCGTCGGTGCGCATCCGCCCGGCCCGAGCAGCAGGCTCCCCGGCATCAGGTGGGCGCGTGGCGCGGCGCCCGGCGCGGCGTCGGCGACGTGGGACCAGCCGTCGGCGGTCAGGAACCGGTGGTCGCCGCTGGCGACGAGCCGGGTGCCGTCCTCCAGGCGGATCGCGAACGCCGGCTTGCGGGTGCTCCAGCGGTCGACGACGACGGTCTCGACGTAGCGGCGGACGGCGCCCTCGCGACGGGTCCCGTAGATCGCGTCGCCTGGTTCCAGCTGTCCGATCGGCGCGGTCCGCCCGTCGGCGAGCAGCACGGGGGTGGCGGGATCGAGGCAGTAGGTGCACGCGTGCGAGCAGCCGCGGTAGGGGTTGACCGTCCAGCCGAAGGGCATCGCCGAGCGGCCCGGGACGCGGTTGAGGACCGTCTTCGCCTGGATCTCGTAGAACCGCATGTCGAGCGCCTCGGGGGCGTCGAAGCGGCGCAGGACGGCTGGGTCCTGCATCCCGGGAAGGGCGTGGGACTCGCGGTCGGTGTCGTGGTGCAGGTGATCCCAGCGCATGCGAACGTATGTTCGCATGCGGGGCGGTCGGGACGCAAGCGGGTGTCTGGCCCGTCTGTCCGCCTGCCTGTCTGCCCGGCTACGCCGCCAGCGGGTTGAAGCCGGCCGGCAGCTCGAGCCGGTGGGCGCGCATGAAACCCTCGTCGGCGAGGATCTCGCGGGTCGGGCCGTCGGCGACGACCTGGCCCTGGTCCATCACGATCGCCCGTGGGCACAGCTCGAGCGCGTAGGGCAGGTCGTGGGTGACGAGGATCGTGGTGGTCGGCAGTCGCCGGATCACGTCGGCCAGCTCGCGGCGGGCGGCCGGGTCGAGGTTCGACGACGGCTCGTCGAGGACCATCAGCTCCGGCTCCATCGCCAGTACCCCGGCGACCGCCGCACGGCGTCGCTGGCCGAGCGAGAGCTGGTGCGGGGCCACCGAGCGCAGCTCCTCGAGGCCGAAGGTCCTCAGCGCCTCGGTGACGCGCGTCTCCAGCTCGGCGCCGGTCAGGCCGAGGTTGGCCGGGCCGAAGGCGACGTCGCTCTCGATCGAGGGCATGAAGAGCTGATCGTCGGGGTCCTGGAAGACGATCCCGACTCGCCGCCGCAGCTCCCGCGCGGTCTTCTTGGTCAGCACCACGTCGCCGATCCGGACTTCGCCCTGCTGGGGCTGGAGGACCCCGTTGAGGTGCAGGATCAGGGTCGTCTTGCCGGCGCCGTTGGGTCCGAGCAGGGCGACCCGCTCGCCCTGGCGGATCTGCAGGTCGACGCCGCCGAGCGCGTCGGAGCCGTCGGGGTAGCTGAAGGCGAGGTCGCGGACCGAGATCGCGACGGGGGTGTCCTCGCTGATCCCGCCCGGCCCGCCGACGACCCCGGTCCGCACGCGCGAGCGGGTGCCGCCGCGGCCCTCCTCGGCCTGGGCGAGGGCGAGGTCCGGCGCCTTCTGCGGGGCACGGGTCGCCCGGCGGTTGCCGCGGCGACCACGCGCCGGGCCGTCGCCGTGCGGGGTCAGCGAGATCGGCAGCCCGACCTTCTCCTCGTAGCCGGGCAGGGTCACCCGGTAGACGCAGAGGTCGCAGTTCATCCGCACGTCGCCCTGGTAGCCCTCGCGGTAGCGGTCGAGCGCGGTCCGGGCGAGGCGGCGGTCGGCGCCGAGGTGGGGGCCGCCGCGGACGGTCAGCTCGGGGTGGCCCTGGGCCCAGGCAGCGGCCTGCTCGTAGATCCGCTGGAGCAGGACCCCGGTGAAGAGGAAGAAGGGGACGACGGCGATCGTCGTGGCCCCGAGCCGGCGGCAGCGTTCGAGCGCGTCCGGCACGCGCGGCTCGGCGACCGAGATCCAGGCCGGCTCGACGATCGGCAGCCCGCGGCGGTCGCTGAGCAGGCGGGCGACCTTGGCGAGGTCGCCGGAGGCGTCGGGGTCGCTCGACCCGCGGGCGACCAGGACCACGCCCGACTGCTCGGGCGGGGCGTCGCCGAGGGTGGCGGAGATCCGGTCCTCGGCGACCTCCAGGACCCGCGGGTCGATCCCGAGGTCGCGGCCCATGTGGAAGGTCACGCCGGGGTGCTTGATCCGCGCGCGGGCGAGCGTCGCCGGGCCGTCGTTCTTGAGGTGCCCGGCCGCGAGCAGGACGATCGGGACCGAGACGATCTCGGTCGCGCCGTCGGCGACCAGGCGGTCGATCGCGGCGTCGGCCGAGGGCTCGGCCAGCTCGATGAAGCCGCCCGCGTGGTGGAGGTCGGGGTCGATCTCGCCGACGAAGCGGACGAGGTCCCAGAACTCCTCGACGTGGTCGGCGTCCCGCGACCCGTGGCCGATCAGGACCAGCGAGGGGCGGTCGGGGGACGGATGGCCCGCGGTGCCGGCGCGGGCGTCGGTCGGACGGAGGGCCACCCCTGGAGGGTAGCCGGGGTGGTGGCCCGTCCGCCGACGTCCCGGCTCAGGCGTCCGGGTCGATCGTGCCGGTGCGGAAGCGGCGGAGCACGATCGACTTGACGGTCGACAGCTCGTCGATCGTGTAGCCGATCCCCTCGCGCCCGCTGCCGGACATCTTGACCCCGCCGAAGGGGATGATCGGCGGTCGGTAGTTGTCGGTCCCGTTGAGGACCACGCCGCCGACCTCGAGCCGCTCCGCGACCGCCATCGCCCGCTGGACGTCCGCGCTGAAGACGCTCGCCATCAGGCCGAACGACGAGCGGTTGGCCAGCTCGACGGCCTCGGCCGCGCTGTCGATCGGGATCAGGCAGAAGGCGGGACCGAAGATCTCGTCGTCGGTCGCGAGCGCGGCCTCGTGCGGGACGTCCGTCAGCAGCACGGGACCCAGGTGGGCGCCGTCGGCCTCACCGGTCCCGGCGGCCAGCTGGGCGCCCTGGGAGCGGGCGAGCGCGATCTGTCCGGCGACCCGTGCGGCGGCGGCCGGGGTGATCAGCGGGCCGATCGTCGTCGCCGGATCGGTCGAGGCCCCGACGACGGCGCCGGCGACCGTCGCCCGCAGGCGCTCCGCGAGCGCGTCGTGGAGCCGGTGGTGGACGAGGATCCGCTTGCTCGCGGCGCACGCCTGGCCGTTCATCAGCAGGCGCCCGTAGGCGACCTCGGCGGCGACCAGGTCGAGGTCGGCGTCGTCGAGCACCAGGCAGGCGTTGTTCCCGCCCAGCTCGAGGTGGAGCCGGCGGAGGCGGTCGGCGGTCGCCCGCGCGACGGCGATCCCGGCCCCGGTCGAGCCGGTCAGCGAGACCGCGTCGATCCCGTCGCCGCCGGCCAGCGCGGCGCCGACGTCGCGGTCGCCGTGGACCAGTGCGAGCACCTCGTCCGGGACGCCCGCCTCGATCAGGGCGGCGTGGAAGCGGGCGACGGTCAGCGGGTCCTCGAGCGGGGCCTTGACGACGACGGCGTTGCCGGCGACGAGCGCGGCGGCGCACTTCTCGACGAACAGCTCGACCGGGAAGTTGAACGGGAGCACGACCCCGACGACCCCGAGCGGGACCCGGCGGGTGAAGGCGATGTCGTGCTCGGTGCCGTGCTGGCCCTCCGTCGGCAGCAGCTCGCCGGTCATCCGGCGGCCGACCCGGGCGTTGGAGCGGAGCAGGTCGACGGCCCAGCGGGTCTCGTTGCGGGCCTGCTGGATCGGCTTGCCGGACTCGGCGCTGAGCAGGAGCGCCAGCTCGTCGAGCTGGGGCTCGAGCCGGTCGGCGGCGGCCTCGAGCAGGTCGGCGCGGTCGGCGAGGGTCCGGCGCGACCACGCCCCCTGGGCGGCACGGGCGCGGTCGATCGTCGCCGCGACGTCGGCGACCGGGGTGCGGGTGACGGTCCCGAGCGGGTCGCCGCCGTTGGGGCCGGTGATCGTGACGGGGGCAGAGCCGGTCATGCGGACGGCCGTGGTTCGGTATCTCGAATTTGATTCTGCATGCTGAACCTATGCTAGTCTGCCGCCCCGTCGGGGGTCAAGCCGGCCGTCGTCGGAGGTGGGGAGTGGGGCATGGGGAGGAGCCGTGGCGAGCGCGGAAGCGCTGTTCGCAGCAGGGGATCGCACCGGGAGCGCGCGGCTCGGTCGCGGCGTGGGGCGACCGGACGTCTGGTCGATCGGCTGGCGGTCGGTCGGGGTCGGCGACGGGCCGGGAACGCCTCCTTGACGCCGCGTCAGTCAGCCGCTAGCTTGGCGGCCGACGTGTGGCATGTCACATGTCACGTGGCCTCTGGCCGCTCATCCGGGCCACCGAACAGGCCACCAGTGAACGAAAGGAACGTGGCATGGAGCCGCACGCTTCGGATCTGTCCCAGGGCGACATCAACGCCCTGACCGACCGCTTCCAGATCAAGCCGATGGGCGACGAGCCGATCGTGATCGACGACGCCCAGGGCTTCCGCGTCACCGACAAGGACGGCCGCGAGTACCTCGACGCGATCTCCGGCGAGTGGGTCCTGAACCTCGGCTACCGCCACCCCGAGATCGCCGAGGCGGTGATCGCCCAGGTCAACCGGGCCGATTTCACCGCCCCGATGTACAACTCCGAGCCGCGCGCGGTGCTGGCCGAGAAGGTCATCTCGCTGGCCCCCGGCAAGCTCAGCAAGCTGCTGTTCGGGATCTCCGGCGCCGACGCCGTCGAGGGCGCGATGCACATGGCGATGCGCTCGACCGGCCGCGACGAGTTCGTCTGCCTGTTCCAGGCCTACCACGGCCGGACCTTCGCGACGACCGCGATGTCCTACACGTTCCCGAACATGTACGAGGGCGGCAAGAAGGGGCTCGAGCGCTACCTCACCAAGCAGATCCGGGTCCCCAACTTCAACTGCTACCGCTGCCCGTTCGAGCTCGAGCCCGGCAGCTGCGACACGTTCTGCGCCCGCTTCGTCGACAAGATGATCGTCGAGGGCTCCGAGGGCGGCGTCGCCGGCGTGGTGGTCGAGCCGTTCCAGGCCAACGGCGGGATGGTGCCGGCGCCGGACGACTACTTCCCGCGGCTGCGCGACATCTGCGACAAGCGCGACGTCGCCCTGATCGTCGACGAGGTCCAGACCGCCTGGGGCCGCTGCGGCGAGTTCTTCGCGATCGACCACTACGGCGTCGAGCCGGACATGATCGTGCTCGGCAAGGCCTTCGGCGGCGGCTTCCCGATGTCGGGGGTGCTCGTCAACGACCGCTTCTCCGACCTCGCCGAGTGGGAGTACGGCTTCACCGAGATCGGCCACCCGGTCGCCAGCACCGCGTCGCGGGCGATGATCAACGTGATGGAGCGGGACGATCTGCCCGGCAACGCCCGGCAGATGGGGGAGCGCTTCGCCGGCCACCTCGCCGAGCTGCAGGAGCGGCACGCGATCATCGGCGACGTCCGGATCCTCGGCCTGATGATCGGCGTCGAGCTGGTCAAGGACCGGGTCACCAAGGAGCACGCCTTCGAGGAGACCGACTGGATCGTCCACCGCTGCCTCGAGCGGGGGCTGATGGTCGGCAAGACCGGGCCGACCTTCGGGCCGCCGGCGGGCAATGTCGTCAAGTTCAAGCCGGCGGTCAACATCACCCCCGGCCTGGTCGACGACATGTGCGCGATCTTCGGCGAGGTGCTGGCCGAGGCGGAGGCCGAGTTCGGCTACGCCCGCACCCCGGTGGCGTCGTGAACGGCAGCAACGGCGCCGGCCCCGCGAGCACCGCTCGCCCCGGTCGCTCCGGTGGCGTCCGGCCCGACCCGGCGCCGCTCGGCGTCGGGGTGATCGGGCTCGGCGAGATCGGCCAGTTCCACCTCCGCGGCTACGAGCACGCGCCCGGCGCGCGGATCGTCGCCGTCGCCGAGCTCGACGCGACGCTGCGGACGGCGACCACGAATCGGCTCGGCGCGACGGGCTACGACGACTACCGGCGGCTGCTGGCCGACCCAGCGGTCGACCTGGTCAGCGTCTGCCTGCCGCACCACCTCCACCGGCCGGTGACCCTGGCCGCGATCGCGGCCGGCAAGGCCGTGCTGGTCGAGAAGCCGCTGGCCCTGACCGTCGCCGAGTGCGACGAGATCATCGCCGCGGCCGATGCGGCCGGCGTGACCGTCGGCGTCCAGCACAACCAGCTCTTCCACGGCCCGCACGTGCGCGCCCAGCAGCTGATCGACGGCGGCGCGATCGGGCGCCCCGTCCACCTGCGCTTGCGGCTCGGGATCGGCGGCAAGCTCGACGGCTGGCGGGCCGATCCGCGGGCGACCGGCGGCGGGATCCTGTTCGATGCCGGCGTCCACCGCTTCTACATGGCGCGGGCGCTGTTCGGCGAGGTCGCCGACGTCCGTGCGCTCGTCGATCGCGGCGCGGCCGAGGGCGAGGACCAGGCGATCGTCGCGCTGCGGTTCGCCAACGGGGCGCTCGGCGTGATCGACGCCGGCTACCACGGCCCGCCCGGGATGTTCGACGACGCGATCGAGATCGTCGGCAGCGCGGGCGCGCTCTACCTGTCCGGCTGCGAGGCCGAGTTCGAGTCGTTCCGGACCGGGCCGGCGCTGCGCCGGTTCGACGGAGCCTGGCACGACGAGCGGGTCCCGCAGGGCGACTGGGCCGACTCGGTCGTCGCCAGCGTCGGCGCGTTCGTGAGCGCGGTCGCCGACGGCAGCGCGCCCCCGGTCAGCGCCCGCGAGGGGCGCCGGATCGTCGAGCTGATCCACGAGGTCTACGCGGCCGCCCGGCCGGGCGACCGCGCCACTCCTTCTTCCAGCACCACCAGCCCGGAGCCATCATGACTTCCCGTACCGGCGGCGAGATCGTCGCTGACCACCTGATCGACGAGGGCGTTCCGTACGTCCTCGGCATCCCCGGCCACGGCGACATGGGCGTCTTCGACGCCTTCAAGGACCGCGCCGACAAGATCGAGACGATCCAGGTCCGGCACGAGCAGTCGGCCGGCCACATCGCCGACGCCTACTACCGGGTCACCGGCAAGCCGCTGGCCACGATCACCTCGATCGGGCCGGGCTCGGCGAACATGGCGATGTCGCTCGCGACCGCCTACGTCGACTCGCAGGCGATGATCTCGATCACCGGCGGCGTGCAGACCTACATGGACGGCTGCGGCGTCCTCCAGGAGCTGGAGCGCCAGCGCGACGCCGACTTCTCGAGCGTGCTGCGCCCGGTCACCAAGCGCGGCTTCTATCCGCACCGGGTCGACCAGGTCCAGCGGGTGATGCACCGCGCCTTCAACGTCGCCCTGACCGGCCGTCCCGGTCCGGTCCACATCGAGCTGCCGATCGACGTCCAGTCGCACGCGGCCGAGACGATCCCGATGGACGTCGGCAACCACCGCGCGACGCACACCGTCGTGCGCCCCGACCCGGACGGGATCGAGGCGATCGCCGCCTGGCTCGCCGGCGCCAAGCGCCCGGTGATCCTGGCCGGCGGCGGTTGCATCGCCGCCCGGGCGCACGCCGAGCTGCGGGCCGTCGCCGAGCTGCTCGGGGCCCCGGTGATCACCACGATGATGGGCAAGGGCGTGTTCCCCGAGGACCACCCGCTGTGCGCCCAGCACACCGGCGCCAACGGCACCGCCTGCGGCAACCACGTCGCGCGGACCGCCGACGTGATCCTGGCCGTCGGCACCCGCTTCGCGGAGCAGACCTCGTCGTCGTTCCTCGACGGGGCGTCGTTCTCGATCCCGCCGACCAAGGTCCTGCACATCGACATCGACCCGCGCGAGATCGGGAAGAACTACCCGACCGAGGTCGGCGTCGTCTCCGACGCGCGCACCGGCCTGGCGGCCCTGCTCGACGCGCTCGGGGAGCGCACGCTGCCCGACCACAGCGCCTACCAGGCCGAGGTCACGGCCGAGCGCCTGAAGTGGGACCAGGCCGTTCGCGGCCGCTGGACCGCCGACGGGCTCTCGCTGACCAAGACGCTGGCGACCCTGCGCGCCGCGATGCCGCGCGAGGGGATCGTGATCGCGTCCGCCGGGCACCCCCAGATCCAGGCCTTCCAGGAGTACCCGGCCTACGAGCCGCGGACCTGGATGACCCCGGGCGGCTACTCGACGATGGGCTTCACGGTCCCCGCCGTGATCGGGGCGAAGCTCGCGGCGCCGGACGTGCCGGTCGTCGGGGTCGCCGGCGACGGCGACTTCCTGATGACGATGCAGGAGCTGGCGCTGGCCGTGCAGCTGGGCATCGACGTCGTCTACGTGGTGATGAACAACGCCGGCTGGACCTCGATCCGCGACTTCCAGCGCGGCCTGTTCGGCGAGGACCGCGCGTTCTTCACCGAGTTCCGCGACCGCAAGGGCGAGCTGACGACGCCCGACTTCACCGCGATCGCCAAGGGCTTCGGCGCCAACGCCGAGAAGGTCACCTCGGTCGACGGCCTGGGGCCGGCGATCGCTCGCGCCCTGCAGACCGAGGGCCCGTCGGTGGTCGAGGTGATGCAGGACCGCGACCCGGCCAACACGACCGGGATCAACAGCGGCCACTGGGACCTGCCGAAGCCGGCCTACCTGCTGGAGGGCGCCCGGTGAGCGCGGTGATCGTCTGCCGCGACCCCGCCGACGAGCGTGAGGTCGTCGCGACCTACCGCGTCAACACGGCGGCCGAGGTGCGGGTGGCCTGCGACCGGGCGACCGCGGCGAGCAGCGCCTGGGGTGCGCTGCCCGGACCCCGCCGGGCGGCGGTCCTGCACCGCGCGGCGAACGTGATCGAGGAGCGGGCCGAGGCGACCGCCCAGGCGATCACCCGCGAGGAGGGCAAGCTGCTGGCGGACGCCCGCGGTGAGGTCCTGCGGGCTGCGGCGGTGCTGCGGTTCCACGCCGGCGAGGCGGAGCGGCTGGCCGGCGAGGCCGCCGACGCGGGTGACCCCGGCACGCTCGCCTACACCCGCCGCCGGCCGCTCGGCGTGGTCGCGCTGATCACGCCGTGGAACTTCCCGATCGCGCTGCCGGCGTGGAAGCTGGCTCCGGCGCTGGCCGCCGGCAACGCGGTCGTGATCAAGCCGTCGTCGCGGGCTCCGGGCGGCGTGCTCGCGCTGGTCGAGGCGCTCTACGAGGCGGGGCTGCCCGCGGGCACGGTCGAGGTCGTGCTCGGCGGTCGCGAGGTCGGCACCGTGCTGGCCGACGATCCGCGGGTCGCGGCGCTCTCGTTCACCGGCTCGAACGCCGTCGGCGACGCGCTCCGCGACCGGGTCCAGGCTCGTGGGGCGCGCTTCCAGGGCGAGCTGGGCGGGAACAACCCGCTGATCGTGCTGGCCGACGCCGACCTCGACCACGCGATCGCCACGGCGGTCGCGGGGGCGTTCGGCGCCGCCGGCCAGAAGTGCACCGCGACCCGGCGGGTGATCGTCGAGGCGCCGGTCTACGAGCAGGTCGTGGCCGGGATCGCGGCGGGCGCCGCGGCACTGCGCTGCGGCCCCGGGCTCGACGCCGACGCCGGGCTGCCGCCGCTCGTCGACCGCGACGCCCAGGCCGAGGTGCTGGAGGCGATCGCCCAGGCGACCGAGCGCGGGGCGACCGTCGTCGCCGGCGGCGGCGCTCCCGGCGGCGCGCTGGAGCACGGCGCCTACGTCGAGGCGACGGTCCTGACCGGCACCGGTCCGGGCATGACCGTGATCGACGACGAGGTCTTCGGGCCGGTCTGCGCGGTCCTGTCCGCGGCCGACGCGGACGAGGCGCTGGCGCTCGCCAACGCGACCCCGTACGGGCTCTCCGCCTCGGTCTGCACCAACGACCTCGCGCGCGCGTTCCGCTTCGTGGAGGGGATCGACGCCGGGATGGTCCACGTCAACCGGCCGACGCCGGGCGCCGACCCGCACCTGCCGTTCGGTGGCGTGAAGGGGTCGTCCGGTTCCGGCTACCGCGAGCAGGGCCACGCGGCGCTGGAGTTCTTCACCCAGGGGCAGACGGTCTACGTCCACCACGCGGTCGGTGGGGCATGAGCCGGCAGGGGACGAACCCGATCGGCTACGTCGCCGCCGACGTCGAGGGGCAGACCGCCGAGCAGGTCGTCGCGCTGGTCGCGGCGGCCGGCTACGCCGCGGTCGACTGGACGATGGAGCAGTTCGACCCGCTCGAGCAGCCGCCGGAGGAGCTGGTCCGGATCGCCGGCCTCGCCCGCGCGGCGGGCCTCGCGACCCCGCAGCTGATGGTCCACCAGGACTACGTGACGCCCGATCCCCGGGAGTGGGAGCGGCGCGTCCGGCGCAGCGAGCGGGCGGTCGAGGCCGCCGCCGCGGCGGAGATCCCGTCGATCGGGGTCGTGACCGGGCCGAACCGCTGGGTCGACGGCTGGACGCCGGTCGGGTCCGCGGGCGGGGTGACCGCGGCCGAGGCCTGGGGCCTCGCGCGCAGCGCGCTCGAACGGGTGCTCGCGCGCGGCGAGGCGTGCGGGGTGACCGTCGCCCTCGAGCCGTGTTGGGGCACGCTGGTCCACGACCGGGCGAGCGCCGACCGGGCGCTCGCGGAGCTGGCCTCGCCGGCCCTCGGCCTGACCCTCGACCCGTCGCACTTCGTGCTGACCGGCGACGACCTCGCGGCGATGGTCGACTCCTGGCGCGCGCGGCTGACCCACGTGCACCTGAAGGACGCCTTCGGGCGGGCGGGGGCCGAGGGCGAGGACTTCCTGTTCCTGCTGCCCGGCGAGGGCGCGGTCGACTGGCCGGCGTTGCTCGGGGCGCTCGAACGGGTCGGCTACGCCGGCGCGATGTCGGTCGAGTTCGAGTCGTTCCGCCTGCGCGAGCGGGTCCTCGGCGGCGATGTCGCCCGTGGGGCTGAGCTGGCGCGTCGCTTCGTCGCGGGGCTGCTCGGCGGCTGACGCGACGCCGGCCCGCGCGGGCCGTCTCCCGGGGCCGCTCGCGAGGCTGCTCCTGGACCTATGGGCCACCCGCCGTGGGCCTCGCGTCGCTCTCCGTGGATCGGCGCGATCGCCGTCTGTGACTGGGGATCGGGGCCGTCGAACGACGGTCCCGACCACCCCTGTCCGGACCTGCCGAAACGTATACAGCAAACGCTCGTTTTGCTGCTTGACATGGGTCACAGTGCGGGCTACGTTGGTCCTGCATACGGAACCTGGTTCAGTATCTAAGACATGAACGCTCCCGCCGACCGCTATCTCGTCCCCTCCGTCGTCTCCGCCGTACGCGTCCTGAACGCGCTCGCCGAGCCGACCCGGACGGACACCACCCAGGTCGAGCTCGCTCGGGTCCTGGGGTTCTCCAAGAGCACGATGCACAACCTGCTCGCGACCTTGGAGCACCTCGGCCTCGTCGCCCGTGAGGGCGACACGCGCAAGTACTGCCTCGGTCCGGCGCTGGTCGCCCTCGGGCGCGCCGCTCAGGGCGAGATGGACCTGCTGACGCTCGCCTCGCGGCGGATCGTCGAGCTGGCGGCCGAGACCGGGCTCTCCGTCGCGATCGCCCGGGTCACCGACGGCACCCGGGTCGAGGTCGTCGACCGGGCCTACCCGTCCGACTCGCTGTTCGTCGGGATCGCCCTCAACGGCGAGTTCGGCAGCTTCGACGGCGCGATCGGCAAGTGCCTGCTGGCGGAGCTCGATCCGAGCGAGGCCGAGCGCCTCGTCCGCGAGGCCGAGATCCCGGCCCGGACCCCGGCGACCCTGACCGCCACCGAAGCCGTCCTGCGCGAGGTCGCGAGCGTCCGCGAGCAGGGCTGGGCCACGGCGGTCCAGGAATTCAACGACAACCACGCCGTCGCGGCACCGCTCTACGGGCCGTCCGGCGATTTCGAACTGCTGCTGTTCGCCCTGGGTTTCCCAGGCCAGCTTCCCGAGGCGAACATCGGTGACGTCGGCGCCCTGCTGCGGCAGAGCGCCGACGAGGTGTCGATCGCGTGCGGGGGGAGCCCTCGTGGCCCCCGCGGCGACGACCGGCACCAGAGCACGATGACCAACGGCCCGAGCCAGGCCTAGGAGCTCATGAGCACATGACCGATACACGCATGGTCGACCTCGTCATCACGGGTGGCACCGTCGTCACCCCGAGTGGCCCCCGCCGCGCCGGCATCGCCGTCGACAACGGCAAGATCGTCGCGATCGCCGACGACGCGCTGCTGCCGCCGGCCCGGACCACCCGCGACGCCACCGGGCTGCACATCATCCCGGGCCTGGTCGACACCGAGTCCCACCCCGGCTGCTACGTGCCGCTGCGGGAGGACCTCGAGTCCGAGAGCCGCGCCGCCGTCGCCGCCGGCGTCACGACCTGGGGCATCCACGCCCCGATGACCCGGATGGGCCAGCCGGACTGGGTCGAGTTCGTGCAGAAGGAGGACGTCCGCTCCTTCCACGAGTCGATGCCGCACTTCATCGACACCGTCGAGGAGGTCTCGGCCGTCGACGTCTTCGCGACGTACATGATGGAGACCGACCTCCAGGCGCGCGAGATCCCGGAGTACGCCAGCGAGTACGGCGTCACCAGCTTCAAGCTCTACCTCCAGGCGATGAGCCCCGAGGCCGAGCCGCACTGGCCCGGCCGCCGCGCCGGCCTCGGCCACGGCTTCGACGACGGCGTCGTCTACCAGGTGATGGAGGCCACGGCCGCCCTCGGGGATCCGGGGATCGTCGCGCTCCACTGCGAGAACTGGGAGATCGCCCGCGTCTTCGACGAGCGCCTGCGCAGCCAGGGCCGCACCGACTGGGCCACCTGGTCGGACCGCTCGCCGCACTTCCTCGAGGCGCAGCACCTGCGCCAGTACGGCCACTTCGCGGAGTACCTCGGCTGCCCGATCTACGTCCAGCACGCGACGACGCCCGAGACGTACGACGAGATCCTCGAGCTGCGCGGTCGCGGCGTCACGGTCCACGCCCAGACCGGCCCGCACTGGCTGAACTTCGGCAAGGAGGAGAGCAACGCCTGGCGGATCAACGTGCCGCTGCGTTCGCGCGAGAACAACCCGAACATCTGGAACGCGCTCGCCGCCGACATCATCAACGCGGTCGGCTCCGACCACGTCACGCCGTGGGGCGACGTCGACTACGACGCCTGCTACAACGAGAACATCTGGGAGCTGAAGACCGGCTTCACCTCGCGCGTCGAGATGCTGCTGCCGGTCCTGCTCGAGGGCGTCCACCAGGGCAAGCTCACGCTCGAGCGTCTGGTCGAGGTCGCCTGCGAGAACCCGGCGAAGATCTTCGGCCTGTTCCCCCAGAAGGGCTCGATCCAGGTCGGCGGCGACGCGGACCTGGTGCTGATCGACCTCAACCGGACCCGCAAGGTCAGCAACTCCCAGCTGCTGACCCGGACCGGCTGGTCCGTGCTCGACGGGCACACCGTCCACGGCTGCGGCGTCGCGACCTACCTCCGCGGCAAGCTGATGGCCCGCTGGGAGGAGGGTGCCCCGAAGCCCGAGTTCCTCGGTGACAACGCCGACGGCAACTACCTGCGCCGCGTCGCCGGTCGCCCGCGGGTCCCGCTCGCGGCGCCGGACGAGGCCGCCGGGGTGACGGCATGACCGACGCCCGCCCCTGGGACGACGTCCTCGGTGACGAGGATCGTCAGGTCTTCGAGACGGCGGGCTGGGGCAAGGACGCGGGCTTCGGCCAGCGTCCGGTCCTGCTCGTCGTCGACGTGATCTACAACTTCGTCGGCGACAAGCCCGAGCCGATCCTCGAGTCGATCAAGCGCTGGCGCTACTCCTGCGGCGAGCGCGGCTGGGAGGGCATCAAGCACCTCCAGCGGCTGATCGCCGTGGCCCGCGAGCAGCAGATCCCGATCGTCTACACCGGCATGGACCGGCGTCCGGACGGCTTCGACCAGGGCGCCTGGAACTGGAAGAGCCACCGCTCCGGCGAGGCGAGTGACGTCAAGGGCCACCTCGGCAACGAGATCGTGGCCGAGGTCGCCCCGCAGCCGGAGGACATCTACTTCGTCAAGGACAAGCCGAGCGCCTTCCACGGCACGCACCTGCTCGACTACCTGATCCTGCTCGGGGCCGACACGGTCATCACCACCGGTACGACCACCAGCGGTTGCGTGCGGGCCAGTGCGGTCGACGCGGCGCAGTACAACTACCGCTCGATCGTGCCGCACGAGTGCGCCTGGGACCGCTCCCAGATCTCGCACAAGGTCAACCTGCTCGACATCCAGATGAAGTACGGCGACGTCAAGTCGACCGACGACGTCATCGAGTACTTCCGGTCGCTGCCGCAGCGGCCGTGCGGCGAGCACACGCCGACCGGTGAGCCGAACTACGTCGAGGCGTCCGCATGAGCCTCGTCGTCCGCAAGATCGTGACCGCCTACGAGGAGATCTTCTTCGAGGGCGGGCGCAACGACGGCGAGCCGCTGCGCAAGGCCGCGGCCGCCGCCGTGGTCAAGAACCCGTACGTCGGTCGGCCGTTCTCGGACGACCTCTCCGAGCTGATCGATCCGAGCGCGGATCTCGGGCGCGAGCTCGGGACCCGCGCCGCGGCGCTGCTCGGCGTGCCGGCCGAGAGCTACGGCAAGGCCTCGCTGGTCGGGGCCGACGGCGAGCAGGAGCACGCCGTCGCGATCAAGACCTCGGTCTTCGGCGACGCGTTCCGCGAAGCGATCGGCGGCGCCACGGCGTGGCTGCCGTCGGTCAGCAAGCGGGCCGCGCCGGGGGCGACGGTCGACGTGCCGCTCTGCTTCAAGGACGAGGTCTGGGTCCGCTCGCACTACGACGCGGTGACCCTCCAGATCCACGACGCGCCGCTGGCCGACGAGGTCGTGCTCGTGGTCGCGGTCGCCTCCCGGGGGCGCATCAACGCGCGTCTCGGTGGGATGACGAAGCAGCAGGCGCTCGGGACCTGAGATGCCCACGCTCGAGATCGTCAACCTGGGTGGCCTCGTCACAGGCCGACTCGGGGACTCCGTGCTGCCCGTCTCCGGCCTCCGTTGCGAGGACGGACGGGTCGTGGCGCTGACCGCAACCGGCTCGGCGGACGTCGTGATCGACGCCGCCGGGGCGGTCGCCGCGCCCGGCCTGATCGACACGCACGTCCACGTCGTCTTCGGCGACTGGACGCCGCGTCAGTCGGCGCTGGGCTGGATCGAGTCCTCGATGCACGGGGGCGTGACGTCGATGATGTCCGCCTCCGAGGTCCACCTACCGGGTCGGCCGGTCGATCGTGCCGGGGTCAAGGCGCTCGCGCTGACCGCCCACAAGCACTTCGAGCGCTTCCGTCCCGGCGGCGTGCGGGTCCACGGCGGGTCGCTGATCATCGAGCCGAGCATCGAGCCCGAGGACTTCGCCGAGCTGGCCGCCGAGGGCGTCTGGCTGGCGAAGGTCGGCTTCGGCGCGTTCGCCCGGCAGGCCGAGGCGGCGCCGCTCGTGCGGGCCGCCCAGGCTGCCGGGTTCGTGGTCATGAACCACACCGGCGGCGCCTCGATCCCCGACTCCAGCCCGGTCACGATCGATGACGTGCTGGCGCTCGGCTGCGACCTGATCGGGCACGCCAACGGCGGCACGACGGCGCTGCCGGACGCGGTCCTGCCGCAGCTGTTCGACGCCCCCGGCGCGATCCAGCTCGTCCAGGCGGGCAACCTGCGGTCGGCGCTGCGGATCGTCGCGCTGGCCCAGGAACGGGACGCGCTCGACCGGATCGTGCTCGCCACCGACACGCCGACCGGGACCGGCGTGATGCCGCTCGGGATGCTCAAGACCGTGGTCGAGGTCGCGTCGCTGGCGGGCCTGCCCGCGACCGACGTGATCGCGCTGGCGACCGGCAACAACGGCCGCGTGCTGCGGCGCGAGGAGGGCGTGCTCGACGTCGGTCGTCCCGCCGACGTGGTCCTGCTCCAGGCCCCGCTCGGCGGTGCCGCCACGACCCCGCTCGAGGCGATCGAGCTGGGCGACCTGCCCGCGATCCCCGCCGTCGTCAGCGACGGCGAGCTGCGGGCGTTGCGCTCCCGCAACACCCCGGCCGCCTGTCGGCCGGCCCGTTTGATCCACGACAACCGCAAGGCCGTCCCCGCATGACCGACGACACCACCACCGACTTCGAGCTGGTCACGGATCTGACCGTCCCCGCCAGCCACGGCGGCGTGATCGAGGTCCGCGCCGGGGACCTGCTCGACGTCGTCGACCTCGAGGGCCAGCAGGTCGGCGACCTGATCGCCTACCGGCCCGAGGCGCCCGACGAGTACCTCTCGCCCGCCCACACCACCTCGTGCCTGACCAAGCTGGTGCCGGAGGTCGGCGACGAGCTGTTCTCGAACCGCCGGACGCCGCTGCTGCGGATCGTCCGCGACGACGTCGGCCGCCACGACTTCGTGGTCCCCTGCTGCGACCACGAGCGCTACGCCCGGGACTACGGCATCCACGACCACCGCTCGTGCCTCGGCTCGCTGCGGGAGGCGCTGACCGCCTTCGGCTCGAGCTGGGAGGTCCAGGGCGAGTGGGCGGCCAACGTCTTCATGAACAACGTCCTGACCGAGGACCTGCGGATCGTCACCCACGCGCCCGAGCACGGGCCGGGCTCGACGCTCCGCTGCGAGGTGCTCGAGGACCTGGTCGTCGGGCTCTCCGCCTGCCCCCAGGACCTCAGCGCCTGCAACGCCTTCAACCCCACGAGCATGGCCCTCCGCGCATGGCGTCCTCGATCACGCTGAGCGACGACGACGGCCGGGCGGCGGTCGCGGAGACGGCCCGGATGCTCGCGCGGATGGGCCTGGTCGAGGGCTTCGGCCACGTCTCGACGCGCCGCTCCGGCGGTGGCTTCGCGCTCAGCTCGACCGGACCACTCGGCGCCCAGGAGGCCGAGGACGTGCTGCTGCTGGACGCCGACGGCGAGGTCGTCGCCGGGGATCCGGCCCGACGCCCACTCGAGGCGCCGATGCACGCCGCGGTCTACGCGGCCCGGCCCGACGTCGGCGCGATCTGCCGCACGCACTCGCCGGAGGCGGCCCGCTGGGCCTGCCGACCGGGCCTGCCGCCGCTCGTCCACGGCCTCGGCGGCCTCGCCGGGGCGGTCGGACGCTACGACGACGTCGACCTCGTGACCACCCCTGCCGCGGGCGCCGCGGTCGTCGTCGCCCTCGGCGACGCGGCCTGCGTGCTGCTGCGCGCCAACGGGGTGCTCTGCACCGGTCCCGATCTGGCCGAGGCGACCGTCCGTGCCTGGTACCTCGAGGAACGCTGCGGCTTCGCGACGGCGCTTCCCGAATCCCCCGAGATCACCGGCGAGCCGTTCGCCCGCCGGTCCCGCCACTTCGACGCCGAGCGGCGCCGGGCGTGGCAGTGGCTGTCCGCGCGCTACGGGGCTCCGGCCCCGCCCGTCGTGGCACGTCACCGCTAGTCAGTCATCCCGAGAACCCGCTGGAGGAGAGAGAACGCATGATGAACAACAGATGGGGTCGTACATCGCTCGCGAGCGTCGTCGCCCTGCTCGTCGCGTTGGTGGTCGCCGGTTGCGGCTCGTCGGACGGGTCGTCCGACGGCCCATCCGCGAAGGCCGGAACCGACGGCAAGCTCGAGTCGATGACCAAGGCCACGCTCGTGCTCGACTTCGTGCCGAACGCGCTGCACACCGGCATCTACCGCGCGATCGCGGCCGGCTACTACAAGCAGGAGAACATCGACCTGCGCGTGATCCAGCCGACCTCGAGCGCGGACACGCTGCGGCTGCTCGACGCCGGCAAGGCCGACTTCGGCCTCGCCGACGGCTACGACATCGGCAACCAGATCACGATGGGCCGCGACGTCAAGGCGTTCCTCGCCGTGACCCAGGCGCCGCTCGGCGGGATCATCACCCTCGCCAAGAACAACCTGACCGGCGGCAAGGACTTCGAGGGCCAGCGGATCGGCACCACCGGCGTCGCCTCCGACGAGGCGATCCTCGACACCGTCGTCAAGTTCGGCGGCGGCGACCCGTCCAAGGTCAAGACCGTGACCGTCGGCTTCAACGGCGTCCAGAGCCTCCAGGGCGGCAAGGTCGCCGGCTTCATCGGCTTCTGGCCGTCGGACGGCGTCCAGGTCGAGCACGACGGCCAGCCGGTCAAGACCTTCCGCCTCGACGAGAACGGCGGACCGAAGTACCCCGGGATCGTCGCCTACACGAGCGGCGGCCGGCTCAAGACGGACACCCCGCTGATGCAGGCCTTCTCGCGCGCCACGGTCAAGGGCTACGACGACACGATCGGGGATCCGGACGCGGCGCTGAACGACCTCCTGAAGCAGAACCCGAGCCTCAAGCGGGACCTGATGAAGCAGTCGCTCGACGCCTACCTGCCGATCTTCCAGGGCGACGCCCCGCAGTTCGGGACGATCCGGCCGGAGGCGATCAAGGCGCTCTCCGACTGGATGGTCGAGAACAAGCTGTCGAAGCAGCCGATCGCCTTCGACCGCTACGCCGCGAAGAACATCCTGCCCGCGGAGTGATGCGCGATGCCCAACTGCAAGTTGTCGGTGGAGCAGGTCAGTAAGACCTTCCCCGGCCCCGACGGAAGCCGCGTCGCCGCGCTGGCCGGTCTCGACCTCGAGATCGGCGAGGGCGAGTTCGTCTCGCTGATCGGCCCCAGCGGCTGCGGCAAGTCGACGCTCTTCAACATCATCGCGGGCCTCGCGCAACCGTCCAGCGGCACGCTCCGGCTGGACGGCGAGGTCGAGCGGTCGCTGCTGGGGAAGGTCGGCTACATGCCGCAGAAGGACCTCCTGATGCCGTGGCGGTCGGTGCTCGACAACGTCACGCTCGGACTCGAGATGCGCGGCGTCAGCCGCCGCGCCGCGCGGGTCCAGGCGATGGAGCAGATGGGCCGCTTCGGGCTGCACGGCTTCGAGAAGCGCTGGCCGAGCAAGCTCTCCGGCGGGATGCGGCAGCGTGCCGCGCTGCTGCGGACCTTCCTCGCCGGGCGCGAGATGATGCTGCTGGACGAGCCGTTCGGGGCGCTCGACGCGCTCACCCGCCAGCGGATGCAGGCGTGGCTGCTCGACATCTGGCAGGCCGACCGCAAGACCGTCCTCTTCATCACCCACGACGTCGAGGAGGCGGTCTACCTCTCCGACCGCGTCTACGTGATGTCGGGACGGCCGGGCAAGATCGACCTCTGCGTCGACGTCGAGCTGCCGCGCCCGCGGCAGCCGGAGGTCGTCGCGACCCCCGAGTTCATCGCGCTCAAGCAACGGTTGCTGGAGCCGCTCAACGAGGCCTCCCGCCGCCAGCTCGAGGAGGTCGCCGCATGAGCTCCCCGTCGAGCTCCGCCGCGGCCCCCGTGGCGGCCCCCGGTCCGTTGCTGCCGACGCCCGATCCGGCGTCGGCTACGGCGCGCCCCTCGCTGGGCGATCGGATCACCTCGCTGGCCGCGGCGATCCTGCCGCCGCTGCTGTTCCTCGTCGCCGTGCTCGTCGTCTGGCAGGTCGGCGTCTCGGCCGCCAACGTCCGCGAGTCGACGCTGCCGGCGCCGACCGGGATCGTCGACGCGCTCTGGGCCGAGCGCAGCCTGCTCGGCTCCAACGCCTGGGTCACCGTCAAGGAGATCCTGATCGGCTACGTCGCCGCGATCCTCCTCGGCGTCGGGCTCGCCGCGATCATCTGCACCTCGCGGTGGGTCGAGCGGGCGCTCTACCCGTGGCTGGTCGCCTCGCAGATGGTGCCGATCCCCGCGATCGCCCCGATCATCGTGATCTGGACCGGGTTCGACATGCGCCCGAAGATCATCGTGATCGCGCTGGTCAGCTTCTTCCCGATCGCGGTCAACACGATCGACGGCCTCAAGTCGACCGAGCCGGAGCTGGTCAACCTGCTGAAGACGCTCGGCGCCGGGCGCTGGAAGCGCTTCCGGACCGCGCTGCTGCCGGCCGCGATGCCGTTCCTGTTCTCCGGGCTCAAGATCGCCGCGGCGCTCTCCGTGATCGGTGCGGTCTTCGCCGAGTGGGTCGGATCGGACGCCGGGCTCGGCTACCTGATCCTGACCTTCAACAACCAGTCCGCGACGCCCGAGATGTTCGCGGCGATCGTCCTGCTCGCCGGCATCGGCATCGCCCTCTTCATGGCGATCGGTCTGCTCGAGCGGCTGCTGCTTCCCTGGTACCACGACGCTCGGCGCGAGGATCGCGACCCGGGCAAGGAGGTTCGAAAGTCATGACCACGCTCGTTCGCGGGGCCTGGGTGCTCGCGATGGACCCCAACGCGGAGCTGATCCGTGACGGCGGCGTCGTCTTCGACGACGAGGGCACGATCCTGGCGGTCGGGCCATCGGCGGTCCTCGCCGGCCAGTTCCCGGACGCGACCGTGGTCGGCGACGGCAACGGGATCGTGATGCCCGGGTTCGTCAACTGCCACACGCACCTGACCGAGGGCCTGATCACCGGGATGGCCGAGACCGGCTCGCTGTTCGAGTGGGCCGACCGGATCATCGTGCCCTGCGGCGAGGTGATGACCCGCGAGGACGTGCGCGTCGGCACCCGCCTGAAGGCGGCGGAGATGCTGCTGTCCGGGATCACGACCGTCAACGACATGTCGTGCCACCGCAACATCGGCTCGCTGGCCTCGCTCGGCGCGGCCGACGGCCTGGCCGAGCTCGGGATGCGCGGCTTCGTCTCGTTCGGGGCCGAGGACCTCTACGACGGCGCGCCGTCGCCAGAGGCCCACATGGCCGAGCACGAGGCGCTCGCCGACCGGCTCTCCACCGAGCGGCGGCTGCACTTCCGGGCCGGCGTCGGCACCGTCCTCGGCGTCACCGACGAGCTGCTGGCGCTGACGGTCGAGGGCTGCCGCAGCCACGGCTGGGCGGTCCACACCCACCTGGCCGAGGTTCGCGAGGAGGTCAGCGAATCCCGCCACCGCCACGGACGCACGACCGTCGAGCACGCCGCCGCGGTCGGGCTGCTCGACCACGAGCTGATCGCCGGGCACTGCATCTGGTGCAACGACCACGACGTCTCGCTGCTCAGCGCCCGCGACGTCGCGGTCTCGCACAACCCGGTCGCCAACATGATCCTGGCCTCCGGCGTCTGTCCGGTCCCGCGCTTCCTGCGTGAGGGGATCCGGGTCGGGCTCGGCACCGACGGGGCCGCGTCGAACGACAACCAGGACATGTTCGGCGTGCTCAAGACGGCCGCGCTGATGCAGAAGAACCACCACCTGCGGGCCGACGCGATCACCGCGGTCGAGGTCGTCCGGATGGCCACGATCGGCGGGGCCGAGGCGCTCGGGCTGGCCGGTGAGATCGGGTCGTTGACCCCGGGCAAGCGGGCCGACCTGGTCCTGCTCGACGGCAACACGCCGGAGCTGGCCGCGATCCACGACCCGTGGCAGCAGATCGTCTACTGCGCGACGGCGCGCTGCGTCTCGGAGGTCTGGCTCGACGGCGAGCTGCGCGTCAGCGACGGCAAGCTGCTCGGGCAGGACATGAGCACGCTGACGTTCGAGGCGCGGGTGCTCGCGACCGACCTGGTCCAGCGGGCCGGGCTCGGGCACGAGTCGGTGCTGGCCGGCGACGGCCAGGCGTTCGCGTCGTCGCTGGTGAAGGAGGCCCTGTGAGCAACGAGTTCGACATCGTCCTCGTCGGCGGGGGCCACAACGGCCTCGTCTGCGGCTCCTACCTGGCCCGCGCCGGCCTCTCGGTCGTGGTCCTGGAGCAGTCGGCCACGCCCGGCGGCTGCATCCACACGATCGACCTGCCCGACGGCCGCGGCCGGCTCGAGCTGGGTGGCTACGAGCACGGCGGGATCCGCGGGAGCGGGGTGTCGGCGGACCTGGAGCTGGAGACCCGTCACGGGCTCCGCTTCCACCTCCGCGACCAGGTCACGCTCGCGCCCTGCGACGACGGGACCGCGCTCGGCTTCGACGCCTCGCTCGAGCGCACGCTCGACAACATCGGCCCGATCGTCGGCGCGACCGAGGCCGAGGCCTACCGGCGGTTCGCCGCCTGGTCGACCTCCGCGATGCAGCTCGTCAGCCAGACCGAGAGCGGCCCGGCCCCGACCCTGCGGCAGCTCTCGGCGCTGGCCGAGCTGGCGCTGGGGAGCGAGTCGGGCAAGCTGCTCCAGACCCTCTTCGGGTCGGCGTCGGCGACGCTCCGCGGGACCTTCGACGACGAGCGCCTGCAGGGGCCGCTGGCCCACTGGGCGGCGCACTCGCAGCAGTCGCCGCTCGACCCCGGGACCGGGGCGGGCGCGCTGATGCTGCCCGGCGGCCACGGCAACCCGGCAGCGCGGCCCGAGGGCGGATCGCGCTCGACGGTCGAGGCGCTGGTCCGCAGCCTCGAGGCCCACGGCGGCACGCTCCGCTGCGGCGCCCCGGCCGACCGGATCGAGATGCGCAACGGCCGCGCGGTCGCGGTCCACTCCGGGGGCGAGCGCTGGTCCGCGCGGAAGGCGGTCGTCTCGGCGATCGACGTCCGGCGGGTCTTCGGTGGCCTGCTGCGTCCCGAGGAGGTGCCGGTGCGGCTGCGCGAGGAGCTGCGGCGGGTCCACGTCGGCCGCCGCAACGTCTCCGAGATCAAGGTCGATGCGCAGCTCGCGTCGATGCCGAAGGTCCCCGGTCCAGAGGGCTTCGAGCGCTCGTTCATGCTCTCGGCCAACACCACGACCGACCTCGAGCGGGCGTTCGCCCGGATCCAGCTCGGTGAGCTGCCGGAGCGCCCGCCGGTGATGATCGCGTTCCCGTCGACGCTCGAGTCGGGCTGGGCGCCGGAGGGCCGGGCGACCGTCTGGCTGTCCTCGTTCGTGCCCTGGCGCCCGGCCTCCGGGTCGTGGGACCAGGCCTCGATGGAGGCCGCCGCCGACAACGTCTGGCGGACGGCCGAGCGCGCGCTCGGGACCGAGCTGGAGGCCGTCGAGCGCAAGATCACCGGCCCCGACGACTGGGTCGCACGCCACGGCGCCTCGAACGCCAACCCCAACCAGATCGAGATGAGCATGGACCAGCTGCTGAGCTTCCGGCCGACCCCGAGCCTGGCCGGCTACCGGACCCCGCTCGACGGGCTCTACCTGACCGGCGCCGGGACCCACCCCGGCGGCGGGATCACCGGGGTTCCCGGCCGCAACGCCGCGAACGTGATCCTGGCCGACCTCGGCCTCGGCAGCAAGCGGCGCCGTGGCCAGCAGCTGCGGGAGCAGGTCGCGCTGGTGCGCGACGCCGCGAAGGCCGCGCTCGCGATGCGGAAGGCCGCATGAGCCCCGCGGCACCGACGTCGGACGGGGGACCGGTCGACGCGATCGGCCTCCTGACCGCCTACCAGCACTCGGCGGTCGTGGCGGCCGCGACCCGGACCGGGGTCGCCGACGCGATCGCCCACGAGGCCAGGTCGGCCGCGGCGGTCGCGGTCGAGATCGACGGCCACGCGCGGGGCACCCAGGCCCTGCTCGGCGCGATGACGGCGCTCGGCCTGGCCGAGCACGTCGAGGACGGCTACCGGCTGACCGAGGGCGGCGGCCCGCTGGCCAGCGACCACCCGCGCACGATCTGCCGGATCGTCGACAAGGAGTGGTTCTTCTACCGCGCCTGGATGGGCCTGGAGGACACGGTCCGCGACGGCCACGCCCAGATCGCGCCGTGGCCCGAGCGGCTGCGGGACGACCCGGCCCAGTCGCACGCGTTCCTGCGTGCGCTCGACGACCTCTGCGGGCTGTTCGGCGGCGAGCTGCCGGGGCTGAGCGGGATCTCCGCTCCGGGGCGCCTGCTCGACGTCGGCGGCGGAACCGGCTGCCACGCGGCGAACCTCGCGGCGGCGGTGCCCGGCGTCGAGCCGACGGTGCTCGACCTGGCGGACGTCGAGCCGGTCCTGCGCGAGCGGCACCCGGAGCTGGCGTTCGAGGTCGGCGACCTCGAGGCCCCGCGCTTCGGGCGGCCCGAGGGGGAGAGGTGGGAGTACGTCCTGCTCGGCAACATCCTCCACGACCAGCCGGCCGAGCGCTGCGCCGAGATCGTCCGCACGGCGAGCGGGCTGCTGGCCGACGGCGGCACGCTGCTCGTCTACGACTGGCCGCTGCACGAGGGCCGCGACAGCCCCGGTGCGGTCGCGCTGTTCGCGCTGATGATGATGGTCGAGAACGAGGGCGGCAACGCCTGGACCGACGGTGAGATCACCGGTTGGCTGCGCGATGCGGGCCTCGTCGACGTCGACCTCCGCCGCGGCCACGGACCGATCGCCGTGATCCGCGGGACGCGGCGGAACTGAGCTTCGGGGGCGGTGGCGGCGTTCGGGGGAGAGCCGCCACCGCTCGCGAAGGATCTGGAGTCGGGCGAGGGGCGAATGACGTCGTTGGTCCGGCAACGACCCCGCGCGCTCGGGCCGCGGCCGTCAGGCCCCGAGCGCCCGCGCGGCGATCGTCGTCAGTGCCGCGAGCGCGGGGACGGCGAGCGTCGCCGTCCACTCCAGCGGACGCGCGGGGGTGGTCAGCAGGCCCGGCGGCATCCCGCCGTTCCAGCCGCGACTGACCATCGCCAGCTGGACCCGCTCGCCCCGCTCGAAGCAGCGCACGAGCAGGGTCCCGGCGGAGCGGAGCACGGCCTTCGCCTGCCAGAGGAAGCGCGGATCGTCGCCGCGCGCGACCCGCGCGGTCTGCATCCGCTGGAGCTCGCCGAGCACGACCTCGACGTAGCGGATGGTGAAGCCGGCGATCGCGGTGAAGACGCGCGGGGCATGCAGCCGCTCGGCGCCAGCGAGGATCGCGGCGGGCGGGGTGCAGGCGGCGACCACGGCCGTGGCCAGCAGCACCAGCGAGGCCTTGGCGATGATCGTCCACGCCATCCACAGGCCCTCGGTCGCGAGCGGGATCCCGAGCACGTGGATCCGCTCGCCGTGGGCCGCGAACGGCAGCACGATCACGAACAGGATGAAGGGGATCTCGATCATCAGCCGCTTGAGCAGGTCGAGCGGCGGGATCCGGGCCACGCTGGCGGCGGCGAGCACGAGCAGCAGGTGCAGGCCGTAGGGCCAGAAGACGTGGCTCGGGGTCAGCGCGACGGCGACCGCGAACAGGACCAGCGCGGCGACCTTGCACTGCGGCGGGATCCGGTGGAGCGGGGTGTCGAGCCCGAGCAGCTCCTCGTTCCCGCCGTGGGCGGCCCCGCTCACGGCGCCGATGGGGGAGTCGCGACCATCGCCGAGGACGGTAGCGGAGCGGGAAGGACGGCCGGGGTGGCGACCCGTTCGGCCGGCGTCGTCGCCATCATTCCGCCGCGACCGTCCGGCGCCGCCGGCGGCACGACCCAGGAGCACGATCGTGACGAACCCCGCCGGACCCCCGCTGAGCCCCTACCGCGAGCTCGACCAGCTGGTCATCACCTCCGGCCAGGTCGGGATCGACCCCGCCACGGGCGAGGCACCCGCCGACTTCGAGGGCCAGGCCCGCGTCGCGCTCGACAACCTCGAGGCCGTCCTGGCCGACGCGGGCGCCTCGCTGGCGACGGTCCTGAAGGCGACGATCTTCCTCGTCGACCGGGCCGACTTCCCGGTCATGAACCGGCTCTACCTCGAGCGCTTCGGCGCCCCGTTCCCGGCGCGGTCGACGGTCATCTGCGGGCTGGCCGACGAGCGTCTGCTGTTCGAGATCGAGGCGATCGCCGCCAAGCTCCCCACCGCCTGATCGCGGCAGCGGTCCGCGGCCTCGCGCTCGCGCTCGCGCGACGGCTTGCTGATGCGGATTGGCGTTCGCGGGCAACGCCAATCTGCATCAGCCCGGTGGAGCGCCCCTACAACCGCCGCAACGCGGTCACGGCGCTGGTCCGGGTCCGCCCGTCGACCGGGGACGCGTAGCGGTAGCGGTAGCGCGCGCTGCTCGATCGCGGGACGCGCACGCTGAAGCTGCCGCGGCGATCGGTGGTGAGCGTCCGGGAGCGGCGCCAGCTCTTGCCGACCCGGCGCTGGAGCTCGACCCGGGTCCGGCCGGTCGCCGTCCGCACCTGGCCCCAGACCGTCGCCTGGCGGGCGCTGCGGGAGCCGAAGATCGGGTTGGGGAACGCCGCCGCCAGCGGCTTCGCGCGGCCGTCGGCGTCGTAGAGGCCGGACTGCCAGCCGTGAGCGAACTGGTCGCCCGCCGCGATCGGCTCGTCCTGCCACTCGTAGTGGGTCAGCAGCTGCACCCGGGGGTTGCGGGCCGCCGTCCACCAGCCCCACTGCGACCACGCAGCCTGCTTGGCGGGCGAGACCCCCATCCGCTTGTCGGGCGGGTTGGTCTCGTAGGCGTACTCGCTCAGCCACAGCGGCAGGCGCTTGGCGCCGACGACGGCGATCCGGCGGCCGCGGGTCAGCCGGTCGACGACCGTGGTCAGCCGCGAGAGGTCGCCCATCCGCGCGTCGCCGCTGCTCGGGCTGCGGTAGCCCGGCGAGTAGGTGCTCGAGTGCGGGTGGTAGGCGAGCACGTTGCCGCGCGGACGGACGAACCGGCGGCAGTCACCGGTGGTCTGCCGGCGGTAGCGCGACGTCACGCAGGCCATCTCGCGCAGGAACCGCAGCGGCTGGGTCGTGCTGTTGGTGCGGTTGGCGTACTGGTCGCCCTTCGAGGAGGTCGCCCCGATCGCGATCGTCGCGCTCGGGTCCGCCTTGCGGATCGCGCGATAGCCGGCGTCGGCGAGCTTGCGGTAGAGGTGCGGGGCGTAGGACCGGCAGCGGGTCCCGGTGCAGCGCTGCTGCGGCTGCAACCAGGTGGCGATGTTCGGCTCGTTCCAGATCACGTAGCGGTCGACGCGCGACGCCACATGGCCGGCGACGGCGGTCGCGAAGTGGCCGAAGCGGGACGGGTCGGGCCGCCAGCGGGGGTTGCGGCGGGCCGGCTCGAGCGAGCCCCAGATCGGCCCGGGGCCCGTGATCGTCAGCGTCACCGACATCCCGTGGCGGCGGACGAGGTCGATCTTCTCGTCCAGCCGCCGCAGGTCGTAGGCGCCGTCGGCGCGGTCGTCGAAGCCGGCCGGCATCCGCGTCGACTCGGGATCCGGGGCGATGTGCGACCACTGCGCGAACAGCCGTACGTCCTGGACGCCGGCCGCCTTCCAGCGGGCGACGATCGGCTCCGCCTCGGCGACCGGCCGGTTGAGGATCCCGTCGTCGGCGAGCCCGGTGCGGATCGCCGCGGAGGCCGAAGCGGCGCCGGGCGCCACGGCCCCGGCGACGAGCGTCAGGAGCAGCAGGAGGACGAGCGACAGGGCGGCCGGGAGGCCGCGGCCGGGCCGGCGGAGGGACAGCACAGAGGGCACCTCGGGGGAAGGGGCGGAGGCGATGCCCGCCCGGCGGGCGCGGGCCGGCGGGGGCATCCGGGTTCGTGGTCTGGAACCCGCGCAGGACCGGGAAGTTGTGGTTTCGCGACCCGATGCCGGCCCGGCCGTTCCGGGAGGACCCGCTGGTTCCGGATGCCCTCCGGGTCGACCGCCGGGCGCGTCGCCGGTGTCAGCCGACCTCGGTGCTCGGGGCCAGCGCCCACTCCAGCGCGAGGTCGGCGACCTCCTGCCAGCCCTCCTGCCCGACCACGTAGTGGCTGCGGCCGGGCAGCACGCGGAAGGCGGTGACCGACTCGGAGCGGTGGTAGCGGTGGGCGTTGGCGCGGTTGACCGACGGCGGGATCACGTGGTCCTCGCCGCCGGCCAGGAACAGCAGCGGGGCCCGCAGGTCGTTGTGGTAGTCGACGGTGGTCGCGGCGTGCCGGGCGAGCCCGGCCAGCGCGCCCTGGAAGAGCACCCGTCCCGGCGCCGGGACGTGCTGACGGGCGTAGACCTCGTCCGACTGCTCGCGGCTGAAGGTGTTGGTGAAGGCGTAGTGGAACTGTCGCGCGCTCAGCGGCACCGCCCGGCGGATGTTGAACGGGTTGCGCAGGACCGGCAGCGTCGAGCGCAGGGTCGAGGCGGGCAGCCGGTCGACGCCCTTGGTCGGGGCGCTGGCCAGCGCGACCCCGGCCGTCGCCAGCCCGCGGTCGAGCAGCAGCTGGACGAAGGTGCCGCCGAACGAGTGGCCGATGATGATCGGCGGCTTCTCGAGGTTGCGGATCACGTTCTCGAGGTGGCTGACGATCGCGGGGATCCCGAGCGCGGCGATCGGCGACGGGTCGTGGCGTAGCTCCTCGACGCTCGCCTCCATCCCCGGGTAGGTCGGCGTCAGCACGTCGTAGCCGGCGCGGGTGTAGCGGTCGACCCAGTCGTCCCAGCTGCGGGGGGTCATCCAGAGGCCGTGGATCAGGACGATCGTGTCCGGTTCCGAGGCGGAGGCGTGGGCCGAGGCGGTGATCGGAACGGATGCGGGGTCGAGGGTCGTGCTCACGGTGGTCTCCGGAACGCTCGTGCAGGGTGGAGCGGGAGTGGGTCAGTCGCCGCCGACGCCGATCGTCTCGCGGTCGCCGACCCGGGTGACCGTCACCGGGATCCCGTTGAGGACCGCGTTGCCCGAGATCGCGTCGACCGCCCGGTCGTCGCTCAGCAGGTTGGAGTTGGTGCCGGGCCGCTCGGCCGCGACCCGCAGCTGGGTCCCCGCGGCGTCGTGGCCCCAGCCGTGGGGGAGCGAGACGACCCCGGGCATGACCGCGTCGGTGACGGCGACCAGGGCCTCGACCTCACCCGCGCGCGAGGCGACCCGGGCCTGGCCGCCGTCGACGATCCCGAGCCGGGCGGCGTCGTCGGGGTGGACCTGGAGCGTGCAGCGCTCGGGACCGCCGGCCAGCAGCGGCAGGTTGTGCATCCAGGAGTTGTTGGAGCGCAGGTGACGGCGGCCGACGAGCACCAGCTGGTCGGGCGCCGCGGTCTCGGCCAGCGACGCCTCGAGCCGCGGCACGTCGGCGAGCAGCAGCTCCGGCGCCAGCTCGATCCGGCCGCTGGTCGTGCGCAAGGCCTCGGGCAGGCGCGGCTCCAGCGGGCCGAGGTCGAGCCCGTGGGGCAGCTCCTCGAGCGTCGCCAGGGTCAGCCCGTCGCCGTCGGTCCCGCTGCCGTAGGGGCCGGTCCGCAGCAGCAGGTCGAGGAACCGCTCCGGTCCGACTCGCGGCTGGCCGTCGGCGTCGACCAGCGCCTCGATCACCGCGGCCGGGTCCTCGCCGACGATCGGCGAGCGGGGCGTGGCGGCCTCGCGGCGGGCGGCCTCGGTGACCACGAAGCGGTCGAGCATCTCGACGTCCGCGTCCGGCCCCTGACCGGCGAGCAGCGCCATCAGCCGCAGCAGGATCTCCCACTCGTCGGGGCGGGACGGGTCGCGGGCGACGACCGGCGGCGAGTAGTTGGCGACGTTGCGGACGGCGAAGCCGTTGAAGACGAGGTCGAAGTGCGAGCGCTCCAGCGGCGACGGCGCGGGCAGCACGACGTCGGCGTGACGGGTGGTCTCGTTGCGGTAGATGTCGACGCAGATCAGCGCGTCGAGCCGGTCGAGCGCGGCCTCGACGCGGGCGGAGTCCGGAGCCGAGCGGGCGGGGTTGCCGGCGATCGTGATCAGGGCCCGGATCTGGTCCTCGCCGGGGGTCTCGATCTCCTCCGCGAGGCACGAGGTCGGCAGCTCGCCGAGGGTCTCGGGCAGCCCGCGGACGCGGCTGCCCCAGCGCGACGGCCGCATCCCGCGGCCGCGGCCCGGTTCGCCGCGGGTCGACGCGGCGCCGGCCGCGGGCCGGGTGAACATCGCGCCGCCGACCCGGTCGAGGTTGCCCGTCAGCACGTTGAGGACGTCGACCAGCCACGAGGTGAGGGTGCCGAACGGGACGGTGCAGGTGCCGATCCGGCCGTAGACGGCGGCGGTCGGGGCGGCGGCCAGCTCGCGGGCGAGGCGGCGGATGTCGGCCGCCGGGACCCCGCAGTGCTCGGCGACCCGCTCGGGCGGGAAGGCCAGTGCGGTCTGCTCGACCAGCTCGATCCCGTTGGTGATCGCGGCCAGGCGTCCAGGCGCGGTGAGGCCCTCGTCGAACAGCACGTGGACCATCGCCATCAACAGCAGCACGTCGCCGCCAGGCCGGACGAAGACGTGCTCGTCCGCCTCCTCCGCGGTCCGCGAGCGGCGCGGGTCGACGACCACCAGCCGGCCGCCACGAGCCCGCAGCGCGCGCAGCCGGCCACGGATGTCGGGCGCCGTCAGCAGGCTGCCGTTGGAGGCCATCGGGTTGGCCCCGAGCATCAGCAGGAAGTCGGTCCGGTCGAGGTCGGGGATCGGCAGGCTCAGCGGGGTGCCGAACATCTGGCCCATCGACACGTGCTTGGGCATCTGGTCGAGCGTGCTGGCGCTGAAGACGTTGCGGCTGCCGAGGGCGCGGACGACCATCGGCGCGTAGATCGTCGCCGACAGCGAGTGCGAGTTGGGGTTGCCGAGGTAGATCGCCCCGGCGTTGCGGCCGTGCTCGGCGAGCAGCGGGGTCAGCAGCCGGTCGACCTCGGCAAAGGCCTCGTCCCAGCTCGCCTCGACCAGCTCGCCGTCCCGCCGCACCAGCGGGGTCCGTAGGCGGTCGGGGTCCTCGTGCAGCTGCTTGATGCTGACGCCCTTCGGGCAGAGGAACCCGTGCGAGAAGACGTCGTCCTGGTCGCCCCGGACCTTCGTGACCCGCTCGTCCTCGACGGTGAGCTCCAGGCCGCAGGTCGCCTCGCAGAGCGGGCAGGTGCGGTAGGCGGTGCGGGTGGCCATCGGGATCTCCTCCCCGGGGCGTGCGGGTGCACGTGGTCCGGTAGGGCCAGCCTACGCGGCGCGTGTACGGCGAACAAGAATGCGGGGTGGGAGGGGCGTGGAAGGCGGCGGGGGCTGAGGGTCGTGGGGTGGCCGGGGCCGTGGGGGCGCGGTGTCGGAGGGCCGTGGGGGGGCGGGACGCGGGGTGGCGGGGCCGCAGGGTGGCGGGGCGTCGGAGGCCGTGGGGCCGGGGGGAGCCGCTCGGTCGGGAGGCCGTGGGGCCGGGCGGCCGGGCGGGGCGGCCCCGGGTGGCGGGGCCGCCCCGGGGTGGCGGGCCGGCCGCGGGGTGGCGGGCCGGCCGCGGGGTGGCGGGCCGGCCGCGGGTGGCAGCCAGGCGCGGCGGCGTGCGTTCTCGTTGAGGTTGACCACCGTAGAGGTGGCAAACCTCAACCAGAACGCCCGCGCCGCCCCGCCGCACCCCGCTCAGGCCGCCCGGCCCAGACCCCGCCGCGCCTCCGCCAGCGCGGCCTCGACCGCGTCGCTCGCCGGGCCGACCCCGCCCTGGGCCCGGACCTCGGCCCGGACGTCGGTGATCCGGGTCCCGATCTGGGGGTCGGCGAGCACCTCGCGGACCGCCCGCCCGAGCGTCTCGGCGGTCACCTCCTCGGCCGGCAGGTGGCGGCCGACGCCCAGCTCCTCGATCCGCGGGCCGTTGATCAGCTGGTCGACGGCCTGGGGGATCGCGACCATCGGCACGCCGAACCAGAGCGCCTCGGTCACCGAGCCCATCCCGGCGTGGGTGACGAAGGCGCTGGCGTGCTCCAGCACCGTCAGCTGGGGGACCGAGCGGTGGACCTCGACGAACTCCGGCAGCGGCCCGAGCGCCGCGGGATCGACGTGCGCACCGATCGACAGCAGCACGTGCAGGCTGCCGTCGGCGAACGCCTCGAGACAGGCCCGGTAGACGTCGAGCTGGTCGTTGTAGGCGGTGCCGAAGGAGACGAACACGACCGGCCTGCCGCTCGCGGGTGGCGCCCAGCCCGGCGCACCGATCCGGTCCTCGTCGAGGCACGGGCCGACGAACCGCTTGCTCGGGGCGACCCGGTCGGCGTTCGGCTGCATCGCCCGCGGGATCAGCACCAGCGACCGCTCGCGGTGGGCGAAGAACCGCTCGGGATCGCCGGTGACCCCGTTCTCCCGCAGCCACGCGGCCTGGACCCGGTAGAGCTCCTGGCCGGCGGGCGAGGCGCGCAGCTCGTCGAAGAACGCGGCCATGTCGTCCTCGTAGCCCTCCCAGGCGACGTAGGTGGGGGAGAGCTCGAGGGTCGGCACATCCCAGCGGACGCCGGCGACGGGCCCGGCCATCCCGCCGATGTCGTGCAGGATCAGGTCGGGCCGGTCGTCGTCGAGCGCCGCGAGCAGCTGCGGCAGGACGTGGATCGCCTCGTCGAGGAACAGCCGCATCCCTCCCGCGGCGTCCTCCGGCCACTGCTCACGCGAGCCACCCACGGTTGGCAGCAGCGTGGTGCAGGCGATCAGCTCGGCGCCGGTCGGCTCGATCAGCTCAGCCAGGGGCGCTCCGACGGCGTAGCTGACGCGGTGGCCGCGGCGGACGAGCTCGCGGATCAGCGCGAGGCTGGGGTAGATGTGGCTCGGCGCGGTCGCGCCGACCATCAGGATGTGCGCCCGGTCGCGGGCGGGGGTGGCAGCAGGCATGGGGCCTCTTCCTCTGGTCGCGCGTCACCCGCAGCGGGCGACGACGGGGGCCGCCCGGGTGGGCGACGGTGGACGCCGCCCACGGTGGGGCGACGGATGACGTCGCCCGCGAACGGACGACGGAACGCGCCGCCCGACGAGGGACGGCGGCCGACCGCGCACGGGTGCGCGGTCGGAGAGCAGGGCCGCGCCCGGGGTCCGAAGACGGCGGGCGAGGGGCCGAGCGAGCGACCTAGACGAAGTAGTGCGCGAACATGGCTTCGAGCCTAGCAACCGGGGGCGGCGGTCGGGGCGGGCCGGTGGTGAGCGGCCAGGGGTCGGTGACGTGGGAGCTGGGCCCCGGCGGCTGGGCGGGTGCGGGTGGGGGCGTTGGCCCGTTCTCTTTGAGGTTGACCGCCGCATAGCGGGCAAACCTCAAAGAGAACGGCGCCGCCCCGCCCGGCCGCGCGGGACGGCGTCGCGGGGATCCAGGGCGCGCCCGCGTCTCAGGTCACCCGCGTCCCCGCGACCCAGGTCCCGAGCGGCCGCGGGCGGATGCGTCGCGTCCCGCAACGCCGCGCCACGGCCAGGGCGGCTTCGACGGCGTCGGCCGCTGGCTCGCCGCCGGGTGGCCATCGTCGGCCGTCGGTCTCGCCGGCGGCACCGGTGCCCCAGGCCGCGTAGCTCGGCGCGACCTGCACCGCCGGCACGCTCCAGCGGAGCCCGGCGACGGGACCGGCCAGCCCGCCGACGTCGTGGAGGATCAGCTCCGGCCGGTCGTGGTCGAGCGCGTCGAGCAGCTGGGGCAGGACGTGGACCGCCTCGTCGACGAACAGCTGCATCCCGGCGTCGGCGTCCTCCGGCCAGGCGAGGCCGGGCCGGGCGAGCGTCGGCAGCAGCGTGGTGCAGGCCAGGACGTCCGCCCCGGTTGGTCGCACCAGCCCGGCGAGCGGCGCGCCGATCGCGTAGCTGACGCGGTGTCCGCGGCCGACGAGCGCGTCGATCAGCGACAGGTTCGGGTAGACGTGGCTCGGGGTGGTCGTTCCGACCATCAGGATGTGGGCCCGGTCGTGGGCGGGGTTCTCGGTAGGCACGGGGCCTCCTCTGCTCGTGTGCCGCCCGCAGCGGGGCGACAGCTGGTGCCGCCCAGGGGCGGGCGGCGGATGACGTCGTCCGGGGGACGACGGATGGCGCCGCCCTCAGGCAGGCGGCGGAGGCGTCATCGAAGCGATGACGGCGCAGGTGGCGCGCAAGGACGCGCGGAGGCACGACCGGGGTTCGGAGACGGCGGTCGTGCGGCGGGCGAAGGCCCTAGAAGACGAAGACAGACATCAGGCTGGGACCCTACCAGCGGAATCCGGCGGAACGGTGGTCCGCGTGCGGGAATCCCCGTCCGCGGAGTGGCCGCTCCGGCACGGGAGGTCAGGCGCCGGCGTGCGGAGGAACGACGACCTCAAGCGCGCGGGCGCGGGCGAGGACGTCGGCCGGCACGCTCGCGCTCGTCTCGGGCAGGCCCAGCGCGGGCCACTCGCAGACGAGCCGCAGGTCCCCGCTGACCGGCGCAGGACCGACGGTGATCGAGATCCGGCGGACGTGCGGGTCGCTGCTGCCGCCACGCTCGCTCCAGGTCAGAGCGTCGGCCGGGCCGTCCGCCGAGCGCCACCGGTCCCACGGCAGGTTGGTCGCCCGTCGTCCGTCGGCGTACGCGACGCCGAGACGGAGATAGCCGTCCGGCAGCGATTCGCCGGGCTCGAGCACGTAGTCGAGGTACTGGTCTCGCGCGGTCCGGCGGGGCGACCCGCGGTTGATCGCCTGCCAGTCGATCCGCAGGAGGCCCTCGCCGACGGCGAGCGTTGCTACGACCACCGCATCGCCGGCATCGGCGACGACGATCGGCGACGGGACCTGGCCGGGGATCGCGTGGCCGTCGAACGCGGTCTGGGCCCACGGTCCGCCGTCCTCGTCGGTCGGACGGTGGGCGGGAGCGCTGGCGGCGAAGAACCCCATCGGCAGAGCCTAGAGCGGGGCTAGTGCCCGAACTGCTCCGCGTCCGTGACGCCCTCGTCGCCCCGGTCCAGCTCGCCGATCGCGGTCAGGTCGTCGGGGGAGAGCGCGAAGTCGAAGACCTCGAGGTTGTGGCGCTGGCGCTCGGGGTTCGCGGACTTGGGGATCGCGATCGTGCCGATCTCGACGTGCCAGCGGAGCACGATCTGGCCCGGGGTCCGGCCGTGGGCCTCGGCGATCCGGGTGATCACCGGCTGCTTCAGCAGGTCGCCGCCTTGGCCGAGCGGGCTCCAGGCCTCGGTCGCGATCCCGTTGCGGGTCAGGTACTCACGGGTCTCGGCCCGCGACTTGGTCGGGTCGAGCTCGATCTGGTCGACGTCGGGGATCACGCCGGTCGCCTCGACCACCCGCTCGACGTGGGCGGGCATGAAGTTCGAGAGCCCGATCGCCTTCACCCGCCCGTCCTCCAGCAGCTTCACGAGCCCCTTGTAGGCGTCGACGTAGCGGTTCTGCTGCGGGTTCGGCCAGTGGATCAGGAACAGGTCGATGTAGTCGACGTCGAGCTTGCGGGCGCTGCGCTCGAAGGCCCGCTGGACCTCGTCGATGCCGTGGTCCTCCCGGTTGAGCTTGGTCGTCACGAACAGCTCGTCGCGGGGGACGCCGCTGGCCCGCAGGCCGCGGCCGACGCCGACCTCGTTGCCGTAGTTGAAGGCGGTGTCGATCAGCCGGTAGCCGATCCCGATCGCGGAGGCGACGGCCCGCTCGGCCTCCGCGTCGTCCAGCGGCCAGGTCCCGAGGCCGAGGCGCGGCATCTGCGCGCGGTTGGCGAGGGTCACGGTCGGGGCGAGCGGCGTGGTCACGGTGGGCCTCCTGGGGCGGGCCGCCGGGGGACGGCCGACGAAACGGCTTCCCCTCACGCTACCCCGCGCCGGCCGTCCGCTCACACCCGATCCGGCGGCACGTCCACGAATCCGTGGAATCAACCGTCTCGCGCTCAGCCCCGGACCGTCTCCATCGGCCGCAGGGCCGCGACCCGGAAGTCGCGGCTGACCGCGTGGATCTCGTCGGGCAGGCCGGCGAGGTGCACGTTGAGCGAGAACCCGAGCGGCGCCTCGACCGGCCGGAAGAAGTCGTCGAAGTGGCTGGCGACGACGACCTGCGGCTCCAGCCGGCGGAGGATCCGCGACCAGTAGTCGCGGGTGAAGCCGCGTCCGGCGATCCCGGCCAGGAAGACGTCGACGCCGCCGGTCGGGACCTCGTCGTCGAGCAGGTTGGCGCTGCCCTGGTGGTAGAGCGTGATCCCGGCGACCTCGATCCGGATCCCCCAGACGTCGCCGCACTTGTAGGCCGAGGTGTTGAGGCCGTCGACGTGCTCGCAGGTCAGCTCGCCGGCGGACGGGACCGCGTAGCCGAGGATCAGCTTCGAGTGCACGCTCGGCACGAAGCTGACCGTGAACGGGCCGAGCTCGTAGCGGTGGTGCGGCTCGACCTGGACCGTCGAATCGGCCATCCCGTAGAGCGACATCAGCTGGACCAGCGAGCGCGAGCCGTAGGCCGGCGCGCCGTAGCGGCGGCAGAGCACGGGCACGTCGATCGCGTGGTCGAAGTGGGTGTGGCCGACGAGCACCCCGAGCACGTTGCCGGCCCGGGGGTCGAGCAGCCGCTCGTGGAGGCCCGCGTCGGGGACGACGGTCCGGCCGCGGACGACGTCGCCGATCGGGACCCGGGTCAGGAACGGGTCGAGGTAGATGGTCTGGCCCTCGTAGGTCAGCCGGTAGCCGGCGACCCCGAGCCACTCCAGCTCGAGGCCCGCGGGCAGGCCGAGCGGGACGTCGGCCAGCTCGCCGAGCAGGTCGGTGTCGTCGCGCTCACGGCTCCGGCGGTCGCGGGCGAAGTGGGCGAGGTTGCCGATGTAGTGGGCGACCTCACGCGGGCTGGGAGAGCGGCTCATGGCGGGGCGGGACGGTCGGGAGCGGGCGGCGCCGGGTTCGGCGCCGTTCCGGGCACGCTAGCGCTGCCGGGCGCCGGCAGACGCCGGATCAACCGCCGACGGACGCCGGATCAGCCGCTGGGGACGTCGGCCGCGGTCGCCGGGGCGCGGTCGCGGAACGTTCGCCGGTAGGCGGTCGGCGTCGTTCGCGCGCGGCGTCCGAAGTGCTGGCGGAGCGAGGCGGCGCTGCCGAAGCCGCTGCGGTGGGCGACCTCCTCGACCGGCAGGTCGGTCCGCTCCAGCAGGGCCTGGGCGACGAGCGTCCGCTGGTCGAGCAGCCACTGGGCGGGGGTCGTGCCCGTCTCGTCGCGGAAGCGGCGGGCGAAGGTCCGGGGCGAGACGCAGGCGTGGCGGGCGAGGGTCGCGACGTCGAGTGAGTCGGCCAGCCGCTCCAGCGCCCAGGCGCGGGTCGCCTCGAGCCCGGCGGCGAGCGCCCGCCCGTCGGCGTCGAACCCCGGACCGCCGCCGGCGACCGGGCGCGGGACGAACTGGGCCTGGCCGCCGTCGCGGTGCGGGGCGACGACCGTCCGCCGGGCCAGCCGCCCGGCCAGCTCGGCGCCGTGGTCGCGGCGGATCACGTGCAGGCAGAGGTCGAGTCCGGCCGCGACGCCGGCGCTGGTCAGGATCTGGCCTTCGTCGACGTAGAGCACGGCCGGGTCGACGTCGACCCGCGGGAACAGGGCGGCCAGCTGCGAGGCGGCCTGCCAGTGGGTCGTCGCGCGGCGGTCGTCGAGCAGGCCGGCGTGGGCGAGCACGAACGCGCCGGTGCAGACGGACATCACCCGGGCGCCGCGGGCGGCGGCGGCGCGGAGGCCGTCGAGCACCGCCGCGGGCGGCTCGTGGACGTGGTCGGAGAGCCCGGGGACGACGATCGTGTCGGCGGTGTCCAGGACCTCGAGCCCGTGCGGGGCGACCACGTCGAAGCCGGTGGTGGTGGTCACGGGGCCGGCCGCGAGCCCGGCCAGCGCGAAGTCGTAGCGGCGGCCGCCGCAGTGTCCGAAGAGGTGCGACGGCGCGGCGAGGTCGAGCAGCACGACCCCGGGCAGGGCGAGCGCGACGACGCGGTGGGGCGGCGGCGCGGCGGGCAGCGACCGCGATCGGCCGGCCGCCGGGGTCGGCGCGGCGGGGCCGGACGTTCCCGACGCGGCGGTGGGCGTGGCGGGCGGCCGGGGCCCAGGAGGAGGATCGGCGGGCGGCGGCATCCTGGCAGGATCCTAGCGACAGGTGGCATTCCTGCCACTGGTCAGGCGTACGGGCGGCGAGCACGATGGACGTATGAGCGACTCCCGCCCCGTGCCCCCCGCCCTCCCGACCGTCGAGGTGCTGCTCTTCGACGGCTTCGACGAGCTCGACGGGGTCGGCCCGTTCGAGGTCCTCGACGCCGCCGGCTTCGTGGTCGACGCCGTCGGCCTCCGGCCCGACGTCCACCGCGTCGCCGGCGCCCACGGCCTGACGATCGCCGTCGACGGACCGCTCGGCGACGCGCCGGGGATCCTGGTCGTGCCCGGCGGGGGCTGGCTGGAGGCGGGAGGCGGCGGGGTCCGGTCGCTGGTCGAGGACCGCACGCTGCTGGACGCGATCGTCGCCCGGCACGCCGCCGGCACGGTCGTCGCCTCGGTCTGCACCGGCGGGCTCGTGCTCGGCGCGGCCGGCCTCCTGAACGGGCGGCCGGCGGTCACCAACCGGCTCGCACTCGACGGGCTGCGGAGCATGGGCGCCGACGTCCGGCCCGAGGCGCGGGTGGTCGACGACGGCGACGTGCTGACCGCCGGTGGCCCGCTGGCGGGGATCGACCTGGCGATCCGGCTGGTCGAGCGCTACTGCGGCGCGGAGGCCGCCGTCGCGGCGACCGAGCGGCTCGAGCACGAGCGGCGCGGGCCGCTGCTGGTCACGCGGGAGGCCTCCGCGCTGCGCTAGCCCGCGTTCCGCAGCCGCGCCGCCGCGGCCGGCTGCTCCCCGAACGCCGCCCACTCCGCGGCGGTCGCGTCGTGGAGCGCGTCGCGCAGGGCCGGGTCGGCCCCGCCCCGCAGCAGGGCGTCGATCGCGCCGACCTGGCCGTACTGCGCGGCCAGGTGCAGCGCCGTGACGCCCTCGCCGTGGTCGGCCCCGCCGAAGCTCGCCTGACGATCCGGATCGGCGCCCAGCGCGAGCAGCCGTTCGATCGCCGCGACCCGCCCGCCGGCCGCCGCCCAGGCCAGGGCGGTACCGCGGTAGACGTCGGCGTCGAGGTCGGCACCGAGCGACGCCAGCCGCCCGATCGCCTCCACGCGGTCGTTGCGGGCCGCCCAGGCCAGCGCCTCGTCGCGGATCTCGCCGTAGGCGTCGGACGACGACCAGCGAGGGAACCCGCCGTGCGGCCGGTAGAAGCCGCGGTCGGCACGGGCCGCCGGTCGCAGACGACCGTCCTTCACGACCAGCGCGTCGAGCAGATCGAGCCGCCCGAGCCCGGCCGCGACCCGCAGGTTGCCCGGCGCGAGGTCGTGCTCGGCCAGCAGCTGCGCGGCCTCGTGGTGGCCCCAGAACAGGGCCACGATCAGCGGTGTGCCGCCGTCTCCACGGGCCGAGATCCCGACCGGCGCGCCGGCGTCGAGCAGGATCCGGACCAGCGGGACCGCTCCGAGGTAGGCCGCCTGGTGCAACGCCGTCCAGCCGTGGGCGTTCGGGCGGCCGGGATCGGCGTCCCGCTCCAGGAGGGCCCGCAGCAGCCGCTCGTCGCCGGTCGCCGTTGCCATCCCCAGCAGATCGTTGTCGTTGGTTCCGCGCGCGTCGACCAGCTCCGGGAAGCGGTCCAGCAGGACGGCGAGCGCCGCGGGGTCGCGGGCCTCGACCACCCGGTAGGCCCGGGCGAACGGCTCGCCCGCCTCGCGCAGCGCCTCGACGTGGAGGCGGAGCGCGGTCCAGTCGGAGAAGCCGTGCTGGCGGGCGATCGCGGCCTGCGCGCCGTCGGCGGTCAGCGGCAGCGCGTGGCGCGCGAAGGCGGCAAGCGCGTCGTCGGTGCCGTCCTCGGCCGAGGCCAGGAGGCCGCTCGCGCGGTCCTCGTAGTAGTCGACGTCCTCGTGGAAGGCGTGCTGGAGCGCCGGGCCGTGGGCGGCGGCCCGCTCGACGTAGGCGCGCAGCCGCGGCCAGTCGGCGAAGCCGTGCTCGCGGGCGATCGCGAACTGCGCGTCGGCGAGCTTCGGGGGCGTCGGGCGGTCGACCTGCGCGGCGATCCGCGCGGCGGCCGCGGCGTCGCCGGCGCGGTGCGCGCGGAGCAGCTCCTTGGCCTGCTTGCGCAGCTGCTCCAGGCGAGGAGCGGCGGGAAGCGATGCGGGGGACATGGGTGACCTTCGTTCCGGGATGCCCGCGGTCCGCTCGCGTCGGGCAGGACGAAGGATCCGGCCACTGGGTGCTGCGTGGGGACGGGCTCGGCCCTCTCCGCGGACGGGGCGCGCTCCCCGGCGCGCTCTCGCGACCCTACCGCAGCCGGCCGGCGTCGCCCGCCCACGCGCGCCCGGCCCGCGGCTAGGGTCGGGGCATGCCCAGCTGGGAGGACGTCGTCGCGATCGGACTGCGGCTGCCGGAGACGGAGCTGTCGAGCTCGTACGGCGAGCCGGCGCTGAAGGTCCGCGGCAAGGGCTTCTGCCACCTGCGCACGAAGCCCGAGGCGCTGGTCGTTCGCGTCCCCGACCTCGAGCGGCGCGACCTGCTGCTCCAGGGGCGGCCGGAGGCGTTCTTCACCACCCCGCACTACGACGGCTACCCGTACGTGCTCGCCCGGCTCGAGCTGGTCGACCCCGAGGAGCTGGAGGAGGCGATCGAGGAGGCCTGGCGCACGCGGGCGCCGAAGCGGGTCGTGGCCGCGTACGACGCGCAGCGGCCGCCGGTCGACGAGGACTGACGCGCCGATCGCCGTTCCCGTCGGAGTCGCCGGCGGAGCGTCGATCGCCGTCCGACGACGTTGGGGTCCGCCGCCCGCCTCCGTGTCCCGCCGCTCGCCTGGGCACCGCGCCCACCCGTGCGCGCGAAGTCCGGGCACCGCGCCCCTTGTCCGCGCCCGCCTCAGCACGGAGGATGGGGCGATGCAGACGCACCAGGACCAGGCCGACGTCATCGTGGTCGGCGGGGGGCTCGCCGGCCTCGTCGCCACCTCCGAGCTGATCGACGCCGGCAAGCGGGTCCTGCTCGTCGACCAGGAGGCCCGGCAAACACTCGGCGGGCAGGCGTTCTGGTCGCTCGGCGGCCTGTTCCTGGTCAACTCGCCCCAGCAGCGGCGGATGCGGATCAAGGACTCGTTCGAGCTGGCCTGGCAGGACTGGCAGGGCACCGCCGGCTTCGACCGCGACGAGGACCACTGGCCGCGCCAGTGGGCCGAGGCCTACGTCCGCTGGGCCGCGGGCGAGAAGCACGACTGGCTGGTCGAGCAGGGCATCAAGCTGATGCCGCAGGTCGGCTGGGCCGAGCGCGGCGACGGCACCGCCGAGGGCCACGGCAACTCGGTCCCCCGCTTCCACCTGACCTGGGGCGTCGGGCCGGCCGTGATCCGTCCGTTCGTGGCCAAGCTCGAGGCCGCCGCCAAGAACGGGCTGGTCGACTTCCGCTTCCGCCACCGGGTCGACGGGCTGGTCACCACCGACGGGGCGGTGACCGGGGTCCGGGGCGCGATCCTCGAGCCCACGACGGCCGAGCGCGGCACGCCGACGTCGCGGGTCGAGGTCGGCGAGTTCGAGCTCTCGGCGCAGGCCGTGATCGTCACCTCCGGCGGGATCGGGGCCAACCTCGACCTCGTCCGCAAGAGCTGGCCGAAGCGGCTCGGCAACGCGCCGAAGCACATGGTCCAGGGCGTCCCCGACTACGTCGACGGGCGGATGATCGGGATCACGCAGGAGGCCGGCGGCGGGATCGTCAACCCGGACCGGATGTGGCACTACGTCGAGGGGATCCACAACTGGGACTCGATCTGGTCCAACCACGGGATCCGGATCATTCCCGGGCCCTCGTCGCTGTGGCTGGACGCGACCGGCAAGCGGCTGCCGCCGCCGAACTTCCCCGGCTTCGACACGCTCGGCACGCTCGACCACATCATGCAGACGGGCCACGAGCACAGCTGGTTCGTGCTGACCCAGAAGATCGTCGAGAAGGAGTTCGCGCTCTCGGGGTCGGAGCAGAACCCCGACATCGCCAGCCAGAGCATCCGCGAGGTGATCAAGAGCCGGCTCGCGAAGGGCGCGCCGGGGCCGGTCCAGGCGTTCGTCGACCACGGCGTCGACTTCGTGACCGCGACCGATCTCGACAGCCTCGTGCGCGGCATGAACGCCAAGACCGACGCGCCGCTGATCGACCGTGACGCGCTCGAGCGGACGATCGTCGCCCGCGACCGCGAGGTCGACAACACCTACACCAAGGACCTCCAGATCTCCGCGATCCGCAACGCGCGGACGTACCTGGTCGACAAGATCACCCGTGTCGCCGCGCCGCACCGGCTGCTCGACCCGGAGAACGGGCCGCTGATCGCGGTCAAGCTCAACATCCTGACCCGCAAGACGCTCGGCGGGCTCCACACCGACCTCGACGCGCGGGTGTTGACCGAGAGCGACGACCCGAAGACGGCTCAGCCGGTCCCGGGCCTCTACGCGGCGGGCGAGGTCGCCGGCTTCGGCGGCGGCGGGATGCACGGCTACCGGGCGCTGGAGGGGACCTTCCTCGGCGGCTGCCTGTTCTCGGGCCGGACGGCGGGGCGCGCCGCCGCCCGCCAGCTGGGCTGAGCGGGCGGCGCCTGGCGACCGTGGACGCTTCGGATTCCGGGCCGCACGACGTTCTCCAGGACTGGCGTCCGGTTCGAACGCCGCGCGACCCGACCTCCTTGGTCCACGAACCCCGAGCATCCGCCCGCGAGGCGCCGCACGAGCCCGCGCGACGAGGGCCGATAATGCGGGGGTGACCAGCACGCCCGGATCAGCCGCTCGCGCCGTGCGCGACGTCGTCGAGCGGATCGACGTCGACGCGCTCGCGGCCCAGGTCGAGGCCGACCTGCGGGACGAGCCGGCCTACCGCCGGTTCGTCCACGACGAGCAGCTGGAGGACCGCGGCCGCTCGGTGATCCGCTGGAACCTGGAGCTGTTCGGCCGCTGGCTCGTCGACGGGCAGGCGCCGTCGGACGACGATCTCGCGCGGATCGGCGACCTGGTCCGGATCCGGGCCGAGGAGGGCCTGCCGATCGAGGACGGGCTCCAGGTCTACCGGCGGGGTGCGCGGATCGGCTGGGAGGCGCTGCTGCGGCTGTCGAGCGGCGGGGAGCGGCTGGCGCTGCTCGAGGGCAGTGCGGTCTACGTGGCGTACGTCGATCTCGTCGCCGACGCCTTCCTCGCCGCCTACGCCGAGCGGGGCCGTCACCTGGTGCCGGAGGAGGCCGCGGCCCGCGGGCTGCTGGAACGCCTGCGCGCGGGGACGCTCCCCGGGTCCGCCGAGCGGCAGGAGGCGGAGCGACTCGGCGTCGGGCTCGACGGGGCGCTCGGGCCGCTGGCGATCGTGGTCCCCGGGGCACCGGTCGGCGCCCACGTCGAGCTGGCCGCGCGGCTGCGGGCGGGCGGGATCCTGGCCGCGGTCGACCGGGGCGGTCCCGCGTCCGCCGCCGGGGACGGCGGCCGCAGCGCCGGCCGGGCGCCGACGGTGCTCGCGCTGACCGCCGAGCCGGTCGGCGAGCGGCCCGGCGCGATCGCCGGGTCGATCGGCGCCTCGGCTTCCGTGGCGGGCGCCCGCACCGTCGAGGCCGCGGCGCCCGACGGGGCCGTCTTCGCCGACGGTCCGGCGACCGAGGTCGCGGGCCTCGAGGCGGCCTTCGCCGAGCTGCTGACCCTGGTGGGCCTGGGGGCGGCGTCCGGTCGTCGGGGGCGGGTCGTCGCGGGCGACTTCCTCGTCGAGCTGCTGCTGCGACAGGCGCCGACGGCCGCCGGGCGGATCGAGCGCCGGGTCCTCGACGGGCTCGACGACGAGCTGGTCGCGACCCTCCGCGCGCTGGTCGCGCACGACTTCGACCGGGCGGCGACGGCCGCCGCGCTGCCGGTCCACCGCAACACGCTGCGGGCCCGGATCGGGCGGATCGAGGAGCGGACCGGCCTCGACCTGGGCCGGACCCACGACCGCGGCCTGGTCTGGCTCGCGGTCGGCGGGTAGGCGCGGCCGACGTCGCGGGGCGTCGGGGCGGTCGCGTGCTCCGTCAGCGGGCCGGCGGCGGCACCGGCCGGGCGGCCAGCGCGGCGGCGCTCGGCGAGCGTCCGACGACCTGCTCGCCGGGGTAGTCGATCAGCAGCACCCGCACCGGCAGGGCGGCCTTGACGTAGTCGCTCATCGTCGTCTCGGCGTGGGTGCAGACGAGATCCGGGGCGGCCGTCAGGCCGTGCTCCTGCCAGAGGTCGAAGGCGTGGCGGGCGGTGCGGACGGTCCGGACCTCGTCGGCGAGGGCGGCGCTGCCACCGACCTCCAGCGTCACCTGGGCGAGGTAGGCCGGGTCGATCTGCGACCGCGCGGAGTGGGTCATCAGCTCGCCGGCCGCGACCTTGGTCAGCTTGCCGGCCATCCCGACCATCACCACCTCGCGCAGGCCCAGCGTCCGGGCGCGCTTGAGCGAGTAGCCGATGAAGTCGCCGACCTCGATGAAGCAGACGCCGTCGAGCTCGGGCAGCAGCCGCTGGGCGAACCGCTCGCTGCGACCGCCGGTGGTCAGGACGACGGTGCCCATGCCCTGGGCGTGCATCACGTCGATCGCCTGCCCGACCGAGGCCCGCCAGGCGGCGGTCGAGAACGGCCGCACGATCCCGCTGGTGCCGAGGATCGAGATCCCCCCGAGGATCCCCAGCCGCGGGTTCGAGGTCTTCTGGGCCATCGCGTCGCCGCCGGGCACGCTGATCTCGACGATCACGCCGGTCTCGTCGAGGTCGAGGACCTCGGCCAGCGCGGCGGCGATCTGCTTGCGCGGCCCGGCGTTGATCGCGGGACCGCCGACCTCGAGGCCGAGTCCCTCACGGGTGACGGTGCCGACGCCGGGGCCGGCGCGGAACACGACCCCGGGCGGATCGGCGACCGGGCGCAGGTGCAGCGTGACGGTGACGTGGGCGCCGTGGGTGACGTCGGGATCGTCGCCGGCATCCTTCACCACCACCGCACGGGCCTGGTCGCCGGCCAGTCGTTCGATCGCGTGGATCGGCAACGTCGCCCGCTGGTCGCCGCGGACGAGCGCGACGTCGACCCGTTCGGGCGTCTCGCCGTCCTGCAGCAGCAGCGCGCAGGCCTTGGCCGCGACCGACGAGCAGGTGCCGGTCGTCCAGCCCTTGCGCAGGCCGGTCGCCGAACGGCGCTCGCTGAGGCGGGCGGGAGCACCCGGCGCCTCGGGCGGGGTGTCGGCAGGGGCGCCCTCCATGCCAGGGACGGTAGCGCGCGGGGGCGGGGCGAACCGATCGGGTCTTCCGCGGAGAGCTGGCACTCGTTCGGCTGTCTATTGGTGCTGTTCGAACTAGCTAAGTCACTAGTTCGGTCGGTACGATGGGGGCATGACGACCGTGGGGATGCACGAGGCGAAGACGCAGCTCTCGCGCTTGGTCGAGCAGGCGCTCGCCGGCGACGAGGTCGTGATCACCCGCCGCGGCAAGGCCGTCGTCCGGCTCGCGCCGGTGCACGAGGTCAAGCGGACGTTCGCCGAGCTGCGCGGGACGGTCCCTGGGCTCCGCATCGCGGAGGACTTCGACGAGCTGCCCGACGACGTGGCTCGTTCGCTGGGCATGGTCGACTGACGGTGCTGCTCGACACGCACATCGTGCTGTGGTGGTTGGCCGGCGACGTCGACCGACTCGGCGCGCAGGTCGTCGAAACGCTGGAGCGTCCGGAGGTGGACGTGACCATCAGCGCCGTCGTCGTCTGGGAGGCCGCGATCAAACGCGGCCTCGGCAAGCTCGATCCGCCGCTTCCGGATCTGCTCGATCGGCTCGAGGCCAGCGACGTCCGGATCCTGCCGATCGGCGCTCGCCACACGGATCGCGTGGCGCGTCTGCCGCTCCACCACCGCGACCCGTTCGATCGGCTGCTCGTCGCTCAGGCGCAGCTGGAAGGGCTCCCGATCGTGACGGTCGACCCGTGGATCGATGCCTACGACGTCCCGGTGATCCGGTGATCCGGTGACCTGAGCGGGCCTACCGCAGCCCGTCCCAGACCTCGCGCCGGGCCGCGCCCGGGTCCTCCTCGACCGCGCCTGCTCCGTTGGCGCCACCGAAGATCCGGACCGCCCGGCGATCGGGCGCGTAGGCGGGCCAGCCGGGGTCACCGGCGGTGACGAAGGCGACCCAGGCCCCGTGCATCTCGTCGGCCAGCGCCTGCGGGGCGTGGGGGCCGATCATGCCCCAGCCGCTCGGCTCGGCGGTGGTGTCGAAGGCGAAGCCGATCTCGACCGCGTGGGCCGCACCGAGCTGGCCGTCGAGCGACGGCGAGCGCCAGCGGAACTCGTAGAGGAAGGTCGCGGCCGGCCCGTTCCGGACCTCGGCCGTCCGGAGCGCGGGGATCCGGAAGAACCAGTCGCTGAGCAGCGCCTCGAGGCCGTCACCGGGGGTCGCGGCGTCGGCGTAGGCCTCGGCGGCCTCGGCGGGCAGGCCGTAGACGGCGCCGGCGGCCGGCAGCGCTTCCGGCGTGACGTGCGGCAGCGCGCCGAGCGGCGCCAGCCAGAAGCGGTACTCCTCGGCGTTGGTGCCGATCAGCAGCGGCAGGTCGGCGCCGACTCCGCCGGCGAGCCCGTCGATCGGCCGGCCGGGCACGACGTCCCCGTCGACGACTGGCTCGAACGGCATCGCGTCGAGCCCGAGCGCGCCCCACGACGCGCGGTCGGTCGCGGAGACCTCGCCCGACAGCACGAGCTGGGCGGCGATGAAGTCGTCGATCGGGACGGAAGCGAAGCCGGCCGCGGTCGGGGCGACGTCGAGCCGGCGGCCGAGCTCCTCCGCGACCCGCTGGGCGCTCTCCGGCGACTGGACGTGGTGGCCGGCCCCGCTCTGGGCGATCACGCCACGGAACAGGCCGGTCGTGGTGGGCGAGGCGAGCAGGCTGACGGCGCTCATCGCCCCGGCCGACTCGCCGGCGATCGTGACCCGCTCGGGGTCGCCCCCGAAGGCGGCGATCTCGTCCTGGACCCACCGCAGCGCCGCGATCTGGTCGAGCAGCCCGCGGTTCGGCGGTGCGTCGGGCAGCAGCCCGAAGCCGTCCATCCCCAGCCGGTAGTTGAGGGTCACGCAGACGACGCCGTCGCGGGCGAAGGCACGGCCGTCGTAGTTGCCGACCGCGCCGCAGCCGGCCCGGAAGGCGCCGCCGTGGATCCAGACCAGGACCGGCAGCAGGCCGTCGTCGCCGGCCTCGCGCGCGGTGGTCTGGCCGCTGTCGGTCGCATGCGGGCCGCTGCCCAACCGCCCGGCCGGCGTCCAGACGTTGAGGTTGAGGACGTCGTCGCCCGGGATCATCGGGTCGCTGAGCATCCGGTCGAACGGCGGCGCGTAGGCCGGCTTCGGCGGGGTCGGGCCGAACTCGGTCGCGTCGCGAACGCCGTCCCAGGCGGCGACCGGGACGGGGGCGGCGAACCGCAGCTCGCCGACCGGCGCGGCGGCGTACGGGATCCCGCGGAAGACGGCGACCTCCTCCTCGACGGTTCCGCGCACCGCCCCGCGCGTGGTCGATACGACGGGGAGGCCGGCGACGGAGGCGGTCATCGCGGGGACGCTATCCGAGTGGTCGGGCCAGCTCGTGGTCGGGCGGCCGCATGGCCGGGGTGCGGCGGGCGGCCCGGACGCGGTCCGGAGCCGCCGCCTCCGTCACCGGCGGGCTCGGCGGTGCGTCGGATCGTCGTAGTGCCAGGCCAGGCGGGTGAGGGTGAGCGCGGCCAGCAGCAGCCCGAAGTCGCGGAGGGCGATGTCGTAGTAGCCGGAGAACGTCAGGTAGTTGACGATGATGCCGGCGAGCCAGGCGGCGACCAGCGGGGCGCCGAAGCGCGGACGGACCGCGACGGCGATCCCGGCCACGATCTCGATCACCCCGACGAGGTGCATCGCGTCGGCGCCGTCCCCGGGCAGGAGGTCGTTGATCCACGGGGCGAGGTAGACCGGCCAGTCGACGAGGACGTTGAAGAACTTGTCGAGCCCGAACAGGATCGGCGCGACGGTGAACGCCACGCGCAGCATCAGGAAGGCCTGGTAGCCGAGGTCGGGGCGGGCCGTGGCCGGCGGCGGGGCCGAGGGCGGGTTCGGCAGCGACCGGGCGTGGATGGGGGCGTCGGTGGACATCGTGGGGCTCCGTTCTAAAACTAATGAGACTGCGCAAAAGAGAGTAGGCCGCGCCCCGGTGGAATGTCAAGAGTCGTTAGCGATAGAATTTGGCGATGGGCGATCCCGGCCTCGAAGCGATCTCGACCCTGGGCGGCCTGGCGGACCCCGTTCGCCGCCGGCTCTACGACGCAGTCGCCGCGGCGGAGGAACCGCTGGGGCGCGTCGAGGCGGCACAGGCCGCCGGCGTCACCCGCACGCTCGCCGCCTACCACCTGGACCGACTGGCGAAGGACGGGCTGCTGGTCGTCTCCTACGCGCGCCGGACCGGACGCACGGGGCCGGGCGCCGGTCGTCCGGCCAAGCTCTACGCCCGTGCCGAGGTGGAGTTCGCCGTCACCGCGCCGCCCCGCGACTACGGGCTCGCGGCCCGGTTGCTGGCCGACGCCGCCGCGAGCGACACCAGCGGCGCGACCGGTCGGGCCCTGTGCGCCGCTGCCGAGCGGCTGGGGCGGGAGATGGCCGTCGACGCGGAGCCGTCCCCGGACGGGATCGAGCACGTCCTACGCTCGCGGGGGTACGAGCCGTACGCCGACGACGACGGGACGCTGCGGTTGCGCAACTGCCCGTTCCACGCCGCGGCCCAGCGTCACCCCGAGGTCGTCTGCGCCATGAACCTGGCGCTGATCGACGGGCTCGCGTCCGGATTGGCCTGCGACGCCCGGCCGGTGCTCGATCCGGCCCCCGGGCGCTGTTGCGTCGCGGTGCCGGTGACCGACGGTCCGCCGGACGGCGGCTGAGCGACGCCCGCGGACGGCCGCCCGGGATGGTCGGAGGCGACCATGGCCGGGGCCGTCCCGACGGGCCATGCTCGGATCATGGTGGCTTCGTCGTTCGGCTTCTCGGACGCGACCGTGGGGTCGCGGGTCATGACGTCGGCACGGCCGATCATGCGGACCGGCCCGTGGGACCCGCGCGACGGGGACCGGTCGCAGCCGGCCAGCGTCGTCGGGGTCGCGGTCGTCAGCAGGATCTGCGTGCGGCGCGATCGCCCGGGGGCGCTGGTGCGGCTCGTCGACGGGCGGCTGGCCGTGTCCGGAGACGTCGCCGTCGTCGGTTCGCGGCGGGCCGTCGCCGAGCAGGCCCAGGACCGGCTGCGACGGGCGGTCCACGCCGACGACGCGGCCTGGTGGCGGTCCGTGATCGGCGAGTGCGCGGCCTAGCCGCGCCGCTCAGGCCGCGGCGGGCGGCGGCTCGTCGGGGCCCGCGCTCGGCGCCGAGCCGTCGGCCGCCGGGCCCTTGCGGTACTTCGCCGGGCTCCCGAGTCGCCGGTAGCGGTGACCGTAGGTCGGGCGGTAGACGTGCGACCGCCGCTCCTGCTCGTCGTCGCGCAGGCCCGGGCCGAGGATGATCAGGGCCTGGGTGGTGATCTTGTGCTGCTTGAGGGTCGCGGCCAGCTCGTCGAGCCGGCAGCGCAGCACCAGCTCGTCGGGCCACGACACGCGGTAGCCGATCGCGGTCGGGGTGTCCGGCGCGTAGCCCCCGGCCAGCAGGTCGGCGACCAGCTCGCGCGGGCGGCGGACCGAGAGGTAGAGGGCCATCGTCGCCCCGTGGGCGGCGAGCTCGGCGAGCTGCTCGTTCTCCGGCATCGGCACCCGCACCGCCCGCCGGGTGAGGATCAGCGACTGCGCCACCTCGGGCACGGTCAGCTCCTGGCCCATCGCCGCCGCCATCGCCGAGAGCGAGCCGACGCCGGGGACGATCTCGTACGGCAGGTCGATCCGCCGGCAGGCGTTGATCTGCTCGTGGAGCGTCGCGTAGATCGACGGGTCGCCGGATTGCAGCCGGCAGACGGTCAGCCCGAGCCGGCGTGCGCGGGAGAACAGCCCGATCACGTCCTCGAGCGTGTGGTCGTCGCTGGTGAAGGTCTCGGCGTCGGCGCGCGCGTGCTCCATCACCTCGGGCGGGACCAGGCTCCGCGGCCAGACGACGATGTCGGCCTCGCCCAGGACCCGCGCCCCGCGCAGGGTCAGGAGGTCGGCCGCCCCGGGGCCGGCCCCGACGAAGAAGACCTTGCCGCGGCCGGGCTCGTGCTCGCCCGCAGGGGCGGCGCCGAGGCCGGCGGTCGGTTCGTGGGTCGTGGCCGCCGGGCCGTCCGGGGTCTCGCGCTCGTCGCTCACAGGTTGATCCCCGCCGCTCGCAGCAGGCGTGCGGCGCGCTCGGTCGTCCACGGCACCACCACCAGGCTGGCGTGGAGGCCGGGGGCCGACCAGCCCTCGTGCTGGCGGCCGATCGTCCACGCGGGCGCCTCGCCGGCGGTCACGTCGAGCGTGATCGCGGCCGACGGACGGCCGATCCGGCGCTCGCCGATCGCGTGCAGGGGGCCGTCGCCGGCGGCCAGCAGCTCGACGGTGTTGGGGACCCCGCCGCGTCCGGGCGCCGCCACCGCGGGCACCAGGTCGCACATCGCGTGGCCGTCGAGCTGCTCGGCGAGGTAGCCGAGTCCGGCCCCCTCGGCGACGATCGGGAGCCCGGCCCGGTGGAGGGCCACGACCGCGTCGCGCAGGGCGACGTTGGCCGAGAGCGCCGCGGCGTGGGGGACCGGGGCGCCGTCGCCGACGACCAGCGCGCTGGTGTTGGCCGGGAGCGCGGTGTCGACGGAGAGGTCGACGGTCGCGACCGCAGCGCCGAGCGCGGTGAACGCCTCGCGCAGGGGACGCGACGGCTCGAGCAGGGCCGGGCCTCCGGCGACGGCGACCACGGGCCGCGAGCGACGATCGTTCACGCGGCGACTCCGGCGGCGACGGGGGACGGGGGGACGGCGCGATCCCGCGGGCGGCCACGGGTCGGCTCCGGCTCGCCGGTCAGGACCGAGACCGGCAGCAGTCGGGCTCCGGCGGCGTCGGCGATCCGGCGGCTGAGCCCGAGCCGCACGCGACCCTGCTCGCTGTCGAAGACGACGACCCCGTCGGCGGTCCGGCCGAGCCGCTCGGCAGCACGTTCGGCGGCTCGCAGGCCGGCCTTGCCGCCCGACGCGCGCCCGTCGGTGACGATCACGCAGAGCGTCCGGCGGTGCGGGTCGCGGCGGCGGTGGGCGAGCAGCAGGTCGCTGGTCGCGTCGAGTCCGGCGGCCAGCGGGGTGCCGCCGCCGGTTGGGAGCCGCGCCAGGCCGGTCGCCGCCCGCTCGACCGAGCCGGTCGGGGGCAGCAGGACCTCGGCGTCGCGACCACGGAAGGCGATCAGGGCGACCCGGTCGCGGCGCTGGTAGGCGTCGAGCAGCAGGCCGAGCGCGGCGCCCTTGACGGCGGCCATCCGCTTGCGGGCGCCCATCGAGCCGGAGGCGTCGACGCAGAAGACGACCAGCGTGCCTTCGCGGCCGGCCCGGATCGGGGTCCGGTGGTCGACCGGCTCGACCTGCAGGCGGCGACGGGGCGCACGCTCGCCGGCGAGCGCGTCGGTGGTCGTCGCGGCGCGGATCGCGGCGGCCCGCAGGGTCGCGGTCACGGCGAGGTCGTCCTCGGCCCGCTCGCGGAGGCGGACGTCGACCGTCGGTCCGTGGGCGCCGCTGGTCCGTCCGCGGCGGCCACTGGGGGACGGGCGGGCCGAGCTGCCGCGGGCGAGCTCCAGCAGCGCGCCGACGCCGGATCCGGCCCCGCCGGCCTCGGGGCGGTCGGTCCGCTGGCGGGCGGGGGCGGAGGGGGAGAAGGGACGCTCGGCCTCGGCGGGCGGGGCCGAAGCGGACTCAGGATCCGCTTCCCCGGACGCGGGCTGCTGGCCGTCGGCGTCCGCCTCGGCGGTCGGGCCTCCGTCGGCGGTCGCAGCCGGATCCTCGTCCGGGGCAGGTCGGCCACCCGGCGGGGGAGCGCCCGGGCCGGGGGACGGCGATCCGTCAGCGTCCGAGCCCTCGGTGCCGTCGCGCGGTCCCGCCGAGCCGTCGTCCGGACCGGGGCCGCCGTCGTCCGGACCGGGGCCGCCGTCGTCCGGACCGGGGCCGCCGTCGTCCGGACCGGGGCCGTCGTCGTCCGGCCCGTCGTCGCCGGGATCGTCCCGGTGGGCGTCGTCGGGATCCTCGGGCGGCTCGTCGCCCCGGGCCTGGTCGAGCGCGTCGTCGAGCTCCTCCGGCTCGAGGCCGGGCGGGTCGAGCGGACCGCGGCGACGGCGGTGGGGCAGGGTCAGCAGCAGCGCGTCGCGGACGTCGTCGTCGATGACCTCGTCGCGTCCGGCGAGCGCGGCCAGCGCGCGGGCGCAGCGGGCGGCGACCAGGTCGGCGCGCAGCCCGTCGACGCCGAGCCGGGCGCAGGCGCCGGTGATCAGCCGCAGCATCCGGTCGCCGAGCCGGACCCGCGGAAGCAGCGCCAGCGCGGTCGCGATCTCCTCGGCGATCTCGGCCTCGGCCTCGGCCCAGCGCGCGGCGAACGCGGCCGGGTCGGCCTCGAAGGCGAGCCGGCGACGGACGACCTCGGCCCGGACGGCCGGATCGGTCGATCCGGCGACGGTCACGGAGAGCCCGAAGCGGTCGAGCAGCTGCGGCCGCAGGTCGCCCTCCTCCGGGTTCATCGTGCCGACGAGCATGAACCGCGCCGGGTGGCGGACGGAGACGTTGTCGCGCTCGACGACGGCCTCGCCCTGGGCGGCGGCGTCGAGCAGCACGTCGACGAGGTGGTCGCCCAGCAGGTTGACCTCGTCGACGTAGAGGATCCCGCGGTGGGCGCGGGCGAGCAGCCCGGGCTGGAGGACCGCGTCGCCGTCGCGCAGGGCCCGCTCGAGGTCGAGGGTCCCGACGACCCGGTCGACGGTCGCGCCGACCGGCAGCTCGACCAGCTGGGCAGCACGTCGCTCGACGCCGGGGACCGCGACGTCGACGGCCGTCGAGCCGATCGCGATCGCGCCCCGCGCCGCTCGCAGGTGTCCGGCGTCCACGAACGCGGCGGCCTCCGGGCTCGGCGAGCGGTCGGCCTCCTCCGGGGCGGTGCCGTACGGATCGCCGCTGATCACGTCGATCGGTGGTAGCAGCGGCTCCAGCGCGCGCACGGCCGTCGTCTTCGCGGTCCCGCGCTCGCCCCGGACGAGCACGCCGCCGACCTCGGGCGAGACCGCGTTGATCAGGAGGGCCCGCCGCAGGTCGTCCTGGCCGACGAGGGCGGTGAAGGGGAACCGGATGGCGGACACGCTGCCGGACATCCTCCCACGCCGTCGCCGATCCCGACCCGCGCGGCGGGGAAGCCCCGCGGTCGTGGTCGTGGCCGCGGCCGTCGCCCGTGCGGGTCGTGGTCGGGTTGGTGGCCGCCGCTGCTTCGTGGTCGTGGTCGGGTGCGTCGCCGCGGGCGTGGCCGCGGGGGTGGCCGCGGGGGTGGGATCGGGGTGGCGTCGGTCGTCGCCCGCCTCGTAGCGCGGCTCGGGGCGGGGCGGGGGCGGCCCGGTCCGG
>NZ_JBWDOG010000012.1:0-140273 GCF_056269115.1 Patulibacter ginsengiterrae
GGGCTGGTCCTGCCGACCGGGCTGGTCCTGCCGACCGGGCTGGTCCTGCCGACCGGGCTGGTCCTGCCGACCGGGCTGGTCCTGCCGACCGGGCTGGTCCTGCCGACCGCGCTGGTCCTGCCGACCGCGCTGGTCCTGCCGACCGGGCTGGTCCTACCGACCCGGGCCGGTCCTACCCACCGGGCTGGTCTGAGTCCGACCCCGGGCCGGTCCCGGAGCTCGGCGCCGTTTCACGCCTGGCAGGTCGGGTACACGAGAAAGCGTGAGCGACAAGGAGCCGATCTCGTGACCAGCGCCCAGACCTACGTGACCCGCAAGGCGGCCAAGGCGACCCTTCGCCACGCCCGTCACGGCACCATCTCCAAGGCTCGACGTCAGCCCCTGCGGGCGGTGACCCTGCTGACCGTCGGTGGACTGATCGGCGTGCTGGTGACCCTGATCGTCGACCCGCGACGGCGCGGCCATCGCCGCCAGCAGGCGGAGCAGGCCGCCGCCCAGGCCCGCCGGACGGCGAGCGGGGTCGCCGACGCCACGGCCCACGCGGCCCGCCGCGCCAAGGGCAGCGTCGCCGAGGCGACCGCCCCCGTTCGTCACGCCCTGCGCGAGGACCCGGACGGCCGCACGCTCTCGGACCGCGTCAAGAGCGAGGTGCTCCGGTCGCACGACCTGCCGAAGGGCGACATCGTGATCGATGCCGTCGACGGGATCGTGACCCTGCGCGGGGCGGTCGAGTCGGTCGAGCAGCGCGAGCAGCTGGTCACTGGGGCGGCCGAGGTCGACGGGGTCGACCGGGTCGAGTGCCTGCTGCACGTGCGGGGGCAGGGCGAGAACGGGGTGGGGCCGGCCGCGGCGTAGCGCGGGCCTTGGGTGCCTCGGGTTCGGGGGGGCGGGTTGGGCTTCGGGTTCGGGTTCGGCGCGCGTCCTCACGTGACGGCGCGGGGTTCGGGCGCGGGGCGCGTCGTGACGTCACGGCGCGCGCGGCCGATCGAGGCAGGCGGGGCCGTCACGGGGCGGCCCGGGGCGACTGATGCGGATTTACGGCCTATATGGCGGTAAATCCGCATCAGTCGCCCCTCCCGCGCCCCTCGTCCCTCAGCTCGTCCGGCGCTCGCCTCAGTCGCCGCTGACCGGCGCCGTGCCCGCCGCCGGGCCGCCGGCTTCGTCCGGCAGCGCCCCGACCGCCAGGTCGCGCGGGCGTCGCACCTGCCGCAGCGTGGCGACGCCGATCACGCCGACGACGCCCGCGGCGACGAAGTCCGCGGTGGGGGAGAAGCACATCGGCCGTCGATGATCCCCGAGCGGGCGGATGCTCGGCGTGACGACTTCGGAGACACCCCTGCTGACACCGGCGTCGCGTTCGTCGGTGCGGGGTAGAGTGCCCCGGGTGCAGAAGCATCCGTCGTCCGAACGTCGAACCGCTGCGGGGCGTCGACCAGGCCGACGCCGACCAGCGCTGATGCGTCTGCTGGCGCTGTTGGTCGCGCTGCTGGGGACGCTCGCGGTGAGCGCCCCGGCGCACGCCGCGTCCGCCTCGATCTCGGTGACGCTCTCCGCCGACCCGACCGAGGGGAAGCCGGTGACGGTGACGGTGACGGGAACGACCGCCGCGGCGCGCACGCTGTGGGTCTACACCTCGGCCAACGGCTGCTCGAGCTTCCCCGGTCCGACGCGGGGCGACGAGTTGACGGGGCCGCTCGGTGAGGCGGTAGTGGGCACCTTCTCGCGGTCGTACTCGATCACGGCTCAGCGTCAATGGCAGACGAACTACGTCTGTGCCTACGTCGGGGAGAACCGCATGGCCTACGCCGATGCGGACGCGTACGTCGAGGTCATGCCGCGCCCCGCCTACGGAGACGTCGCGGTCACGCTCGCGTCCGACGCAGCGGTGGGGAAGCCGCTGGCGGTGACGGTCTCGGGAACGACGGATGTCCCGCGGCAGCTGTGGGTCTTCTACTCGACCCTCGGGTACTGCGAGCCCCGGGTGCCCAGCGCGGGCGGGATCGAGCTGTCGCCGAAGGCCGGCGAAGCGGTCGACGGAGCGTTCACGAAGTCGTACTCGATCACCCCGACCAGCGAGGGGCAGCAGAAGGTCTGCGCCTACCTGGGAACCAACCGCACGGCTCCCGTCAACGCCACCGCGTCGGCCGAGCTCGTCTTCCCCCGGCCGCCGGTCGTCCCGCAGGATCCGCCGCCGGCGCCGCCCCAGATCCACGTCCCGGGACCGAAGACGCTGCCGCCGGCCGCGCTGGTGGCCCCCGCGAACGGCGTGGCCACGCCGCTGAACCTGAGCTTCGCCTGGACGAGCGCGGCGCCGGAACGCGACGTCCTGGTCCTGTCCCGCCAGGACCCCAAGCGCGGCTGGGTCCCCCGCCTGACGGTCGCCTCCTACGGGTACCGGGAGCTGGATCCAGCGAAGCGATACGCGACGGACAACCTGCTGACGACGTTGGGTCAGCTGCTGTCCCCGACCGAGGAGATCGCGAGCTTCGAGGTCGCGGGGCCGAACGTCGCGGTCCGGTTGGGCGCGTCGCTGGAGCCCGGGCGCTACCGCTGGTCGGTGCTCAACGGCACGACCACGCCGGCGGCCTCCGAGGAGCGGGAGCTCACGGTCCAGCCGCCGCTGCTCAGCACGCTGCGGGTCACGACGAAGGCCCGGTTCGGAAGCTCGCTCCGGTCGCCGGGGCAGACCGAGATGCGGGTGACCGTCACGCCCTACGCGCAGGTGCGCGTCGAGCTGCGCCGGAACGGCCGCCGGACCGCCACCCAGTTCGCCGGCGACAGCCGGAGCTCGCTGCGGTTCTCCGTCCCGTGGAGCTGCCGCAAGCCGGGCGGGAGCTACCGCTACAAGGTCACCGCGCGCGACGCGACGGGCAAGACGATGACCCGCTCGGGCTCGTTCCGCCCGATCACCACGCGAGAGTGCGGCCAGATGCGGGCCTTCGAGATTCGGCTTGCGCGGTACAAGGCGGCGTGCGAGCGGAGCGGCAGGCGGCTGAAGGAGACCCGCACGAAGAAGGGCTCCGTGTGGAAGTGCGTACCCCGCTGAGGTCGTGACGGCCGGCGACCGGGACCGATGCGGACCTGGCTTCGCGCGGAGCCATATCCGCATCGGCCCGCCTGGTCGCCCGAGGTGAGCCCCGCCCCCGCGCTCAGGCGTCGGGCGCCGGCTTGCGCGCCTCGCGTAGGGGGTCGCCGGCGGCGTCCGCGTCGAGCCGGCCCGGCCACGGGCCGGCCCAGTTGTCGCGGGCACCGTCGAGGGTCAGGACCGAGCCGCTGAAGAAGTCGCCCGCGGGCGAGGCGAGGAAGGCGACCAGCCAGCCGAACTCCTCGGCGGTGCCGAGCCGCTGGAGCGGGACCTGGCCGGCGGCGGCCTCGACCAGCGGCTTCGGGTACTTCGACATGAACGTGTCGGTGCCGAACTGGCCGGCGGCGATCGCGTTGAGCTTGATCCCGTAGCGCGCCCACTCGATCGAGAGCACCCGGGTCAGGTTCTCGACCGCCGCGCGGGCGGCCGAGCTGTGGGCCATGCCCGGCAGGCCCTGGTGCGGTGAGAGCGTGACGCTGACGATCTTGCCGCCGCGCGGGGCGCCGTCGTCGCCGGGCACGATCATCGCCTTGGTCGCGACCGCGTGGGTCATCAGCCAGGTGCCCTCGGCGTTCAGTCGCATCACCGTCCGGAAGCCCTTGGGGCTGATCGTCTCGGCCGGGGCGAGGAACTGGCCGCCGGCGTTGTTGACGAGCAGGTCGATCCGGCCGTGCCGCGCGAGGATCCCGTCGACCAGCGCGTCGACCTGGTCCTCCTCGCGGATGTCGCAGATCTCGGCCTCGCAGCGGTCGGCGCCGACCAGCGCGACGGTCTCCGCCAGCGGCTCCTCGCGGCGTCCGCAGACCACCACGTAGGCGCCGCCGGCCGCCAGCTCGAGCGCGGCGGCACGACCGAGCCCGGTGCCGCCGCCGCTGACCAGCGCGACCTGGCCGTCGAGGATGCCGGGCGCGAAGAGGGTCGAGCGGGGTGGCGTGGGGGCGGACATGCGGGTCTCCGTCGGGGCGGATCGCCGGTGGTCGGCGATCGGGGGTGGGGCGGGAGCGACCGGCGGACGGGCCGGTTCCTACGGGAGCGTAGCCGTCGCTGCTCGACCTGGGCCGGCTCCGGGGCCGCCGCCCGCCCTCAGCCGGTCAGGTAGCGGGTCAGCATCGTCACGGTCTCCTCGACGTAGACCTCCGGCGACGGCCCCGCGCGGGGGTGGATGACGAGCCCGTGGGTGACGCTCTCGGCGGTCTGGACCACCAGCTGCGCCGCCAGCCGCTGGTCGTGGACGGTCACCTCGGGGCGGGCGGCGAGGTAGGCGGCGACGGCGGCGACCGCGAGGTCGGTCGTCTGGTCGAGCCGTTGGCGCAGGGGCTCCGGCCGCGGCGCCTCCTCGAACAGGACCCGGTGGAGCGTCGGCTGGTGGCGGTGCAGCTCGAGCAGCGCGTGCAGGATCCGGCCGAGGCCGTCGGCGATCGGCGGCGGCGCGGTCGTGAGCTCGACCATCAACGGCACCAGCTCCGTGCTGGCCTGCTCGAGGTGGCGCTCGATCAGGGCGACGAGGATCGCGTCCTTGTCCGGGAAGTACTGGTAGAGCGTGCCGATCGAGACCCCCGCCCGCGCGGCGATCCGGTTGGTGGTGCCGGCGGCGTAGCCGTGGCGCTCGAAGACCTGAGCGGCGGCCTCGACGACCGCGTCGACGGTCTCGACCGAGCGTCGCTGGACCGGCTTGCGCCGGGGGTTCGCACCCCGCTCCGGGCTCACCGCGAACGCCGACCCGAACGCGAGTAGAAGAACCTGAGCATTTGCTCATACTAGAGGGGGACCCACCGAGAGGATCCCGATGACGAAGACCGTGGCCGTGACGACCGCGCTGCCGATCACCGCCGAGGCCGCCTGCGCCCTGGCCAAGAAGCCCGCGATGATCGAGCACGTGCTCTGGCCGTGGGTGGCGATGGTCCCGGACGGGCCGCTGCCCGAGGCGGTCGGCCCGGACGATGAGATCGCGACCCGCCTGCGGTTCTTCGGCGTCGTGCCCGGCTGGACCCACACGCTGCGGGTGCTGCGGATCGGCGAGCGCGAGCTGGCCACCCGCGAGTGGGGCGGGCCGGTCGCGGCCTGGAACCACACCCTCAGCTTCGCGTCGACGTCCGCGGACTCGTGCCGCTACACCGACCGCGTCGAGATCGGCGCCGGCCCGCTGACCCCGCTGCTGGCGCTGCTCGCGCGCGGGCTCTTCCTCTACCGCCAGGCGCGCTGGCGGCGGCTGACGCGGATCCTCGCCTGAGCCCGAGGGGCCACGCCTGGCGCGGCCGTATCCTCGACCCGGTGCGCTTCGCGAACAGGGGACGCTGGGTCGCCGCCGGTGGCGGTCTTCTGGCTGTCGCGACGATCGTCGTCGTGCTGTTGCTCGTCCTGCCGAGCCGCGAGCGCTTCCACGAGCCCGCGAGCGTCGACGACCTGGCCGGACGCGTCGATCGGGCGGTCGTGGCCGCGCTCCCGGCGGCGCACGTGCCCGACGCGCAGGTGGCGCTCGTCCACGATGGACGGGTGGTCTGGACCCGCGCCTACGGGCGGGCCGACGGACGCACGCAGTTCCGGGTCGGCTCGGTCTCCAAGTCGGTCGCTGCGCTGGGCCTGCTGCGTCTGGCCCGCGAGCGGGGCGTCGCGCTCGACCGGCCGCTGACGATCGGAGGTTGGCCGGCGTCGGCGCCGGTCACGCTCGGTCAGCTGCTCAGCCACACGGCGGGTCTCTCGGTCCCCGGCTACCTCGGCCTGCCGCCCGATCGGCCGCTGCCGAGCACCCGCGACGAGGTCGCGGGCCGGGGCGAGCAGCCGCGGCTGGAGCAGGTCGCGTCGCCGGGCGGCGGCTACCGCTACTCCGGGGGCGGCTTCACCCTCGCCCAGCTGTGGGCGGAGCAGGCGACGGGCGAGCCGTTCGATGCGGCGATGCGGCGGCGGGTCCTCGGGCCGCTGGGGATGCGGGACAGCAGCTTCGCGGCGGCCGAGACACCGGCGCGAGCGGCCCGCGGGCACGACGCATCCGGGCACCCGTCGCCGGACTACCGCTACGCCGCCACCGCAGCCGCCGGGCTCTGGTCGACGGCGGCCGACATCGGGCGGTTCGCCGCCGTGATCTCGTCGGCCGACCCGCTCGCGCGGGAGATGCGCCGGCCGGCCCCGGCGACCGACGGGGTCTACGGCCATGGGCTCGAGCTGCGGACCCTCACCGACGGCACCCGGATGGTCTGGCATCCCGGGGTCGACCGGGGCTGGCAGGCCCTGATCGCGGCGTTCCCGGAACGGCGGTGGGGCCTGGTCGTCCTCACCGACGGCGACGGCGGCGGCGCGGTCGCCGACGCCGCCCTCCGCACGCTCGTGCGCTGACCCGCCCGTCCGCGGAGCCGGGGCGTCGCCGCACGGCGAGTCGCTCGGGGCGGGGCTGCGGTCCCGACCCCGGTTTCGGGCGGGGTGGGCGACCGGGGCGGGGCGGCCCGTAGGCGGCCGTCGCGGGCGACCGGGACAGGCGCACGAACGGGGGTGAGCGGCGTGTGATCTAGCGCACAGTGTATGTCTATTCTCGGATCCAAGTCTGAGGCTGAATGGATCCCAACTAGGCCAAAAAGCCGAATCAAAAGAAGTCTTGACATCTGGATTGGATCCGAGATAGGTTCCGCCCAACGATGGTGGACCAGCAGATCGAGCTCTTCGTCAACGGCACCCTGATGCGCGGCCTGCCGCTGCACGGCAACCTCGCCGGGGCCCGTCTCGTGGCCGAGGCGGCGACCGCGCCGGCGTACCGGCTGTACGCGGTCGGGGACGTCCATCCGGCGATGGTCCGCGACGACCAGGCCGGGGCGGCGATCGCCGGCGAGCTCTACGAGCTGCCGCTCTCGACGCTCGCCGCGGTCCTCGACGGCGAGCCCGCCGGACTCGGGATCGGCGTCGTCGAGCTCGACGGCCTCGGCCGCCGGCTCGGGGTCGTCTGGGTCGCGGGGGAGCTGCCCGCCGACGCGGTCGAGATCACCGCGCTCGGAGGCTGGCGCGCCCACGTCGCCACGCTCGGCGGAGAGGCGGTGACCGCATGACCACGCGTCCGGTCGACGACGGCCCGCGCAACACGATCGGCGGCGGGATGCGGGCCAACGGCCCGACCCCGGAGGCGTTCGCCCCGCCCGAGTCGATGCGCCCGACGCTGGTCGGCGAGCGCTACATGGTCGCCGCCGGGCACCCGCTGGTCGCCCAGGTCGCGGCCCGGGTCTTCGAGCGCGGCGGCAACGCGATCGACGCCGGGGTCGCCGCCGGCCTCGCCAGCAACGTCGTCCAGGCCGACCAGTGCAACCTCGGCGGGGTCGCCCCGATCGTCGTCCGCGCGGCCGGCGACAGCACCGTCCACAGCGTCGCCGGGCTCGGCTGGTGGGGCGCCGACGCGACCACCGAGGCGTTCGTCGAGCGCTTCGGCAGCGACATGCCGCTCGGCGCCCCGGTCGGCGTCGTGCCCGCCGCGATCTCGGCCTGGATCCGGTCGCTCCAGCGGTTCGGGACCTGGACCTTCGCCGACTGCGCCGCCGAGGCGATCACGCTCGCCCGCGAGGGCTTCGTCGTCGACCGGCGGCTGGCCGAGTCGCTCGAGGTGATGGGCGGCGGCTTCGGCAAGTGGGAGGCGTCGGCCGCGATCTACCGGCCGAACGGGCGCCCGATCCGGACCGGCGAGCGGCTGGTCCAGGACGCGCTCGGGCGGCTGCTCGAGCAGCTCGCCGCCGCCGAGCAGGGCGACACCCGCGAAGCGGCGCTGGACGCGGTCCACGACGCCTTCTACCGCGGGGAGCCGGCGCGGATCATCGCCCGCTACGCGGCCGAGAACGACGGCTGGCTGACGGTCGAGGACCTCGCCGGCTTCGAGGCCGAGATCGAGCCCGCCGTCCGCCGCCGCTTCGGCGACTGGGAGCTGTGGACGCCGACCACCTGGTGCCAGGGCCCCGCGATGCTGCAGGCGCTGGCGATCCTCGACGGCTACGACCTCGAGGCGCTCGGCCACAACTCGCCGGAGTACGTGCACGTCGTCGCCGAGGCGACCAAGCTCGCCTTCTACGACCGCGAGCGCTACTACGGCGACCCGCGCCACGTCGACGTCCCGCTCGAGCGGCTGCTCTCCGACGAGCACGCCGGCGAGCTGCGCGAGCGGATCGAGCCGGGCCTCGCGATGCCGGGCCTCAGCAGCGGCGGCGACGGCTACGGCGGGCGCTTCGACACGACCTACCTCTGCACGATCGACGCCGAGGGCAACGCGTTCTCGGCGATGCCGTCCGACACCCTCGACGGCTCGCCGATCATCCCCGAGCTGGGGATGTTCATCTCCCCGCGCGGGGTCCAGAGCCGGCTCGACCCTGCCCACCCGGCGGCGATCGCGCCCGGCAAGCGGCCGCGGATGACGCCCGCCCCGGCGATCGCGATCGCGGCCGACGACGCCCCGGGCGACCCACGCGTGATCGCGTTCGGCTGCCCCGGCGGCGACGTGATCCTGCAGGGGATGCTCCAGGCGTTCCTCAACCTGACGACCTTCGGGATGACCCCGCAGCAGGCGGTCGAGGCCCCGCGCTTCGCGGCCTTCGCGTGGCCGGACTCGTTCTACCCCCACGGCGAGGTGCCCGCACGGGTCTCGCTCGAGGGGCGGGTCGACGAGGCCGTCGCCGAGGCCCTCACGGCCTGGGGTCACGACGTGCGCCGCTGGCCGGACTTCGAGTTCGACGCCGGGGCGGTCTCGATGGTGCTGGACGCGGAGCGGCCGGCGGACGGGCGGCGGGTACTGGCGGCGGGCGCCGACCCGCGACGGATCAACTACGCGCTCGGGCGCTAGGCAGACATCAAGGAGATGGCGATGGGACCTGACGGGATCAACCAGCGAATCACCCGGCGCGGAGCGCTGCGGGTAGCCGGTACCGGCGCCGCACTGCTCGGCGGCGGCAGCCTGCTGATGGCGTGCGGCGGCAACTCGTCGTCCGGCGGGGGCTCGTCCTCCGGCGGCGGCGGAACCGAGGTCACCGACCAGATGGGGTGGCTGAAGCTCTCCCAGTTCGCGGGCTTCTTCGCCGCCCAGGAGCGCGGCTACTACAAGGACGCCGGCCTGACGGTCGACATCCGCGCCGGCGGCCCGAACATCATCGCGTCGCAGATCGTCTCCAACGACAAGGCGACGGTCGGCAACGACGACAACGGCACCGTCCTCCAGGCGATCGCCAAGGGCACCAAGGTCGTGATCTACGGGACGATCTTCCAGAAGTCGCCGTACGCGGTGATGAGCCTGCCCGGCAACCCGATCCGCACGCTCCAGGACTTCAAGGGCAAGAAGATCGCTCTGACGCCGGCGACCCGGCCGCTGCTGCTGCCGCTGCTGAACAAGGCCGGCGTCAAGGCCGGCGACGTCAAGTTCCTGCCCGCCGGGCCCGACCCGTCGCAGCTGGTCAACAAGCAGGTCGACGGCTACTTCGGCTACGCGACCCAGCAGGGCGTCAGCCTCCAGGCGCAGGGCGTCGACGTCATCAGCGTGCTGCTCGACGACCTCGGCCTGCCCAACTACGGCAACGTCCTGATCACGACCCCGGACCGGATCGAGAACGAGCGCGACCTGCTGGTCAAGCACCTGCGCGGATCGATCCAGGGCTGGGAGTACGCGATCGCGCACCCCGACGAGATGGGCAAGCTCGTCGCCACCAAGTACGGCCCGAAGGGGCTCAAGGTCCCGACCGAGGTCGCGGTCAACAAGGCCCAGGCCCCGCTCGTCGCCAACCCCAAGGGTGTGATGCGGATCGACGAGGAGCGGATGCAGCAGATCATCGACTCGTACGTGGCGGCGAAGGCGCTCGCCAAGCCGCTGAAGGCGTCGGACGTGATGACGACCGAGATCGTCGACGCCGCCTTCGGCACCAAGACCACGCTCGCGGAGGCCTGATCCCGATGGTGATCGACGCGTACAACAACGCCTGGCCGGGCGCCGGCAACTCCGACTACCTGGCCGGCGACGGCTTCAGCGTCGAGCGGATGCTGGAGACGATGGACGCCGGTGGCGTCGACCGGGCCGTCGTCTGCTCGCTCGGGCAGATGATCGACAACGACTACATCCGCAAGATCCAGGAGCGCTTCCCGGACCGGCTGATCGGCTTCGGCCAGGTCAACCCGCGCGCGGAGGACGCGGTCGAGGAGATCGCCCGCTGCGCGGCGGCGGGCCTGCGCGGCCTGAAGCTGCACCCGACGATGCACGGGTACCACTTCTGCGACCACGCGCTGCTCGATCCGATCATGGAGGCGGCGGCCGAGCACGGCCTGATGGTGCTGGTGAACGCGCTCGACGACCCGTTCTGCGCGCCGCTCTCGATCGAGGAGATCGTCCGCGGCTTCCCGACGGTCCCGGTCCTGATCGCCCACATGGGCACGATCTGGAACCTGATGGAGGCGATCCTGGTCGCCAGCCGCACGCCCAACGTATACCTGGAGACCTCGGGCACCCAGCTGCTCGACGTGCGGACCGCCTACGAGCAGGTCGGGGCCGATCGGATCGTGCTCGGGACCGACTGGCCCGGCAACGACTTCGACCTCGAGCGGGCCAAGATCGCCCGCGCGATCCCGGACCCGGAGGACCGCGCCAAGGTCGAGGGCGGCAACCTCGCCCGGCTGCTGCGGATCGGAGAGGACTGAGCACATGACCAAGACGAAGCCGATCGACCGCGTCGACGGTCCGACCGCGGAGGCCGCCGTCGCGGCGATCGACGTCCACGGCGTCAGCCAGCGGTTCGACATCGACGGAGACACCTTCACGGCGCTCCAGGAGATCGCCCTCAGCATCCGGGCCGGCGAGTTCGTCTCGCTCGTCGGTCCCTCGGGCTGCGGGAAGTCGACGCTGCTGCGGATCATCGCCGGGCTGCTCGCGCCGACCGGCGGCGAGGTCCGGATCGGCGGCCAGAGCGCCGCCGCGGCGCGGACCGCGCGCGAGTTCGGCTTCGTCTTCCAGGACCCGGTGCTGCTGCCCTGGCGCACGGCGCTGGAGAACGTCGAGCTGCCGATGGTGGTGGCCAAGCAGGGCAACGCCAGCGAGCGTCGCGAGCGGGCCCGGGCGCTGCTCGACCTGGTCGGCCTGGCCGACTTCGAGCGGGCGGCGCCGTCGAAGCTCTCCGGCGGCATGCAGCGACGCGTCGGGATCGCTCGGGCGCTCGCGCTCGACCCCTCGATCCTGCTGCTCGACGAGCCGTTCGGCGCGCTCGACGAGATCACCCGCCAGCGGATGAACGCCGAGCTGCTGCGGATCTGGTCCGAGCGCCAGACGACCGCGCTGCTGGTCACCCACAACGTCGGCGAGGCGGTCTACCTCTCCGACCGGGTCTTCGTGATGGCCGCCCGCCCGGGTCGGATCGTCGCCGAGGTCCCGATCGAGCTGCCGCGCCCGCGGACGCTGGAGATGCTGGAGGGCGAGCGGTTCTTCCAGTACACCCGCGAGCTGACGCGGCTGCTGCTGCACGACGAATCCGGGGAGCAGGCACCGTGAGCCGGACCCGTTCGCGCCTGATCGCGGCGTCCTCCTACCTGCTGCTGTTCGCGGCCTGGTGGGGGCTGGCGCTGGCCAACGACCACCCCGGCACGCTCTGGCCCGCCCCGCCGGAGGTCGCCCAGGCGATCTGGGACGGGCGCTCGGCGCTGGCCGAGAACGCCGCCGCGACGATGACCGAGGCGGCGCTCGGGTTCGCCTGCGGCGTGCTGCTCGCGACCGTGATCGCGCTCGTCGCCGACCGCTTCCGGGCCGTCGGCGAGGGCCTTCAGCAGATCGCGCTGGCGGTCTACTCGCTGCCGCTGATCGCGCTCGCTCCGGTGCTGGTGATCTGGTTCGGCGCGGGGATGTCGACCAAGGTGATCATCGCCGCGCTGGCCTCGTTCTTCCCGGTCCTGATCAACCTCTCGCAGGCGCTCCGCCAGACCGACCCGCGGACGCTCGAGATGATGGCCGTCGCCGGGGGCAGCGGCTGGCAGGCGTTCCGCCGGATCAAGCTGCCCTACGCGCTGCCGCCGCTGTTCGCCGCCTTCACCGTCGCCGCTCCGGCCGCGATCGTCGGCGCGATGCTGGCCGAGTGGGTCGGGGCGGAGAAGGGCCTCGGCCTGATGATCCTGTTCTCGATGACGAGCTACGACGTGCCCGGGATCTGGGCCTCGCTGATCGTCGCCTCGGGGATCTCGCTCGCCGTCTACGGCCTGTTCGCGTTCTCCGGACGCCGCCTGTTCGGCTGGCATCCGTCCGTCCAGCCGATCCGCGTGGAGGCCTGAGATGAGCACCGTCGACGTCGCCGCCCCGCGCGGCCGGGCGCGCTCGCGCTCGCAGAGCCTCCGCCGGCTGCTCCCGAGCGCGCTCGCCGCGCTGTTCGTGCTCGGCGCCTGGGTCGGCGTCAAGCTGATCTTCCAGCCCGACGACCAGATCCTGCCCTCGCCGCTGGCCGTGCTCGACGAGGCCGGCGCCCAGTCCTCGACGCTGCTCTCGGCGGCCAAGACGACCCTGATCGGGGCCTTCGGCGGCTTCGTGGTCGGCAACGTGGTCGGGATCGCCGGGGCGATGATCGTCGCCGGCTCGGCGACCGCCGCCCGCGTGATCCTGCCGCTGGCGCTGGTCGTCCGCGTGATCCCGGTGATCGCGCTGGCGCCGTTCCTGACCCTCGTGCTGGGCAGCGGGGGCGCGACGGTGATCGCGATCTCGGCCCTGATCGTGTTCTTCCCGACCCTGATCAACGGGGTGCTCGGCTTCCGCTCGGTCCCCCGCGAGATGCTCGAGCTGATGGAGATCTCGGGCGCGAGCACCTGGGACGTCTTCCGTCACGTGCGTGGTCCGGCGGCGCTGCCGTACCTCTTCGCCGCCTTCCAGGTCGGCGCGGCCGCCTGCATCCTCGGCGCGATGATCGCCGAGTGGGTGACCTCGAGCGAGGGGCTCGGCTACTTGATCCTCCAGTCCGGCGTCCAGTTCGACGTCGAGCTGATGTGGGCCGGGGTCGTGCTCGCCGCGCTGCTGGCGCTGGTCGCCTTCGGGATCACCGGCTGGCTCGCCCGCCGCTACGCGTCGTACCTGGAGGACTGATGATCGTCGATGCCCACCAGCACCTCGGCGACTGCCGGGTGTTCGACGCCGACATCGCGGAGCAGACCGTGCTCGACTGCGTCGCCGAGCACGATCTCCACCGCGTGCTGGTGATGCCGTTCCCGGGGGCGGAGGATCCCGAGGGCGTCCACGACCGGATCGCCGCGCTCGGCGACCGCTCCGGCGGACGGGTCCGGGGGATCGTCAACATCAGCCCCCACCGCGACCGCGGCGCCTACGCCGCCGAGGCCGAGCGCTGCGTCCGCGAGCTGGGCTTCGTGGCGCTGAAGCTGCACACGATCGGCCACGCGGTCGAGCCGGACTCGCGCGACGGCCGGACGGTCTTCGCGGAGGCCGAGCGGCTCGGCGTGCCGGTGATGGTCCACACCGGCGGGGTCGGCGAGCCGTTCGCCAGCCCGACCCACTGCCTGCCGCTCGCGCGGGCCTACCCCGAGGTCACGATCGTGCTCGCCCACGCCGGCATGGGCGTGGCCACCCGGCAGGCGGGGATCGTCGCGATCGAGTGCCCGAACGTGGTCCTGGAGACCTCCTGGTGCCCGGTCCTCGACACCGGCTGGCTGCTCTCCGAGCTGGGGCCCGAGCGGGTGATGCTCGGCTCCGACGCGGTCGAGAACCTGCCGGTCGAGCTGGCCAAGTTCCGCGCGCTCGGGCTCGACGACGCGGCGCTCGAGCGCTGCCTGTCGGGCACGGCGATCGAGGTCTTCGGGCTGTGAGCGCCACGCTCCTGATCCGGGCGTCGGTCGTGCTGATCGACGCCGACGCGCCGCCGCTGCGGGAGGCGGCGGTGGTCGTCGCCGACGGTGCGATCGTCGCCGTCGGGCCGGCGGCGGAGCTGCGGGCCGCCCACCCCGAGGCGGCCGACGGCGGCCGCTTCGACGTCCTGCTCCCGGGACTGATCGACGCCCACTCGCACGCCCGCCGGACCCCGCTGGCGGCGCACGGGATCCACGGTGGACCGCTGGAGCGGTTCCTGGTCGCGCTCGGCACGATGACGCCGACCGACCCGGAGGACGAGGCGCTGCTGGCCGGGGCCGACGCGGTCGCGACCGGCGTCACCACGACCCAGGCGCTCGTGCACGGCTTCGGCGGACCGGACGACTACCGCGACGGTGCGCTGGCCGTGCTCGCCGGGCTCGGTGCGTCCGGGGCGCGGGCGCAGCTCGCGCTCGGGCTGACCGACCGCGACGAGTGGGGGCCGGACGACGTGCTCGCCCCGACCCGCGGCGTCGACCCCACGACCTTCACCGCGCTCGCCGGCGGGCTCCAGGGCCGCCGCGTCGGCCAGGCCACGATCGACGCCGTCGGCCCGGTCGCGCCGCAGTGGTGCTCCGACGCCGCGCTGCGCGCGATCGCCGCGGTCGGGGCCGCGCGGATCCACGCGCACCTGCTGGAGAGCCCGCGCCAGCGGCTGCTCGCCGACGTCGCCGGCGACCCGATCGCGCGGCTCGCCGCGGCCGGCCTGCTCGACGCGCGCACGTCACTCGCGCACGGGGTCTGGGTCGACGACGCGGGCGCCGAGCGGCTGGCGGCGGCCGGGGCGGTCGTCGTCCACAACCCGGGCTCGAACGAGCTGATCGGGGTCGGCACGCTGCCGCTCCGCGAGCGGCTCGACGCCGGCCTGACCGTCGCCTTCGGGCTCGACTCGCACACCCCCTCGGAGCCGCCGGACGCGTTCGCCGAGCTGCGCCGGAGCATCTCGGCGGCGGCCGGCCGCGGGACCACGGCATCCCCGCGCGAGGCGCTGCGGATGGCGTTGGCCGGCGGGGCGGCGGCGCTCCGTCGCGACGACCTCGGGCGGCTGGCCGCGGGCGCGCGGGCCGACATCGTCGGGTTGCGGCTGCCGGCCGCGGCGGAGACCGGCGACCCGCTGACGGTCGTCGTCGGCGCCGCCGACCGCGAGGCGATCGAGCGGGTCTGGGTCGACGGGGCGGTCGCGTTCCCGCGGCCCCCGGCGGTCGCCGCCGCGGTCGTGGCCGCCGAGGCCCGGATCGACGCCCGGCTGGCCGAGGATGCCGCGGGGCGCGAGGCACGGCAGGCTCGCGCCGACAGGACGTGGACGATGGTCGACGAAGCGTGGGGGCGTCTGGCCGAGCGGGCCGGGCGTCACGAACCAGGTGTGGAGGTCACGGAATGAGCAGTGAAGACCAGGGCAACGGGGAGTCGGTCGTGGAGCGGCTGACCGGCGAGATCGCGCACGCGATCATGGTCGGCGAGTTCGCCTACGGCACGTGGCTGCGGCAGGACAGGCTCGCGGGCCACTACGGCACCAGTCGTCAACCGATCCGCGAGGCGCTGCGGCGGCTCGAGGTGATCGGGATGGTCGAGTCGCTGCCCAACCGCGGCTCGCGCGTGACCGGCCCCGACCCGGCCTCGATCCGCGACGGCTACGTGATCCGGGCCGAGCTGGAGGCGCTCGCCGCCGGCCTCGCCGCCCAGCGGATCACCGGCGACGAGCTGGCCACGCTCGGCGCCGCGGTGGCCGCGTTCCGGACCGAGATCGTGCGCGACTTCGAGAGCGAGGGCACGATCCCCGAGGCCCGCGCCGCCTGGATCGCCGCCCACGACCGCTTCCACGAGCTGATCCTCGAGGCGTCGCACAACGAGCGGCTGGCGCACATGGTCCAGACCCTCAACGTCTCGCTGCCCCGCAACGTGACGATGGACGCGATCAGCGACCGCGGCGAGCTGGAGGAGGACGTCCGCCGGCACGAGGTGATCCTGCAGGCGCTCCAGCTCCGCTCCGAGCAGCTCGCGAGCCTGGCGATGCGCGAGCACGTCCGCCGCAGCGGCGTCCTGATCGCCACCTGGTTCTCGCGTCAACGCGACCTCGACGGTCGCTGATCCCGGACTCCGCATGACCACGCATCCCCCGACCGACCATCCGTCGACGACGTCGACGGCCACCCCCGGCGTGCCCGCGACCGAAGCGCGCCCGGCCTTCCGGCTGGCGCACTGCTCGCTGGCCGTCCGCGACCTCGACCGCGCCGTCGGCTTCTACGCCGCCGCCTTCGGGGCCGAGCTGGCCTTCGCCGACCACGGCATGACCGACCTGATCCGTCCGACCGTCGGGCTGCCCGAGGTCGTCTGCGACCTCGCCCAGCTGACCCTTCCGGGCACCCGTCAGCGGCTCGAGCTGATCGCCTTCCGCGACGTGCCCGCCGGGCGCGAGGACGAGGCCCCGGTGCGGGTCGGCCACGGCCACGTCTGCTTCGAGGTCGACGACCTCGACGTCGCGCTCGAGCAGGTCCGGGCGCTGGGGGCGGAGCCGATCGGGGAGGTCGTCCGGTTCCCGGAGGGCCGCGCCGTCTACGTCCGCGAGCCGGCCGGCAGCGTCATCGAACTCGAGGAGGTTCCGCAAGCATGAGCCAGACCACGCCCATCGACCGCTACCGCTGGATGGCCCGGATGCGGGAGTTCGACCTCGCCTGCCTGGAGGGCGTCCCGACCCGCGAGATCCACGGCGAGCTGCACACCGGGATCGGCCAGGAGGCGATCGCCGCCGGGATGGCCGGCGTCCTGCGCCCCACCGACGCGCTCGTCTCGACCCACCGCAACCACGGCCACGGGCTGGTCAAGGGGACCGACCCGCGGGCGCTGCTGGCCGAGATCTACGAGCGCTCGACCGGCCTCTGCGGCGGCTACGGCGGCCACATGCACCCGTTCGACCCGAGCGTCAACTTCTCGGCGACGGGGATCGTCGGCGCCTCGCTGCCGGTCGCCCTCGGCTACGCCTACGCGATCCGGCTGGAGGGGCGCGACGACGTCGCGGTCGCGCTGACCGGCGACGCCGGCACCAACCACGGCACCTTCCACGAGTGCATGACGATGGCCGCGGCCTGGGAGCTGCCGCTGATCATCGTGGTCGAGAACAACCGCTACGGGATCAGCGTCTCCAGCGACGACGTGATCCCGACCGCCACGATCGCCGAGCGCGCCGTCGCCTACGACTGCCTGGGGGAGACGATCGACGGGACCGACGCCGAGACCGTCGCCGAGGCGTTCGCGCGGCTGGTCGACGAGACCCGCCGCGACCCGGCGCCGTGCGTGCTGGAGGCGACCTGCTTCCGCTTCCAGGGCCACTACGAGGGCGACGCCCAGACCTACCGCACGAAGGACGAGCACGAGCGGATCCGCCGCGACGGCGATCCGCTGCTGATCGCCCGCGCCAACCTGACCGCCGCCGGGACCGCCGACGCGGCCGCGCTCGACGCGATCGACGGCGAGGCCCGCGCCGAGATGCAGGCGCTGCTCGCCGCCGTCCGCGAGGACCCGATGCCCGATCCCGCCCGCGCCCTCGACCACGTCTTCGCCGCATGACCCCCGGGAGCACCGTGACCGACCCGACCACCACCGTCGTCCGCAACCGGCCGACCTCGGCCTTCGTCGCCGAGGCGATCGGGCTCGAGATGGAGCGCGACGAGAAGGTCCTCGTGCTCGGCGAGGACGTCGGCCGGATGGGCGGCGTCTTCGGGTCGACCCGCGACCTCCAGAAGCGCTTCGGCGAGCAGCGGGTGCGCGACACCCCGATCGCCGAGATGGGCTTCACCGGGATGGGCGTCGGGCTGGCGATGGCCGGCTACCGCCCGCTGGTCGAGATCATGTTCGCCGACTTCATCGGCGTCTGCCTCGAGCAGGTCTACAACGCCGCGGCCAAGAACCGCTACATGTCGGGCGGCAACGTCGCGATGCCGATGGTCTTCAAGACCGCCGGCGGGATCCTCGGCGCCGGCGCCCAGCACTCGCAGTGCCTGTGGGGGACGTTCGCGCACCTGCCGGGCCTCAAGGTCGTCGTGCCGTCGTGCCCGTACGACTACAAGGGCCTGATGGCGGCCAGCCTCGAGTCGCCCGATCCGGTCGTCTACATCGAGCACAAGAGCCTGCTGGTCCGGCGGGCCGACCAGTTCCGCCACGGGGCCGCGGTGCCGGAGGAGCGCTACACGGTCCCGCTCGGCCAGGCCGCGGTCGTCCGCGAGGGGAGCGACGTCACGATCGCGACCCTCGGGTTGAGCGTGACCAGCGCCCTGGAGGCGGCCGAGACGCTGGCCGCCGAGGGGATCGAGGCCGAGGTCGTCGACCTCCGGACCGTCGTCCCGCTCGACGTCGAGACCGTCGCTGCCTCGGTCGGGCGGACGGGGCGACTGCTGGTTGTCGACGAGGACTACCGCAGCTTCGGCCTCTCCGGCGAGCTGATCACCCGGGTCGTCGAGCAGGTCGGCCTCGACGGGCTGCGCGGCGTCGCCCGCCACGCGGTCCCGGACGTGCCGATCCCGGCCGCGCTGACGCTCGAGCAGGCCGTGATCCCCTCCGCGGACTCGATCCGCGACGCCGTCACGGAGCTGCTGGCATGAGCGGCCTGACGCTCGATCCCGCGTTCCGCGCGGTCGTCGTCGGCGCCGCCGGCGCGCTCGGCGCCGCGATCAGCCTCGGGTTCGCCGAGGCCGGCGCCCGGGTCGTCGCACTCGACCTCGACGCGGAGACCGCGGCGGCGGTCGTCGCCGGCCTGCCCGGGAGCGGCCACGCGGCGGACGCGATCGACGTCACCGACGGCGAGGCCGTCGCCCGCGTCGCCCGCGAGATCGGCGCCGCCGACGCGGTCGTCTACGCCGCCGGGATCGCCCCGACGGCGGAGATCCTCGCCTTCGACTGGGCCGCCTACCACCAGACGATCGCCGTCAACCTGACCGGCGCGCTGCACGTCGCCCAGGCCTTCGGCCGGACGATGCGCGACGCCCAGCGGCCCGGCGCGTTCGTCTTCCTCTCCTCGACCGCCGGCAAGCGCGGCGAGGCCGGGGCGGGCGCCTACTGCGCCTCGAAGTTCGCGCTCCAGGGCGTGGTCGAGACCTTCGCCGCCGAGGTCGGCGTGCACGGGATCCGGGTCAACGCGATCTGCCCCGGCGACGTCGACACGCCGATGATCGAGCGCGTCGCGCGGGCCCAGGCCGCCCGTGAGGGCAGCGACCCCGCGACCGTCCTCCACGGCTACGCCCAGCAGACGGCGGTTCGCCGACTGGTGACCGTCGCCGAGGTCGGCCGGACCGCCGTCTGGCTCGCCTCACCCCTCGCCTCCGGGATCACCGGAGAGTCCGTCAACGTCGACGCAGGAGCCCTGACCGGATGACCGTCAGCGTCAGCACCGAAACCGTGATCCGCGACCTCCAGCAGCTGGTCCGGATCGACTCGCAGAGCCCCGGCCCGCGGGAGGCCGAGGTCATCGCCTGGCTGGCGAACCGGCTCGACCGACCCGGCATCCGCGTCCAGCGGCAGCCCGTTCCCGGCGGCGGCGAGAACCTGATCTTCACCGTCCCCGGCACCGGCGAGGCGCCGCGGCTGGTGCTCTCGGCGCACATGGACACCGTGCCGGTCGGCGACCACTGGACCGTCGATCCGCTCGGCGGCGAGCTCCGCGACGGCGCGATCTGGGGCCGCGGCTCCTGCGACATGAAGGCCGGCCTGGCCGTCGCGATCGCGCAGCTGGAGGCGACCGCCGACGGTCCCGCGCCCCCGGGCGACCTGATCCTGGCCGCGACCGTCGACGAGGAGGGGCCGTCGATGCGCGGCGTCCACGCGCTGGTCGATGGCGGCCTCGTCGACAAGCAGGACCAGGTCGTCGCGCTCGAGCCGACCGGGCTGCGGCTGCGGATCGCCCAGGTCGGCCTGCGCTGGCTGGAGCTGGTCGTGCACGGGCGGATGTCGCACGCCGGCCGCGCCCACCGCGACGGGATCGACGCCAACCACCTGGCCGCGCTGATCGTCTGCGAGCTGAAGCAGCGGGTCGGCGAGCTGGCCGGCGAGCACCCGCTGCTCGGGCCGCCGCGGACGACCTGCGGCGTGATCGCCGGCGGGGTCGCGACCAACGTGATCCCCGGCTCGTGCCGGATGGAGCTGGACGTGCGCGTGGTGCCGCCGGCCGCGCCCGAGGACGCGACCGCGCTGGTGCGGGAGATCGCCGACGGCGTGATCGCGCGCTTCCCGGGCAGCCGCTACGAGCTGCGCGGGCTCGGCGTCGGCCGGCCCCCGGTCGTCGCCGACCCGGACGCCCGGATCGTGCAGGGCCTGCGCGCCGCGTGGGAGGACGTGCACGACGGCGAACGCCTGCCGCAGGGCGGCGAGGACGGCCACGAGGCCTACACCGACGCGTCGATGATCGCGGCCCTGACCGGCTCGCGGACCTGCACCGTCTGGGGGCCGGGGCTGCCGAGGCACGCCCACGTCGCCGACGAGCACGTGACCGTCGCGCAGCTCGAGACCGCCGTTCGCGTGCTCGAACGGCTCGTGGCGCAGTGGGGCGAGACGATCACCGGACGGGAGCCCGCATGACCACCAGCATCGGAACGAGCACCACCACCGACAGCGGGCGCCACCGGGCGACGCTGCCCGTGATCGGGGTCGTCGGCGGCTTCATGTCCGGCCTGCTGGGGATCGGCGGCGGGACGGTGATGGTGCCGCTGATGGTGCTCTTCGCCGGGATCAGCCAGCGGGCCGCCCACGCGATCAGCCTGGCGGCGATCATCCCGATCAGCATCGCCTCGATCGCCGTCTACGGCGGGGCGGGGCACGGTGCCGTGGTGCCCGCGCTGTGCCTGGCCGTCGGCGCGATCGTCGGCGCGCGGATGGGCGCGGGCCTGCTGGCCAACGCGCCCGAGCGGACGCTGAAGCTGGCCTTCGGCGTCTTCATGCTGGTCGCCGCGGTGGCCACGATCACGATGGGGGACTGAGCGATGGACGTGAATCTGCTCGAGGCGCTGGCGCTGATCGCGTTCGGCTTCCTGACCGGCACCCTCTCGGGGCTGCTGGGGGTCGGCGGCGGGATCTTCATCGTCCCGTTCCTGGTCCTGATCTTCGGGATGGTCCAGCAGGACGCCCAGGCGACCTCGCTGCTGGTGGTGCTGCCGACGGCGATCGTCGCCAGCCAGCGGCTGAACAAGCAGGGCGTCGGCGACCTCCGCGGGGGCCTCGTGATGGGCCTGTTCGGGATCGTCGGCAGCGTCGTCAGCACGCTGCTGGCGCTCCAGCTCTCCGGCGCGACGCTGCAGGTGCTGTTCGCGATCCTGCTCGTGATCGTCGGCGTCAAGCTGCTGCGCGACGGGCTCAAGCAGCCCGAGGAGGCACACTCGTGAGCACCCCCACGACGACCGGCGCGGTCGACGTCCCGATGCCGCTGCTCTCCGACGCGATGGAGGAGGGCACCGTGCTGGCCTGGCTGAAGGCCGACGGCGACGCCGTCGCCCGCGGCGACGAGCTGGTCGAGATCGAGACCGACAAGGCGACGATGGTCCACGAGGCCGAGGCCGACGGGGTCCTGCGGATCGTGGCCGAGGCCGGCGACACGCTCGCGGTCGGCGCGCTGATCGCGCGGATCGAGGGCGGCGCGGGTGGCTCGGCCGCGGCCCCGGCGGGCTCCGGCGGCGACGCGCCCCCGGCCACCGGCGCGGCGACGAACGGGACGGAGGCCGGCGCCGCGAGCGCGGGTGGTCCCGCCCCGACGGCCGCGGTCGCGAGCACGACGGTGGCGGCGGCCAACGCCGCCCCCGCCGGATCGGCCGCGGTGCCGCCGCTGTCCGCCGCCGACGCCGCGATCCCGGCCTCGCCGCTCGCCCGGCGGCTGGCGGCCGCGCTCGGGATCCCGCTGGTCGGGCTCGCCGGTCGCGGGCCCGGTGGCCGCGTCACCGCCGGCGACGTCCGGGACGAGGCCGGCCTGACCGTGGCGGCCGGGCCGGTGCCGAGCGCGCCGGCCGGGGTCTCGGCCTCGCCCGTCGCCCGCCGGATGGCGGCCCGGGCCGGCGTCGACCTGACGACCCTCCGGGGCAGCGGCCCGCGTGGCCGGATCGTCAAGCTCGACGTGCAGGCGGCGATCGACGCCGCGCTGGCGGCCACGCCGGCACCGGTCGTCGCGGCGTCCGCTCCGTCGGTCGCCGCGGGCGCCCCGGAGTCGGCGAAGGGCACGACCACCGTCGTCGCTCCCTCGCGGGCCCAGCAGGTCGTCGCGCGGCGGATGGACGAGGCGAAGTCGACCGTCCCCGAGTTCACCGTCAGCAGCGACGTCGACATGGGCGCCTGCGTCGAGCTGCGCGGCCGGCTCAAGCGGCTGGCCGAGGAGGGGGCGAGCGTGCCGTCCTACAACGACATGGTCATCAAGGCGGTCGCGCTCGCCCTGCGGGAGCACCCGCGGGTCAACGGCGCCTACCGCGAGGGCGCGTTCGAGCTCTACTCGCGGGTCAACGTCGGCGTCGCGGTGGCGGCCGGTGACGGCCTGGTCGTGCCGACGGTCTTCGACGCCGACCGGACCCCGCTGGCGGAGATCGCGACCCGCGGCCGCGAGCTGATCGAGGCGGTCCGGACCGGGCGGATCACTCCGGCCGAGCTGGGCGGCGGGACCTTCACCGTCTCCAACCTGGGGATGTTCGGGGTCACGCACTTCACCGCGGTCCTCAACGTCCCGCAGGCGGCGATCCTCGCCGTCGGCGCGCTCGAGCCGCGGCCGGTCGTGCGCGACGGCGCACTGGTCGCCGGCCACGCGATGAGCCTGACCCTGACCTGCGACCACCGGATCATCTACGGCGCCGACGCCGCCCGGTTCCTTGCGCGGGTCCGTCAGCTGCTCGAGGAGCCGCTGGCGCTGCTGGTCTGAGCGGAGAGCCTCCCGGGCACCGTTGCGGCGGCGGTGCCCCGGAGCCGGCCGGCGTCCGACGGCTGCACGATCTGCTCGATGCGTCTGACGGCCTCCGCGACAGGCGGGAGCCGCGCGTTCGCTTCTGCGAGCCGACGCGCCGCCAGCGCGTAGCTTGGGGCGTCGAGCACCGTGGTCACCGCCCGTGCGATGTCCGTGGGTGTCGCCGTGCTCGCGTCGAGGGCGACGCCGACGCCGAGCTCCACACAGCGGGCGGCGTTGGCCGGCTGATCCGCACCCATCGGCAGACAGACGACGGGTACTCCGCGTGCGAGCGCGCCCGTGACCGTGCCCGAACCGCCGTGGCAGACGACAGCGGCGCACTGCTCCAGCAGGCGCTCCTGGTCTGCCCACGTCACGACGTGGACCGACGGCGGCTGAGGACCAAGATCGATCGGGCGGCGCCCCCGACCGACGGCGCCAACCACCCGGACCGGAAGCTTGGAGACCCCGGTGAGGACCCGGTCGAACAGGTCTCCTGACTCGGTGTTGAAGATGGTCCCGAGCGTTGCGTAGACCAGCGGCGGAGCCGCACCGTGACGGACGAGCCCGTCTCCGGCCGCGATCGCCGGAGACGAGCGGTATCCGAAGCCCACGCCGACGTCCGCACGGCGGAACGCCGGGAAGGGGCTCAGCACCAGGTGTCGCCTCAGCATCTCGAGCCCGGGGTCGGCAGACAGGCCGTGGGCCGCTCGCAGCCGTCCCAGGGGTGCACCGATCGTCTCGCGGTCGGCGAACCCGCCTGCGGCGATGACCACGACGCTGGCGTGCGGAAGGCCGCACCGCTCGGCGGCGACCGCTGCGCCGAAGTCCATCTCGTCCCATACGAGGACGTCGGGCTGAAGACGGCGGCAGATCGAGACGAGGGCTGCCGCCCGGGCCGAAGCGGCCGTGCCCGCGAACCAGTCACGGACGACCGCCTGCTCCCGCAGCTCGTCGATCGGCATGAGCTCGCGGTGATGGGGGCGCACGTCGGGGCCGGACGGCGCGTAGGCGAACGGAGCGGCAGCGTCACGCAGCGCTGGAGCGCCGCTCACCGTGACCTCGTGACCGGCGGCCACCGCCGCGCGCGCGAGCGGCAGCAGCGGGCGGAGGTGGCCCTCCCCGCCAGTGAACGTGAACAGGATCCGCACCGAGAGAATGTCGCTGTCCACGCTGCACGGTGTCAAGCCGCTCGGGGCCGCCTCCACGGGCATGGCGAACGGCCGGCGGAGAGCGACAGGTGTGACCAGGCCGGTCTCCGACCCCCCCCCCGCGATGAGGGGCCGGAGGCCAGGCTTGGTCGTGGGCGCAACGCCTACCGCAGCCGGAGCTTGCGCAGCACGTTCACGTGCCGCTGCTCGACGCCGGTCACGAAGTACGTCCGCACGATCAGCTTCGCCTTCGGGTGACGGGCGAGGAGCGCGCGGCCGTGACCGCTGATCCGGAACGTGATCCGGGAGCTGCCGGCCTTCGTGGCGGTCCACTTCGCGCTGCCGATCGCCGTGGTCCGTCGCGACGCGCCGCTGCCGGTCCGGACGCTCAGGCCGTAGGTCGCGCGCCCGGCCTCGGGCACGCTGTCGGTGAACGTCAGCCGGCGGCGGTCGCGGCTGAGGCGGACGTTCCTGGGCGGCTTGGCGAGCGCGGCCCGGACGACCTTGGTCGTCAGCGGATCACGCGCCAGCGTCGGGGTCGGAACGGGCAGCGGCGCCGGTAGCGTCTCGGCCGGCGGGGTCGGGACCACGACCGGCGGCGTCACCGGCGGCTCCGCCGGGCGGGCATCGCGGGCGAACGCGTAGCCGGCCGGGAGGATCTTCGCCGCCGGCTCCCGGACCAGGCCGCCCAGCGCCCCGGGCGTCTCGATCGTCGGCAGCCGCAGCTCCAGCCCCGAGACCGTGATCGGCTGCTGGCCGGTGGCCGGCAGCACGTAGGGCGCGTCCTGGCCGAGCAGCTCGAGCTTGACCACGTGGCCGGCGGCCACGGCGTAGGCCTGCGGGAACAGCTGGAAGACCTGGCGCGTGGGCCCCTGGCCGACTCCGGTCGGGCGGTAGACCCCGCGGGCGATCAGCTTCTCGGTCCCGGCGACCGGGTCGACGTCGTAGAGCCGGCTGATCAGGGCGTCGTTGGCGCCGGCGACGGTCAGGTCGGCGACGACCGTCGGCGAGCCGGCGATCGTGAAGCCGGCGGACGGCGCCGGGTCGGTGGTGTAGACCGCCGCCCCGTTGGTCGGGGCGGCTGGCCCCTCGCTGCAGACGTTCGTGGTCGGCGTCTGGAACGAGGTCGCCGGGGCGCTGCTCGGGCTGACCGTCTTGGTCGCGTCGTCGCGGACACGGATCTCGCCCGGGGCGAGCGAGGCCCAGTTCTTCGCGTGGTAGCGGGTGCCGGCCGCGGGGGTGGTCCCGGTGCAGGCGCTGGTCAGGACGTCGACGCCACCCTCGGCGTCGGCCGGCACGTCGCCGTTGCCCTTCACGTAGTGGTCGAACCAGGCGTTCTCGGCCGCGACCAGCTGGAGGTAGTCGGTCGGTGCCGTGCCGCCGCCGCGCGGCGAGTGCCCGAAGCCGAGGTGGAACATCGTGATCGGCGCGTCCGGGTGGGCGGTGCGGACCCGGTTGTAGAAGCGGATCGCCTCGTCGACCGGGAACAGGTCGTCGTTCCAGCCGTTCGAGAGCAGTGTCGGCGCGGGCGCGGTGCGGTCGTCGGTGTACGCCGCGCCGTGGTTGGGGAACTCGGCGATCTGCTGGTCGACGAGCGGGTTGCCGTCGTAGGGGCCGCCGGTGTCGTTGACGCCCTTCCAGGCGGTGATGTTGGAGGTCGGGTCGGGGAAGCCGGGGCCGGAGACCGGCGCGTAGTAGCCCGGCCTGGGCGCCGCCGGCGTAGAGCTGGCCGGTGAAGAGCTGCTTCTCGATCCCGAAGCGGCGGTCGCCGCCGGGGCCGACGTAGGGGTTCTCGGCCGCATAGTCGAGCGTGCTGCCGTTCGGCTGCAGCGACGAGAGCAGGTCGGACCAGCCGTACTCCGGGGCCGCGGCGGCGATCCGCATCGGCGTGCCGTTCGGGCTCTTCCACGGGATCAGCGTGCCGCCGGGCAGCTGGACGCGGTCCTTCAGCGCGGCGAGCTGGAGCGACATCCCGCCGCCGTAGCTGCCGCCGTTGGCGCCGATCCGCTGGGGGTCGATCACGCCCTGGTCGGCGAGCAGGCCGAGCAGGTACTGGGCGTCGCGGACCTCGTAGGCGTTGCTCATCAGGTGGATGTAGCCCTTGGCGCACGACGCGGGCTTCGCCGGGACGAACACCCCGCACGAGCCCCAGAAGCCGCGGTCGGTGATCGAGTAGACCGCGTAGCCCTGGGCCAGCCAGCGCTGGGCGGCGGTGTCGGTCGGCTTGATCTTGCTGCCGCCGTAGCCGTGGAAGAGGCCGACGACGGGGAAGCTCCCGTCGGGGCCGCTCGCGGGCGCGGGCGGCAGGGCGACCGAGACGTCGATCGGGGTGCCGTCCCAGCTGGCGACCGTCGAGAGGGTCGTCGGGGAGGTCGAGGCCCCGGAGCAGAACCGCTGCCCGTCGATTGGGCCGCCGCTCTGGACGGTGCAGCTGATCGGTGTCCCGGTGTCGCTGAACACCGCTGGCACCGTCGCGGCGGCGGCGGGGGCGAACGCCAGCGTGGTCGCCAACGCCGCCCCGAGGACCAGAACTCTTCGCATCTCGTGCTCCCTCGTCTGCGTGCCTCTCGGGCCGTTGCGAAACGCGTCCGACCCGGGACCGATGCGGCATCCTACGCCCGCCTCCGAACGGGTTGTCGGAACTTTCAGTTCGACCAATCGTTCGTCGAGGAACGGGCGGCGGGCGATGTGCTGGGGCCCTGGTAGACGGGGGTTTGGGCGTTTAGGTGGTGTTCGACGCGACGCGATCCGGGGGCGGTGGGGGCGGCCCGGAACGGCGTCCGGTGCGGCCGCTCGGGGCGGTCGCCGGTGTTCCCGGAGATTGCCCTGGCCAAACCGCTGGTCGGGCGGTAGGGTCACCGGTGTGCCGTACGCGGCATGCTGCATACCGCACACCGCTAGCCCTTCCGGAGGCTCTGGATGACCCAGTCGTTCCCCCAAGCGCAACCCACGACCACGGCCCCGACGGCGCCCGCGGAGACGGCGCTCTGGCACCCGTTCGCCGACATGGCCGCCGTCCGCGGCCACGAGTTCGTGGTCGACCGCGCCGAGGGCGTCTGGGTCTATGACCGCGCCGGGCAGCCCTACCTCGACGCGACCGCCAGCCTCTGGTGCGTCAACGTCGGCCACGGCCGGCCCGAGATCGGTGCCGCGATCGCCCGCCAGCTGGCGCGGCTGGACAGCTTCTCGACCTTCGGCGACTACGCCAACGGCCCCGCGGGCGAGCTGGCCGACCGGCTGGCCGCGGTCGCGCCGGTCGACGACGCGCGGATCCTGCTCGGCAGCGGCGGCGGCGACGGGATCGACACCGCCGCGCGGCTCGCCCGGCAGTACTTCCACGCCGTCGGCCAGCCCGAGCGGACCCACCTGATCGCGCGCCGCGAGGCCTACCACGGGACCCACGGCTGGGGCATCAGCCTGGCCGGGATCGCGGCCAACCGCAGCGGCAACGGCCCCGCGATCGGCGACGTCTCGCACGTGCCGCACGACGACGCCGAGGCGCTCGAAGCCGAGCTGCTGCGGGTCGGCCCGGAGCGGGTCGCCGCCTTCTTCTGCGAGCCGGTGATCGGGGCCGGGGGCGTCCATCCGCCCACGGCGGGGTACCTCGAGCGGGTCGCCGAGATCTGCCGCCGCCACGGCGTGCTGTTCGTCGTCGACGCCGTGATCTGCGGCTTCGGCCGGCTCGGGACCTGGTTCGGGATCGACCGCTGGGACGTCCGCCCCGACATGGTCGTCTTCGCCAAGGGCGTCACCAGCGGCTACCTGCCGCTCGGCGGCGTCGCCGTCTCCGGGACCGTCGCCGCGCCGTTCTGGGACGAGCCGGGACGGGCCTTCCGCCACGGCGCGACCTACGCCGGCCACCCGGTCTGCTGCGCCGCGGCGCTGGCCAACCTCGACCTGCTGGAGCAGGACGGCCTGCTCGAGCGCGGACGCGAGCTGGAGGGACCGCTCGCCGCGCGACTGGAGACCCTCGCCGGCCACCCCGCCGTCGCCGGGATCCGGGCCGGGACCGGCCTGCTCGGCGCGGTCGAGCTGGCTCCCGAGCTGCTGGCCGAGCGGCCCGGCGCGGGCGCGATCGCGTTCGCCGCCGCACGCGAGGCCGGCGTGCTGCTGCGCCCGCTCGGCAGCTCGCTGGCCGTCTCGCCGCCGTTGACGATCTCGGACGCGGAGCTCGACACGATGCTCGACGGGATCCGCGCCGGACTCGACGAGGTCGCCTGATGCCCGCCGTCGAGACCGCCCTGCCGCTGCTGATCGGCGGCGAGTGGCGCGCGACCGGATCGGTCCTCGCCAGCTACGACCCGAGCCGCCCCGACCGGGTCGTCGGCCGTGTCGCCGTCGCCTCGGTCGCCGACGTCCGTGATGCCTTCGCCGCCGCCCGCGCCGCCGCCGATGGCTGGCGACGGACGCCCGGCCCGGCCCGCGGCGAGATCCTCTTCCGGGCCGCCGAGATCCTCGCCGGCCGTGCCGGCGAGCTGGCCGAGGAGCTCTCGCGTGAGGAGGGCAAGACCCTCCGCGAGGCCCGGGCCGAGCTCGCCCGCGGCGTCGCCGTGCTGCGCTTCCACGCCGGTGAGGCGTCGCGCCAGGGCGGCAGCGTCCACCCCAGCGGCACCCCCGACCGACTGCTCTACTCGGCCCGCGAGCCGCTCGGCGTGGTCGGCGTGATCACCCCGTGGAACTTCCCGATCGCGATCCCGCTGTGGAAGATCGCCCCGGCCCTCGCCCACGGCAACGCGGTCGTCTTCAAGCCGTCGGAGGTGACCCCGCTCGGCGGCTACCGGGTCGCCGAGGTCCTGACCGAGGCCGGCCTCCCGCCCGGCGTGCTCAACGTCGTCTGCGGCGACCCGAGCGAGATCGGCGGTGCCGTCAGCGGCGACCCCGAGCTCGACGGGCTCAGCTTCACCGGCTCGCTGCGGGTCGGCGACCTGCTCCGCCAGCGGGCGGCGGCGACGCGGACCAAGCTCCAGCTCGAGCTGGGCGGCAAGAACCCGGTGATCGTGCTCGACGACGCCGACCTCGACCAGGCGGTCGAGGAGACGATCAAGGGCGCGATGCACGCGACCGGGCAGAAGTGCACGGCGACCAGCCGCGTGCTGGTCACGCCCGGGATCGCCGACGCCTTCGTCGAGCGACTGGTCGCCGCCGCCGGTCGCCTGCGGGTCGGTGATCCGCTCGACCCCGCCGTCGACCTCGGGCCGCTCGTCAACGGCGCCCAGCACGCGCGGGTCGACGCGTACCTGGCGGTGGCCGCGAGCGAAGGTCACGAGCTGGCGCTCGGCGGCCCCCGCGAGCGGGCCGACGGCGACGGCTGGTACGTCACGCCGACGGTCTACCTCGACGTGCCGCCGGACTCGCGGATCGGGCAGGAGGAGATCTTCGGCCCGGTCGTCGCGGTGATGCCGGCCGACGACCTCGACGCCGCGCTGGCGATCGCCAACGACGTCGAGTTCGGCCTCTCGGCGTCCGTCTTCACGCGCGACATCGAGCGCGCCTGGCGGTTCATCCGCGAGATCCGCGCCGGGGTCGTCCACGTCAACTCGGAGACCACCGGCGCCGAGCCGCAGGTGCCGTTCGGCGGGGTCAAGGCGTCGAGCGCCGGCTACCGCGAGCAGGGCGAGGCGGCGGCGGAGTTCTTCACGCAGGTCAAGACCGTGTACGTCGACCCGCCCCGGTCGGCGTAGCGCACGGAACGAGCCCGGGGACATGGAGGAGAGAGACATGCAACCGACGGACAACGGCAAGCGATCCGGATCGCGATCGTTCCTGTTCACCCGCGACAAGGAGCTGAGCGCGGAGGCGGCGGAGGACTACGCGATCCGCAAGGTGCCGTACCACTGGAAGCGCTCACCGGCGAGCTTCGTGGTGCTCGTGTTCGGGCTGGTGACCTCGGTCTTCGCGTTCGCGCTGGGCGGGCAGGTCGCGCTCTCGTACGGGATGCCGACGCTCGTCTGGGCGCTCGTGATCGGGTTCCTGATCGGGGCTCCGCTGGCGGCGATCGTCGCCTGGCAGACCGCCAACTCGAGCATCGACAGCGACCTGCTCTCGCGCGGGGCCGGCTACGGCTTCATGGGCTCGACGGTGACCGCCGCGCTCTACGGCCTCAACTGGATCATGTACGCGGGCTTCGAGACCGCCTTCCTCGGGGCGGCGGTCCACGCCCAGTGGGCGGCGCCGCCGTTGTGGCTGCTGTACCTGGTCGCGGCGGTGATCCTGGTCCCGCTCAACTGGTACGGCGTCAGCCAGATGCACTGGATCCAGAAGTGGACGGTGCCGCTGTTCGTCGTCGGCCTGGTCTGGCTCCTGATCGCGGCGCTCGGCGAGCCCGCCGTCGACCTGCCCAGCGCGCCGGTCAGCGCCAAGACGCTGCTGCCGGCGCTCGCCGCGGTGCTCGGCAACGTGGCGATCTGGGTCCTGCTGGTCGGTGACTTCGCCCGCTTCGCCCGCAAGGAGGACCGCCGCCGGGTCGTCACGCTGACGGTGATCGTCGCGATGGGCGGGGAGTTCCTGCTGCTGGCGATGCTCGGCGGCCTGCTGGCCAAGCACACCGGCTCCGCCAACCCGGGCACCTACGCCGTCGGGCTGATGGGGATCCCCGGCCTGCTCTGGATCGTGGTCACCCAGATGCGGGTGCAGGAGGGCAACTACTACTCCGGCTCGCTCTCGCTGGTCAACTTCTCCGCGCGGGTCTTCCACTGGATGCCCGGCCGGCGGACGTTCGTGATCGTCGTGGCGGGCCTCGCCTTCCTGCTCGCGCAGCTGAAGATCGTCGACCACCTGACCCAGGTCCTGACGTTCATGGCGGTCTTCCTGTTCGCCTGGGTCGGGACGATGGTCTACAGCCTGCTCGGTCGCCGGCGGCTGCTCCAGACCGGCGAGGTCTGGGTCGAGCACCGCCGCGGCTACCTCCGCAACTGGGGCTGGCCCGCCGTCGCCGGACTCTTCGTCGGCAGCGCGGTCGGCCTGCCGCTGGCGCTCAGCGGCGACCCGCAGCCGTACGGCGGCTTCCTCGGGATCGTGCTCGCGTTCCTGATCGCCCCGGCGGTCTTCGCGGTGCTCGACAAGCTCTTCGTCAACGACCCGCAGTACCTGATCGCGCGGGTCCCCGAGCCCGACTGGCGCGATACCAACAACCGCACCGACCGCGAGCTGGAGGATCCGTCGATGCAGGTCGTCTGCGGGACCTGCGGCAGCACCGTGATGAAGCCCGACGCGCTGACCTGCCCGGTCACCCCCGGCGGCGTGATCTGCTCCGCCTGCTGCCAGTCGCACTCGACCTGCCGTGACGTCTGCAAGACCCCGGACGGCCTCCGGCAGCTCGCCGAGATGCAGGCGGCCGCGGCCGCCGACGACCCCACCAACGAGCGCCCGCTCGAGCGTGCGTAGGAGGATCTGATGACCACCACCCAGCCCACCCCGGCCGCGTCCGCCGCCCCCGCGGCGGACGACGGGACCTGCGTCGTCGCCGTCGACGTCGGCGGCACCTTCACCGACGTCTGCGTGCTCTCGTCGGGCGGCGGCCTGGCCGTCGCCAAGGTCCCGTCGACCCCGAGCGACCCGATGATCGGCGTGCTCAACGGGATCGAGCGCTCCGGGGTCGACCTCGGCCGCGTCTCGCTGATCTCGCACGGGACGACGGTCGCCACCAACGCCCTGATCACCCGTCGCTTCCCGCCCTCGGCGATGATCACGACCGCCGGCTTCCGGGACGTGATCGAGATCGGCCGCGGGACCCGCGACGACCTCTGGGACGCCTACAAGGACAACGCCAAGCCGTACGTCCGCCGCCGCGACCGGCTCGAGGTCGGCGAGCGCGTCGACTTCTCGGGCACGGTCCTCGAGCCGCTCGACGAGGACGGTGCGCGCGAGGTCGCGCGGGTCCTCCGCGAGCGCGAGATCCAGACGATCGCCGTCTGCTTCCTCAACTCGTTCGCCAACCCGGCCAACGAGCAGCGGATGCGGGAGATCCTCGAGCAGGAGCTGCCGGGGGTCCGGATCTCGCTCTCCAGCGACGTGCTGCCGGAGATCTTCGAGCACGAGCGGTTCTCGACCACGGTCGCCAACGCGGTCCTCTCGCCGCTGGTCGCCGACTACGTCAGCCGGCTCGGGACCTCGCTGAAGGACCGCGGCTACGCCGGCGACCTGGTGATCCTGCACTCCGGCGGCGGCGTGATGACCCCGCGCACGGTCGAGCGCTACGCCGTCCGGCTCGCCGCCTCCGGGCTCGCCGCGGGCGCGATCGCCAACCAGCACATCGCCGCGCTCTGCGGGCACCAGAACGCGATCGGGCTCGACGTCGGCGGCACCAGCACCGACATCTCGCTGGTCCACGACGGCGAGGTCCTGACCACCAAGGAGTGGTCGGTCGAGTACGGCTACCCGATCCGGTTCCCCTCGATCGAGGTCCTGACGGTCGGGGCCGGCGGCGGCTCGCTGGCCTGGATCGACGAGGCCGGGGCGCTCCGCAACGGCCCCCAGTCGGCGGGCGCCGACCCCGGGCCCGCGTGCTACGGCGGAGGCGGCGCGGAGCCGACCAACACCGACGCCAACGTCGTGCTCGGGCGGCTCGGGACCGAGCTGCTGGCCGGGGCGATGTCGCTCGACGGCGAGGCCGCCGCGACCGCCGTTCGCGAGCAGGTCGCCGAGCCGCTCGGGCTCGACGTCGTCGAGGCCGCCCAGGCGGTCCTCCAGGTCGCCAACGCGAACATGGCCGACGCGGTCCGGCTGATGTCGATCCGGCGCGGCTACGACCCGCGCGACTTCGCGCTGCTGGCGTTCGGCGGCGCCGGTCCGCTGCACGGCGCGGCGGTCGCCCAGGAGCTGGGGATCCCGACCGTCGTGGTCCCGCCCAACCCGGGCGTGACCTCGGCGTTCGGCTGCCTGCTGGTCGACGTCCGCCACGACTTCTCGGCGATGTTCGGTGGCGAGGCCGCGACCACCGACGTGGCCGCCGTCGAGCGCGACTTCCGTGCGCTGGAGGAGACCGCCCGCGAGCGGCTGCGGGCCGAGGGCGTGCCCGAGCACGACATCGTCCTGACCCGCTCGATCGACATGCGCTACCGCGGTCAGTGGCGGTCGCTGCCGGTGACCGTCGACGCCGAGCTGACCGGGCTCGACGCCGCCGTCGAGGAGTTCCACCGCGAGCACGAGCGCGAGCACGCCTTCCGCCACGACACGCCGGTCGAGCTCTACCAGCTGAACCTGCGCGCGGTCGGCCTGACGACCAAGCCCGAGCTGCCCCGTCACGAGCCGGTCGACGGCCCACCGCCGCCGCCCGACGCGCTCCGGGCCGTGGTCTGGGACGACAGCAGCGAGCGGGTCGAGACCCCGGTCTACCGTCGCGACCGGCTGCCGGCGGGAACCCGCCTGCTCGGCCCGACGATCATCGAACAGCTGGACTCCACCGTCGTCGTCCCCCCGGGAGTCCGGGTCGAGGTCGACGAGTGGCTCAACATCCGCATGCAGCTCCCGGAGGCCGACGATGCCCGCTAGCACCCCGTCCCGTCCGTACACCCTCGACCCCGTCACCTTCGAGGTCCTGAAGAACGCGTTCGGCACGCTCGTCGACCAGATGGGCGAGCAGATCCTGCGGACCTGCCACTCGTTCGTGATCTACAACCGCGACTTCTCCTCGGCGATCTGCGATCCCGAGGGGAACACGATCGCCCAGGGCAGCCAGGACCTCGCCTCGCACGTCGGGACCCTGCACCTGACCGCGAAGGCCGTGATCGAGGCGTTCGGCGACGACGTCCACGAGGGCGACGTCTTCATGATCAACGACCCCTACCTCGGGGGCACGCACTTCAGCGACGTGCGGCTGATCCGGCCGATCTTCGCCGACGGCCGGCTGATCGCCTACGCCCAGTCCGCCGGGCACTGGGCGGACATCGGCGGCGCGGTCCCGGGGTCGTTCGACACCGCCGCCAGCGACCACTTCGGCGAGGGCGTCCGGATCCCGCCGCTGCGGGTCGTCGACCGCGGCGTCACCCGCCACGACGTGGTCGCGCTGATCAGCTCCAACACCCGCGTGCCCGAGGACGTCGAGGGCGACATGCGGGCGCAGATCGCCGCGACCGCCGTCGCCGAGCGCGAGCTCCACCGGCTCTGCGCCAAGTACGGGCGCGAGACGGTCGTGACCGGCTTCGCCGAGGTCCAGGACTACGTCGAGCGGATGGCCCGCAAGCGGATCGCCGAGCTGCCCGACGGGACCTGGGAGGCGGTCGACCATATCGACCAGGACCCGGCCGGCGAGGAGGGCCTGATCCCGATCCACGTCAAGCTGACGATCGACGGCGACCAGCTCCACTACGACCTCTCGGGCTCGCACGGGGTGATCGGGACGATCCTCAACGCCGGCTTCGGCGGGACCTTCTCGGCGGTGACCGCGGGGACCAAGACGTTCTTCCCCGAGATCCCGCTGAACTCCGGCTTCTACCGCGCGGTGACCGTCGACTACGGCGACGAGCCGAGCGTCGTCAACGCGGCCTGGCCGGCGTCGGTCACCGGCTTCTGCGCCGGGGTCTACGAGAAGGTGATGAACGCGACCTTCCTGCTCTGGTCGGAGCTGATGCCCGAGCGGGCGATGGCCTGCTCGTTCAACCTCGAGTACCTGCTGGTCGGCGGCCACGACGGCCGGACCGTCGATCGGCCCGTGTTCATGTGGTACGACTGGATGGCCGGCGGCTGGGGCGGTCGCAACGGCAAGGACGGCCACACCGCGACGGCACCGGTCTTCGGCGTCGGGCTCGCGGTCCAGCCGGTCGAGGGCCAGGAGCGGCTGACTCCGGTCGTCACCACCAACCACGCGATCATCGCCGACTCCGGCGGTCCCGGACGCTGGCGCGGGGGCTGTGGGGTCGAGAAGGGCGGGACCCTGACCGCCGTCGCCGACGCGGTGATGTCGTACTGCTGCGACCGTGCGCGCTCGGTGCCGTGGGGGATCGAGGGCGGCCTGCCGTCGATGCCGCACGGGGTCTGGCTGACCCGCGAGGGCGGCGAGCCGGAGTTCCTCGGCGCGCAGTTCTCGAACCTGCCGGTCAGCGACGGCGACCACTTCACCCGGCCCTCTGCCGGCGGCGGCGGCTTCGGGGATCCCCTGACCCGCGCCGTCGCGGATGTCGTGGAGGACGTCGTCGACGAGTACGTGACGGTCGAGCGGGCCGCCCGCGACTACGGCGTCGTGCTGCGGCTGGTCAACGCGGACCGGGCCGAGTACGAGGTCGACGAGCCGGCGACGGCGGCGCTGCGGGCGGAGATCGCCGCCGCCCGCCGCGGCTGGCTGAGCGAGGACGCCGCCGGCGTCGCCGCGCGCTACCGCTCGGGCGAGCTCGACCTGCTCGACGTCGTGCGCCGCTACGCGGTGATCCTCGACTGGGGCAGCGGCGAGCTGCTGGAGCAGACGACCCGCACCTACCGGGCCCTGATCGGCGAGCGCGCCGCGGCGGCGTGGGGGGATCCGGCATGAGCGCCGGGGCCGCCCGGCCGTTGGAGGGGGTCCGCGTGCTCGACTTCACGCGGATCCTCTCGGGGCCGTACTGCACGCTGCTGCTGAGCGACCTCGGCGCCGACGTGATCAAGGTCGAGCGACCGGGGGTCGGCGACGACACCCGCCACTGGGGCCCGCCGTACCTCGACGAGCAGGCGGCGGTCTCGACCTACTTCGCGGCGATGAACCGCGGCAAGCGCAGCATTGAGCTCGACCTCGCCGGCGAGCAGGGGCGGGCGCTGCTCGACCGGCTCGTCGCGGAGGTCGACGTGGTGATCGAGAACTTCCGGCCCGAGGCCGCCGAGCAGCTCGGGCTCTCGCACGAGCGGCTGGCGGCGATCAACCCGGCGATCGTCACCTGCTCGGTCTCCGGCTACGGGCGGACCGGCCCCTACGCGGGGCTGGCCGGGACCGAGATCGTGGTCGAGGCGATGTCGGGGCTGATGGACATCACCGGTCCGGCCGAGGGCGAGCCGGTCCGGATGGGGATCGCGATGGTTGACATCGCGACCGGTCTGACCGCCGCGACCCGGATCACCGCGGCGCTGCTCCAGGCCCGCAGCTCCGGGGTCGGGGCGTCGGTCGACGTCTCGCTCTACGGGACCGCGATCGGGGCGCTGGGGACGCTGGTCACCAACTACTCGGCGACGGGCGAGCAGCCGCGGCGGTGGGGGTCGCACCACCCGACGATCGCCCCCTACGGTGGCTTCGCCTGCGCCGACGGGCACCTGATCACGGGGGTCATCAACGACGCCCGCTGGCGGCCGTTCTGCGTCGCGATCGAGCTGCCGGCGCTCGCCGACCGGCCCGAGTTCGCGACCAACGCGCTGCGGGTCGGGCACCGCGAGGAGCTGGAGGCGGCGATCACCGCCCAGACCGCGACCCGGCCGGTCGCCCACTGGCTCGAGCGACTCCAGGCGGCGGGCCTGCTGGCCGCGCCGATCCGGCGGGTCGGGGACGCCGTCGACGATCCGGTCACCCGCGAGATGGGCCTGTTCGTCGAGATCGAGGGCCATCCCGGGGTGCTCTCGCCGCGGCTCGACGGGGTCGCCCACGAGGGCGGCCCGCAGGCCGTTCCGCGACTCGGCGAGCACCAGGACGCGGTGCTGGCCGAGCTGCTGGGTGAGGTCAGCGTTGGGTGAGGTCAGCGCTCGCGCGTGAGCAGCGTCGTCAGCTGGGCGCCGCGCTCGGTCTCGACCTGCGCGGGCCAGCCGTCGGCGGCGTTGCGCCGCAGGGTGCGGGTGGTCAGACGGGCGAGCGCGGGGTTGGCGGCCGGCGCCTTCGCGGTCTCGCGGGCGAGCGCGACGACCTCGTCGGCCGGGGCGTGGGCCCAGGCCAGGCCGAGCTCGACGGCGCGCTGACCGTCGATTGCCTGGTCGAAGAGGCCGATCGCGGCCGCCGCGTTGCTGCCGGCCCGGCGCCGCAGCAGGTGCAGGTGGCCGCCACCCGGGTGGATCCCGATCCGGGCGAAGCCGGAGATCAGCGGCGCGTCGCTGGCGGCGATCGTGACGTCAGCGGCGAGCGCGAGGTTGAGTCCCGCGCCGACCGCCGCCCCGTTGACCGCGGCGATCGTGGGGACCTCGGCGGTGCCGAGCACGAGGAACAGGTCGTAGATCGCCTCGAGCTCACGGCGGGCCGCGTCGTCGGCCGGGTCGCCCGCGCGCTGGAGCACCGAGCGGACGGCGCCGGCGCAGAAGGCGGGGGCGGTGCCGGTGAGCACGATCGCGCCGACCTCGGGCGTCGCGCTGGCGGTCCGGATCGCCGCCGCGCAGGCGAGCGCACTCTCGCCGTCGAGCGCGTTGCGTCGCTCGGGGGCGTTGAGGGTGATCGTGGCGATGCCGTCGGCGACCTCGGTCTCGATGCTCATGGTATGCAGTATACTGGGCGCATGTCGATCCCCCAGGAGGCGGCCGTGGCGCCGGTGCAGAGCGAGCGCGTCGGCGACGTGCTGGTCGTGACGCTGGCCCGGCCGGAGGCCCGCAACGCGCTCTCGCCCGAGCTGATGCGGGCGCTCGCCGACGCGCTCGAGGCGGCCGACGCCGATCCCGGGATCGGCTGCGTCGTGCTCACCGGCGGCGACGAGATCTTCGCCGCGGGGGCCGACCTCAAGTGGATGCGCGACCAGGGCCGCGAGGGCCTGCTGCGGTTCGGGGCCGGCGACTGGCCGCGGGTCCGCGCGATCGAGGTCCCGCTGATCGCCGCCGTCTCCGGTCTCGCGCTTGGCGGCGGCTGCGAGCTGGCCCTGACCTGCGACATGATCGTCGCCTCCGAGACCGCCTCGTTCGGGCAGCCGGAGATCCTGCTCGGCCTGATCCCCGGGGCCGGCGGCACCCAGCGCCTGAGCCACCTGCTCGGGCGTCAGCGGGCGACCGAGCTGGTCCTGACCGGCCGCCGGGTCGACGCCGCCGAGGCGCTGGCGATCGGGCTCGTGAACCGGGTCGTGCCGGTCGCGCGGCTGCGCGAGGAGGCGCTGGAGCTGGCGGCCGAGATCGCGAAGCGTCCACGGCTCGCCGCGCGGCTGGCCAAGCGGGCGGTGCGGGCAGCCGAGCGGATGCCGTTCGACGCCGGGATCGAGTACGAGCGGCGGCTGTTCGAGCAGGCGCGCGCGACCGACGACTGCGCCGAGGGGATCGAGGCCTTCCTCGCCAAGCGGCGCCCGCAGTTCGCGTCCGTCCGGGGGGCCGGGAAGGATTCCGCGGACCAGTGATGCGCGTGAGCACGACGAGAAGCGGCCGGCGATGACCGGCGTGGCGGACAGCGCGGCGACCGGCCGGGCGACTCGCCGGGCGGACCGCCTGGCGGCTGGCCGGGCGGAGCGCGTCCGATGACCAGCGCGGCGGCAGGCCGCGGGGCCGGCGGCAGTGCCCGTCCGGTCCGGGTCACGCTCGCGGAGCAGACCGCGCAGATCCTGCGTGAGCGGATCGTCTGGGGCGAGCTGCCGCCGGAGTCGTGGCTGGTCGAGAACGAGATCGCCCGCGACCTCGGCGTCAGCCGGACCCCTGTCCGCGAGGCGCTGCAGCGGCTGGAGACCGACGGGCTCGTGGTCCGTCAGGGCACCAGCCTGCTGGTCGCCCCGTTCGACCAGGGCGTCGCGGTCGAGACCCTGATCATGCGCGAGCTGCTCGAGCCGTTCGCGGCCTGCGAGAGCGTCCAGCGGATGGAGGCCGACGACGTCGCGCGGCTGCGGGCGGTGCTGGCGGAGATGGAGGCCGGCCTCGACGACCCGGCCCAGAGCCCCAAGCGCGGCGCCCAGCTCAACATCGAGTTCCACAACCTGCTCAACTCGCGCTGCCCGTACCGGCGGATCGTCGAGTCGATCCAGGTCGCGCGCGACGCCTACTCGGCCCTGCGTCTCTACTCGTCGTACTCGGCCGAGGACCTTCGCCGCGTCCACGACGAGCACGTCGAGATCGTCGAGGCGACCGCCGCCGCCGCGGGCGACGCGAAGGCGGCCGAGCGCGTCGGCGACCTGATCCGCGAGCACATGAAGGCCGCGCGCGAGGCGCTGATCCGGAACACCGCGCCGGGCTGACGCGGGGGCCTGGGTCGTCGTCGGCGGCTCGGGCGGTTTCGGCCGGGCGGGGCCGGGGCGGGTCGGGCGAGGTCGGCCGGGCGGGCGGGCGAGGTCGGTCCGGGCGAGGTTGGGCGAGGTTGGCGGGGCGAGGCGAGGCGGGCCGGAGGGCGCCTGATGCGGATAGTGGGTCGTATAGGCCCTAAATCCGCATCAGGCGCCCGGCGACTGATGCGGATCTACCGTCGTATAGGCCCCAAATCCGCATCAGTCGGCCTCGCCCGAGGAGCTGATGCGGAATACCGTTCCCCGGGAACGCCAAGCTGCATCAGCCCCGCGCCGCCCCGCCCGACTTGCGGCGCCGCCGACCGCCCACCGCCGACCGCCGCGCCGCTACCCGCCGCGCGCCCACCCGCCCCTCGCGCCACGGCTCGTCCTTGCCGCGACCGCCGCCGCTTGCGACGATGGCCGCAGTTCGACCTCGACGAGCAGCCTCGCCGGGCACCCGCGAAGGAGCCACACGATGCACGACTACGGACGACCGCTGGCCTTCGGGATCTCGGTGATCCCCGAGGCGAGTCGGATCGACGCGATCCGCGCCGAGGTCCGTGCCGCCGATCGCGCGGGCCTCGACCTGGTCGGGATCCAGGATCACCCGTACCAGCGGCGGTTCCTCGACACCTTCGCGCTGCTCGCGAGCCTGGCGACCGAGACCGACCGGATCCACCTGTTCCCCGACGTGGCGAACCTGCCGCTGCGGCCGGCGCCGCTGCTGGCGAAGGCGGCGGCCTCGATCGACGTGATCAGCGGCGGGCGGTTCGAGCTCGGCCTCGGGGCGGGGGCGTTCTGGGACGCGATCGTGGCGATGGGCGGCGAGCGGAAGACGCCGAAGCAGTCGGTCGACGCGCTCGAGGAGGCGTTGATCGTGATGCAGACGATCTGGGCCGCCGAGGGATCGGCCAACGTCGAGGGCGAGCACTACCGGCTGCACGGGCACCAGCCGGGGCCGAAGCCCCCGCACGAGATCGCGATCTGGCTCGGTGCGCAGGGCCCGCGGATGCTGCGGATCCTCGGCCGCCACGCCGACGGCTGGATCCCGTCGCGCTCGTGGATGCCGCCCGAGAAGCTGCCGGAGCTCCACCAGCGGATCGACGACGCTGCGAACGGCGCGGACCGCGATCCGGCCGACATCCGGCGGCTCTACAACATCAGCGGCACGATCACCGACGGCACGACCGGCGACGACGTGCTCCAGGGCCCCGCGAGCCAGTGGGTCGACGCGCTGAGCATGTGGGTGCTCGAGTCCGGTGTCGACACCTTCGTCTTCTGGCCCGACGACCCCTCGACGGTCCAGATCGAGCGGTTCGCCCACGAGGTCGCCCCGGCGGTCCGGGAGCGGGTGGCGGCGGCGCGGGGGTAGGACGCTCGCTACTGGCACCGCCCACGCGCACCGCTACTTGCGCCGCCCACGCGCACCGCTACTCGCGCCGCCCGCTCGCGCCGCCCACGCGCGCCGGGGGCTCGCACCGCCCGCTCGCGCCGGGGTGCGCGCCGCCATCCCGGCCGGGACTCACCCGCCTCAGGCCGGGATCCGGACGGCCTCGGGGACCACATCCTGTGTGGGCTCGGTCGAAGGGAAGCCGTGCCGGCGAGCGGACCAGACGACCAGCAGCGCAGCCAGCGCGAACGCGAGCGCCACCCACGGCAGGGACCGCGGACCGGCGCTGTCGACGACGGCCCCGCCGAGCAGGGCCCCGATCGCGATCGCGACGTTCCAGACCGTGACGACCATCGATTGGGCGACGTCGGCGGTCGGGCCGGCGGCGTTCGCCGAGGCGGCCTGGAAGAACGTCCCGGCGCCGCCGAAGGCGAGACCCCAGCCGGCGGCTGCGAGCAGCGCCATCGGGAAGCTCGAGCCGGCGGTGCCGAGCAGCAGCAGGGAGCCGGCGAACAGCGCCGTCGCGGCGAGCACCAGCGTGCGCAGGCGGTGATCGACGTGGCGGGCGGCGAGCGCGACGCCCGCGAGCGAGACGAAGCCGAAGACGAACAGGACCAGGCTGACGCGATCGGCGTTGCCGTCGAGCTCCAGCAGCGGCGCGATGTAGGTGTAGAGGAGGTTGTGGGCGAGCACGAAGGCGCCTGTCGCGAGCAGGACCGGCGCGAGTCCGGGGAGCGCGAGGACCCGGCGGATCGGCAGACGGCGGTCTCCGGCCTCGCCCGGGAACGGCGGGACGGTGCGCAGCAACCACGCGATCAGCACGAGCGCGGCAGCGCTCATGGCGCCGAAGGCGACGCGCCAGTCGGAGAGCTGCCCGAGCAGCGTGGCCGCCGGGATGCCGGCCGACAGGGCGACGGGCGCGCCGGCCATGGCGACGGCGAGCGCGCGTCCCTTGGCCTCCGGCGCGACCATCCGCATCGCGTAGCCGGCGAGCAGCGCCCACAACAGTCCCGCGGCGACGCCGGCCACCAGCCGGGCGGCGATCGTCAGCGCGTAGTCGTGCGAGAGCGTGGTGACGGCATTGGCGACGGCGAAGCCGAGGATCGTGCCGATCAGCAGCCTGCGCCGGGGCACGCCGCGGGTCAGGGCGGTCAGGGGGATCGCGGTGATCGCCGAGCCGACCGCGTAGACGGTGACGAGCATTCCGATCCGGGCCTCGGAGACGCCGAGGTCGGCGCTCATCTCCGGCAGCAGGCCGGCCGGCAGCGCTTCGGTCAGGATCGTGATGAACGCGGCGGCGGCGAGCGCGATCAGGCCTGGGAGCGGGAGCCGTCCCGCTTGCCGGGGCGACGGCGCGGGGGACGGACGCTCCGCTCGCGGGAGCGGGGCTTCGAGGGGCGAGTGGTCCATGACGCTATGGTCAGCCCTCACATCGGTGTGAAGGTCAAGGAGGCCGGATGTGCGGTGCGTCACATGAGGATCGGTGAGCTGGCGGAGGCGACCGGCGTGTCGCGGCGGTTGCTGCGCTACTACGAGGAGCAGCGGCTGATCGCCCCGGGGCGCGACGCCAACGGCTACCGCGACTACTGCGCGGAGGCCGTCGATCTGATCGCGCAGATCCGCGGGCTGCTCGACGCGGGCCTGCCGACCGCCATCATCCGCGACATGCTGCCCTGCCTCGACCGCCCCGAGGCGCTGCATCCGCCGTACGTGGACCCGGAGATGATGGATCGGCTGCGGCGCGAGCGCGACGCGATGGCCCGCCGCGTGCAGTGCCTGACGCGGAACCGCGACGCGATCGACGCGTACCTCGCGGCGGCGGTCGTCCGCGACGGGACGGCCGGCTGAGCGACCACCCCCGGCCGGCACGACGCCGTTTTTCACCCCACGAGCGGCCGTCTGCGCAAGGATCACCGCATGCATCCCTTCCGCGCGGCCGTCGAGGCCCAGGACTTCGAGGCCATCCACGCGATGCTGGCCGAGGACGTCGTCTTCCACAGCCCGGTCGCCTTCAAGCCCTACCAGGGGCGGGACCTCGTCTCGGGGATCCTGCTCGGGGTCTCGCGGGTCTTCGAGGACTTCCGCTACGAGGTCGAGATCGGTGCCGAGGACGCGGACGACCACGCGCTCGTCTTCGCGGCCCGGGTCAACGACCTCGACCTCCAGGGCGTCGACTTCCTGCACACCCGCGAGGACGGCCTGATCGACCGGTTCACCGTGATGGTCCGTCCGCTCTCGGCGGCCAAGGCGCTGGCCGAGCGGATGGCGGTCGAGTTCGCCGCCGTCCAGCAGGAGCTGCAGGGCGACGCGGGGGCCTGAGCCCTCGGGTGGGCCGCTGGGCGCGCAGCGGGCGACCGATGCGGATTGCCGTTGCCGGCGAACGGCATGCTGCATCGGGGTGGGGACGGCTGGGGACTGATGCGGATTGCCGTTGCCCGCGAACGGCAATCCGCCCGCGGCGTCCCCGCCCTCAGTCGCCGAGCGCCCGCTCCATCTCGTCGGCCAGCGTCGGGTTGCGGTAGGGGCCGGGGGCGCGGAGGGCGGCGAGCACCTGCTGTTGGCTCTCGGGCTTCTTGTTCGCGCTCATCTTGACCTTGCAGACGAAGCGGGCGATCGGCAGCCGGATCCCGACCGTGCCCTTGGCGAGCAGCGCGCCGAACTCCTGGTCGAGCAGGACCGGGCGCTCGACGTGCTGCTCGAAGTGCTCGACCAGGCGGGTCAGGACGCGCAGGTTCTCGTCGGGATCGAGCACCTCCGGCACGCCGTAGCAGTGGGCGACGCTGAAGTTCCAGGTCGGCGCCGGGGTGTCGTCCTCGACGTACCAGCTGGGCGACACGTAGCCGTGCGGCCCGCTGACGATCAGCAGCAGCTCGCCGCCCGCGAGGTCGTGCTGGAGGTCGTCGGGGCGGCCGAGGTGGGTGACGACGGCCAGCTCGTCGCCGCGGTCGTCGAGCAGCACCGGGCAGTGGGTGGCGATCAGCCCGTCGTCGCCGTGGCTGACGAGCGTCGCCCACGGGTGCTCGGCGATCAGGCTGCGCACTACGGCCGGATCGGTGACCGCGTGGTCGGGGGAGTGCCGCATGCGGGCAGTATCGCGTCCGGCCCCGACGGCCACGCCCGCCGTGACGTTGGACTATCGTTCTGTTACGACGTTGTCACAGGCGGAAGCGATAGGCATACAGGCATGAGCGACTCTCCACACTCGCGGGCGGTCTCTGCGGCCGCGGCCCGGCCGGGCGCGGCACAGGTCGACGCGGCGGCCGCGCGTCTCGAGGGCGTCGTCGTGCGAACTCCGCTGGAGCGCAACGCCCGACTGTCGGAGATCGCGGGCGGGGAGGTCTGGCTGAAGCGCGAGGACCTCCAGCCGGTCCGCTCGTACAAGCTGCGCGGGGCGTACAACCTGATGGCGCAGCTCGAGGACGTATCGGCGGGCGTGGTCTGCGCCAGCGCCGGCAACCACGCCCAGGGCGTCGCCTATGCCTGCGCCGCGCTGCGGGTGCCCGGCCGCGTCTACCTCCCGCGGACGACCCCGCGTCAGAAGCGCGACCGGATCGCGGCGATCGGCGGGAGCTGGATCGAGATCGCGGTCGAGGGCGACACCTACGACGCGGCCTCCGCGGCGGCCACGGCCGACGCGGCGCGTACGGGCGCCCACCTCGTGCCGGCCTTCGACGACCCGCGGACGGTCGCGGGGCAGGGCACGGTCGTGCGCGAGATCGTCGAGCAGCTCGGGCGGGTGCCCGACCGGGTCGTCGTTCCCGTAGGCGGCGGCGGGCTGCTGGCCGGCACGCTGGCGTGGCTCCACGATCGTCACCCCGAGGTCGAGGTGGTCGGCGTCGAGCCGGCCGGCGCCGCCAGCATGGCCGCGGCGCTGGAGGCGGGGGCGCCGGTGACGCTCGCCGAGCTCGACGGGTTCGTCGACGGCGCGGCGGTGCGGACGGTGGGGGCGAGCCCCTTCTCGATCGTGCAGGAGAGCGGCGTGCGGATGGTCGCCGTGGAGACGGGCGCCGTCTGCGAGGAGATGCTCGCGCTCTACCAGACGGACGGCATCATCGCCGAGCCGGCGGGGGCGCTCGCGAGCAGCGCGATCGGCCGCTCGGTGGCGCCGACGCCGGGCACGGTCACGGTCTGCGTGCTGTCCGGTGGCAACAACGACGTCAGCCGCTACGGCGAGATCCTCGAGCGCGCCCTGATCCACGGCGGCGTCAAGCACTACTTCCTCGTCGACTTCCCCCAGGAGCCGGGCGCGCTCCGGCGGTTCCTCGACGAGGTGCTCGGTCCGGACGAGGACATCACCCTCTTCGAGTACGTCAAGCGCAACAGCCGCGAGACCGGGCCGGCGCTGGTCGGGATCGAGATCGCCCGCGCCGACGACTTCCCGGCCCTGCTCGCACGGATGGCCGAGTCGCCGCTCCACATCGAGCCGGTCGACCCGAGCAGCGCGGCGTTCCGGTTCCTGATCTGAGCTGCGCGCGCGGGCTCGCTAACGCGCCCGGGCGACGCGGCGAGCCGCCGGTCCCGCGCCCTGCCCGGCGACGCGGTCCGCGGCAATCCCGTCCAGCGCGCGGCGAGAGGCCTTCGCCTTCGCGCGAGAGCGGAGACGAGGGCCAGCGTGGCTACCGGGCCTTGGGTGGCGCGAGGACCCAGAGGTAGAGGGTGGCCACCGGGCCGGGCACGCCGGTGGTGGAGACGGGCGCGACGCGCAGCCGGTAGCGGCCGGGGGCGAGGCGCGTGGCCTGCAGATCGCGCAGGAGCCTGAGGGTGTGCGCGCCGGCCGTCTGGGTGCGGGTGAGCACGAGTGGCCTCGCGGCGCGGGTGCGCGCGGCGCGGGTGGCGGCCCGCGTCGAGGTGGCGGTGACGTAGATGGGCTGCTCGCCGCCGTCGCCGACCGGTTGCGGGCCTGGGCAGCGGGTGTACGTCGCCGTCTTGGGGGCGGTGCGGCGCTGGAGCGTGAACGTCGTCGTCGCGGCCTGGTTGGTGCGATAGCGGACCGTGATGTCCTTGCGCGCGCGGCGGCCGGTGCCGATGCAGGTGGCGTTGCTCGTGAGAGCGGTGACCTTCGCTGCCGGCGCAGGCTCGGGCCGCGGCTCCGGTGCTCGCGGGGCGGGCGGCACCACGGGCTCGGGTTGCGGCTGCGGCCGCGGCTGCTCGTTGCGGTACGTCAGGCGGGACGAGCACGGCGAGATGTTGCCGGCCGCGTCGGTGGCGTTCGCGTGGACGGTCGTCGTCGCGTCGGCGGCGACGGTGATCGCCAGGCCCGGCGCGGCGAACCTGCTCGCGTCCCCGCTGGCCAGCGGCGTGCCGGTGCACGTCGCGTTGGCGTACAACGTGACGGTGGCGCCCGCCTCGGCGGTGCCCTTCACGTGGGGATCGGTGCTCGCCGACGGCGAGGCGGGCGTCGTCGCCAGGTCACTGGGCGCGAGGGGGGCGGTCCGGTCGTTGACGTAGGTGACGGTGCTCGTCGAGCAGGCGGAGACGTTTCCGAGATCGTCCGCCGCGGTTGCGTGGACGGTGGTGGTCGTGTCCGCCGGAACCGTGATCGTCAGGCCGGGCGACGCGAGGTCGGAGGCCGAGCCCGACGCGAGCGGGGTGCCGGTGCAGGTCGCGTTGTCGTACAGGTCGACGGTGGAGCCCGCCTCGGCGATCCCGGTGACGAGGGGCGTGAGCGAGCGGCTCGGGGAGCCGGGCGTGGTAGCCAGGCCGCCGGGCACGGCCGGCGGGGTACGGTCGTTGACGTAGGTGACGCTGCTCGTCGAGCAGGCGGACGTGTTGCCGGCCGCGTCGGTCGCGGTCGCGTGGACGGTGGTCGTCGCGTCCGCCGGAACGGTGATCGTCAGGCCGGGGTCCGCGTAGCCGGCGGCCGAGCCCGACGCCAGTGGCGTGCCCGTGCAGGTCGCGTTGTCGTACAGGTCGACCGTCGAGCCGGCCTCGGCGGTCCCGGTGGCGAGGGGCGTGAGCGAACGGCCCCGGGGGGCCGGCGTCGTCGCCAGGTCACTGGGCGCGACGGGGGCGGTCCGGTCGTTGACGTAGGTGACGGTGCTCGTGGAGCACGCCGAGACGTTTCCGAGATCGTCGGTCGCGGTTGCGTGGACCGTGGTGGTCGTGTCCGCCGGAACGGTGATCGTCAGGCCGGGGTCCCCGAGAGCAGCGGCCGAGCCCGACGCGAGCGGGGTGCCGGTGCAGGTCGCGTTGTCGTACAGGTCGACCGTCGAGTTGGCCTCGGCGGTGCCGGTGACGAGGGGCGTGAGCGAGCGGCTCGGTGACGCGGGCGTGGTCGCCAGGCCGCCGGGCACGGCCGGCGGGGTCACGTCGACGTGGAGCGTGAACGTCTGCGTGTCGTTGGGCCCGAAGAGGTCGTTGGTGGCGGTGACCGTCGCGGTGTAGTCGCCGCTGGTGATCGGGGCGCCGGACAGCCCGCCGGTCGCGCCGTCGAGGGTCAGGCCGGGAGGCAGCGAGCCGGCGCTGACGAAGAAGCGCGCGGTGGGGCGGGCGGCCGGGCCGGCGGTGAAGGTGTGCGTGTACGCGCCCGGTCCGATGGTCGCGCCCGGGTCTGGGCTGGTGATCGTCGGCGTGCCGCCGAGCTGCTGGTAGCCGTCGTATCCCCAACAGACGATCGCGCCGGCGACCTGGACCGCACAGGTGTGGTCGGAACCGGTGGACAGCTTGGTGACGGTGCCGGTGCCGGCCGGGACCGCGCTGTGGTCGCCCCAGCAGACCGGCGTCCCGTCGGCCTGGAGCGCGCACGACCGGCTCGAACCGGCGCCGATCTGGGTGACGGGGCCGATGCCGGCCGGGATCGCGGTGCCGCCACTGGCCGTGTCGCCCCAGCAGACGGGAGCGCCGTCGGCCTGCACCGCGCAGACGTGTTGGTAGCCGACGGCGATCTCGGTGACGGCGCCGATCCCGGTGGGGATCGTGTTCTGTCCCTCGCTGTTCTGGCCCCAGCAGATGGGGGTGCCGTCCGCCTTGATCGCGCACGTGTTGTACTGCCCGGCGGCGATCTTGGTGACGGCGCCGATCCCGATGGGGATGTTGAGCTGCCCGCCGAAGTTCGACCCCCAGCAGACGGGGGTGCCGTCCGCCTGGATCGCGCAGCCGTGGAACGGGCCCGCGGCAATCTGCCGGATCAGGCCGAGGCCGGTCGGTATGTCCGTCGCGCCGGCTTCGTTCGACCCCCAGCAGCGGGCGGTGCCGCCGACCTGGATCGCGCACGCGAAGCGCGCGCCGGCGGCGATCTGCGTGAGAGCCGGGGTGCCGGCGGGGACACCGAGCGAGCCCCAGCAGCCCGGCAGGCCGCTGGCCTTGATCGCGCACGACCCCTGGCCACCGGCGCTGATCTGCGGGAGCGCGACCGTCCCGAGGCTGGTGGGGACCGCGCTCTGGCCTTCGTCGTTCCCGCCCCAGCAGGTAGGGGTGCCGTTGGTCTTGACCGCGCACGTGTGGTACAGGCCGGCGGAGATCTGGGTGACGGCGCCGGTGCCGGCCGGGCCGGTGCTCTGCCCCGAGGTGCCGTAGCCCCAGCAGGTGGGTATGCCGTCGGTCTTGATGGCGCACGTGCGGTAATTGCCGGTGGAGATCTGGGTGACGGTGCCAATGCCGTTCGGGATCGTGCGCTGCCCCAGGTCGTCCAGGCCCCAGCAGGTGGGGGTGCCGTTCGCCTTGACCGCGCATGCGTGGAAGGCGCCGGCGGAGATCTGGGTGACGGTGCCGGTGCCGGCCGGGATCCCGGTCTGCCCGACGTCGTTCATGCCCCAGCAGGTGGGGGTGCCGTCCGTCTTGACCGCGCACGTGAAGAAGGTGCCGGTGGAGATCTGGGTGACGGTGCCGGTGCCGGCCGGGATCGTGCCCTGGCCTTCGTCGTTCCGGCCCCAGCAGGTCGGGGTGCCGTCGGTCTTGACCGCGCACGTGTGGTACAGGCCGGCGGAGATCTGGATGACCGTGCCGGTGCCGGCCGGGACGCTGCTCTGCCCGGCCTCGTTCCGGCCCCAGCAGGTCGGGGTGCCGTCCGTCTTGACCGCGCACGTGTGGAACTGCCCGGCGGCGATCTGGGTGACGGTGCCGGTGCCGGCCGGGATCGCGGTCTGCCCCCAGGCGTTGCTCCCCCAGCAGGCCGGGGTGCCGTCGGTCTTGATCGCGCACGTGTGGAGGTTGCCGGTGGTGATGCGCCCGTCCTGCGCCGCCCCGGCAATCGGGGCGGCCGCCGCCGTGCCGGCCGTGACGCCGCCGATGGCGCCGGTGAGCAGGACCAAGCCCAACGCCAAGACGCTCCACATCCGGATACTGCGCCACACACCTGCGAACACTGGTTGCACCGTCGTCTCCCCTACGAGCATGGACGGTGTATCCCGCCAGGGCGGACACGGTACATGGAACAGGTCTCTCGCCGGGACTTCACGGGCGAGCTCGGCGATCTCGAGGACCGCGACGAGCGCGTGCGTCTCGCCGTGGTGGCGCCGGCCGTCCGCTGCCGACGGCCTCGCGGAGTCGGCCCCGGAAACGAGAAAAGCCTCCGGATGGAGGCTTTTCGTCACGCGCCCGAAAGGATTCGAACCTTTGACCTTCGGTTCCGTAGACCGACGCTCTATCCAGCTGAGCTACGGGCGCGGGCTGCGCGAACTGCGCGCTGCCCGTCCATGGTAGGCGAAGCGGCGCCGGCGCGACGGGCGACCTGCCGTCGGGTTGGTCGGGCCGGGGGCGGGCGGCGCAGCGAGGCACCTCGACGGCGGCCTCGTCGTCGACCGGTCGGCCTCCCCGCGTCGCCAGGCGATCGAGATCGTCGCGGTCCACGGCCCGGATGCAGGCCCTGAGGTGCACCGCTTCCTGCGCCGCACGGTCGACCACGCGCTGGCCGCATCCGCCGCTGCGCAGGAGTCGCAGAAACGAGAAAGGCCTCCGTGAGGAGATCTTCGTGACACGCCCGAAAGGACTCGCACCTTTGACCCTCGGTCCCGTAGCCGCCGGTTCATCAAGCCGATGCCCGTGGACCGCTGGTTTGTCGTGTCGGTGGCCTCTATCCTGGGGGCATGTCCCTTCTGGAGCGCATCACGGTCGACGGCGACGTCGTGCATGGCCGTCCCGTGGTGCGGGGCACGCGGATGCGCGTGTCCGACGTGCTGTCGTTGCTTGCGGCGGGCGCGTCCGAGGGCGAGATCCTCGAGGACTACCCGTACCTCACGCGTGATGACATCGGCGCGTGCCTCCAGTACGCCGCTGCGCAGGCCGATCACGCGATCGTGATCGCCGCGTAGGGTGCGGTTCCTCGTCGACGCCCAGCTGCCGCCCGCGCTGGCGCGGCTGCTCGCCGCACACGGACACCACGCTGAGCACGTCACCGACGTCACCCGGGGCGACGCTCCTGATCGCGAGCTCTGGGCCTACGCGGTGGAGCACGGTGCGGTGCTCGTCACGAAGGACGAGGACTTCTCCGACATGGTGCTGCTCGGCGATCCGGCTCCCGTCGTGGTCTGGGTTCGGGTCGGGAACACGCGCAAGCACGCTCTGGTCGAGTGGTTCGACCCGTTGATCGACCGGATCGTCGCGATGGTCGATGCGGGGCACCGGCTGATCGAGCTTCGGTAGCCCGGAGAGGCGTACTCCACGACACGAGGGCGTGATACGGGCACTCGCCCGTCGGCCGTTGTCGGCCGCACGGCCCAGAACGGGCCACCCCGGATCGGGACGGCCCCAGAACGAGGCAGTCCCGGACCGAGACAGCCCAGAAACGAGAAAAGCCTCCGGATGGAGGCTTTTCGTCACGCGCCCGAAAGGATTCGAACCTTTGACCTTCGGTTCCGTAGACCGACGCTCTATCCAGCTGAGCTACGGGCGCAACGAAGGAGCAGCTTAGCGACCGGCGGTGCGCGCCGTCGTGAGAGCCGCCACGCGGGCGGCCGACTGTGCCCTCGCGGGAGGCCGCAACGCCCGTTGCCAAGGGGCGTTCCGGCTCGTGTGACCACGTCCACATCCCGACCCCCTTGCGGAGCGCTTGGCTCTCGCTACATTGAATGAAGCGAAGGGGTTGCCCTTTGGGCGCGGCGACCGGCAACTGCTGGCGAAGCCCGGAGGGACCTGCGACCCGCTCGCACCGGCAGACGTCGGTGGCGCGCGGGTCGTCGTCGTGCTTCCGCACGCGCACTGTCGGCGATCAGTGCGGTGCGGCGACACCGCCCCGTCGTCGACCCATGCCTGAACACCACTTCCCCCGTGCCGTCTATGTTTCTCGTTTCCGTCTTCTCTGCTGTGGCCATCGCCTTCGGGATCGGGGCCAACCTGCCCCAGATCAGCCGCATGCTCCGCACCCGTTCCGCCGCCGGCCAGAGCCCGGTCGGCTGGATGATGGGGGCGATCACCAATCTCTGCATGGCCTACGTCAACCTCGTCGGCCTCGGCGCGACGTTCCTCGGCGTGGCCAACCTCGGCACCGTCGTGCTCTGCTCGATCGCGATCTCGCTGACCCTGCGCTACGGCGCCTCGCACGGGCAGCCGACCGTGGTCGCCGCGACGCCCGCCCACGACACGATGGTCTCGATGCCGACCCAGGAGTTCGCGCTGCTCCACGAGGCGGTCACCGCCGCCGAGCAGCGCCGCTCCGAATGGCGCGCCCGCGAGCTCGAGGACGACCAGCAGCAGGCCCCGGCCGCCCCGGTCCTGGCCGGCGTCGCCGCCTGACCCGCAGATCGCCTCCCCGGCGCGCGGTCCGCGTGTCAGGCTGGGGCATGAGCCTCACCCTGGGAACCGGGCCGCTGGGCCGCACCGACGGACGCTTCAACTTCGACATCGAGGCGGCGAGTCCGGCCCACCGCCTCTTCCTCCAGCCGTACGGGCTGCAGGTGCGCGCGGCGATCGGCGGCATGATGGTGCTCGACACGTTCCGTGCGCAGCTGCTCTACGAGACCGGGATCCCGCCCCGCGTCTACGCCCCGCTGGCGGACTTCCGCCGCGACCTCTTCGAGCGCAGCGGCACCTCGACCCACTGCCCGTTCAAGGGCGACGCCTCCTACTGGAACGTCCAGGCCAGCGGGGGCTCGGTGGCCGACGCGGTCTGGGCCTACGAGCGACCGCTCACCGAGGCCTCGTGGCTGCGGGGCCTCGCCGCGCCCGACCCCGCCCACGTCGACGCCTGGTTCGTGGAGGAGGAGCGGGTCGTCGGCGGCCCCAAGGACCCGTACCACCGAGTCGACGTCTTCACCGCCACGCGCCCGGTCGAGGTCCGGATCTGGGGCCAGCTGGTCGCCCGCTCCGGTCACGCCAAGCTGGTCGCCGAGACCGGGCTGGCTCCGCGCCCGTACCTGCCCGCGGTCGCGCTCCAGATCCCGGCCGGCCCCGGCTCCGGGCTGCGGACGGTCTGCCCCTACAAGGGCGAGGCGTCGTACTGGACGGTCGCCGGCATCAGCGACGTCGCCTGGAGCTACGAGCTGCCGCTGGCCGAGGTGTCCGCGATCCAGGGCCACTGGGCCTTCGACGACAGCAAGGACGGCGTCGAGGTCCACTTCTGCTGATCCGCGAATCCGCGCAATCGACCCTCTAGCCGGACGCCCGCGGCAGCCGGACCTCGACGACCAGTCCGCCCTCGGGCCGGGCAGTCAGCAGGACGGTTCCGCCGTGGGCGCGGGCGATCGAGTCGACGATCGAGAGGCCGAGGCCGAAGCCGCCGTGCCCGGTCCGGCCCGCGGCCCGCTGGAACGGGCGCAGCAGCGCCTCGGGCTGCTCGATCGGGGGCAGCGGCCCGTCGTTCTCGACCCGCAGCAGCAGCCAGCCGTCGCGGTCGCGGTCGTGACCGACGGTCACCCACAGCCGTCCGGCGGCCCGGTTGTAGAGGACGGCGTTGTCGAGCAGGTTGCCGACCAACGTGCCGAGCAGGACGGCGTCGCCGCTGACCGTCAGGTCATCGACGTTGCGCTGCTCGACCGTGACCGCGAGGTCGCCCGCGCGTCCGCCGCCGAGCCGCTCCTCGACGGTCTCGGCGACGATCCGCCCGAGCGGCACCGGGACGGCGGTCTCGATCCCACGGTCGCTGCGGGCGAGGGTCAGCAGCCGATCGACCAGCTGCTCGGCGCGGGTCAGCGCGCGGCGGATCGCGGCGACCATCGTGCGGGTCTCGTCGTCGAGCGGACCGCCGTCCTCGGCGACGTCGATCGCGGTCCGGACGACGGCCAGCGGGGTCCGCAGCTCGTGCGAGGCGTTCGCCACGAACCGTCGTTCGCTCTCGAACGCGACGTCGAGCTTGTCGAGCATCCCGTCGAAGGTGTCGGCCAGCTCCCGCAGCTCGTCGCGCGGGCCGCCGAGGGCGATCCGCTCGTGGAGGTTGCGCTCGGTGACCCCGCGGGCCGCCGCGGTGATCCGGGCGACCGGAGCCAGTGCGCGCCCGGCGAGCAGCCAGCCGATCCAGGCGGAGATCAGCGTCACCAGCAGCAGCGCCGCGCCGAGCGCGAGCAGGACGTTGCGGAGGACCTGCTGGTCGCGGACCTGGACCGCCTGGAGGACCTTGACCGCGACGTCGCGGGTGGCGGTCGTGCGCGCCAGCTCGACGGCCGGCAGCGCCGGCAGCGCCGCGATCCCGGGCAGCGGCTCGACGGTCGCTGCGGGGGTCGAGAGCACGTCGGCGAGCGCCTCGCCGGAGAGCGGCGAGACCGGGGCCATCTGGAACATGGCGTCGGGGCGAGCGGTCCCGGCGGCGTTCTCGGTCGGCGCGAAGCCGCGGGTGGTCAGGTACCGCGGGGTCGCCTTCGGGGTCAGCTCGTGGCGGATCACCACGTAGGCGAAGCTCAGCAGCAGGGCTCCGGTGACGAAGGCGACGATCGCGTAGCGGGTCGCCAGCCGCGAGCGGACCGAGTGCCGCGAGCGGCGCCAGCGCAGGACGCCGCTCATGCGATCCGGTAGCCGACGCCGACGACGGTCTCGATCGGGTCCGGCTCGCCGAGCTTGCGCCGCAGCCGCATGACGGTCACGCGGACGGTGTTGGTGAACGGGTCGGTGTGCTCGTCCCAGACCCGCTCCAGCAACGTCTCGGAGCTGATCGGGTCGCCGGGACGACCGAGCAGGACCTCGAGTACGCCGAACTCCTTGTTGTTGAGGTCGACCGGGATGCCCTCGCGACGGACGGAGCGGGCCGCGGGATCGAGCTCGATCCCGGCGTGCGCGATCAGCGGCGGGCGGTACGGCCCCGAGCGGCGGGCCAGCGCCTCCAGCCGCGCGACCAGCTCGCGGAACGCGAACGGCTTGGGCAGGTAGTCGTCGGCACCGAGCCGGAGGCCGTCGACGCGGTCGTCGATGCTGCCCGAGGCGGTCAGCATCAGGATCTTGCCCGGCCACGCACGATCGCCGTCGCGGAGCCGCCGGCAGACCTCGTCGCCGTGGACCTCTGGCAGGTCGCGGTCGAGCACGACGACGTCGTAGTCGACCGCTCCCGCCTTGGCCAGCGCCACGGCGCCGTCGGCGGCCACGTCGACGGCGAACCCGCGTCCCCGCAGGCCCTTGGCGACCAGGGTCGCGAGATCGCGCTGGTCCTCGACGAGCAGTACGCGCATACGGGAGGTCATTCAAGCGATGGCCGCATAACACCCACGTATGGTCGCGGCGGCCTGTGACGGTCGTGTTAGGGGAGCGGGCCTACGGTCGGCGTCCGTACCCCGATTCCGGAGGACCGAGATGTCCCGTTCCACCAGGCTCCGTCACGGCCTGACCCTGCTCCTGACCACCACCGCGCTCGTCGCCGCCACCGGCTGCGGCGGCAGCGGAGACGACGACCCGCCGAAGGACAAGGGCGCCGCGGTCCAGGCCCAGGCGATCAAGTTCGCCAAGTGCATGCGCGAGCACGGCGTCGACATGCCCGACCCGAAGGTCAGCGCCGACGGCAACCAGATGAGCGTGGTGCGCGGGGCGGACGCCGAGGGCGCCGCGCCGGTCGACGGGGCGTTCAAGGCCTGCGAGAAGCTCGCGCCGAAGGCGCCGGCGATGAGCGCGGAGGAGAAGCAGGCGGCGACCGACGAGGCGATCAAGACCGCCAAGTGCATGCGCGAGCACGGCGTCGACATGCCCGATCCGACGGCGAGCGGCGCGACCAAGATGATCGACATCGATCCCGAGTCGCCGACCTTCAAGGCCGCGATCAAGGCCTGCGGCGGACCGGGCGGCCGCGTGACGATGGCGGCGCCGACGGCGGCGCCGAGCCAGTGAGCCGGCGGGCACGTCGGCGGGCGGTCGCGCTGGCGCTGGTCGTCGCGATCGCGGCGACGGCGACGATCGTGCTCTGGCCGGGGTCCGGGCGACCGGGCGCGGAGGCCCAGGCCGGCGCGCCCTCGAGCACGGCGACGGTCGAGCGGCGGACGCTGCGCGAGAGCGAGATCGTCGGCGGGACCTACGGCTACGGGGAGGCGGTCGCGCTGGTCCACCGGGCCGGGTCCCCGAGTCTGGGGTCGGGCGACGGCGGTTCGGGGTCCGGAACCGGCGGTTCGGGCTCGGGGTCCGGAGGGGGCTCCGGGGCCGGTGGCTCCGGCTCCGGCTCGTCGGGCGACGGATCGAACGAGGGCCAGGGAGCCGGCAACGGGCGTGGGGGCGGAACGTCCGGCTCCGGCACCCTGACCGAGACCGCCGCCGTCGGAGACGTCGTCCGGCGCGGGGGCGTGCTCTACCGCGTCGACCAGCGCCCGGTCCGGCTGCTGTACGGCACTATCCCCGCCTGGCGGACGCTCCGTGCGGGCCTGCGCGGGCGCGACGTCCGGCAGCTCCAGCTGAACCTGGCCGCGCTCGGCTACGGCCCGCTCACCGTCGACGGGGTCTTCAGCAGCGGGACCGCCGACGCCGTCCGCCGCTGGCAGCGAGCCACGGATCGGGCGGAGACCGGCGGGGTCGTGCTCGGCGAGGTGGTCTTCGCCGACGGCGCGCGCCGGATCGCGTCGGTCGAGGCGGCCGTCGGCGTCCCGCTCGGCGACGGCACCACCGTCCTGGAGGCGACCTCGACGGTGCGGCTGGTCCGGGTCCCGCTCGACGCGGCCAAGCAGCAGCTCGCCCGGCGCGGGGCGCGCGTCACCGTGACGCTGCCGAACCAGCGGACCGTCGGCGGCCGGATCGTCGACGTCGGCCCGGTCACCTCGAGCGGGAGCGGCGACGGCGGCGGAGGCGGGGCGGGCGGCGGCTCGGGCGAGGAGAAGGCGAAGCTGGACGTGCTCGTGCGGCTGCGGAGCTCGGAGGCCGCCGGGCGGCTCGACCACGCGCCGGTCAGCGTTGCGCTCACGCGCGAGATCCGGCGGCGGGCGCTCGCGGTCCCCGTGACCGCGCTGGTCGCACACCGTGGCGGGGAGTACGCGCTACGCGTGGTCCGCGGGGCCACGACCACGGTCGTGCCGGTCCGCGTCGGGATGTTCTCCGATGGCCTCGCCGAGGTCTCCGGGCCCGGAGTCCACGAGGGCGACCGGGTGGCGGTGCCGGATGTCGCATGACGACGAGCTGCTGCTCCTGTGCGGCGTGACCAAGACCTACGGCGGCGACACGACGGTGCTCGACCGGCTCGACCTGACCGTCGGCCGCGGCGAGCTGCTGGCGATCGTCGGCCCGTCGGGCTCGGGCAAGTCGACGCTGCTGCACGTGATGGGGACGCTCGACCGGCCGACCAGCGGCACGGTCCGGATCGCCGGCCACGACGTGACCACGATGCGCGACCGCCAGCTGGCCGGTCTCCGCGCGCGAGAGATCGGCTTCGTGTTCCAGCAGTTCCACCTGCTGCCCGGGATCAGCGCGACCGACAACGTCGCCCAGGGACTGCTCTACGCCGGGGTCGTGCGCCGCGAGCGGCGACGGCGAGCCGCCGCGGCCCTGGCTGACGTCGGCCTCGGGCACCGGACCAGCCACCGGGCCAACGAGCTCTCCGGCGGTGAGCGCCAACGGGTGGCGATCGCCCGCGCGCTGCTCGCGCGGCCGAGCATCGTCTTCGCCGACGAGCCGACCGGCAACCTCGACACCCGCTCCGGCGAGCGGATCGTGGCGCTCCTGCGCGAGCTGCACGAGCGCGGGACGACCGTGGTCGTGATCACCCACGATCGCGAGCTGGCCGGGGCGATGCCGCGGCAGGTCGAGATCCGCGACGGCCGGATCGTCGGGGACGAGCGGCGATGAGCGTCGTCACCGAGGGCTCGCGGCTGCGGCCGCTCGACGTCCTCCGCGTCGGTACCGAGGGCCTGCGCAGCCGGCGGCTGCGGACCGCGTTGGCGGGGCTCGGGATCGCGATCGGGATCGCGGCGATCGTGACGATCCTCGGCCTCAGCGCGTCGAGCCAGGCGAACCTGCTCGCGCGGCTGGACCGGATCGGCACCAACCTGCTCACGGTGCAGCCGGGGCAGGACATGTTCGGGAGCGAGGCGCGGCTGCCGTCGACCGCGCGGGCCGGTGCGGCCGGGATCGAGAGCGTGACCGGCGCGTCGGCCGTCGCCCTGATCGACGACGCGGTCGTCCGCAGCTCGCCCTACGTCCCGAGCACCGACACCGGTGGGCTCGCGGTCGCGGCGGCGGATCCGAACCTGGCCCGGACGCTCGGCGTCGACCTGGCGGCGGGTCGGTTCCTCGACCCGGCCAGCGCGCGCACGCCGTCGGTGGTGCTCGGCGTGACCGCCGCGCGTCGGCTGGGGGTGACGGCGCCCGGCGCCCAGGTCTACGCCGCCGACCGCTGGCTGACGGTCGTCGGGATCATGCGACCGGTCCTGCTCGATCCCGCCCTCGACGCGACCGCGCTGATCGGCTATCCGTTCGCGCGGACCTTCACGCGCGTGGTGCGATCGCCGACGACGGTCTACGTCCGGACCGTCGCCGACGACGTCGCGCAGGTTCGGGAGCTGCTGGCGCCGTCGGTCAAGCCGCAGGCACCGGACGAGGTCCAGATCAGTCGGCCGTCCGACGCGATCGCGGCCCGGGCCGAGGCCAAGAGCGCGTTCACGGGGCTGTTCCTCGGGCTCGGGGCGGTCGCGCTGCTCGTCGGCGGGGTCGGGATCGCCAACGTGATGGTGATCTCGGTGCTCGAGCGCCGGGGCGAGATCGGCCTGCGACGAGCGATCGGGGCGACCCGTCGCCATATCGCCGTCCAGTTCGTCTGCGAGTCACTGCTGCTGTCGCTGCTCGGCGGCCTCGCCGGGAGCGCACTGGGGGCGGCGGGAACGGTCGCCTTCGCGGTCAGTCGCGGCTGGGGGATCGTGATCCCGGTCGACGCGCTGGCGGCCGGGGTCGGGGCGTCGGTCGCGATCGGCGCGATCGCCGGGGCCTATCCGGCGCTGCGGGCGGCACGCCTGCCGCCGACCGAGGCGCTGCGGAGCGCGTAGGTGGGGGAGGTCGGTGGGTGGGGGCCGGGGCCGGGGCCGGGCGGGGTGGCCGGCGGAGGCGGGGGCGAGGTGGGCCGGGTGGCCGGCGGGCGCGCGGGGGTGGCCGAGGTCCGCCGGTCGGGCGCGCGGCGGAGGCCGGCGGGGGTGGCGCTGGGAGCGCGATGTGTTGTCCACCTCCACGGTGGCGAACACATCGCGGAGCGGCGCCGGTCGCCCTGCGCCTCCGTCCGACCTCCGCTCGGTCCGACCTCCGCCTCGTCACGGGCCTCCGCCCGACCCCTCCCTGCACCCCTCCTCGCGCGCCCCGGGCAGGGCGACATAACCCACCGGCGCCGCCGACGGTGGGCGTTCGCTACGGTGTTCTGCGGAGTACAAGGCCGAGCCCTGCGTCAGATGCGCGGGGGCGGGGGAACCACTTGCGGCCGGAAGGTCGCCGGGGCGAATCGCCGGTACCGGCGTAGCGCAACTCCTGAAGCGCGAGCCCGTCAGCTCACCTCGTAGGCCTCCAACAGGAGGTAGCCGGTATGTCCGGACAGCACCGTGATCACGGGGTCGGCGACGCGTCGCCGCTCGTGCGATCTTTCCCGTACACCACTGGCGTCAGTGGTCGGGACCTGGCCGATCCGTCGATCTGGCAGCGCTCGACCGCCTGGGCGAGCGAGCGTCGGATCAGCGTCCCCGTCCAGCGCGCCCGCGACCGTCGCCGTCGCAAGATGGCGATGGCGATGAGCGTGGCGATGGTCGGCGGTAGCGCCGCGCCGATCGCTAGCAGCGCCTCTGCCGCGAGCAGCGGCGACACCGCGACGACGACCGACGACGGGTCCACCGGCGCCGGCGTGACCGCGAGCTTCGCCGCCGTCAGCGACGACGCGCGCTCGCACGCGATGCTGGCCGCCGGGGCGACCGGCGAGGACGTCCGCAACGTCCAGGGCCGGCTCGGGATCACCGTCGACGGCACCTACGGCGGCCGGACCCAGAGCGCCGTCGAGCGCTTCCAGCGCCAGCGTCAGCTGGTCGTCGACGGGGTCGTCGGTCCGGAGACCTGGACCGCGCTGCTCGCGACCCAGGGCGCGACGACCCGCGGGGTCTCGCTCTCCGGCAACGGCAGCGTGCCGAAGCTGAAGGTGGTCTCGGCCAAGACCCGCACCGACGGCAGCCAGGACCTGGTGCTGGTCGGGGCGAAGGCCGCCAGCGACCGGACCGCGGCAGCCGGGAGCGGACAGGGCGGCGCCGAGACGACCTCCGCGCGCACCACCCAGGTGTCCACGGGGGCGGACGAGGGCGGCGACGCCACGACCGACCCGGGCTCCGCCACGAGCGACAACGGCAGCGCGACCGGCGACGGTGCGGCCGGCGACGCGTCGGCGGCCGCGGGCAGCTCCTCCGGCTCGTCCTCCTCCGGCTCGTCCTCCTCCTCCGGCTCGTCCTCGGCCGGCGGCGCTTCGGCGCCGGCCCCGGCGCTGACCCCGACCCCGGAGCCCGACACGGGCACGTCGGATTCGGGCACGGCCAAGCCGATCAGCGGGACGATGAGCTCGCCGTACGGTCCGCGCGGCGGCCGGATCCACGCGGGGATGGACATCGCTGCGCCGATCGGGACGGCGATCAAGTCGTACGCGGCCGGGACCGTCGCGTTCTCGGGCAGCCAGAGTGGCTACGGCAACCTGGTCTGCGTCGATCACGCCAACGGTCTCCAGACGTGTTACGCCCACATGTCGCGCAACGCGGTCCAGAAGGGCGCCAAGGTCAAGGCCGGCGACGTCGTCGGCTACGTCGGGATGACCGGTCGGACGTCCGGTCCGCACCTCCACTTCGAGGTCCGCCGCAACGGCAAGGCGATCAACCCGGCGCCCTACTACAGCGGTGCGGGCAAGGCGAGCGCCTCGACCCGGTCGCTGGCCACGACGGCGAAGAAGGTCACGAAGACGACGAAGGCGACGACGAAGGCCAAGGCCACGTCCCGCAGCAGCAGCCTGTCGACCAGCGGGGCCAGCGTCGGGACGGCGTCGGCCCAGGCCGGCGCCGCCGTCGCGGCGGCGCCCGAAGCAGTTGCGACCCCGGCTGCGGTCCCGGTCGAGCCGGCTCCGGAGCAGGCCCCGACCCCGGTTGCGGAGCAGTCGGCCGCACCCGAGCAGGCCCCGGCGACGACCAGCGCACCGGTCGAGTCGACCGCGGCGGCCACGCCTGAGACGTCGGCCGGCGAATCCGCATCGACGGCCGAGACCGCCGCGCCCGAGGCCACGACGACCGAGCAGGCTCCGGTCAGCGAGGCCCCGGCCACGGAGGAGACCTCCGCGACTGAGGCGACCGCCGAGGCCGCGAGCAGCGAGCCGTCGACGGAGGCCGAGCAGGCCCCGGCGAGCGAGACGGCCAGCCCCGATCCGGAGCCGGTCGCCGAGGCTCCCGCACCGGATCCGGAGCCGACCCCGGAGGCGAGCGCCGAGCCCGCCGCGGAGGAGGCCCCGGTCGCCGAGGCTCCGGCACCGGATCCCGAGCCCACCCCCGAGCCCGTCGCGGAGGAGGCCCCGGTCGCCGAGGCCCCGGCACCGGATCCGGAGCCGACCCCCGAGCCCACCCCCGAGGCGAGCGCCGAGCCTGCCGCGGAGGAGGCCCCGGCGGCGGACACGAGCAGCGCGCCGACGCCCGACGAGACGCCGGCTGCCGACGTCAGCGCGGGGTCGTCCTCTGACGACGGCGCGGCCGCCGACACCGGCTCCGAGTCGTCCGGCGACGCCGGCTGAGCGGGGCGCCGTTCACCGCAGCGGCGGCTTGAACAGCCGCACGTTGCGGTCCCGCGCGGTCCCGCCGTTGCCGCCCGGCCGGCCGCCCTGCGCGTCGAGGTAGGCCAGCTCACGGGCGCGGTCGGCGAGCGGATCCGGGGCGGTGTCGAGCTTCCAGGTCTCGAGCACCGCGCCGCCGCCGGCGGTCGCCCGGACCCGCAGCGCGCGTCCCTGCTGCGGCCAGTCGGCGAGCGCGGTCGTGGTCAGGCTCCAGTAGCCGCCGGCCGGGGTCGGCACCGGCGCGATCCGGTCGCGGTGGGTGTCGCCGCCGATCGTGGCCAGGACCCGGGGGGCACGGGCCAGCCGCGCCCGGATCGCGCGCCCGTTGGCGGTCCGGGCGAGCGGGTCGTGGAAGCCGACCAGGATCCAGCGGGAGCCGGCGGTGGTCAGCGCCCGATCGAGGAACGCCTGCTGGGCGGGATCGACCGCGCCGACGTCGGCCCCGCCGCGGGGGACGTCGTCGAGCAGGACCACCCGCACCCCGGAGCCGAGATCGCGGACGCTGTCGGCCCGCCCGTCGCGGTCGTCGGCGAGGCCGGCGGCGTGCAGACGGGCGACGACCGCCCGGGCGTCGAGCAGCCGCCGCGACGGGTCGGCGCGGACCGGCGCGGTGGTGCCGGGGAGGCGGCCGGACGCCAGCAGCCGGTGGACCGCCGCCTGGGCCGCGGCCCCCTCGCGCGGGATCGTGCGGGCGAAGGCGGGATCGGGGGCGACCAGCCGCCGGCCGCCGATCGCGACCGCCTGGAGGGCCGGGGTCGCGAGCACCTCGCCGCCGACCAGCAGGTCGTGGTTGCCGGGCACGACCGCGACCGGCCCCGGCAGACCGGGGGCGACGAACGGCCGCGCGGCGCGCTCCAGCAGCCCCGGAACGCGCGGGGGATCGACGTCGGGCCGGTAGTAGAACGGGTCGGGGTTGCTCGCGCCCTGGAGCAGGCGAGCGTCGAATGGCCGCACCCGGCCGCCGCGCAGGACCGCGATCGCGGCGTCGAGCTCGTTCTGCTGGTCGTTGTCGGCGAGGTCGCCGGTGACCACGGTCAGGTCGGGCCGCAGCGCGGCGACCGAGCGGGTGGCCGCAGCCAGCACCGCCAGCGTCAGCGGCTCCTGGGGCCGGAAGACGGGGGTGAAGGGTGGGCCGAGCCGGTCGAGGAACGGGATCCGCGCGGGGGAGGCGGTGTCGCGCACGTGGCTGTCGGTCAGCTGGGCGACGGTCGCCAACGTCGTGCCCGGGGCCGGCGCCCGACCGCCGCCGAGCAGCTCGGTGCGGTCGCGCAGCGGGGCCGCGGGGCCCCGCGTCAGGATGCCGCTGCCGGTCGGATCGCCGATCGTGGCGACGAGCGTCGACCCGCTCCCGGAGGCCGTCGCGGAACCGGAGTCGCCGTCCCCGCGCCCGACGAGGACCCCGACGGCCAACGTGACCAGCGCCAGCAGCGTGAGCGCTCCGGCCCGGCAGCGGACGTTGCGGGCGCGTCGGTCGCCCGCGGGAGTCCTGTGGTCCAGCGCGTCCGGGATCGCGCCGGGTACCACGCGCTCGTGACCGTTGCGCACCCGTCAGCCCTCCCGCAGCCCGTCGACCGGCGGCTCGGCCACCACGCGCCGCGCGACCCAGGCCGCAGCCAGGGCCGCGAAGGCCGCGAAGCCGACCGAGACCGCGAGCACCGCGCCGGTCGAAGCGGCGGTGTCGAGCTCGGCGTAGCCGGCGGCGAGCCCGGAGACCAGCGGCGCGAAGACGAGCCGCTCGACCACGATCGCCAGCAGCGCCCCGGGCACCGCCAGCACCAGCCCGGCCCCGAGCAGGACCGCGACGACCGTGCCGGTGCCCGCTCCCTGGGCCCGCAGCAGCGCCAGCGTCGGCCGGCGTTCGCGGGCGGTCAGGGCGAGGGCCTGGATCAGCGCGTAGAGGCAGACCAGCGCGTCGAGCGCGGCGACCACCTGGAGCACGGTCGCGAGCGTGCCGAGGAAGGCCCGGTTGCTGGTCGTCGCCCCGCCGACCGCGGTCGGCGGGGCCCCGATCTCCGCCAGCCGCTGGCCGACCCGGTCGCGGTCGCCGGCGTCGTCGAGCCGCACGGCGACGTCCGAGGGCAGGCCCGGAGCCGCCGCCAGCAGCCGCTCCGGCCGCGTGTAGGCAACGCGCCCGTCGGCCTCCAGCGCCCGGACGGTGCCGACGACCCGGAAGCGAGCCTCGCCGCCGCTCGGGAGCTGGACGGCGAGCGTGCCGCCGACCCCGATCCCGAGCGCGGTCGCGAGGCCGGTCCCGATCTCGGCCTCGTCCGGCGCCCGGACCCGCCGGCCGGCGTCGAGAGGCGGATCGACGAAGGTCGCCGGGTCGCCGGCGAAGGCGGTGATCGAGACCGGCTCGCCGAGCGCGAACGAGTCCGCGGCCCGGACCTTGTACCGCCGCGCGGCCGCCGCGACCCCCGGCACCGCCTGGACGGCGGCGACCCCACCGGCGGGCTCGCCGACGGTCAGCTGGTAGCGGGTGCCGACGGCGCTCGGGTCGCTGCGCAGCGCGGTCAGCAGCGAGGCGAGCCCGAGCATCAGCAGGATCACCGCGCCGGACGCGGTCAGGACCGTGATCGTCGCGGCGGCGCGACCCGGCCGGGCCAGCGAGAGCCGGGCGCCGAGGCCGACGAAGCCTGCCCGCGGCGACCGGCGGCGAACGCCCCGGCGGCCGCCGCGGCGACGGACGAGCCCGCCCCCGCGCAGCAGCGCGACCGGCGAGCGTCCGGCGGCCCGCCAGGCCGGCCACCCCGCGGCGGTGGCGGCGATCAGCGCGAGCAGCAGCACGAGCCCGACCAGCGGCAGCACCAGCGCGGCTCCCGGCGGCTGGCCGTTGAGGGCGGCGAGCAGGTCGCCGCTCGGGCCACGCACGACCAGCGCCCCGGCGGCGACCCCGATCCCGCCCGCGATCAGGCCGATCAGCCCCGCCGCCAGCGCCTGCTCTCCGGCCACCATCCCGCGGGGCACGCCGATCGCCCGTTGGACCCCGATCACCGGCAGCCGCCGCCCGACCTCCGACGCCGACTGCGCGACCAGCATCGTCGTCGCCGCGATCAGGGCCACCAACGAGAACGCGACCAGCAGCGCGACGACCACGCCCGCCGCCTGGTCGATCAGGACCCGGACGCCGGTGCGGGTGATGAAGCGCAGGTCCCCGATCCCGTAGGTCGTCGCCCGTGCCTGCTGCAGGGTCACGTCGGTGCGCGAGCGGTCGTGGGTCCAGACGAGCGCCTGGTTGACCCGCAGCGGCCGTCCGATCCGGCGGGCCAGGGCGGTCCCCGAGAGCGAGACCCGGGGTGCGCTCGCGAGCGGGAAGGCGACGTTGTCGGGTGCGACCGAGATCCCCACGATCGGCAGCGAGGGGCCGCCGCCGACCTCGATCCGGTCGCCGACGTCGAGCTCCCACTCGCGCGCCAGCCCCTGCTCGACCAGCACCTCGTCCGGCCCTTCGAGGTCGCGTCCGGCCACGATCGCGTAGCCGCGGCGGGCGTCGGTGTCGACCAACTGGACGGCGCCCTTGCCGCTGGTGCGGTCGCCCGCCCGCAACGGGACGTTGCCGATCTCGGTCCGCGGGGCGTAGGCGGCGACGTTCGGCAGCGCGAGGATCCGTTCGCGGATCTGCTCCGGCGGCTGCTCGGAGAAGCGCGCGACGATGTCGGGCAGGTCGGCCCGCGCCGCCGAGCGGTCGAAGCCGGTCGAGAGCCCGAGCGAGACGGTCAGCGCCGCGCCCGCCATCGCCCCGGCGACGAGCACGCCGAGCGCGGCGAGCAGGGTCCGGCGGCGTCCGCTCCGCAGCAGCGACGCGGCCCCGCGCAGCAGGGTCGCCACGACCGTCCCGGTCCGGCCGCCGCGGCTCACCGGACCGGCCGGGCTCGCCCTCGCGACCCGGTCCCGGATCACCGGCCCCGCCGATCGCTGGACCGGACCAGGGGCCGCCGGCCGCTCACGTGGGCCGCCGATCGCTCATGCGGCGACCAGCTGGCCGTCGCGGAGGGCCAGGACCCGGTCGGCGGTCGCGCTGGTCCGCGGCTCGTGCGTGACGACCACGACCGCGCGGTCGGCCGTCGCCGCCGCCCGCAGCAGCTCCAGCACGATCAGGCCGGACTGCTCGTCGAGGTTGCCGGTCGGCTCGTCGGCGAGCAGGACCGGGGGATCGAGGATCAGGGCGCGGGCGACGGCGAGCCGCTGCTGCTCGCCGCCCGACAGCTCGTGCGGGCGGCGGCGGGCGGCCTCGGTCAGCCCGAGCCGCTCGATCAGCGCCCGGCCGTGCGCGACCGCGCTGCGCGGGACGCCCGGCAGGCGGGCCGGGAGCAGCACGTTCTCCTCGCCGGTCAGCTCGGGCACGAGGTGGAAGAACTGGAAGACGAAGCCGATCCGCTGGCGGCGGAAGCGGCTCAGCTCGCGCTCGTGGCGACCGTCGATCCGCTCCCCGGCGACCTCGATCGTCCCCGCCTCGGGCCGGTCGAGCGCGCCGACGAGGTGCAGCAGCGTGCTCTTGCCGGTCCCGGACCGGCCGACGATCGCGACCACCTCGCCGGCGGCAACGTCGAGGTCGGTGCCGTCGAGGACCCGCCGCGCCGCACGGCCGACGCCGTAGGTCTTGACGAGTCCCCGCGCGACGATCATCGCCACGCACGCTAGGCGACGTATGTCGTGTAAGCGTCAGGTCGCCGGCGGGGCGGACGGATCGACGAGGGACGTCCGGCCAGCCGCTTCCGCGCGGCGCCCGGTTCGTGATGAACTGGGCCGCGGCCCGCAGTGGCGGGCTTCCATCCCCACCAGGAGGCAGCACCGTGCGCGCGACGCTCATGCACCAGGCCGGCGACGTCCGGATCGAGGAGGTCCCCGACCCGACGATCGTCGAGCCGACCGACGCGCTCGTGCGGGTCACCCACGCCTGCATCTGCGGCAGCGACCTCTGGCCGTACAAGCAGCTGGGGCCGGTCGAGGGCGGGCAGCGGATGGGCCACGAGTTCCTCGGCGTGATCGAGGACGTCGGCGCCGAGGTGCAGCGGCTGAAGCGCGGCGACGTCGTGATCGCTCCGTTCGTCGTCTCCGACGGCACCTGCGAGTTCTGCCAGGAGGGGCTCCAGACCTCCTGCCGCAACGGGGCGATGTGGGGCGGACCGGGGATCGACGGCGGCCAGGGCGAGGCGGTCCGGGTGCCGCAGGCCGACGGGACCCTGTTCGCGCTGCCGTTCGCGGCCGACGAGGCGCTGATGCCGTCGCTGCTGACGCTCTCCGACGTCTTCGGCACCGGCCACCACGCGGCGGTCTCGGCCCGGGTCCGGCCCGGCCACACCGTCGCGGTGATCGGCGACGGCGCCGTCGGCCTCTGCGGCGTGATGGCCGCCAAGCGGCTGGGCGCGGAGCAGATCGTGCTGCTCGGGCGGCACCAGGACCGGACCGACCTGGGCCGCGAGTTCGGGGCCACCGACGTCGTCGCCGAGCGCGGCAAGGAGGGGGTCCAGCGGGTCCGCGAGCTGACCGGCGACGGCGCGCACTCGGTGCTGGAGTGCGTCGGGACGGAGGACTCGGCGCGGATGGCGGTCTCGCTCGCCCGTCCCGGCGGCACCGTGGGCCGGGTCGGGGTGCCGCAGGAGGCGTCGATCCCCAGCAGCCGCAACGCCTTCATGCGCAACGTGACGATCAGCGGCGGCGTCGCCCCGGTCCGTGCCTACATCGAGGAGCTGCTGCCCGACGTCCTCGAGGGGCGGCTCGAGCCGGGCCGGGTGCTCGACCGGACCGTCGATCTCGACGGCGTCCCGGACGGCTACCGCGCGATGAACGACCGCGAGGCGATCAAGGTGATGATCCGGCCGTAGGTCTGGAGGCCGGCTGAGGCCGGCTGAGGCCGGCGGAGGTCGGCTGAGGCTCGAGGCCGGCCGAGGCCCGCCGGGGCCAGGCGCAGGGGTTCCGAGGCCTGTCGGGACCCGCGCCGTGGGGACAGAGCCCGACGAGACCGGGCCGTCACCGGGCGGGGCGCAACGGGCGGCGACGTGGGCCAGGACGGCTGCGTGCCGCCCGCCGGTGTCGAGGACCCAGCCCGCTGGAGATCGCCCTCGAAACGACGAAACCCCCGCGGTGGCGGGGGTTCCGTTGAGGCGGAGCGAGGGGGATTCGAACCCCCGAGGGAGCTATCAACCCCCAACTCGCTTAGCAGGCGAGCGCCTTAAGCCTCTCGGCCATCGCTCCGTGAGCGGCGAGTCTAGCGAGCCGCGCGCAGGTCCGAGGTGCCGCCTGTCCCGGGCATCGACCGGACGTCCGGACGCGGTGTGTCCCGAACGCGCTTCGAGCAGCGTCCGAGCGCCGCGAAACGGCTCAGCCCTGAGGGACGACGGCGAGCGCGACGACGAGGAAGTGGGCCAGCGCGGCGACGATCACCAGCGCGTGGAAGATCTCGTGGTAGCCGAAGATCCGGGGCAGCGGATCGGGCTTCTTGGTCGCGTAGATGACCGCGCCGGCGGTGTAGAGGATGCCGCCGCCGATCAGGCCGACGGCGGGCCAGGGGCCGAGGTCGCCGACGAGCTTCGGGAAGATCGCCATCCCGGCCCAGCCCATGCCGACGTAGATCGCGGCGCTCAGCCACTTCGGCGCGCCGATCCAGAGCAGCTTGATCGTGATCCCGATCCCGGCCATGCCCCAGGCGACGCTGAGCACGATCGTGCGCCAGCTGCCGTCAAGCACGAGCGCGGCGATCGGGGTGACGGTCCCGGCGACCATCACGAAGATCATCGAGTGGTCGAGCCGCCGCATCCACTGGCGGGCGCTGGGCTTCGTCCAGTTGACGCGGTGGTAGATCGCGCTGACCGTGAACAGGCCGACGATCGAGACCGCGTAGATCGCGCAGGCGAGCCGGGCGTTGCCGGTCGGGGCGGAGGCGATCAGGTAGCCGCCCGCGAGCGCGGCGACCAAGGCGGCCCACTGGTGGAGCACGCCGCGGAGCCGCGGTTTGAGCGCAGGGATCGGGGCCACCAGGGAGGAGGTCGATGCGCCGTTGCTCACAGGCGCATGGTACGCCTTCAGACGATCAGTGACCACCTGTTCACCGAGGAGCCACGCGCGGGACCGACGGAGCCGGGCGAACGCCGCCCCTGCGGAACGGATCCCGCCGGTCGCTACGCTCGATGGAGTCCCCGCGACGCGAAGGCTCCCACGATGCTGTTCCGCCAGAACCCCCCTGCCCTGCTCGACCCGAGCGAGACCCTGCCCGGCCGCGACAGCCTGATGCCGATCGACGGCGTCCACCCGGTGCTCGCGCGGCCGATCGTTCCGCCGTTCCCGGAGGGCAGCCAGCACGCCTTCGTCGGGATGGGCTGCTTCTGGGGCGCCGAGCGCGGCTTCTGGCAGACCCCGGGCGTGCTCGTGACCGCCGTCGGCTACCAGGGCGGCGAGACCCCGAATCCGACCTACGGCGAGGTCTGCAGCGGTCAGACGAACCACACCGAGGCCGTGCTCGTCGTATGGGATCCCGCCCACCCGAGCGCGATCGACTTCGAGGCGATCCTGCGGATCTTCTGGGAGGGCCACGACCCGACCCAGGGGATGCGCCAGGGCAACGACGTCGGCACCCAGTACCGGTCGGCGATCTACACGACCAGCGACGAGCAGCTGGCGCAGGCGGAGATGTCGCGCGTCAACTACCAGCGGTCGCTGAGCGCGGCCGGGCACGGCGAGATCACGACCGAGATCCGCCCCGCCAGCGACGGCCCCGGCGTCTTCGGCGGCGCCCTGGTCGGCGGCACGATCCCGTTCTTCTACGCCGAGCCGGACCACCAGGCGTACCTGCACAAGGTCCCCAACGGCTACTGCGGCCACGGCGAGACCGGCGTCAGCTGCCCGATCGGGCTGGTCAGCGCGGGGTAGGCGGCGGCCCCGGGTCTTCGTCGCTCGTCAGCTCGGCGATGTCGGCGAGGTCCTTGGGGCGCGCGCTCGCGCGTTGGTAGGCGGGCTGGACGGGGTCGGGCGGGCGGCGGTGCCGAGTGGCGGGGCCGGCGGACGGTAGGTGGTCGTTTCTCCACCGTGGGGGTGGAGAACACATCGCGAAGCACGGCGAGCTACGCCGCCCAGACAGCGTCGTCGTTTCTCCACCGTGGAGGTGGCGAACACATCGCGAAGCGGGGAAGGTACGTCGGCGGCAGTCGAACAGGCACCTTGGTGCGTGTCGGCTCGCCCCGTCCTCCCAACCCAGCCCGCCCCGCCCCGCCGGCCCGCCCCGGCCCGCCGCCCCGCCCCGCCGACCCGACCCGGTCAGGCCCGACGACGAAGGACCGCCCCTAGCGTCTCGGTGACGAAGCGCCCTTCGTCGGCGGTGACCTGACGGTAGGTGAAGGCGAGGAACGTCCAGCCAGCAGCGACCAGGCGCGCCCGGCGCTCGTGATCGGCCTCCCACTGCGTTCGGCCGGCGTGGAACCGGCGACCGTCCAGCTCGACGGCTACGCCGTGATCGGGGAACAGCGCATCGACCTCGATGCCCTGGACCGTGCTGTTCATGATCGGCAGTGGCAGGCCATGGCGGGCGCAGACGCCGGGAAAGGCCTCCTCCAGGGCGCTTCTGATGCGGGGCGGGGTGGTCCAGCGAGCGAGCGTGGCGGAGAGCGGGCGGGTGCCGCGGTGGCGGCGATGCCGCTCGAGCAACGGCTCGATCGCGCGCAGGTCGAACAGCCCGAGCGTCTCGGCCTGGCCGATCGCGCGGCGGAGCTGGCCCGCGGAGACCACCGACGCCAGGTCGAGCAGGGTGCGGGCGACGCTGGTCACCGCGATTCCCTGGTGGACGGTGATCTCGTTGGGGTCGAGGTCGGGGTGACGGTGGATCGTCACGCCGGCGCGGAGGCAACGGCTGTCACGTGGGAGGACGGTCTCGATCGTTGCGGCCGAAGACGGGCGGAGAGACCAGAGGGCGGCGGCGGATCGGTAGCCGAGGCCGGCACCGGGACCGCAGGCCAGGACGGCGGCCGACCAGAGTCCGAGTGCCGAGAGACGAGGGTGCCCGACGGCGAACACCCCGCGATGCACCCGGTGCAGCCGACCGGTACGCAACCCGCCGTCGATCTGACGATCGGACAGCCCGAGCGTCTGGAGCTGCCGCCGCGATACGGCGCCGTGCTGCCGGGTCGCGAGTGGCGCGACGCCGGACCAGGCCGATGTCGTGGATGGGGTCCGGGCGGGTTCGTGGTGGGTGGGGACCCCGGCGTCGAGCTGGGCCGTGGCGCTCGAACGTGGCATGACGACAGCCTGTCGAAGAAGACGTGCCCGGTGGCGCACCAAGAGTGCCGATGCTGCACCGACTTCGTGTCGAAGACGGTTGGGTGGCGAGGGAGCGGGGCCGGAGGTGGCGGCAACGGGGGGCGGTGACGGAGCGGGGCCGGAGGTGGCGAGACGGGGCATGACGGAAGCGGGGACGAGGCAGGCGTTGCTTCGCGATGTGTTTGCCACCGTAGAGGTGGACAACACGTCGAGCACGAGGCGAACCGGCTGCCGCGTGCGCGCGGCCACGTTGTGCGATGTGTTTGCGACCTCGGAGGTGGAGAACACATCGCGGACCCCGGGCGGACCACGCGACCCGCCGCCTCCGTGTCACCGCCGCGTCTTGCTTCCGCTCCTCGCCCCCCGGCCCTTGTTCTGCCCGCCCCGGCCTCGTGTTCTGCGCTCGCCTGGCCCTGCGCTCGCCCCGGCCCCCCGGCCCCGGCCAACACGCACCGAACTCCGCATGCGGTCCCAACCCCGCGCCCGCGCCCGGCCCCCCGCGCCCGGCCCCCCGCGCCCGGCCCCCGCGCGGCAGGCCAACCCCTCCCTCAGGCCACCGCGGCCGTGCCCTGCCGCAGGGTCGAGCCGTCGCGGGCCTTCTCGACCACCAGCTGGACCGGGACCCGCTGCTTCAGCTCGGGCACGTGCGAGACGATCCCGACCGCGCGGCCGCCGTCGCGGAGGTTGTCGAGCACGCCCAGGACCTCGTCGAGGGTCTGCTCGTCGAGCGAGCCGAAGCCCTCGTCGATGAACAGGGTGCCGAGGTCGAGCCCGCCAGCCTCGGCGCTGACCGTCTCCGCCAGGCCGAGCGCCAGCGACAGCGAGGCGAAGAACGACTCGCCGCCGGAGAGGGTGGTGGTGTCGCGCTCCTCGCCGGTCCAGCCGTCGTGCACGCGCAGGCCGAGGCCGGCGTTGCCCTTGCCGCGGCCGCTGGCCGCCTCCTCGTGCAGGACCAGCCGGTAGCGCCCGGCCGACATCTCCAGCAGGTGGACGGTCGCCGCGGCGGCGACCTGCTCCAGGCGGGCGGCGAGCACCCACGACGAGAGCTGGATCTTGCGGCGGTTGCCGGCCCCGCCCCGGGCCAGCTCGGAGAGCTCGCGGGCACGGTCGGCGGCGGCCGAGAGCGGACCGAGCGCGTCGAGCGCGGCGAGCAGGGCGTCGCGCTGGCCCTCCAGGGCGGCGACGCAGGCGGCGGCCGCGGCGGCCTCGGTCGTGGCCCGCGTGGCGGCCTCCCGGACGACGCCGTGGGCGGCGGTCGCCCCGTCGACGTCGGCCGCCGGATCGAGCGCGACGGTCGCGATCTCCGGCTGCGCGAGGACGGCCCGGGCGCCGGCCTCGGACTCGTCGAAGGCGGCGACCTTGCGTTCGATCTCCTGCGCTCGGGCGGGGGTGACGACCGCGCCGATCGCGTCCTCGGCGGTCCCGAAGCTGCTGTCGGCGAGCGCCGCGCGCAGCTGCTCCGCGGCCTGTTCGGCGGCCTGGCGGGCGTCGGCGTCCTTGGTCAGCGCCGTGGCCGCGCCGTCGAGCCGCTTCTCGGCGTCGCGCAGCTGGTAGATCCGGGCAGCGACGGTCGGCGCGTCGCCGCGGGCCTCGCCGATCCGGTCGCGGACCTGGGCCAGCTCCGTCTGCCGGGCGGCCAGCTCCGCGCTCGACTTGGCGTGCGCGTTCCCGGCCTCGCTGGCGGCGGTGCGGGCGGCCGTGATCCGGCCCTCGAGCCCCGTGATCCGCTGGCGCAGCTCGTCCAGCGCCCGCGCCTCGGCCTCGGCCTCGGCGACCTGCTGACGGGCCTGGTCGCGGGCGGCGGCGAGCGCGCCGGTCGGCTGCTCGCCCGCGGTGGCGCGGGCGGCGGCGAGGGAGCGGTCGAGCTCGGCGACGGCGGCCTCGGCTCGCTCGCGCAGCGCGGCGGCGGCTCGCTCGGCCTCCGCCGCACCCGCGACGTCCTCGGCCGTGACCGGCGGCGCCTCGCTGTGGGCGGGGGCGGGGTGGGTGGTCGACCCGCAGACCGCACACGGTGCGTCGGCCACGAGCGTGGCGGCGAGCTCGGCCGCGTAGCCGTCGAGTCGCCGCTGGGTCAGCGCCTGGACGCCGTCGCGGGCGGCCTGGTGGGCGTCGATCGCGGTTCGGGCGGCGTCGCGGGCGGCGGTCAGGCGCTCGGCCAACCGGTCGCGCTCGGCACCGGCGGCCAGCGCCGCCTCGGCCCGGTTCAGGGTCTCGCCGAGCGACGCCGACGCACCGGCTCGGTGGAGGCGCTGGTCACGCTCGGCGGTCGCCGTCCGCAGCTCGTCCTCGCCGGTCGCGATCGCGGCCGTGGCCGTCGCGGCCTGCCGCTGGTGCTCGGCCGCGGCCTGCTCCTGCCGCGCCAGCTCGCGCTCGCGTCCGGCCAGGCCCTCCTCGAGCTGGCGGACGTCCTCGAGGCCGGCGGCCTGCTCGCCGTAGCCGCGCGAGGTGGAGGCCCAGCGGCTCGGGTCCGCGAGCAGCGCGGGCTGCTCCAGCTGCTCGACGTAGCGGCGGGCCTTGCCGAGCTCGGTCGCCGCGTCCTCGGCGGCGGCACGGGCGGCCCGGTCGCTGCTCAGGTAGGGGATCAGCGGCGCGGCGGTGCGGTGCGCGGCCAGCTCGGCGGCGAGCCGGTCGCGGCCCTGGCGGTGCTCCTCGACCTTGCGCAGGTCGGCCTCGGCGGCGCGTCGACGGGCCTGGCGGTCGGCGAGCTCCCGGGCCTCGCGCAGGCTGGCCTCGGCCGCGTGCAGCTGGCTCTCGGCGGTGCTCCGGCGGGCGTCGGCCTCGGCCTGGAGCTGCGCCGTCCGGGCGCGTTCGGCGGCGATCCACGCGCGGACCTCGTCGATCGTCGCGCCGGGGGAGCCATCGAGCCGGGGGACCTCGTCCGTCGCGGACCAGGCCCCGGCGGCGCCGGCGAGCCCCCGGTCGGCGTCGATCTGGGCCTGCTGGACGGCGTTCTTCGCGTCACGCGCGCGGTCCTGGAGCCAGAGCTCGATCTTCGAGAAGCGGCCGGCGTCGAACAGCCGCTCCAACACCTGCTGGCGGGCCTTGGCGTCGGCGCGGAGGAAGGTCGCGAACGCGCCCTGGGGCAGCATCACCACCTGCAGGAACTGCTCGGCGGTCATCCCCAGCAGCGGGTCGAGCTCGCGGCGGACCTCGGGCACCTTCGAGGCGACCGCTCGCCACGAGCCGTCGGCGTCGCGCAGCTCGAGCGTGGCCGAGGCGATCTCGTCGACGAGCGCCCCGTCGCGACCGCCACGCTTCGGCGGCCGGGTGTGGGCGGGCACCCGGGCGACCCGGATCCGTCGCCCCCCGACGGTCGCCTCGAGCACGACCCGCGGCTGCGCGTCGGGCTCGCGGTGGTCGCTGGCGAGCCGGTTCGCGTCGTCGCGAGCCCCGGCGACCTCGCCGAAGAGCGCGAAGCAGACGGCGTCGAGCACGCTGGTCTTGCCGGCGCCGGTCGGGCCGGAGAGCAGGAACAGCCCCGAGTCGGCGAGCGCGTCGAAGTCGACCTCTTCGTGGCCGGCGAAGGGGCCGAAGGCGTCGATCTCCAGGCGGTGGAGGCGCATCTCAGCGGGCCCCCGGATCGCGGGTCACGTACTCGACGGCCTCGCGCAGGAGTGGCGTCTCGTCGTCGGCGGCGGCGAGCCCACGGACGTCCTCGACGAACCGCTCGAGGACCTCGAGGTCGGTCCGGCCCTGGACCCGGGCGGCGGCGATCGTGGCCGGGGCGAGCTCGCCGTCGGGCTCGTGCTGGAGCACCAGGACGAGCGGGAACCGCCGCCGCAGCCGCTCCATCGGGCGGGCCGGCAGGCGGGCGTCGGTGAGGGTCACCTCGAGCCAGTGGTCCTCGCGCTCGTGCTCGGTCAGCGCGTCGTCGGCCAGCAGCTCGTCGAGCGTGCCCCGCAGGCGGACGAGCCGGAACGGGACGGGCACCGGCACGGTGCGGACGCTGACCGCACCGTCGCCGTCGAGGTCGACGATCGCGGTCGTCTTCTCGGCGTCGGCCTCGGTGAACGAGTAGGGCAGCGGCGAACCGGCGTAGCGAACGGTCGAGGGGCCGTCGGCCGGCGGGGTCGGGCCGGCTGCGATCGGGGCCTCCCGGGCGAGCACCGCGACGGCACCGGCGGGTTCGTCGGATCCGATCGGCCCGTCGGATGCGATCGTCCCGACGGATCCGATCGACCCGGCGGCGGAGGCCGGCGCGAGGTCGAACAGCGACGGCGCGTCGTCGTCCTCGAACAGGCTGACCTGCGGCACCGCGTCGCGGGCGTCGGCGTCGGTTCCGTCGTCGAGGCGATCGCGGAGCAGCTCGTCCGCGTCGTCCGCGTCCGTTGCGGTCGCCTTGCCCGTGCCGTCGCTCGCCGCCGCCTCGCCGGCGCCGACGACGTGCGGGCGGTGGAGGTGGCCGAGCGCGGTGTAGGCGATCCCGTCGAACAGCCGCGGCGGGACGGTCTGGGCGCCACCGATCGAGATGTCGCGCTCGGACTCGGACGCTTCTCCGCCCTGGACGAACGCGTGGGCGACGACGACCGCTCGCGGCGCCCGTCCGTCGGCGCCGGTTCGCCCGCTGAGGTCGGCGCGGACGCGCGCCATCGCGGCCCCGAGCACCGCCTCGTGCGAGCGCTCCTCGACGCCGAGCGGGCCGCGGGCCAGATCGGGGTCGAGGTAGGGCAGGCCGTAGAACGCGACCGGACCGTCGGCGTCCTCCAGCAGCACCGGCTCGTGACAGCGGGCCGGGTCCGTCCGCAGGTGCACGCCGCCGGCGGCGATCAGGTCGGCCGCGAAGCCGAGCCGCTGGGCCGAGTCGTGGTTGCCGCTGATCGCGATCACCGGTGCGACCTCGGCCAGCCGCCGCAGCGCCTCGCCCGCGAGCTGGACCGCTTCGACCGGCGGCAGCGCGCGGTCGAAGACGTCGCCGGCGAGCACGATCGCGTCGACCTGCTCGGCGCGCGCGAGGGCCACCAGGTGGTCGATCACGGCCGCCTGCGCGTCCAGCAGCGGGACTCGATGGAGCAGACGCCCCAGGTGCCAATCGGCGGTGTGCAACAGACGCATCCGGTCATCGACGGTACGCATCGGATCGGATGGCGGGCGGCCCGCCCCCGGCCGGCCGCCGTTACGGGACATTGGTCACACTCCGCGACCGTCGTGCGCGCCGGTTGGCCGTGCCCCGCTCGGGATCCGCTGCGCCGCTCGCGGGAGCCCACCCCGGCGTGCCGGCCCCAGGTTGCGACCGTCGGTCCGATTCGCCTACGATCGCGCGATCGTCACCCCCGCGGACAACGACCACGACAGCGCCGAAGCACCGCGGGAGCCACACCCGTTGGACGCGTTGCCGGGAGTCGTCCGGATCGCCACCAGCAGCGGACTACGAGCCGCGGCCTGGGGCGCCGGAAGCTCGCTGAAGACCGGGGTCAAGGTCGCCCGTCGGCTGCCGTTCGGCGGGCTCGCGGTCCGCGCCGTCGAGGAGGCCGCCGGCCAGGCTCGCCGCGGCGCCCGTCAGCTGCTCGGCGTCGAGGACGTCGAGGAGAAGCTCCGGCGGCTGGTCCCCGAGCAGACGGGGGACGGGCGGCGCCCCGGCGATCCGGCCGCACGCCCCGTCGAGCCCGACCTGACCGCGGTGCTCCAGGAACGCGGCGCGGGGCTGCTCGCCCAGGCCGCCGACGTCCGGTTCGAGGAGGAGACGCATCCGGCCTACCTGCGGATCCTCGACGAGCTGAGCCCCGACGAGGCCCGGATCCTGCGGCTGCTCACGACCAAGGGGCCGCAGCCCGCGGTCGACGTCCGCACCGGCCGGCCGCTGCGGATCGGCTCGGAGCTGGTGGCGGCGGGGCTGACCGTGCTCGGCGCCGAGGCCGGCTGTCGCTACGGCGAGCGGGTCCCGGCCTACCTCAACAACCTCTTCCGGCTCGGCCTGATCTGGTTCTCGCACGAGGAGCTGCACGACCTCCGCGGCTACCAGGTGCTCGAGGCCCAGCCGGAGATCAAGGAGGCTCGGGCCCGCGCCGGTCGCGCGGCCCGGGTCATCCGCCGGAGCATCGTGCTGACGCCGTTCGGCGAGGACTTCTGCCGGGTCTGCCTGCCGCTCGGCGACGTCATCGCGCGGCCGCCGGCACGCCGCGTGAACGACCGATGAGCCCCCTGACCCTGGTCGCGAGCATCCACGTGCTCGGACTGGAGCTGCACCTCCAGGAGCTGATCAGCGTCCCGCTGTTCATGGGCGCGATCGGCTACATCACGAACTGGTCCGCGGTCTGGATGCTGTTCTACCCGCTCGAGTTCAAGGGCATGAAGATCCCGGGGCTGTGGTTCTTCGTGCGGCTCGCGCCGCGCAAGGTCCAGCAGATCCCGGGGGTGATGCACGGCGGGGTGGGGTGGCAGGGGATCATCCCCTCGCGGGCGGCGAAGATGGGCTCGATCGCGGTCGACAAGGGGATCGCCAAGCTCGGCAGCCCGGCCGAGTTCTACCGCCAGCTGGAGCCGGAGAAGATCGCCGAGCACATGATCGCCTCGGTCCAGGACGAGCTGCGCGGGATCGTCGAGCGGATCATGGAGCGCGAGCACCCGCGGCTCTGGCATGACCTGCCGCCGCAGGTCCGCGAGGCGGTCCACGGGCGCGTCCGCAGCCAGCTGCCGGAGATCGTCCACGACGTCACCGAGCAGATCGGCGAGCACATCGACCAGCTGCTCGACGTCAAGCTGATGGTGATCCGGCACCTCGAGGCGAACCCCGAGCTGGCCAACCGGATCTTCCGCGACGTCGGCCGGAAGGAGCTGCGGTTCATGGTGAACTTCGGCTTCTTCTTCGCCTTCCTGCTCGGCTTCCCGGTGGTCCTGATCACCGCCGCGATCCCGTACTGGTTCGTGCTGCCGGTGATGGGCACGTTCGTCGGCTGGGCCACCAACCTGGTCGGGATCTGGATGATCTTCGAGCCGATCGAGGAGCGGCGGATCTTCGGGATCAAGTTCCAGGGGCTGTTCCTGAGGCGGCAGAACGAAGCGGCCGACATCTACTCGAAGGTGATCTCGGAGAACGTCCTGACCCTGGCCAACATCGGCGACGAGCTGCTCCACGGACCGAGCTCGGACCGGACCCGGCTGATGCTCGAGAACGCGCTGCGGCCCGCCGTCGACCGGGCGACCGGCCCGGCTCGCTCGGCGGTCCGGCTGCTGATGGGCGGGCAGAGCTACGACACGATCCGTGACTCGGTGGCGCTGGAGGCGGTCCAGTACACGATGACCCCGCTCTCGGACCCGGAGTTCAACCGCGTCCAGGGCGAGCGGATCCGGATCCTCGTCCGCGACCGGCTGCGGGAGATGTCGCCGGCGGACTTCGTCGAGATGCTGCGGACGGCGATGAAGGAGGACGAGTGGCTGCTCTTCCTCCATGGGGCCGTGCTCGGCTTCGGGGCGGGGCTGCTGCACCTGGCGATCTTCGGCTAGTCCGGCGTGCGAGGATCCGGGCCCCGTGCCGGCCGAGGCTCCGAACGCGTTCGTCGTACACGCGATGCACGGTCTGGATTCCCACCGGACCGATACGGTCACGTTCGCGTCGGGACGGTGGGGACGGTGTGGTCGCCAACCGGTCGTTCGTCCGTTGGTGTTCCGTTGAACCGGCCGAAGCCGTACGCTTTCCCGGTTCACCACGGTGCGTGTCGTGGAAGCCGATCCGTCACGTCAGTGACCGCCGTGCCGGGGAGAGACAGCCCCGCAGGCACACCCCGGAGGGGTGGCAGAGTGGACGAATGCGCCAGTCTTGAAAACTGGAGACCGGTAACCCCGGTCCGCGGGTTCGAATCCCGCCCCCTCCGCTGTTCTCGAGGTCGCCGACGAGCCTCGCCCGTCGCCGCTCAGCGCGGGCGGTCAGCGACCAGCGTGGAGACGATGATCGCGCCGGACGTGAGCATCGCCAGCGCTGCCGCGCTGCGGGGCACCGCGCGGGTCTTCCAGGCGTGGGCGAAGACGAGTTGGTCGACCGCCTGGACGGGAAGGAACAGGCTCCGCGCACCCTCGTTCGCCCGCAGCGCGCTGACGCCCGTCACGAGGTTGCGGACGGCGAACAGCCGCCACCCGAAGGCGCCCGCTCCGGTCAGCTCCCGGCGATCGACGCCGTAGAGGCGCAGGAGCGCGCGCGGCGAGACGAACGCCAGTCCGCCGACGGCCAGGGCGATCGCGGCGGGGGCGTGGGCGACGACGTTGCGTCTACGGTCGGCGGGCATCGCTCGAGGGTACTCGCGGCTACCCGGAGTGCCACTCCCGCTGCATCCGGCGGAAGGAGGGAAAGAGGGAGGCTTGCTCGTAGTCGAGGTGGGCGCGGAGGTGGCCCTCGAGGGTGGCCAGCGCTTGGCGGGTGCGTTCGATCGTCGCGGGGCGCGGTCGAGGGCGGCGGCCGCCACGAGGTGGAGGCAGTGCGGCTCGCAGTTGGTCTTCCGCCGCCAGAGCGCGTCAGCGGTGGGCGCGCGCCGAGCGGCCCGTCGCCCGCTTGCCCGTTCGTGGGGCGCGGGCGACGGGGCGGTGGTCCTCAGCAGGGCGTGCTCAGGAACGCCAGCGCACGGTTGATCGCCGGGACGTTGTTGACGATCCCGTGATCCACGCCCTGGCCGGTGATGTAGTAGGGAGCCCAGCCGGGCGCGCCCTTGTGCATCGCCCCTTCGCCGCGAGCGCCCTCGCCGAAGAAGGTGTCGCGATCGCCGACCTGGTCGTAGTAGCAGATGCTGTCGACGTGGTCGCGGCCGTCCTCGCCGTTGGTCGTGCCGGGCAGCGCGTCACGCCAGTAGGCCTGGCTGATCAGGTCGGAGAAGTAGAAGCCTCCGGCCGGCATCACGCCCACGTAGAAGAGGTTGATCCGGCCGGTCCCGACCGGCCGCTCACCGATGAACGGGAACCAGACGTAGGTGTGGATGTCGACGATCGGGCGGATCAGCCCGGCGAGGCTGACCTGGTGCCGGACGCGCGGAGCGAGCCCGTGCAGCGTCGCGTAGTTGGCGACCTGGCCGCCCTCGGAGAAGCCGATCAGGTCGACCTTGCCGGGGATGCCCTTCTCGGTCATCAGCTGGCCGAGGCCGTTGGCCGAGGCGGCGAGGGCCCCGAGCCCGACGCTGCCGCCGACCAGTGGCTCCGAGTAGCGGTAGACCCACACGCACGGCTTCGGTGCGCTGTTGATCGTGTAGCCGACGACGGCGTTGGTCCGCGAGATGTCCTCGGTGCTGTCACCGCCGCCGGCGATGAAGCCGGGGAGGTAGATCACGTGCTGGACGCCGGGGCGGTTGCACTGCTGGGCGTTGACGCTGGTCATCCAGTCGCCGCGGGCCTGCTCCAGCGTCGGCGGTGAGGCGCTCGCGCTCGCGGGCAAGGCGACGCTGAGGCTGATGAGGGCGGCGCCGGCGATCAGTGCGCGGCGCAGGCGTTCGGTACGAGACATGTCCTGCTCCTTCTTCGGGAACCTGGCTGCGGCTCGAACGGAACTTCCCGGGGCGCCGCAATGTACAGCTCTGTACACTAGGGCGAACGGGTCGGCGCCGTCAACCGGGCTGGCGTCGACCCGTGTCTCTCGCGAGGCCCGTAGTCGCTGACGTGGGGGCGTCGGCGGCTCGGGGCCGCGATATGTACGTCGTTGTACGGACGCCGTGGTACGGCGTCGTCGTGTGGACGCTCGAGGCGCCGAGGGCGGCCGATGCGGATTGTGGTTCGCATAGGCCTCAAATCCGCATCAGTCGGGTCGGAGTCGGCAGCTGATGCGGATTGTGGTTCGCATAGGCCTCAAATCCGCATCAGTCGCTCTGGGCTTCCGCCGCCCCGCGCCCCGGCCTTCGGGCCCCGCGCGCCGACCGCCGCGGTGAGGGGGTGGCTACCGCGCGCCGAGCGCGGCCATCAGCGACTCGAGCTGGCCGATCACCCGGTCGACGGGGTAGGCCTCCGGGTCGCGCAGGTGCAGGCGCGCGCCCTCGCGGATCATCGCCTGGAGCATCCGGGCGGCGATCTCGCCGTCGAGCGCGTCGAGTCCGTGGCTGCGGAGGCCGCGCGTGACCACCGGCTGCAGCATCCGGACGACCAGCTCGCGCCCGGACTCGAGGCGGGCGGCGAAGGCCGGCGGCAGGCCCTCCGGGGCCATGAAGATCATCCGCCACATGTCGGGATCGTTGGCCAGCTCGGAGAAGAGGCCGCGGAGGGCGTCGACCAGCAGCTGGTCGACGTCGACGCCGGAGAGCGAGGTGTTGCGGATCGCGGCCGCGGGGATCAGGCCGGCGACCCGCTGGACCGCCCGTCGCTCGCTGCGGGCGATCAGGGCGTCGATCATCGCGTCGAGCGATTCGAACTGGGCGTAGACCACGGTGCGGGCGACGCCGGCCTCGCGGGCGACGCGGTCGATCGAGACCGCGTGCGCGCCCTCGGTGGCGACGACGTGCAGGAGGCTGTCGAGCAGCTGCTCGCGTCGTTCGGCGCCGGGCATCCGCTGTCGGGGAGGGGGCATCACCGGCAGACTCTGTCAGCAGTGGGAGCGATTCCGTCGCGGGACGGCCGATCGGGCCAGATGTGGATGGTGTATGCATAGGTGTACGACTTACGCGTAGTCTGCGCGCATGATCCGTACTCTCCTTCGCGCCGCGCTCCTCGCCGGCCTCGCCTCGGCCGCGGCCGCCGCGCCAGCCAACGCCCTGGTCATCGGCGAACTTCGCGTCCGAGGTCCAGCGGGGGCCAACGACGAGTTCGTCGAGCTGGTCAACGAGAGCGACGCTCCGGTGACGGTAAGCACGTCGGACGGCTCGCCGGGCTGGGCGGTTGCGACGGCGGGCGGCGTCGTGCGCTTCGTCGTACCCAACGGCACGACGATCCCGCCGCTGGGGCACTACCTCGGCGTCAACGCGGGCGGGTTCCCGCCCGCCCTCGCCACCGCCGACACGACCTGGGCGGCGGACATCCCGGACAACGCCGGCGTCGCCCTGTTCCGGACCGCGACCCCGGCGAACTTCGGCCTCGCGACCCGGCTCGACGCGATCGGCTCGACCTCCGAGGTCAACACGCTCTACCGCGAGGGAGCCGGCTATCCGGCGCTGGTCCCGTTCTCGATCGACTACTCCTTCGGGCGCGACCTGCGCACGGGAGGCCTCCCGCGGGACACGGGCAACAACGGGGCCGACGTCGTCTTCGTGGACGCCAACGGCACCAGCGCGGGGGCGGGGCAGCGTCTGGGGGTGCCCAGTCCGCAGGGCACCACCACCCCGTACGGGAAGCACACCCGGAACCTGGAGATCACGCCGATCGATTCCTCCGCCGGCCCCGGAGAAGTGCCGAACCTGGTCTACGACCTGACGTCGATCCCGGCCCAGAACGCAACCTTCGGCCGGTTGTACCTCCGTCGCTACGTGCGCAACCTGACGACCGACCCGATCCACACCCTCCAGTTCCAGGTCGCCGATCTCTCGACCTTCCCGTCCCCCTCGGGGACCGCGGACCTGCGCCCGTCGTCGGCCCCGGACGCGGTGGTCGCGACCTCGGGCGGGGGCGTGAGCGTGGTCGGCGCCCAGCTCAAGCAGCCGCCGGCGCAGATCAACGGCGGCGGAATCGGCTCGATCCTGCGGGTCCCGCTCGCGCAGCCGCTGGCCCCGGGCGGGCGGGTCGCGGTGCAGTTCCTGGCGGGCGTCCAGCAGACCGGCGGCTGGCGGCTGTGCCTCAACGCGGCGGGCCTCCCCGCGGCCGGGGTGACGCTCTCCGCCGTCGGTGCCGTGGGCGCCGGGACGGCACCGACCGCGCAGTGCTCCGAGGTGCCGGAGCCGCAGCCGCCGGTGCCCGGGGGCGGGTCGACCCCGGATCCGCCGGCCGGCCCCGCCGGTCCCGCCGGCCCGGGCGTCCCGGTCCCGCCGGTCACCCCGACCGTCACCCCGATCCGGACCGCGCCGAGAGTCGGGCTGGCGCTCACCCGCGGGTCGACGGCGCGAAGGATCTCGGTCGTCCTCACGTGCCCGGCCGGCCTGCCGGGCACCTGCCGAGGGACCCTGCGCGCGAGCGGCAAGGCCGGCAAGCGCCGGCTGAAGCTCGGCAGCGCCGGCTTCACGGTCGCCTCCGGGCGCTCGCGGACCCTGGTCCTGCGGCCGTCGTCGAAGGCACGGAAGGCGCTCGCCCGGAAGAAGCGGGCGCGGATCACGCTGACCGCGGTCACCCTCGGCGACGCCGGCGGTTCGCGCACGACGACCGCCGCCGTGCGCCTGCGCCGCTGAACGACGTCCGGACGGCGCCGATGATGGCGTCGTCCGGTTCGGTGGCCCCGGACGACTCGCCCACAGGCAGGCCGGTGGGCGACCGGGGTCAGACGACCTCGGTCGCCGTCCCGTCTGCGATTCGGGCGACCAGCGCGGCCCGCAGCAGCTTGCCGCGCGGGTTGCGGGGCAGCGCGTCGACGGTGAAGACCCGTCGCGGCCGGCTCGGCTGGGGCAGCCGGTCGCGGACGTGCCCGCGGACGGCGGCACGGTCCGGGAGCGTCCCGTTCGCGGGCACCAGCACGGCGACGGGGATCGCGCCCCAGCGCTCGTCGGGCAGGCCGACGCAGGCGACCTCGGCGACCCCGGGCAGGTCGCTGAGGGCGTGCTCGACCTCGCCCGGCTCGACGTTGAGTCCACCGCTGACGATCGTGTCGCTGCGACGGCCGGCGATCGAGAGCCGCTCGTCGTGGAGCGTGCCGAGATCGCCGACCGTCGTCCAGCCCTCGGCGTCGGGACCACCGGACGGGCCGTCCACGGTCAGGTAGCCGGAGAAGAGCATGTCGCTGCGGACGTGGATCTCGCCCTGCTCGCCGTCGGCCAGCGGGGTCCCGTCCTCGGGATCGCGGATCTCGATCTCGACGCCCGCGAACGCCCGCCCGACGTCGCCCGAGGCCGTCTCCCCGGGACGAGCCCGGTCGAGTGCGACGAAGCTCAGCTCGGAGGCGCCGTAGAAGTGGCAGAGCGTCGCGGCGGGCAGCAGCCGCGCGAGCCGCTCGCGCGCGGCGGCGGGCCAGGCGGCGGACGACGAGAGCACCTCGCGGAGGCCCGGGCGCGGGATCCCGCCGAGCGTCTCCACCAGCGAGACCGCGAGCGTCGGGACCAGGTAGACGTGGGTCGGCGAGGCGGCCTCCACCGACGAGGCGGTGCCGCCGAACGCGGCCCCGAGCGGCCGCAGGTCGGCCGTCGCCCCACGGGTCAGGGCGTGCAGCGCGCCGTAGAGGAAGTGGGTGTGGTCGAGCGGCCCCGGCAGCGAGACCACGTCGTTCGGTCCGACGGCGAAGGCGGCGTCGGAGCGGTCGAGCGTCGCCGCCCACGAGCCCTGGTCGCGGACGAACAGCTTCGGCAGGCCGCTGGTCCCCGAGGTCAGCCCGACCAGCAGCTCGTCGCTCGCCGGCGGCAGCGGGTCGCCGTCGGTCGTGCCGTCGGAAACGGCGTCGGACACGCCGTCGGGACCGGCGGGGGCCGTGGCCTCCCCGGGCTCGGCGGTCGCGCGCGGTGCAGCGGCCGGCGCCTCTGGGGCCTCCCCGGGACCACGCTCGCCGTCGGCGACCAGCGCCTCCGGCGTCCGCAGCCGCTCGGCCGGGACCGCGGCGAGCACCCCCGGGCGTCGCTCGCCGCCGGCGACGACCAGCGCCGGGTCGGCGAGCGTCAGCACCGCGTCCAGCTGCGCGGCCGTCAGGTGCCGGTGCAGCAGCACGACGCTGGTGCCGGCGGCCATCGCCCCGAGCACCGTCGCCAGCGAGGCGGCGTCGGAGCGGGGGAGGAGCGCGATCCGGCGGTGCCCGGCGACCGCCCGCGCGACGGCGTCGGCCTGGGCCAGCAACGCGCCGTAGCTGGTCTCGCCGGGCACGTCCCGGACAGCGACCGCTTCCGGTCGGCGGGCGGCCTGGTTCGCGAAGCGGTCGGCGAGCAGCACCGGCCGGAGGCTATCGCCGCTCAGGCCTTCGCCCGTTCGTCCTCGAGCTTGCGCAGCTCGATCCGGCGGATCTTGCCGGTGAGGGTCTTGGGCAGGTCGTCGACGAACTCGATCTCGCGCGGGTAGGCGTAGGCGGAGTGGGTGTCGCGGACGTACTGCGAGATCTCCTTCGCGAGCGCGTCGCTGGGCTCGTGGCCGTCCGCCACCACGACGAAGGCCTTGACGATCCATCCACGCCGCTGATCCGGCTTGGCGACCGCGGCGGCCTCGGCCACCGCCGGGTGCTCGAGGCAGGCGGACTCGACCTCGAACGGGCCGACCCGGTAGCCGGCGGTCAGGATCACGTCGTCGGCCCGACCCTCGAACCAGACGTAGCCGTCGGCGTCGATCCGGGCCGCGTCCTTGGAGTGGAACCACTCGCCGCCGAAGGTCGCCTCGGTCGCCTCCGGGTTGCGCCAGAAGCCGAGCGGCCAGGTCGGGCTGCTGCCCTTCCGCCAGCAGATCTCGCCGCGCTCGTCGACGCCGACCGGCCGCTCGTCCTCGTCGAGGATCTGGACGTCCCAGCCCGGCATGACCCTGCCCATCGAGCCCTCGCGGACCTCCATGAACGGGAAGTTCGCGCACAGCGGGTAGCCCTCGGAGAGCCCGTAGAAGTCGAGCACCGTGACCCCGAACTGCTCGCGGAACCACTTGATCGCCTCGGGGTTCAGCGGCTCGCCCGCCGAGCAGGCCCGGCGCAGCGGGATCGGGAACCGCTCGCCGGCGTCCTCGACCGCCATCAGCGAGCGCATCGCCGTCGGGGTCGTGAAGAGGTTGGTGATCCGGTGGCGGCTGAGGAACTCCAGCTCGCCCTGGGGCGAGAAGCCGCCCTTGCGCTGGTGCACGTACTGGACGGCCCCGGTCCGCCAGGCGCCGAGCAGCGGGTTGAGCCCGGCCGCCCACGCCCACTCGCTCATCGAGCGGAAGCGCTCGCCGTCCTCGATCTCGTGGCAGTACTCGAACTCCTGGTGGCCGAGCACGTAGCGGTGGGCGTGCAGGATCCCCTTGGCCAGCCCGGTCGTGCCCGAGGTGTAGAAGAGCTGCGCCGGGTCGTCGCTGGAGGTGTCGACGGTCTCGAACTCGGGCGAGGCGGCGGCCAGCAGCTCGGGCGTGAGGACCAGCAGCGTCCGCTCCTCGGCCCCGTCGAGACCCTCGATCGCGCGGGCGATCTGGTCGCGGTGGGCCTCGTCGGTGACGACCAGCTTCGCCTGGCTGTCGTTGACCCGGTGACGGATCCCCTCGTCGCCGTAGAGGACCGACATCGAGAGCAGGATCGCGGCGGCCTTGTAGGTGCCGAGGAAGGCGGCGGCGGTCTCCGGGGTCGGCGGCAGCAGCATCGCGACGACGTCGCCGCGGCCGATGCCGTGGGCGGTGGCGACGTTGGCGAAGCGGTTGGCCAACCCGCGGATCTCGCCCCAGCTCAGCTCGCGGATCGCGCCGTCGGGATCCTCGTGGACCATCGCGGGCTTCTCGTCGGGGTGCTTGTCGCAGACGTCGGCGGCGATGTTGTATCGCTCGGGGACGTTCCAGGAGTGCTGGGCGACGAGCTCGTCGTAGGACTTCGCGGGGGCGACCATGGTGGGTTCCATCATGCCGCCGGGAGGCCCGCGACGCCAGCCTCGGCCACCTGCTGGTCCTGCTCGACGCTGCCGGCGCTGACGCCGATCGCCCCGAGCGGCTCGCCGTCCGGTCCGGGCAGCGGAATGCCCCCGGCGAAGGTCACCAGCCCGCCGCTCAGGAGCTCGAGACCGTAGAGCGGGGCCCCGGGCTGGGTGGCCTCGGTCAGGTCCTTCGTCTGGCACTTCATCGCGGCCGACGTGTAGGCCTTGCGCTGGGAGATGTCGATCGACGCGAAGATCGCCCCGTCCATCCGCGCGAAGGCGACCAGGTGGCCTCCGGCGTCGACGACGGCGATGTTCATCGGCTGGCCGATCGCCTCCGCCTCGGTCCGGGCGGCGGCGACCACCGCATCGGCGGCGGCGAGCGTCAGGCGGGCCGGGCCGGCGGCGACCGCGGTCTTCGCCGGCGTCGCCTTCGCGCTCCTGGCGGTCGTCTTCGTGGGCTTCGCGGCGCGCGGCGCGGCGGCCGCCGTGCGGCGGTGCGCGCGGGTCTGGGTGCTCGTCTCGGGACTCATCGGGGGCTCCGGTCGGTCGTCGGGTCGGTCGGGGAAGGGGTCAGTGGCACGGCCTTGACGAGCCGCGCGGCGTCCTGGCCGAGGCGGCGCAGCTGCTCCGGGCCGGGGGCCGTCCGGCGCAGCAGCGGCGGCGCCTCGGCGGGCAGCGCCGCGAGCTGGACGCAGGCCTCGGTGGCGGCGACGGCGACGCCGACGCGGAGGGTCGCGACGCGGGCGGCGTCGTGGGCGGCCCGTCCGACGTCGTGCGCGGACCGGGGCTCGATCGGCCGGACGGTCACGGGCACGCCCTCCTCCTCGACCCCGGCGAGCAGCTCGCGGACGGCGGCGTCGCTCGCCCCGGGCAGCCGCACGACCCGGATCGAGGGGCCCGCCGGCTCCTCGCCCCGCCGGTGGCCGCGGCGCAGCGCGCTCACGCGACCACCGCGCCGTCGGCGGTCGCGGGGCGGGCCCTGGCGTGCTCGGCCGCCGCCGCGTCGGCGGATCCCGTGGTCCCGGCGGATCCCGTGATCCCGGCGGAGCCGGTGGGCTCGGTAGGGCCGGCAGACCCGTCGGCCTCGGCGTGGCCGGCGACGAGGCCGGTCGCGACCGCGTTGCGCGGCCCCTCGCTGCCGCGGACGTTGCCGGTCCCGCAGACGATCCCGAACTCGGCGGTCGCCTCGGCGACCATCTCCGGGATCTCGAAGTCGAGCGACGAGCCGCCGAGCAGGACGACGAAGTCGAGCCGCCGGATCGCTCCGTCGGGCGCGACCTGCTCGAGCGCCCGCAGCGCGTTGACGACGAAGACCCGGCGCTTGGCCTCGCGGCGGATCCGCCGGATCGCGTCGAGCGACGCCTTGACCGGGACGGGGGTCAGCCGTCCGTCGTCGCCGAGGGTGACGACGCGGGCGAAGACCTCGGCCGGCAGCGGCGCGTCGAAGAACGTCACCGACCCGTCCTCCAGCCGCAGCTGGAACAGCGACTCGACCTTCGCCAGCGGCAGCCGCTTGACCTGCTCGGCGACCTCGCGGTCCTCGAGCCCGAGCTCGGACTGGATCAGCTTGGTCACCAGGTCGCCCGCGCCGGAGACGTGGACCGTGCGGACGCCGCCGGAGCGGTCGGCGAGCGCGGCGTCGGTCGACCCGCCGCCGAGGTCGAGCACGGCCAGCGGGCGGTCGGTTCCCGGGGTCGTCAGCGCCCCGCGGACGGCCATGTCGGCCTCGACGCCGCCGATCTCGACCGCGCACCCGAGCTGCTCGCGGAGGGCCGCGGCCAGCCGCTCCATCGCGGTCCGGCCGGTCCGCACCATCGCGGCGAGCGCGACCGCGTTCTCCAGCGCGAACTCGCCGGCGAGGCCGCCACGGACGGCCTGCGGGACGAAGGTGTCGACGGCCAGGACGTCGCGGATCCGCACCTCGCCGGGGTCGTCCTCGGTCAGCGCGGCCATCGTGTCGCGGACGCCGGCGAGCATCCCGCCGACGTTCGTGCCCGCCGCGCCGGTCGCGTCGACCAGCGGGCGCACCGCCCGCAGCGCGCGCATGATCTCCTCCGCCCCGGCGTCGACGTCGACGCTGCGGCGGGAGCGCTCGCCGACCAGCTCGAGGGCCCCGGCCGGGATCCGGCGGTCGCTGATCTCCCCGCTCGGGGTGCGGACGACGACCGCCGAGCGGTTGCCGATCAGGGCTCGGGCGACGGGCGCGATCAGCCGCGTCTCCTCGCTGTCGAGGCCGAAGATCGTGGCCAGTCCGTAGGAGTTCGAGAGCGTCGAGATCGTGTGGCCGGGCGCGGCGACCTCGACGGCCGCGTCCATCTCCAGCGGCACCCGCTCGACGAGGGTGACCTCGTCGACGATCGGCAGCGGGGCGGAGAGCCGGTTGGCGATCAGGCGCGCGTCGTCGCGCTGGACGATCGCGCCGCGCACGTCGACCCCGCGGGCCCGGGCCCGCTCGATCCCCCGCGCGGCGTCCTCGAAGTCGATCGCGCGTGGCACCACGACCAGCACCGCGTCGCTCTCGGGGACGCCGGCGAGCGCGGAGAAGGCGACGGTCCGCCCGACGCCGAGCCCTTCGCCGCCGGGCGTCGACGGGTCGTGGCCGATCATCGTCGACTCGGTGATGATCGTCTCGGTGATGGTCTCCATCGCCATCCCGGAGATCACCGGGGTCGCCTCGTTGAGCAGGACGACGGAGACCTCGCCGAGCGTCCGGCCGCAGCCCCGCAGCACGCCGTGCACCGCCTCGACGACCCCGGCCACGTTCTGGCTCGTGCCCTTGACGCCGCTGGTCCGGGCCAGGTGCCCGCCGAGCCAGCGGATCCCGTCGCCGGTCAGCTCCGCGGCGCACGACTCGGTCGTCGAGTTGCCGACGTCGACGCCGACGACGAGCCGCGGGGCGGGCACGTGGCGCGCGGCCCCGAGGTCCGCGGTCGGCGCGTCCGCTGCGGTCGGCACCGGGCCCCGATCCTCAGGAGATCCGGACATCGAGCTCGACCGGTGCGCGCCCCGCCTCGACGAACTCCGTCTCCTTGATGTGGAGCACGGCCGCCTTCGCCTGGTACCGGGGGCGGGCCATGAAGTCGTTGCGGGTCGGGACCGGCTCCGGGGCCTCGCCCTTGGCGTAGCCCGCGGCGTTGCGGCCGATCGCCCGGAAGGCCTCGGCGTCGAGCAACGGCGCCTGCGGGAACAGCTCCAGGTTCGAGAGCCGCGGCAGGTCGCGCTGGTGGATCATCGTCGTCCCGCGCGACAGGATCCCGATCGAGACGCCGGAACCCGAGAGCTTGGCCCCGGCGTGCGCGATCCGGGCGAGGTCGGCACCCGCGAAGAACCGGACGACCCGGGCCGAGACGCCCTCCTCCTCGATCCCGGCCAGGGTCTCGCGCAGCACGTCCGCGAGCGACAGGTCGACGATCGTCTTGCGGAAGAACGTCCCGAACGCGGGCGAGAGCGCGAGCACGACCTCGTCGCCGCGGGTGCCGAGCATGGCCGGCCGCGTCTCGATCAGCTCGAGGGTCCGGGGCGCGCCTTCCGCGGCGGTGGTGGGGGTCTGGGGGGTGGTGATCATGGTGCGGGCTCCGTGCTCGGCCGTCAGGCCTCGGGGTGGTCGGCGTTGGTGACGAAGCGCAGGCGCTTCATCTCCTCCCAGCGCTCGCCGCTCGGCCGGTAGCCGGTCCCGGGACCGGCGTAGTCGTTCTTGTCGTTGACCGCCGAGAGCGTGTTGCCCTGGCGGTCGATGATCGCCGCGGTCTGCAGCAGGTCGCCGGCGACGCGCTGGCGCAGCAGGTCGAAGAGCCCGGCGGCGAGATCGGGGAACCCGCCCGCGTTGAGCGCACGGACGACGTCGAGGCCGGTGACGCCGTCGTCGGTCATCCGCTGGGCCGCCTTGAGGTCCTCGACCACGTCGCGGCGGGGCAGGTCCTCGGAGCCGTGGCCGTAGACCACCGCCTGGATCTCCTCCTCGCTGATCGCCGGGAACCCGAGCTGCTCGAACACGGCCTGGAGCGCGCGGCCGGCCTTCTCGCGGGCGGCCAGCAGCTCGTCCTCCTCGACGTGGCGGAGGCCGCCGTCGATCTTGAGGTCGCGCTGGATCACGTTCCAGTCGTCGAAGTCGGCCGCGTCCCAGTTCGAGCCGGCGAACATGTTGTCCGAGTTCGGCACCGCCGAGTAGCCGGAGCAGACGAAGTCGGTGCCGGGCAGCATCTGCATCAGCGAGCGCGAGACGCGCCGCATGTCCGAGTGGCTGAAGCTCTGGTCGTTGCCCGACGCGCACTCGAGGTCGGCCATCGCCGCGATCAGGTTCTCGGCCAGCACCGCGCGGATCCCCGACGGGACCGCGCCGGGAACGCCGATGCAGGAGATCGAGCCGTTCTGGAGGCCCTGCACGCCGCCGCCGCGGGTGACGAGGATGCAGCGGATCTCGAGGTAGAGCATCGAGCGGCCCTCGGCGTTGCCCATCTGGACCTCCGAGCCGGTGCCGGACGTGAACCGCATCTTGATCCCGCGCGAGGCGTAGGCGGAGGCGAGGAAGGCCTTCGACCACGGCGTGTCGTCGCCGTCCTTGAAGACCGCCTCGGTGCCGTAGACGGAGATCGTCTCGGCGTAGGTCGTCAGCCCGCGCATGCCGAGCGAGAGCTCGGTCGCCTCCTCGAGCGCGCACTGGGTCAGGATCCCCGGGCGCCCGGCCTGGGCGCCGACCAGCAGCCCGAGGGCGACGAGCGGGGCGTAGCGGACGATCCCGAGGGTCGTCTCGAGCTCGTCGAAGCCACGGCGGGCGGCCTCGGCGGCGTCGGCGGCGACCTGCAACGGGTTGTCGCGGGCGCTCGTGCAGTGGGCCTGGTTCGACGGGGTCCGCCGGGACCGCATCTTCTGCATCGCCATCATCATCTCGACGACGTTCATCGTCTTGACGACCTCGAGCAGCGCCGCCGGGGTCAGGCCCGACGCGATCCGGATCACGTCGGCCCGCGGGGTCCGTGGGTCGACCAGCATGTGGGCGATCTCGACCGGCTCGATCGCCATCGCCTCCTCGGCGACGGCCGGGTCGATCGCGCGGTCGGCGATGAACGTGTCGAGGAAGTCGAACTGCTCGCGGGTGCGGCCGTCCATCTCGACGATCCGGCCGTCCTCGACCCGCACGCTCGGGGTCGGATCGCCGTCGTGCTCCATCGCGATCAGGCCGACCTCGGGCCACTCGTCGACGAAGCCGTCGCGGTTGACGGGCCGCGCCTCGAGCAGCTCGGTCCGGCGGGAGCGGCGCGGGGCATCGCCGGCGCCGGGCGTGGCGGGGTGGTTCAGGGTGCTCGACATGGGGCTCGTCTCTCGTCCGTTCCGGGGTCAGTCGGCCAGGCAGTCGCGGCGCGCGTAGACCGCCGCGGCGTCGCGCACGAGCGCGGCGTTGATCGGCGCCGAGTAGGTCGCCTCGAGCTCGTCGGCGATCGCCAGCAGCTCGTCCTTCGTCGATGCGTTCGGCCGCAGGGCGGCGTAGATCTGGAGCACTCGCTCGTCGGGGACGGCGGTCAGCTCCGCCGCGCGACGGAAGTTCTCCGCCAGCTGCGGGCGGTGCGCGGCCTCGGCGACCTGGGCCTGGAGCCCGAGCGTCCGCGGGGTGATCCGGAGGTCCTCCGCGGTCACGTCACCGCCGAGCGCCCGTTCGAGCGTGAGGTCGTCGAGGGTCTTGCCGGTCGGGGTCCGCAGCAGGTCGGGGCGGTGCTGCCCCAGCGGGTAGTCGCGCTGCGGATCGAGCGTCGTGGTGCCGTCGACGTCCATCGTCGTCTCCTCGGGTGCGGGCGGGAACTCACGCGGACCCCCCGGTCGTCGCTTGTCGGACGGGCCGGTGGCGTGCATGATGTGACGACCATCACGCTCCCGCGCCGGCGTTGCAACGCGGGGCGGGGGTAGCAACGACGTTGCTCCGTCCGTGGAGCGGCGGTCCGGTAGGACACGTGACGCACTCATGCAGAACCCCTGGCTCGGCATCTCACCCGGGATCGACCCGGTCGGTCTCGCCCGTCTCCTGACCAAGGCGCACGAGCGGGCCGCCGCGGGGCGTCCCGTCTCACCGCTGGTCCGCGACGTGATCTCGTCGTCGTGGGCGAGGGCGGCGGAGGCCGGGATCGACCCCGGCGCGCACGACGTCCCGATGGTCCTGGACTACGGCGACGCGATGGCGCGCTGGTCCGAGCACCCACTCAGCCGCTTCGGGACGGTGATCGAGAACGTGCTCGGGGAGGTCGCCCACGACGTCCAGCACCTCGTCACCGCCGCCGACGTCGACGGCACGATGCTGTGGTCGATGGGCCACCCGCGGGTGCTCGCCGCCTCCGAGTCGATCCGCTTCGTCCCCGGCCACCTGTGGGACGAGGACGTCGCGGGGACCAACGGGATCGGCACGGCGCTGAAGGTCGATCACGCGGTCCAGGTCTTCTCGGCCGAGCACTACGCCCGCCGGTACCACCAGTGGTGCTGCACCGGCGCACCGGTCCACGACCCGGAGACCGGGCGGGCGATCGGCGCGCTCTGCCTCTCGACCGGGATCAAGGGCGCCCACCCCTACGCGCTCTCGCTGGTCCAGAGCGCGGCGAGCACGATCGAGGCGCTGCTGGGCGGCGAGCTGGCGATGCGGAGCGAGGCGCTGAAGTCCCGCTACTACGAGGTCGCGGCGCACCGGCCGGGCACGCCGAGCGCGCTCGTCGACCGCGCCGGTCGGGTGCTCGCCTGCCAGCCCGTCGGCTGGCTCCGCGGCCCGCTCGTACGCGTCGACGGCGGTGGATGGATCGGCAGCGGCGCCCGTGCGGTGCTCGTCTCCGAACCGCTGACCGACGGGGCGACCGTGGTCTGGAAGACCGCGGCGCCCTCGACGCGGCCGCTGGCGCCGGAGGAGCCGCTCGAGATCGAGGTCCTCGGCCGCTCGTCGGCACGGATCCGCGTCCAGGGCCACGAGATCGTGCTGCCGCCTCGGCGGTCCGAGGTCCTGCTGCTGCTGGCGCTCTCGCCCGCCGGAATGAGCGCCCGCGACCTCGCCCGGGAGCTGTACGGGACCGAGGACGCGCTGGTCACCGTCCGCGCCGAGGTCTCGCGGCTGCGGCGTCAGCTCGGGGGATTGCTGGGGACGAAGCCGTACCGGCTGGTCGGGCCGGTCCGGCTCGATCTGCTCGAGCTCGAGGCCCGGCTCCACGAGCACGGACCGGACGCCCTCGCGACCGAGGACGCCGGCACCGACCCGCTGCCGGGCGCGGCCAGCCCGATCGTCCTGGCCGCGCGCGACCGCCTCGATGCGCTGCGCCGTCCGGAGGCGCCACCCGCGCTGCCGATGGTCGGAGCGGCCTGAAGCCTGGCCGAGCCGCCGCTACCCGTAGCGCGCCGCAACCTCGCTGCAACCTGGTCGTCCGGAGGAGCCCGGACGAGGATCACGGCATCGGACAGCCGACGCCCGGACGGGCGCGGCGACCCTGAGGAGGGGGATGCTTCGTGAGCACGGGAGACGACGGCTTCGCGCCGGTCGGCGCCGCGGCAGCAGCGGGATCGCTGCGCGCTTCAGGAGGGCTGGTCGCGCACGCCGCGGTGACGACCGGCGACGCACCGGCGCGGGAGGCGGACGCGACCCGCCGGGAGCGCCCGCCGGAGACCGCCGGTGGAGGCCGCCGCGACGGGACCCGGCGGCGCTGGCGATGGCAGCGGACGCTGCCCGGCGAGCTGGCGTCGGAGTTCCTCGGGACCTTCGTCCTGATCCTGCTCGGCAACGGCGTGACGGCGATGTCGATCGCCGCCCTCAACCAGTCCGGACGCGGGGCGGAGGCGTTCGCCGCCAGCGGCGACTGGCTGCTGCTCGCGATCGGCTGGGGGTTGGCGGTGATGTTCGCCGTCTACATCGCGGGCGGCGTCAGCGGGGCGCACCTCAACCCGGCGATCTCGGTGCTGCTCGCGGCCCGCCGCGGGTTCCCGTGGCGCAAGGTCCCGGCCTACTCGGCCGCCCAGGTGCTCGGCGCGTTCTGCGGGGCGGCGGTCGTCTTCCTCAACTACAAGGGGGCGATCGTCAGCATGGAGACGACCGCCGACATGACCCGCGGCGCGCCCGACTCGCTGCCCGGGTTCGCGATCTTCGCCACCGCACCCGCGCCCTACTTCGACTCGTGGGTCGGCCCGTTCGTCGACCAGGTGATCGGCACGGCGCTGCTGGCGGGGCTGCTGTTCGCGGTCACCGAGCAGCTCAACCCGGCGGTCCGGGCGACGCTCGGGCCGATGCTGATCGGGCTGATCGTCGTCGCGATCGGTGTCTCGATGGGGGCCAACGCCGGCTACGCGATCAACCCGGCGCGTGACCTCGGGCCTCGCGTGCTGGCCTGGGTCGCCGGCTGGGGCGACCTGGCGCTGCCCGGCGACTACGGCAAGGTCAACGGCTACATGTGGGTGCCGATCGTCGGCCCGATCCTCGGGGGACTGCTCGGGGGCGTGCTCTACGACAAGCTGATCGGCGGCCCGCTGAAGGCCCGCGCGGAGGCGGAGCAGGAGACGGCCGTCGGGCGGGTCAGCCCCGACGGGGCCTGAGCGCCGGACGGGTTGGGGTGAGCGGGACGGCGCCACGATGTGAGACGCGCGGCACCGTCTTTATGTCCCCGGATCCGTACCCTTGGGCCGCATGTCCGCTGTCTCGACCCCCGCCGCCGCCGCGACGCCCGACGTGGCCCGTACGCGCAAGCTGCTCAACATCATCGCGGTCCTCGCCATCGCCGACTTCATCCTGCTGATCCCGCTGGTGCTCGGGGCGATCGACGTGATCGACACCGGCTCGCTGAAGATGGCGCTCGGGATGATCCACGGCGTCGGCTACGTCGGGCTGCTGTACCTGACGGCCAAGGGTGCCGGCGAGCGTCGCTGGGGCTGGTGGTTCCCGGGGATCACGCTGATCACCGGTGGCCCGGTCGGCTCGCTGATCGGCGACGTCATCATCCGCCGCCAGCTCGACCGGGCCGCGGCCGCGCCCGCCAGCTGAGCGGCACGGCGGCCGCCCGCCGCGGCCGCCGGAGCGTCGCCGTTCAGGCGACGTTCATCCGGCAGGCGATACTGCTCCTGCGATGGAGCCCGCCCGCCTGCTCGTCGTCGAGGACGACACCGACCTGCGTTCGCTGCTGCGGCGCGGCCTCGGCGAGGAGGGCTTCGCGGTCACGACCGCGGCCGACGGGGCCTCCGCCCTGGCCGCGGTCCGCACGTCGCCCGACGCCCTGGTGATCGACATCGGGCTGCCGGACGCCGACGGCCGCGACCTCTGCCAGGCGCTCCGGGCCCGGGGGATCGACGCTCCGGTGCTGTTCCTGACCGCGCGCGACGCGGTCACCGACCGGCTCTCCGGCTTCAGCGCCGGAGGCGACGACTACCTGACCAAGCCGTTCCACTTCGGGGAGCTCGTCGCGCGGCTGCGGTCGCTGCTGCGGCGGTCGGGGACGGGGCCGACCGGCGGCGCGCCGGAGGACCAGCCGACGACGGTCGGCGGCCTCGTCCTCGACCCGGTCGCCCACGCCGTCCGCCACGGCGAGCGACGTGCGCCGCTGACGCCGACCGAGTTCCGCCTGCTGGCGGCGCTCGCCGCCCGCCCCGACGCGGTCGTCCGCCGGCTCGAGCTGGTCCGCGCGGGCTGGCCGGACGGGGCGATCGTGCGCGACAACACGCTCGACCAGTACGTCGCCCGGCTCCGCCGCAAGCTCCGCGAGCTCGACGTCGACGCGGAGATCGCGACCGTCCACGGCGTCGGCTACCAGCTGCGATGAGCGGCGACCGGAGCGGGCGGGAGCGGCCCGCCGGCGCGCGCCGACCGCGCGGGCGGGACGGCTGGTGCTGATCCGCTTCCGGACCCTGCGCGGGCGCCTGACCGCGCTGGCGCTGGCCGCCGCGACGGTCGTGGTGGTCGTCGTGGTGGCCGGGTTCAACCTGGTCCTGGCCGACAGCCTCGACCGCGACGTGACCAGCCGGCTGCGGACGCAGGCGGCCGCCGTGGCGACCACGGTCAGCGTGGTCGACGGGGTCGTTCGCGTGCGCGAGTCGCCCGACGACGAGGCGATCGACGCGCAGGTCTGGGTCTTCCAGGGCCGCCGCGCGGTGGTCCGGCCCCCGGTCGGGGCGACGGTCCAGCGGGCCGCCGAGACGCTCGCGGTGCGCGGCTCCGGGACCACGACGGTCGGCGATCCCGGGGTCCGTCTGCACGCGCTGCCGATCACCCGCGGCGGCCGACAGGTGGGGACGGTCGTCGCCGGCCAGTCGCTCGCCGCCTACGACCGCACGACCGACGTCGCGTTGGTCGCCAGCACCGCGCTCGCCCTCGTCCTGCTCGCGGGGGTCTACCTCGTGACCTGGCTGACGATCGGTCGTGCGCTCGCGCCGGTCCGCGAGATGACCCGCTCGGCGGCGGCGTGGAGCGAGCACGACCGCGAGCGCCGCTTCGGCCCGGCCGAGCGGCCCGACGAGCTGGGCGAGCTGGCGGAGACCTTCGACGCGCTGCTCGATCGGCTCGCCGCCAGCCTCCGTCACGAGCAGCGGCTGTCGGCCGAGCTGTCGCACGAGCTGCGGACCCCGCTCGCCCGGATCGTGGCCGAGGTCGAGCTGCTCCGCCGCCGCGAGCGCTCGCCCGAGGAACGCGACGCTGCCTACGCGGTGGTCGAACGCAGCGCCCAGCAGATGCGCCGGATCCTCGAGACGCTGATGACCGCGGCCCGTACGGAGGCCGGAGGCGGCCAGGGCCGCAGCGTCCTCGATCGGACCCTCGACGCGCTCGAGCGCGAGTGGTGGGACGGCGACGGGCACGACACGGGCGGGGGCCAGGACGCGCGGGCGGACGGCGACGGCCAGGACGCGCGGACGGACGACGACGAACGCGACGTCCGGCTGGAGGTGGTGCGCCCGGAGGTGCCGCTGGCGGTCGGCGTCGACGCCGAGGTCGTCGAGCGGATCCTCTCGCCGCTGCTGGACAACGCTCGCCGGCACGCCGTCTCGCGGGTGGTCGTCGACGCCGAGCGGGCCGGTGGCCGGGTCATCGTGCGGGTGCGCGATGACGGGCCCGGGGTCGCGTTCGCGGAGCGCGAGGCGATCTTCCTGCCCGGACGCCAGGCGTCGGTGGTTCGCGGCCACGACGGTGCCGGCCTCGGTCTGGCGCTCGCCCGGCGGCTGGCCCGGACCGCGGGCGGCGACGTCGTGGTGGCGGACGCCGACGACGGTCACGGCAGCGTCTTCGTCGTCGACCTGCCGGGTTGAGCCGGCCGGCGCTTCGCTCAGCCACCCGCGCTCGGGCGCAGCACCGGCCACCGCCGCGCGAGGCCGTCGGCCGGACCGGTGACCCACGGGCGGGCCGCGACCGCGCAGACGGCGGCGGCGACCAGCAGCCCGAGCACCGCGCCGGCGAGCACGTCGCTCGGGTAGTGGAGGCCGATCACGACGCGGCTGACGGCGAGCGCCCCGGCGGCGACGAGGATCGGCGTGGTCCGCAGCCCGTGGCGGAGCAGCAGGACTCCGGCGATCGCGAACGCCGCGGTCGCGTGGTCGCTCGGGAAGCCGGCGTCGGACCCGTGCGCGAGGAACGCGTGGATCTGCGGGTGGGCGACGAACGGCCGCGGCCGGTCGGCGATCGCCGAGAGCACTCCGGCGAGCAGCAGAGCGGCGCCGCTCGCCAGCCCGGCGAGCAGTCCGGTGGCGAGGATCCGCGGCCGCCGCAGCACCAGGCCGGCGGCGATCAGGAGCAGCACGCCCGCGAGGAACAGCGGCTCGGAGATCTGGGCGTAGGTCCGCGCGGCGTCCTCCCAGCCGTCGTGGTGGCTCGCGAAGCGGTTGGCGTGCTCGGTGAGGCTGAGGTCGGTTCCGGCGACGGACATCGCCCCAGCGTCGCGCGGGCGACCTGAACCGCTCCTGAACGGCGCGCCGGCGGTCGGCGCGCGACCGGGAGCGTCGTCGACGGGCAGGGCATCGCGCCCTGGTGCATCAGGCGCTGACCGCGACGACCGCCACGCCGAGCAGGGTCAGGATCGCCCCGATCGCCTGCACGCGGGAGAGCCGCTCGTCGTGCAGCGCGCGGGCGAGGACGACGGTCACCACCGGGTACAGCGACGAGAGCACGGCGACGACGGGCAGCAGCCCGGAGCGGGTCGCGAGGCTGAAGCAGACGATCGCCGTCATGTCGATCAGCCCCGCGAACGGCAGCAGCCCCGGCTTGCGGAGCTTGGCGCCGATCGTCCGCGGGCTCCAGGCGAGGGCGACCGCGATCACCAGCACCTCGACCGCGCGCTCGACCATCACCGCGCTGAGGGCCGCGTCGACCGAGGCCTCCTTCAGCAGCGCGAGGCCGAGCCCGAGCCCGACCGCGGCGGCGACCGCGAAGAGCACGCCGCGCGGGTCGGTGGCCGCCCCGTCGGTCCCGGGCGAGCGGGCGGCGAGGATCGAGCCGGCGACGGCGAGCGCCAGCCCGGCGAACGCGACCGCTCCGGGGGTCTCCCCGTGGACGATCCCCCACAGCACCGGCACGATCGCGCTGGTGGCGAAGATCGGGGCGACGACCGACATCGGGCCGATCGCCAGCGCCCGGTAGAGGCAGAGCATCCCGCCGAGCATCGTGACCCCGGCGAGCGCGGCGATCGGCCAGCGGTCGCCGACCCAGGGTGCGGAGGTCGCGAGGACCAGCACCACGATCGCGGCCAGGCCCATCGCCCGCATCAGGGCGAGCACGCCGAGGACGGGACGCCCGCGGCTGGCGGTTCCGCCGACGAAGTCGCTCGTGCCCCACGCCGTCGAGGCGAGCAGGGCCAGCAGGATCGCGGTCATCGGGAGGCGCCGGGTCCGACGACGGCCGAGCGTCGCCGGGCCCAGCGACGGGTCATCGTGCGGCGGGCAGGACCGCGGGGGCGCCGAATGGCGTCAGGCAGGCGGGCAGGACGATCGTGCCGTCCTCCTGCTGGCCGTGCTCCATCAGCGCGATCAGCGTGCGTCCGACGGCGACTGCCGTCCCGTTGAGCGTCGCCAGCGTCTCCGGCTTGCGCGGGGGCGTCGCGTGCGTGTCCTTGATCCGGACGTGCAGCCGGCGCGCCTGGTACTCGGTGGTGTTCGAGGTCGACGTCAGCTCGCGGTACTGCTGCTGCGACGGCAGCCACGCCTCGCAGTCGAACTTGCGCGCGGCCGAGGCCCCGAGATCGTCGACCGCGATGTCGACCACCTGGTAGGGGATGCCGAGCTCGGAGAGGATCTCCTCCTCGATCGCCAGCAGCCGGGCGTGCTCCGCCTCGGCCTGCTCCGGCGGCACGAAGCTGAACATCTCGACCTTGTCGAACTGGTGGACGCGGAAGAGCCCGCGGTCGCTGGCGCCCGCGGCCCCGGCCTCGCGCCGGAAGCAGGGCGAGAAGCCGGCGTAGCGCAGCGGCAGCTCGGCGGCCTCGAGGATCTCGCCCGCGTGCATCGAGGCGAGCGCGACCTCGCTGGTGCCGACGAGGTAGAGGTCGTCGTCGGGCAGCGTGTAGATCTGCTGCTCGGTGTCGGGCAGGAAGCCGGTGCCGTAGAGGGCCTCCTCGCGCACGAGCACGGGCGGGACGACCGGCTCGTGGCCGTGACCGCGGAGCTTGGCCAGCGCCCACTGGACGAGCGCCAGCTCGACGAACACGAGATCGCCGCGGAGGTACGCGAAGCGCGAGCCCGAGAGCCGCGCGCCGCGTTCCATGTCGACGCGGTCGGGGCCGGCCAGCTCGAGGTGGTCCTTGGCCTCGGCGGCGGGGACGAAGGGGCTGACGTGGCCGGTCGCGGTCGGCAGCCCGGCGCCGGTGCCGGCGGCGGCCCGCAGCCCGAGCCCGTCGATCCGCGGCTCGCCGACGGTCCGCACGACGGTGTCCTTCGGCGGCGCGTCGGGGTGGGGGAGGTTCGGCAGCCGGGCCTGGCTGTCGTTGAGCTCGGTCTCGGCCGTGGCCAGCTCCTCCTGGAGCGCCTTCGCGCGGGCCGAGACGTCGCGCATGTGCGCGAGCGCGGCGTCGGCGGCGGTGCTGTCGCCGGTCTCCTTGGCCGCCTTCTTGGCGGCCGCGATCGCCTGGTTGGCGCCGTTCTGCTCGGCCCGCAGCGCTTCGAGCTGGGGCAGGATCTCGCGCCGCCGCTCGTCGAGGGCGAGGACCCGGTCGAACGCCTCGGCGTCGTTCCCGCCGCGGCGGGCGAGCGCGGCACGGGCGGCGTCTGGATCGCGGCGCAGGGCCTTCAGGTCGAGCATCGCTACGGAGGGTATCTGCGCCCGGCCGCTGGCGGTGTTCGACGGACGGATTCACCGGCTGCGGTGCGTCCGTTCCGGTGCGCGGACGGGCGCTCCGCGGTGTCCGTGCGACCCGGACGCTGGCGAACCCGTCGGGGAGCGCGGTCCGCGGCCCGCGCGGGCTCTACCCTGTCCCGCGATGGCCTCGCCGATCGATCCCCGCCAGCGGCGTGACCGCTGCATCACCGTCTACGGCCGCCGCGCGGTCCTCGAAGCGCTGCGCGACCCGCAGCTCGAGGTCGCCGGGGTGACGATCGTCGAGATGGGCGGTGCGGTCACCAGCGAGGTCAAGAAGTCGGCCACCGAGCGCGGGGTCGAGCTGCGCGAGACGACCGCCCACCGCGTCTCGCTGATCTCCGGCAACGGGCGCCAGGACCAGGGCGTCGTCGCCGACGTGATCGCGCCCGAGATGACCGGGCTGACCGAGCGCCTGGCCGAGCTGGAGCGCGATCCCGCCCGCAAGCAGCGGCTGCTGCTGGTCGACGGCGTGACCACCCCCGGCAACCTCGGGCTGATCATCCGCTCCGCGACCGCGGCCGGGGTCGACGGGATCGTGGTGCCGCGGCGCGGCACCGCCACGATCGGCCCGCAGGTCGTCAAGGCGTCGGCCGGGACGGCCTTCCGTTCGCCGATCCTGCGCACCTCGGACGCCCCCGGCGCGCTCTCCGAGCTGACCGACGCCGGCTTCCAGATCGTCGGCCTCGACGCGGGGGCGCCGACCTCGCTGTGGGAGCTGCCGCTCTCCGACCGGATCGTCTTCCTGGTCGGCGGCGAGCACGACGGCGCGTCGGCCGAGGCGGCCGCCTTCGCGCACTCGTGGGTGGCGGTGCCGATGCCGGGCGAGGTCGAGTCGTTGAACGTGGCCTGCGCGACGACGCTGGTCGCCTTCGAGATCGCCCGCCGCGGCTGAGCGCCGGGCCCCGGAACGCAGAACGCCCGCTGCGAGGACGCAACGGGCGGGTGGGGGAGCCCGACGCCGCGGGGCGACGGGGCGGGGAGACGTCCCCGGCCGACCGAGGTCGACCGGAGTCGCGGGCGCCTAGCTGGTGGGCGGCCCGGTCTCCTTGCAACGCTCTTCGGGCGGCGTGATCTTGTTCGGGCTGGCCGGCGCCTTGGCCTTCAGGCCGGAGTACTTGCAGAGGAACGCGGCGATCGCGTCGGCGTCCTCGCCGACGGCGATGTTCTGCGGCATGATCGCGCCGGAGAAGCCACCGTTGCGAAGGGCGTAGAGCACGGAGCCGGTGGTCTCGGCGCGGAGGTTGAAGTCCGGGCCGTCGGTGCGCTCGCGGTCCTTGATCCCCCTTGCGCCCGGCTTGGCGCCGCCCTGCGTGCCGGCGGCCGCGAGGGTGTGGCACCCGGCGCATCGCTCGGAGAAGAGGTTGGCGCCGCGGAGCACGACTGGATCCTTCTCACCCTTGAGTGGTCCGTGCTCGATGCTGGTTTGGACCGACTCGGACCCGCACGAGGCAAGGGCGAAGGTCGCCGCCAGGGCAGCCAGGGTCGTGACGGTTCGACGCTGCATATCGCGGGGAATCCTAGACGACGACCCCGTCGTCGAGGCGCGCGACCGTGCTGGGCCTCTCGCCGCCCCGCAGAAACGCCGCCTGCTGCGGGGTTTCGGGCCCGGAAAGCGATCGTCTCCAACGCTCGGACGAACGTCCATGTACCTGGTGCGGGGGGTTAGATCCGCGCCGTGGTGGCTGGGGACGGGGGATGAAGCGGGTTGGGACGGGGGACGGTTCCCGGTGCGGTTCGGCCGCGGCCGCCCGATCAGACTCAGCGGCGTTCGCAACGCGCGGGTGGGCCGCATTGGCGACGGCCGTCCGCGGTTCTCGGGCCCCGGGACGGCGGTCGACGCAGGGGGTCGACGCCCCACCGCCGGTGCCGCCGCGGGCGGGTCGATGGGTGCTGCGCCCCGCCGGCGGCGGATCGCCGTCGCCGGCCGATCGAGAAAGTTCGCGATCGCGAGAAGGAGTGGCCCGAGCGGGAGCGAACAACGGATGCGCCCCCGGTACTGGCCACGAAGACCCTCTCGCATCTGCACTTGATGCCCGCGACTGGTCTTTCGACGGCGGCAACCATTTGGCCGGTGCCGGGGGTGTTCGATGTCGCGGGGAATCCGGGCGACGGTCGGTAGCGTGTCGGCGATGGCCGACGAACCGTTCGACCCACTGGTCTTCCGGCAGGTGATCGGTCGGTTCGCGACCGGCGTGGCTGTGGTGACCTGCGTCGGCGAGGACGGCCCGGCGGGCCTGACGACCAACGCGATCAGCTCGCTCTCGCTCGATCCGACGCTGCTGCTGGTCTGCTTCGACAACAACAGTCGAACGCTGCCCGCCGTCCGCCACGCGGGCGCCTTCGCGGTCAGCGTCCTGCGCGCCGGGCAGGAGGACGTCGCCCGCGTCTTCGCGAGCAAGCGGACCGGCCCCGACAAGCTGGCGGCGGTCCTGCACCGCTGGCATCACGGCGTGCCGGTGGTCGACGACGCTGCCGCCTGGGTCGTCTGCGAGCTCCAGGAGCTGCTCCCGGGCGGCGACCACACGATCGGGATCGGGCGGGTCGTCGACGCGGGCGAGGGCGCCGACGGGCCGCCGCTGCTCTTCCACCGGGGCGCCTTCGGTCCGCTCCCGGAGGCACCCGCCCGCGCGGACGCCTGAGGAAGCCTGGACCGACACTCGGCCCTCCACGCCGACGCTCAGCCGACCATCGGTTGACCCGGGCCGAGGCCGGGCCTTCGCGGACCCCCCCCGGTCGGCGGGTTTACGCAGTCTCGCCGGGCGGATCGCTCAGAGGCCGCCGCGTTCGACGGTCACGCGCAGCGCGAGGAAGGCGATCACGAGCGCGGCGGTCGTCATCAGGCCGATCTCGCGCCGGACGATCTCGCGCACGACCGCGCGCTGGCCGGCGGCGTCGAGCTCGGCGACCTGCGCCGAGCCCTCCAGGCCGCGCCGCTCGAGCACCTGCTCGGCGGCCACGATCCGCAGCTGCTCGGCGACCATCGAGACGCAGATCGGCAGCAGCGCGTAGAGCCAGAAGAGCCAGCTGGCGGGCTGATCGCCTGCCACCCACACGATCCCGGCCAGGATGGCGAGCAGCAGCGCGCCCACCTGGGTCGCGCGGATCGCGATCCAGTAGCGGTTCTCGGCGGTGAATCGCCACCACAGCCAGACGCCCCAGAGGCCGCTGGCCAGGGCGACCGCGGCGACGAGCAGGGAGAGGATCAGGGCGGCGGTGGCCATCGGCGCTCGATGGTCGCACGTAGGGCCCTCTCGTGGCACTCCGCACGGGCCATTCGTGGCACCGCGCACCGGCGCTCGTGCGCCCTGCAACGATCTTTCGAGAAGTTCGTGTGAACCGGCACGAATCGCTGCAAAATTAGGGCAATAGGACACGCTTGGGCGGGGTGCCGGACTGATAGAACAGACAACGGTGCTGCGGTCTTATCTGCCGATCTTGATCTTCGTGTTGCTGTCGACGGGCGTCGGTGCGCTCTTCGTCGCTGCCAACTCGTTCCTAGGCCCGCGCTTCAAGCGCCGCCCTACGGAGTTCAACGAGGACGCCTACGAGTGCGGACTGCCCTCCGAGGTGCAGCACGGCTTCCGCTTCGGGATCAGCTTCTACCTGATCGCGATGCTGTTCCTGCTGTTCGACATCGAGGTCGTGTTCCTCTACCCGATCGCGGTCGAGCTGCAGGCCTTCGGCACCTTCGCGCTGATCGAGACGGCGGTCTTCATCGTCCTGCTGCTGATCGCGCTGATCTACGTCTGGCGTCGAGGAGCCTTGGAATGGAAGTAATCCGACACGGCAGGAACCCGGTCGAGGGCGCCGAGCCCTCCGCCGAGCTGACCGCCGCCGACAAGGACGCCTTCCGCGCCCGCCAGGCCCGTGCCCGCGACCTCCTGCGCGGCGACCTCGACGGCCAGGCCGTCCAGGACCAGGTCGACCAGAGCGTGCTCACGACGACGCTCGACAAGGCCGCCAAGTGGGCGCAGGGCAACTCGATCTTCCCGCTGACCTTCGGGCTCGCGTGCTGCTCGATCGACATGATCAACCTCGTCGGCTCGCGGATGGACATCTCGCGGTTCGGCAGCGAGGCGATGCGCGGGACCCCGCGCCAGGCCGACCTGATCATCCTCGCCGGCCGCGTCTCGATGAAGATGGCGCCGGTCGTCCGACGCGTCTACGACCAGATGCTCGAGCCGAAGTACTCGATCGCGATGGGCGCCTGCTCGTCGTCGATGGGCGTCTTCAACAACTACGCGATCGTCCCCGCGGACAAGTTCATGCCGGTCGACGTGCACGTCCCCGGCTGCCCGCCGCGGACCGAGGCGCTCGTCTACGGGATCCTCAAGCTCCGCCGGATGATCCAGGACGACCCCGAGATGGGCTGGCGCGACCGCTACCGGGCCCACGGGACCGAGGAGAACGGCGGCATCATGTCGCTCGACGAGCTGGAGACGCGGGCCGCCGAGGCCGCCGAGCGCGCGCGGACCGGTGGGCGTCCCGGTGCTTGAGGTCGAGGAGCTGGAGCGCCTGGCCGGTACGGTCGCGGCGCAGGGCGAGGGCGTGGTCCTCGCGACCGTCCGCACCGCCCGCCGGGCCGAGATCCAGGTCCGCCCGGACACCGTGGTCGAGACGCTCGAGCGTCTTCGCGGTGAGGGCTACGGGATGCTGATGTCGGTCCACGGCGTCGACTACTACCCGGACGAGCCGCGGATCGGCGTCGTCTACGAGCTGCTGTCCTTCGCCCACCAGGCGCGTCTGACCATCAAGGTCCGCGTCCCGCTGGACGACCTGCGGGTGCCGTCGGTGACCCCGACCTGGCCGACCGCGGACTTCCACGAGCGCGAGGTCTTCGACATGTTCGGCGTCGTCTTCGACGGCCACCCGGACATGCGGCGGATCCTGCTGCCGGAGGACTACATCGGGCACCCGCAGCGGCGGGACTTCCCGATCGGCGGCGAGCCGGTGCTGTTCACCGGCAACGAGGAGAGCAACCCGGGGTGGTGGAAGTGAGCGACGACCGTTCCACTCCCGACGAGGGTCGGCCCGCGGACGAGACGCCGGGCGCCGGTCCCTCCCACCGCGAGCACGAGGGCGTCGGCGGTCCCGACGTCCAGCGCGAGCGCCAGCGCGGCGCCGAGTACGCGGCCGGGCTCCAGAGCCCGCCCGACGAGCCGCTCCGCCGCAGCGACGATCGCACCGCGACCAGCGAGCCGCCGGCCGCCGGCGTGACCACCGCCGAGCGTCCCGGTCCGAGCACCGGCTACCGCGCCGGCGAGGACACGATCGACTTCTCCAACCAGCTGGGCACCGTCACCACGCGTGACGAGACCGAGCTGCTGACGATCAACATGGGGCCGCACCACCCGGCCACGCACGGGGTCCTGCGGCTGCTGACCACGCTCGAGGGCGAGGTCGTCCGCGACGTCAAGCCGATCATCGGCTACCTGCACACGGGCATCGAGAAGACGGCCGAGGACAAGGCCTACTGGAAGGTCATCCCCGTCGTCGAGCGGATGGACTACCTGGCGTACTACTTCAACGCCATGGCCTACTGCGGGTCGGTCGAGGACCTGCTCGAGGTCGAGGTCCCCAAGCGCGCCCAGTACCTGCGCGTCATCCACCTCGAGCTCAACCGGATCATGAGCCACCTCGTGTGGCTCGGGACGACGATGCTCGACCTCGGCGCGATGTCGATCCTCTGGTACGGCTTCCGCGAGCGCGACACGATCCTCGACCTCTTCGAGTACTCGTCGGGGCAGCGCGTGCACACGCGCTACTTCCAGATCGGCGGGGTCATCGAGGACATCCCGGCCGGCTGGGACGTCAAGCTGCGCCGCTTCCTGGAGGAGATGCCGCGGCGTCTCGACCAGTACGAGGCGATGCTGACGCGCAACGAGATCATCCTCCAGCGCCTGCGCCACGTCGGCGTGGCGAGCGCCGAGGAGCTCCAGGCCAAGGGCGTCACCGGTCCGCTGCTGCGGGCGGCGGGCGTGCCGTGGGACCTGCGCAAGGCGATGCCGTACTCGTCGTACGAGGACTTCGACTTCAAGATCCCCGTCGGCACCAACGGCGACAACTACGACCGCTACCTCGTCCGCATCGCCGAGATGCGCGAGTCGGTCAAGATCATCCAGCAGGCGATCGACGGGCTCCCCGAGGGACCGTTCATCACCGAGGACCGGAAGATCGCGCTGCCGCCGCGCCACGAGCTGGCGACCTCGATGGAGGCGCTGATCCACCACTTCAAGCTCGTCACCGAGGGCATGCGCGTCCCGGCCGGCGAGGCGTACTACGGGATCGAGGGCCCGCGCGGCGAGCTCGGCTGCTTCGTCCGCTCCGACGGTTCGAGCAAGCCCGCCCGCGTGCACATGCGCGACCCCTCGTTCGTCAACCTGCAGGCCCTGGGCGACATGGCGCGCGGCGAGTACGTCGCCGACCTGATCGCCACCCTCGCCTGTCTCGACCCGCTGCTCGGGGGTATCGACCGATGAGCATTCGCCGCGATCCGCTCGGTCCGCTCGAGCGCGACCAGCAACGTCGCCGTCCCGTCCGCGACCTCGTCCGGCGGCCGTTCGCCGCCCGTCCGGCGGTCCCCGAGGCGACCGACGACGCGACGCTCTTCGAGCACGAGGTCCATCGCTTCCCCAACGGTTCGCGCGCGCCCGGCTGGCGCGAGGCGACCGACCTGACGAAGGATCCGTCGAGCGTCCCCGACCCCGCCCAGGTGGCGGTTCCCGCCGAGCTGCGGGCGGAGATCGAGGACTTCATGTCCCGCTACCCGGACCCGAAGTCGGCGGCGATCCCGGCGCTCGCCGCGGCCCAGCGGGTGCACGGCTGGTGCTCGCCCGAGGCCGTCGAGCAGGTCGCCTGCGTGATGCAGCTGACGCCCGCCTACCTGACGGCGGTCGTCGGCTTCTACGACATGCTGGAGGCGAAGCCGGTCGGTCGGCAGACGGTCTATGTCTGTACCAACATCTCCTGCTCGCTCCGCGGCGGCGACGAGCTGCTCGCGGCGCTGAAGGACGAGCTGGGCGACGACGCGGACGTCAACATCCGCGGCTTCGAGTGCCTCGGTGCCTGCGACATCGCGCCGATGTGCTCGGTCAACGGCACCTACGTCGGCCCGGTCGCCGACGACGAGATCCCGACGCTCGCCGGCCAGATCCGCGACGGTGGCGACCCGCTGCCGGACAAGCAGCTGGTCCGTCGTCGCGTCGCCGACGCGACGGCCAACACCGACGACGTCGTGCGCGCGTCGATCGAGACGGGAACCATCGGGCCGGTCGAGGCCGTCCCGACCCACCGGGAGTCGGCTCCCGGCCACCCCGGACGGACGGGAGGGTCCGCGGCATGACCAGCAAGCTCCTCTTCGAGAACATCGACGAGCCCGGCCTCGACACACTCGAGGTCTACCGTCGTCGCGGCGGGTACCAGATGGCCGAGCAGGCGCTGGCGATGGCCCGCGACTCGATCATCGCGTCGCTCAAGGACTCCGGCCTGCGCGGCCGTGGTGGGGCAGGCTTCCCGACCGGCCTCAAGGCTTCCTTCATCCCCCAGGGGAAGATGGACAAGTACCTCGTCTGCAACGCGGACGAGTCGGAGCCGGGCACCTTCAAGGATCGCGAGCTGATCCAGAAGAACCCGCACTCGCTGATCGAGGGCATGATCATCGCCGCGTACGCGGTCGGCGCCAACAAGGCGTTCATCTTCATCCGCGGCGAGTACGTCCAGCAGGCCGAGATCCTCGAGGCCGCGATCGCCGAGGCCAAGCAGGCCGGGCTGATCGGGCCGAACGTGATGGGTCGCGGCGTCGAGCTGGACATGTGGGTCCACCGCGGTGCGGGCGCCTACATCTGCGGTGAGGAGACCGGGCTGCTCGACGCGCTCGAGGGCCGCCGGGGCAACCCGCGCCTGAAGCCGCCGTTCCCGGCCAACCAGGGCCTCTACCAGGGGCCGACGCTGATCAACAACGTCGAGACCCTGACCGCGATCTCGTACATCATGCGGGTCGGGCCCGAGGCCTACTTCAAGATGGGTGTCGAGAAGTCCTCCGGCACCAAGCTGATCTCCGTCTCCGGCAACGTCAAGCGGCCGGGCAACTACGAGATCGAGCTCGGCATGACCGGGCGCGACATCATCTACGGCCTGGCCGGGGGGATCGAGGACGACCGCGAGGTCCTGCTCTGGTTCCCGGGCGGCAGCTCGTCGCCGGTCCTGACCAAGGACGACCTCGACGTCCCCTACGACTACGACTCGCTTGCGGGCGCCGGCACGATGCTCGGCTCCGGCGCGATCATCGTCGTCGACGACTCGAACTCGGTCGTCGACGTCGCGGTCAAGACCGCCAGCTTCTACAAGCACGAGAGCTGCGGCAAGTGCACGCCGTGCCGTGAGGGCACGAGCTGGACGACGAAGATGCTCAAGCGGATCCAGGCGGGCGAGGCCACGCCGATGGATCTCGACGTCATCAACTCGGTCTGCGAGCAGATCATGGGCAACTGCCTGTGCGTGCTGGGCGACGCGATGGCGATGCCGGTCGCGTCGATGGTCACCAAGTTCCGTCCCCACTTCGAGGACCACATCGAGCGGGCGCGGATCGCGACCGAGGCTCGACTGCTGGCCGAGCTCGACGCGACGGAACCCGTTCTGGAGGGAATCGGCGCATCGGCGTCGCACCACTAATGCCCCGCCCCGAACTCGAACAGATCAACTTCACCGTCGACGGCCGCGAGATCGAGGCCCCGGCGGGCATGATGCTCGCCGACGCGGCCAAGTTCGGCGACGTCGACATCCCGGTCTTCTGCTACGAGCCGAAGCTCGGGCAGCCGGTCGGCGCCTGCCGGATGTGCCTCGTCGAGGTCGAGGGCATCCCGAAGCTCCAGACCGCGTGCTCGACGCCGGTCCGCGACGGCATGGTCGTCAACACCGAGAGCGACCGCGTCAAGGCCGCGCAGGAGTCGGTCGTGGAGTTCCTGCTCCTCAACCATCCGCTCGACTGCCCCGTCTGCGACAAGGGCGGCGAGTGCCCGCTCCAGGACATCTCGTTCGGCTGGGGCCGCGGCGAGACCCGCTTCGTGGAGCCCAAGCGGCACTTCCAGAAGCCGGTCGAGCTGAGCCCGCTGGTCGCGATCGACCGCGAGCGCTGCATCCTCTGCTACCGCTGCGTGCGGTTCTCGCAGGAGGTCACCGAGGACTACCAGCTGATCCTCAACGAGCGTGGCGCCGACACCTTCGTCGGGACCTTCGACGGCCACCCGTACGTCGCCCCGTTCAGCGGCAACATCATCGAGCTCTGCCCGGTCGGCGCGCTGACCAGCCAGGCGTACCGCTTCCGCGCGCGTCCGTGGGACATCGAGCAGTCCGGCTCGGTCTGCAACCTCTGCCCCGGGCAGTGCAACGTCAGCTACACCGTGCGCGACGACCGCGTCGTGCGCGTGCTCAGCCGCCAGAACGACGCCGTCGACGACGGCTGGCTCTGCGACCGCGGGCGCTTCGCCTACCAGTCCAACTACGTCGACGCGCGCGTCACGCAGCCGCTGCTGCGCGACGGCGACGAGCTCGTCCCCGTCAGCTGGGATCGCGCGCTGGCCGAGGCCGCGCGGGTCCTCGGGAACGCCTCCGGCAAGGTCGGCGCGCTCGCCGGCGGGGCCACCTCCAACGAGGAGGGCTGGCTGCTGCGGCGCCTGATGACCGAGGTCCTCGACAGCCGCGACCTCGACAGCCGCCAGGCCGGCATGCTCTCGCCCGGGATCCAGGCCGCGCTCGACGCGCCCGAGGCCCAGGCGACGGTCACCGACCTCGAGTGGGCGCACGCCGTGCTCGTGCTCGACACCGAGCCGATCGACGACATGCCGGTGCTCGACCTGCGCCTGCGCAAGGGCGTCCGGCGCAACGGCGTCCGGCTCGCCGTCGCCACCAGCCGTCCGTCGAGCCTCGACTCCAACGCCGAGATCTCGGTCCGGTTCGCGCCGGGCGCGGGGGAGGCGTTCGTCTGCGCGCTCGACGCCGCGATCGGCGGCGTCGGCGACGTCGGTGGTCTCAGCCGCGCGGCCGGGGCCGATCAGCAGCAGGTCGAGGCCCTCGGCCGCTTGCTGCGCGAGGCCGGCGAGGACGTCGTCGTCGTGTGGGGTGAGCGCCTCACGCACGGCCAGCCGTCCCCGACCGACGCAGCGGGCACCGGCGACAACGCCGCCCGCGCGCTGCTGAAGGCCTCCGGGCGCCTCGGGCTGCTCGACGGCCGCGTCGGCGCGGGCCTGCTGCAGGTGCCGGCCGGGGCCAACGGCCGTGGTCTGCGCGAGATCGGCGTGCTGCCGAACGTCGGCCCCGGCTTCAGCGAGCCGGCGCGGGTCGGGCGCAGCAGCCGTGAGATCGCCCACGCGGCGATCGCCGGCGAGCTGACCACGCTCCACCTCGTCCACACCGACCCGGTCAGCAGCTTCGCCGACCGTGGTCTCTGGGAGCAGGCGCTGCGGCGTGCCGGGGCGGTCGTCGCCCACGCGTCGTTCCTGACCGAGGGCGTTCGCGACCACGCGACCGTCGTCTTCCCCGCCGAGGCCGGCGCCGAGAAGGAGGGCACCATCACGCATCCCGACGGTCGCCTCCAGCGGCTCCGCCCGGCGGTCGGCCGTCCGGCCGACACCCAGCCGACCTGGCAGGTGCTGGCGCAGCTGATCTCCGCCCTCGGCGGCCGCTCGACGGCGCTGACCTCGATGATGGTCACCTCCGAGCTGGCCGAGGCGGTCCCGTTCTACGCCGGGATCACCCACGACGAGATCGGTGGCTTCGGCGTCCGTTGGCAGGAGCGCGAGGCCGCGGCCTCGTTCCCGGCCGGGGACAGCGGCCCGTTCTCGCTCGAGGCCCCGCTCGCGGCGGCGTCGCCCAACGGCGCCCTGCGCCTGGGCAGCTTCCGGTCCGTCTGGGCCTCGCCCGAGGTCGTCAACGCTCCGGCGCTGAAGTTCCTCGCGCCGAAGCAGCGCGCCGAGCTGAACCCCGAGGACGCGCAGGAGCGGGGCATCCGCCACGGCCAGCGCGTGCGGGTCCAGGCCGGCGGCGACGGGACCACGGTCGAGGCGATCGCGCACCTGCGCGCCGCCGCGCCGCGGGGCAGCGTCTTCCTGGAGACGGGGCTCGGATCGCAGAGCGCGTCCGCGCTCACCGATCCGGACGCCCCCGGAGCATCGTTGGTCACCGTCGAGCTGGTGGGCGCATGAACTTGGTGAGTGGTCTGGTGGCGCCGGTCGCCACCATCGACTTCTACGAGCCCTGGTGGGTCCAGCTCCTGAAGACCCTGATCATCTTCGTGATCGGCTTCTCGCTGGTCCCGGTCGCGCTGCTCTACGAGCGCAAGATGCTCGGTCGCTTCCAGCAGCGGCCAGGCCCGAACCGCGTCGGCCCGTTCGGCACCCTCCAGCCGATGGCGGACATCGGCAAGCTGCTCTTCAAGGAGCAGTTCAAGCCGCGCGGGGCGATCGGCTGGCTGTTCATCCTCTCGCCGCTGATCTCGATGGTCGCGGCGCTGACGGTCTTCATGCTGATCCCGTTCAGTGGCGAGCCGCAGGACATCCTCGGCACGAAGGTCGGGCTCTACGGCCTCGACTCCGACATCGCCCTGCTGCTGTTCTTCGCCTTCAGCGCGGTCGGCTCCTACGGGATCCTGCTCGGCGGTTGGTCGTCGGCGTCGAAGTACTCGTTCCTCGGCGCGATGCGCGGGGCCGCCCAGCTGATCTCGTACGAGGCCGCGCAGGGCCTGGCCCTGCTCGGCGTCGTGATGAGCGCCGGCAGCCTCTCGCTGTCGGAGATCGTCGACCACCAGGGATCGCAGGGGATGTGGTTCGTGATCCCGCAGATCGTGGGCGCGTTCATCTTCTTCGTCGCGACCCTGGCCGAGATCAACCGGACCCCGTTCGACCTGCTCGAGGCCGACTCGGAGCTGGTCGCCGGCTTCATGACCGAGTACGGCGGCGGACGCTTCGCCCTGTACTACGTCGCGGAGTACGTGCACCTGATCATCGCCGGTGCGATGTTCTCGACGCTGTTCCTCGGCGGCTGGCTGCTGCCGTTCGGGATCGACGCACCCGGTTGGGTCGACCCGTTCGTGGTCCTCGCCAAGACCGTCGTCATCGTCACCATCATCATCTGGATCCGCGCCACGCTCCCGCGTCTGCGCTACGACCAGCTCATGTCCTTCGGCTGGAAGATCCTCCTGCCGCTCGCGACGCTCAACGCCCTCATCACCGCAATCGTCCTCGTGGCGTTCTAAGTCGGACCACGGAGCACCCTCATGCCCTGGAATCCCGGAAGCGACATCGTCGAAGTGCAGCGCGGCCCCGAGCCCGGCGGGCTCGGTGGCGCGTACCGCGTCTTCGGCGAGACCCTGCGCGGCCTGAAGACGACGTTCGGTCGCGTGGTCGAAGGCACGAAGACCGTCCAGTACCCGGAGGAGAAGACCCCGGTCTACCCCCGGTTCCGCGGGCGTCACCGCCTGCACAAGTTCGAGGACACCGGTCTCGAGAAGTGCGTCGGCTGCTCGCTCTGCGCCGCCGCCTGCCCGGCCGACTGCATCCGCGTCGTCGCCGCCGAGAACACGCCCGACAACCGGGTCTCCGGCGGTGAGCGGTACGCGGCGGTCTACGAGATCAACATGAGCCGCTGCATCTTCTGCGGCTACTGCGAGATCGCCTGCCCGTTCGACGCGATCACGATGGGCCACGACTTCGAGCTGGCGGACTACAACCGCTCGGACCTGATCTTCACCAAGGAGATGCTGCTCCAGGAGCCGCCGGTCCGGACGCCGTTGCGGGCGGAGGGCGAGTAGTCGATGAGCGAGCTTCTCTTCTTCGTCGCCGGGATCCTGGCGATCGTCGCCGCGCTCGGCGTGGTCGTCCTACGCAGCCCGTTCTACGCGGTGCTGGCGCTGGTCGTCCACCTGCTGTCGCTGGCGGTCCTGTTCCTGCTGCTCTACGCCCAGTTCGTGGCGGTGGTGCAGGTGATGGTCTACGTCGGCGCCGTGATGGTGCTGTACGTCTTCGTCAACGCCTACGTGGGCGGCACGACCGACCCGCAGGGCGGGCCCGCGCCCAAGCTCAAGTGGTTCGCGTACGCGATCGGCCTGACGCTGGCGCTGACGGTCGGGATCGCCGTGCTCGGCACCGGTCTGCAGGGGCTCGACTCGGACGGGGCCAAGATCGGCTCCGACTTCGGGTCGCCCGCCGCGATCGGCGAGCTGCTGCTGACCCGCTTCCTGCTGCCGTTCGAGGCCGCCTCGTTCCTGCTGCTGGTCGCCGCCGTCGGTGCGGTCGTGCTGGCCCGCCGCCGCGGTGGCGTGCTGCCCGGCGAGGAGCGGATGGTCTCCGCGCTCGACCTGCTGGCCCCGGAGGGGACCGGCTCGATGCGCGAGGGCGTCGGCGCGATCAACCCGGTCCTGGGCGCGCACCGCGTCCGGACCACCCCGTCGACCGGAGCCGGCGCGCCTTCCAGTCGCGAGGACTCCGAGGAGGACGACCGATGAGTACCGGCTGGTTCGTGGCGGTCTCCGCCATCATCTTCGCGATCGGCGCGGGCGGCGTGATCACCCGTCGCAACCCGCTGCTGGTCCTCGTCAGCCTCGAGCTGATGCTCAACGCGGGCAACCTCGCGATCATCGCCTTCGCCCGCATGCACGGCGCGACCGAGGGCCACGTCTTCGCGCTCGTCGTGATGGTCGTCGCCGCGGCCGAGGTCACGGTCGGCCTCGGGATCGTCGTCGCCCTGTACCGCAACCGCGTCGCCGTCGACGTCGATGAGCTCCGGGAGCTTCACGGATGAGTCCCACCGCTGCCGGCTGGGTCGTCCTGGCCCTGCCCCTCTTCGGCGCCGTCCTGCTCGGCCTCGGCTTCCGCCTCTGGCGCGGAGTCACGGCCGGGATCATCGGCACCGCCTCCGTCGGTCTCGCGTTCGTCTTCTCGGTCGTCGCGCTGATCAGCACCCTCGGCCGTCACGGGGAGGGGACCCGCCAGATCTCCTCGTCGCTCTACGACTACGCCTCGGTCGGCGGGGTCGACGTCAAGCTCCAGATCCTGGTCGATCCGCTCTCGCTGATCATGCTGCTGATGGTGACCGGCGTCTCGACGCTGATCCACCTGTACTCGCTGGCCTACATGCGCGGCGACGCCGGGTACACGCGGTTCTTCGCGTACCTGAACTTCTTCGTCTTCTCGATGCTGCTGCTGGTCCTGGCCGGCAACTTCGTGATCCTGATCATCGGCTGGGGCCTGGTCGGCGCGGCCAGCTACATGCTGATCAGCTTCTGGTACCGGCGGACGTCGGCGACCACGGCCGGCCTCAAGGCGTTCGTGATCAACGTCGTCGGCGACATCGGGCTCGTGCTCGGCGTGATCCTGCTGCTCCGGCACACGGGCACCGTCGACTTCCTCGAGACCTTCCACGTCGCCAAGGACGTCTTCCCCAAGGGCGACACCTCGCTGACGGTCGCGCTGCTGCTGATCATGGTCGGCGCCTTCGCCAAGTCGGCGCAGCTGCCGCTCCACACCTGGCTGCCGGACGCGATGGAGGGCCCGACCCCGGTCTCCTCGCTGATCCACGCGGCGACGATGGTCACGGCCGGCGTCTACCTGATCGCCCGCCTGCACCCGCTGATGCAGCTGTCGCCGACGGCGATGGCGGTCGGCGCGATCATCGGCCTGCTGACGTTGCTGGTGGCCGGCACGATCGGGCTGGTCCAGACCGACCTCAAGCGCGTGATCGCGTACTCGACGATGTCCCAGATCGGCTACATGATCATGGGCGTCTCGGCCGGGGCCTACGTGGCGGGCATGTTCCACCTCGTGACCCACGCCTTCTTCAAGGCGCTGCTGTTCATGGCCGCCGGTTCGGTGATCGCCGCGATGGGCGGCGAGCAGTCGCTCGACAAGATGCGCGGCTTCAAGAAGGCGATGCCGTTCACCTACGTCGCGTTCGTGGTCGGCGGTCTCGCGCTCGCCGGGGTCCCGCCGTTCTCCGGCTTCTTCTCCAAGGACGAGATCCTGGCCAGCGTCGCCGACCAGGGCGGCTGGCACTGGATCCTCTGGGCGGGTGGCTACATCGGCGCCTTCCTGACCGCCGTCTACACCTGGCGGATGATCTTCCGGGCCTTCTGGGGCCAGCCGTGCGACGAGGCCAAGGAGCTCGAGGGCGGTCACCTGCACCACCCGGCCGAGCACCGCAACCCCGCGACCGGCGAGGTCGAGGACACCGGCGTCGGCTTCCCCGGCCCTGAGCACCACATCGCCGAGCGCGCTCCCGCGATGCGGATCGCGATGGGCACGCTGGCGCTGCTGGCGATCTTCGGCGGGCTGCTCGGCATCCCGCACGTCGTGATGCCGCTCGAGCACTTCCTCGAGCCGGTCTTCGCCGACGCGGCCCCGCAGCACGTGGCCGGCAGCGGGATCACGATCCTCGGGCTGGTGCTCGGCAGCGTCGTCGGCGTGGCCGGGATCTACGCCGCCTACCTGATCTGGGCGCGCCCGGTCGTGCCCGCCGGTGAGGTGTCGTCGCCGATCGCGCGGCGCTTCCAGGAGCGGTTCTCCGCGCTCCACCGCCTGTTCCTGAACAAGTGGTACTTCGACGAGCTGATCGACTTCCTGATCGTGCGGCCGAGCAAGACGCTCGGGCGCGCGGCACAGGACGGGTTCGAGCGGCTGATCGTCGGCGGGGCGATCGTCGGCGGCACGACGGGGGCCGTCCGCGGCGCCTCGGCACTGGTCCGACGACTCCAGTCCGGCTATCTCCGGTCCTACTCGGCGGTCATGTTGAGTGGCCTCGCCGTCCTGATCATCTACGTCCTGATCCAGAGCTAGGCTGATGTACCACCTGTCGATACTGCTCTGGATCCCCCTGGCCTTCGGCCTCGTCGGGCTGTTGGCCCCGGCGCGCGTCGCTCGCTGGGTCGGGGTCGCCGGCGCGCTGCTCGCGCTGGCCCTCTCGGTCGTCTACGTGCTCGACTTCGACGCCTCCGGCGCCGCGCTCCAGCACGTCACCAACGCCGACTGGATCGGCGCCCTCGGCGTCCGCTACGAGCTGGCGCTGACCGGGCTCAACGTCTGGCTCGTGCTGCTGACCACCGTCGGCTTCGCGTTCACGGCGATCTGGACGGCGGTCACCAAGCTCGGGACCAACGAGCGCGCCGGCCAGCTGTTCTTCCACCTGGGCGTCGCCCAGACCGCGGTCATCGGAGCGCTGCTCGCGCAGGACCTGATCCTGTTCGTGGCCTTCTTCGACCTGATGCTGATCCCGTTCTTCTTCCTGACGGCGCAGTTCGGGAACGGCGACAAGATCCCGGCCGTCATCAAGATGGTCGTCTACACCCTCGTCGGCTCGCTGCTGATGCTGGTGGCGGCGATCGCCGTCGGCGTGCTGGCCACGCCGAGCGGTGAGTCGGTCAGCTTCTCGATCCAGGAGATCGCCGCCCGTGGCGTGCCCGAGGGCAGCCAGGGCTGGATCTTCGCCTGCTTCGCCGCGGCCTTCCTGGTCAAGATGCCGGCCTTCCCGATCCACGGCTGGATGGCCGACGGCTACAAGGCGATGCCGCTGCCGATCCTCGCCGTCTTCAGCGGCGTGCTCAGCAAGGTCGCCGCCTACGGCTTCCTCCAGATCGCGCTGCCGCTGCTGCCGCACGGCGTCGCCGACCTGCGCTGGGTCGTGCTGATCGTGGCCGTGATCTCGATCCTCTACGCCTCGTCGATCGCGCTGACGACGACCAACGCCCGGCTCGTGCTCGGGTACTCGTCGATCGCCCAGCTCGGCTTCATCACCCTCGGCATCTTCAGCCTCCGGACCGACGGTGCCAGCGGCGCGCTGCTGCAGTCGGTCAACCACGGGGTCGCCGTCTTCGGCGCCTTCCTCGCGGTCGCGATCCTGGCCAACCGGGCCGGTGGCTCGGAGGACCTCCGCGACATGGGCGGGTTCGCCACGCGCGCCCCGATCTTCGCGATCTTCTTCGTGATCATCACCTACGCGGTCCTGGCGATGCCGGGCACCGCCAACTTCGTCGGTGAGTTCCTGATCCTGCGCGGAACCTGGGAGGGCTCGTCGGTCGCACTCGCGGTCGTCGCCTCGCTGGGCATCGCGCTGGCGGCGGTCTACGCGCTGCGGCTCTTCATCCGCTCGACGCACAACCGCGTCGGCCCGCAGGTCGAGTCGCGCGAGCCGCGCCGCGCCGAGCTGGCCCTGCTGGCGGTGCCGGTGCTGCTGATCGTGGCGCTCGCCGTCCACCCGCAGCAGACGATCCACGCCGCCGACCGCGCCACCCTGCGCTCGGTGATGCCGGCGGCGCTCGTCGTCGACCAGGACGCCGCGCTGAAGATGGCGGCCGAGACGATCGGCAAGCGCCCCGGTGCGGCCGAGCAGCAGCCCGGCGCGCCGGCAGGTGACGTCGCGATCGATCCGACCACCGGCCAGCCGGTCACGCCCGACGGGGCCTCCGCCCCGTCCGACCCCGCGAGCGGGCAGACCGTCGAGGTCGATCCCGCGACGGGCCAGCCCGTCGACCCCTCCGCCCAGACCCAGGGAGCCGGCCGATGAGCGCCTTGGCCGCCGTGAAGGCCCCACACATCGACTGGGCCGGCCTGTCGCCGGTCCTGGCCCTGTTCGTCGGCGCGGTCGTCGTGCTGATGGTCGGCCTGCTCCGCGCCCGGGTGGCGCGCGAGACGGTCGTCCCGGTCCTGAGCATCATCGCCTTCGCGGCCGCGATCGGCCTCTCGATCTGGCAGTGGGACGAGCAGGGGAGCCTGATGTCGGGCGCCCTCGCGCTCGACCCGCTGGCGCTGTTCGGCACGATCGGCGTCGCCGCTTCCGGCGTCGCCGCCGTGCTGCTGTCGGTCAAGGCGACCGCCCCGCGTGAGGCCGCCCACGGCGAGTACCACGCGATGCTGCTCGTCGCGGCCGCCGGGATGGCGATCTTCGCGGGCGCCCAGAACCTGATCACCACCTTCCTCGGGCTCGAGCTGCTCTCGATCCCGCTGTACGTCCTCGCCGCCACCGAGCTCTACCGTCGGCGGTCGCTCGAGGCGGGCATGAAGTACCTGATCGTCGGCTCGGTCGGCTCGGCGACGCTGCTCTACGGCTTCGCGCTGATCTTCGGCGCGACCGGGGTCACGGACTACGCCGCGATCGCCGAGGCGATCAGCGCCAAGGACCTCTCGGGCGACCCGCTGCTGCTCGGCGGCGTCGCGATGGTGATCGTCGGCATGGCCTTCAAGGCCTCGGTCGCCCCGTTCCACCAGTGGACGCCGGACGTCTACGAAGGCGCGCCGACGCCGGTCACCGCCTTCATGGCGACCGCCACGAAGGTCGCGATCATGATCGCGTTCATCCGGCTGTTCGACGTCGCCCTGATCGGCACGGCGGACGTCTGGGGCCCGGCGCTGGCGGCGCTGGCGGCGATCGCGATGATCGTCGGCAACGTCGGCGCGCTCGGCCAGACCTCGATGAAGCGCCTGCTGGCGTTCTCGTCGGTCGCCCAGGCCGGCTACATGCTGGTCGGCATCGTCGTCGGCACCCAGCTCGGCGCCCAGGCGACGGTCTTCTACGTGCTCGCCTACATCGTGATGACGGCGGCCGCCTTCGCGGTCGTCGACGCCGCCGAGCGCGAGACCGGCAACGACGGCAGCGGTGGCCTCGTCGGCCTCGGCCGCCGGCGGCCGCTTCACGCGGTTGCGCTGACGCTGGCGATGCTCGGTCTCGCGGGCGTGCCCGCGACGATCGGCTTCGTGGCCAAGCTGCGGATCGTGCAGGCCGGCGTCGACGGCGGCTACACCTGGCTGACGATCGTGCTGGTCGTCGGCTCGATGATCTCGTTCGTCTACTACCTGCGGGTCGTGGCGCGGGTCTGGGCCGAGGAGCCCGGCGTGGCGGTCGACGAGCCGGTCGACACGTCCGACGTGCCCGAGGCGCTGGCCGGCCGTGCGCCCCAGGCGACCGAGACGGCGCGTCTGCCGGCGACGATCGTCGCGGTCGTGGCGGGCGCCGCGATCGTGGTCCTCGGCGTGGTGCCGGGGCCGCTGATGGACGCCGTCGAGGCGATCAACCGGGCGCTGCCGCACCTGTTCTAGCGGGAGCGGCGGGGTGCCGGCCGTTGGTGGCCGGCACCGCGTCGGGTTCAGTCCTGGTCGGAGGGCCGGCCGAAGACGTAGTCGGTGATCCGCGTGGTGTCGCGGATCCCACGCTCGCTGCGCAGGTGCCGGGCGATCTCGCCCCGGCTGCTGCCGGAGGCGGCCATCGAGAGCGCGACCAGTCGCGCAGTCTCGAGCGCGGCCTCGCTGTCGGGCGCGACCTCGGCCGGGGACGGCGGCTCGGTCACGCGCTGGGGGTCCGTGGCGGCCCGTTCGGCCATGTGGGCGGGGTGCGCCCGCCTCCGCGCGCGAATCGGGCCCCGGAGGGCTCCAGGGTGGGTCGCGGGCGGCGGCGCGAGCGGGGCCGCCTGACGTGCGGCAGGGATGCTCTCCGGCCGCGCCCGTGCGTCGGGCTCGGCGGCGGCGAGCATCCGCTCGATCGTGCGCCGCTGGGCGTCGATCTGGGCCGCGGCTGCGGTGATCGCGTCGCTCAGCTGACGGAGTCGCTCGAGCTCGGCGCGGACATCCGGCACGGGGGCCGGTTCGGGGTGGATGTCGTCGGTCGTCGTGACAGGTCGGTCAGGGTCGGTCATGAGTCGTTCCGTACGTGGAGGTGGAAGACACGAAGCCGGGGGAGCGTTTCGGTCGTGGTTGTGGGTTCATCGGTGGGTACGGGGCCGGGATCTGCCGCCCCGGTCACGTGCCGTCACCTGGTAGTCGGGCCGGAGCCGGGTTCTCCCCCCTCGAAGACGAACGTCTTCGTCCACGCCCGTCCGCGCCGCGACGGGGGAGAGGGGGGAACGGAGCCCGTCCGGCGGGACGGGCTCCGTTGTGTGCGCGAGGGCGGAGCCGGTGTGTGGCCGGGGGAGCAGGCGGTGCGCTCCGGGCGACCGCGCCGACGCGATCGGCGTCCGCGCCGACCGGCCGGACCGGTACGGTGCCCTGTCCGTGCAGTACCCCGTCGACGACCTGACCACCGCCGAACTGGCCCGCCTGGCGCCACACGTCACGCACCCCACGAGGCCCGTGTTCGGGCTCGTGAACCTGCCCGAGACGGTCAAGGGCGCCCTCTTCGCCCGCTACAGCCGCTACCCCGGCACGATCCGACGCCTGTTCCTCGACGAGTTCGCCGAGTCGCTCGACGCCGGGCGCGACGCCCCGGCCTGGGACGGCAGCGAGGGGGCGCGGGCGGCGGACCTCTACGACCGGATCTTCCTCGGCTTCGGTGACGACTCGATCGCCCAGCTCGGCGGGATCCACGTCGCCGCCGAGTGGTGCTCGAACGTCCTCACGAAGATCCTCCAGCGGCCGCGGATCGGGGCCTACCTCGAGCAGTCGACGCGCTACATCGCGTACGACAAGCCGATCACCGGGGCCGACGGCGTCAGCGGCTACCGCTACTACCGCGACCCGGCGCTCGGGCCCGGCTACCAGGAGGCGATGGACGAGCTGTTCCGGATCTACGCCGACCTGCTGCCGCGGGTCACCGCCTGGTGCGCGGAGCGCTACCCGGCCCCCGAGGGCACGCCGCCCGCCGCGCACGACCGCGCGATCCGGGCGAAGGCGCTGGACCTGCTGCGCGGGCTGCTGCCGGCGTCGACCCTCAGCCACGTCGGGATCTACGCCTCCGGCCAGACCTACGAGCAGCTGATCCTGCACCTGCTGGCGCATCCGCTGCCCGAGGCCCGGCAGTACGGCCGCTGGATCCTCGACGCGGTCCAGGCGGTCACGCCGAGCTTCGTCAGCCGGGTCGAGCGGCCCGACCGCGGCGGCCGCTGGATCGAGTACCTCCAGGAGCGCGAGCAGGCCGCCGACCGCTGGGCCGCCCGGCTCGGCCTCGATCAGGCCACGGCGGGTGCGCGCGCGGCCGAGGAGGCCCACTCGGCGGTCCGGCTGGTCCACGTCGACGGCGACGAGGACGACCTGCTGGCCGGGCTCCTGTTCGAGGCCACCGCGGTCGGCGAGGGCGAGGCACGACGGGCCGTCGCCGGGCTCTCGACGGCCGACCGGGGTGCGCTGCTCGCGGACCTCGTCGGCCTGCGCGAGAACCGCCGTCACCGTCCGGGCCGCGGCCTCGAGCGGCTCCGGTACCGGTTCGAGATCACCAGCGACTACGGCGCCTTCCGCGATCTCCAGCGTCACCGGATGCTGACGATCCAGTGGCAGACGCTGACACCGGAGCTCGGCGCCGAGGTCCCGGACGAGGTCGAGCAGGCCGGGGGCGGGGACGACTACCGGCGGGCGCTCGAGCGGTCGGCGCAGGCGTGGTCGGTGCTCAACGACGCCGGCCGTCCGAAGGAGGCCGCCTACGCGGTCTGCCTCGGCTACCGGATCCGCTACTCGATGGACCTCAACGCGCGGGCGGCGATGCAGCTGATCGAGCTGCGCTCCGGCCGCGAGGGGCACCCCTCGTACCGCGCCGTCGCCCACGAGATGCACCGCCTGATCGGCGAGGTCCACCCGACGGTCGCGGCGGCGATGCGCCACGTCGACACCACCGCCGAGCCGCGGCTGGAGCGGATCCTCAGCGAGATGCGGACCGAGCGGCGCAGCGGCGGGCAGTAGCCGCCGCTCAGGCGGTCGCGGCGCGCGTCGAGCGGACCCACTCGAGCGTCCGCGCCAGGCCGTCGACGAGCGGGGTCTCCGGCCGGAAGCCCAGCTCGCGCGCGGCCCGCTCGCCGGAGAGGCAGGAGCGGTCGATCTCGCCCGCCCGGGCCGGGGCCAGCTGCGGCGCGGGCCAGGCGCCGGCACCGATCGAGCGGGCGGCCTCGGCGACGGCGTCGACCAGCTCGAGCACGCTCGTCTCGACGCCGGTCCCGACGTTGACGACGCCGGTCAGCTCGCCGCCGGCCGCGGCGAGCTGGGCGCGCACGACGTCGCCGACGAAGACGAAGTCGCGGGTCTGGGTGCCGTCGCCGTAGATCGTCGGGACGCTCCCGGCGAGTGCGCTGTCGCAGAAGAGCGCGACGACGCCGGCCTCGCCGAGCGGGTCCTGCCGCGGGCCGTAGACGTTGGCGAGCCGGACCGTCGCGGTCGAGAGCCCGTGCAGTCGCGAGAACCAGGCGCAGTACTGCTCGGCGCAGAGCTTGCTGGTGCCGTACGCCGCCATTGGCCGCTCGGGCGCGCCCTCGCTGGTCGGGATCTCGTCGGCGTGGCCGTAGATCGCGCCGCCGGTCGAGGTGTTGATCACCCGCCGGACGCCGTGACGGTGGGCGGTCTCGAGCACGTTGACGGTCCCGGCCACGTTGACCAGCGCGTCGTGGGCCGGATCCTCGACCGAGCGCCGCACGTCGATCTGGGCGGCGAGGTGGAAGACGCGCTCCGGTCGGGCCGCGGCGAACGCGGCGTCGAGGGCGCCGGGCTCGCGGATGTCGGCCTCGATCAGCTCGGCGCCGCGCGCGATCGCTCCCTCGAGCGAGCGGGCGTTGCCCGTGCTGAGGTCGTCGAGCACCGTCACCTGGTCTCCCGCGTCGACCAGCGCGTCGACGAGGTTGGAGCCGATGAAGCCGGCTCCACCGGTGACCAGCGTGTGGCGAGGACCGTCGGTGGTCATGGCGCAGACCCTACTGGCCGTGTGCGGGCGCTCTGGGTGAGAATCTCGGGTCGCGTTGCTCCGCCGGCCGGAGCCCCACGGCACGGGGACGCTGTATCTGGCGACCCCCGGACGGGGCCTCGGAGCACCGGTGGCGCGCGGCTCCGGAACGACCGCCGCGGTCCCGTCTCCCAACGCGGCGCGCAACTTCTGAGCGCCTGACGGGCGGAACGAGACGGTCTCGTGGGTTGGATCTTTGACAAAGTTCCGGGCATGAGCACCGTTCCGGGAGTCGACCTCGACGCCGTTCTACGTTCCGTCGAGGACCGCAATCCCGGCGAGTTCGAGTTCCACCAGGCGGTCCACGAGGTGATCGCGCCGCTGGGGCCCGTCCTCGAGTCGCATCCGCAGTACGCGAAGGCGCGGATCCTCGAGCGGCTCGTCGAGCCCGAGCGCCAGGTGATCTTCCGGGTGCCGTGGGTCGATGACGCGGGCGAGATCCACGTCCAGCGCGCGATGCGGGTCCAGTTCAACTCGACGCTGGGGCCGTACAAGGGCGGGATGCGGTTCCACCACGGGCTCGCGCTCGGGACGGTCAAGTTCCTCGGCTTCGAGCAGATCTTCAAGAACGCCCTCACCGGGCAGGGCATCGGCGGCGGCAAGGGCGGGTCGGACTTCGACCCCAAGGGCCGCAGCGACGCCGAGGTGATGCGCTTCTGCCAGTCGCTGATGACCGAGCTGTACCGGCACATCGGGCCGGACATCGACATCCCGGCGGGCGACCAGGGCGTCGGTGGCCGTGAGATCGGCTACATGTACGGCCAGTACAAGCGGATCGTCGGGGCCTCCGAGGCCGGCACCCTGACCGGCAAGGGGATCGGCTGGGGCGGCGCGCAGGTCCGGACCGAGGCGACGGGCTACGGCCTCGTCTACTTCGTGCGGGAGATGCTCGCGACCCGCGACGAGCAGCTCGACGGCAAGACGGTCGTCGTCTCCGGCGCCGGCAACGTCTCGCTGTACGCGATCGAGCAGGCCATGCGACTCGGGGCGACGGCCGTCGCCTGCTCCGACTCCTCGGGCACGCTGCACGATCCGGACGGCCTCGACCTCGAGCTGCTGAAGACGATCAAGTTCGAGGAGCGCGGCTCGCTCGCCGACTACCCGGCCCGTCGCGGCGGCGAGGCGAAGCTGCACGAGGGCGTCACCCCCTGGAGCATCCCCTGCGACATCGCGCTGCCGTGCGCGACGCAGAACGAGCTCGACCAGGAGGACGCCCAGGCGCTCGTCGCCAACGGGGTCAAGGTCGTCGCCGAGGGCGCGAACATGCCCTGCACCGACGAGGCCGTCGCGGTCCTCCAGGCGCACCCGGAGATCGACTACGCGCCGGGCAAGGCCGCCAACGCCGGCGGCGTCGCCGTCAGCGCCTTCGAGATGCAGCAGAACGCCGCGCGGCTGCGGTGGACGTTCGCCGACTCGGACGAGCGCCTGCGCGCGACGATGCACCACATCCACCAGGTCTGCCGCACGACCGCCGCCGAGCACGGCCACGAGGCCGACTACGTCGCCGGGGCGAACATCGCCGGCTTCCTGCGCGTCGCCGACGCGATGCTGGCTCAGGGCGTGGTCTGAGCCCCGGAGCGCGGTGGCGGCCCGGACCTGGTCCGGGCCGTCAGCGCAGGCGCGGCAGGAACCGGCCGGTCTCGCGCGCCCACTCCCAGTAGGCGGTCCCGTGGAGCTCCCGTAGCCGGGGCTCCTCGACCCGCATCGCCTGGACCATCGCGCCGACGGTCAGCAGGACCACGCCGGCGAGCCCGGCCGGGGTCGGGTCGATCAGGGTCACCCCGATCGCGATCGCGATCATCCCGCTGTAGATCGGGTGCCGGACCCGGGCGAACGGCCCGCTCGTGATCAGCGGCAGCGCTTCCTCGTCGTCCTGGCCGACCCGCCACGCCTCGCGCATCGTGACCTGGGCCCAGAACGCCCACGCGGTCCCGCCGACGAGCGCCAGCACGCCGACGGTGTGGACGAGCCCGGGGTCGGCCGGGGTCCACGCCCAGTCGACGCCGAGCAGGTGCAGGAGCGGACCGAGCCCGGTCAGGGCGGTGCCCGCGGCCAGCAGGCCGGCGGCGGTCCGCGGCGCTCCCGCTGGCGCCCGGCGCAGCACGATCCCGCTGGTGCCCGTCCAGCGCCGCTGCAACCAGACCCGGACCGGCAGCAGCAGCACCAGCGCGACGACGGCGCCGATCAGGGAGACCGCGGGCACGACTAGATGGTCGATTCCGCGGAGTCGTGGAGGGGGGAGACGGTCATCTCGCTACGTGCCCGACGCCCAGCGGTCCTGGAGCGCGTCGACCACGCCCGGGTCCGCGAGCGTCGTCGTGTCGCCGAGGTCGCGGCCTTCGGCGATGTCGCGCAGCAGCCGCCGCATGATCTTGCCGGAGCGGGTCTTGGGCAGGTCCTGGGTGAAGACGATCCGCTTGGGTCGCGCGAGCTTGCCGATCCGGTCGGCGATGTGGGCGTTGATCTCGGCGGTGATCGTCGCGCCCGCGAGGGTGTCGCCTTGCAAGGTGACGTAGGCGACGATCGCCTGGCCGGTGAGGTCGTCGGCCTTGGCGACGACGGCGGACTCGGCGACGTGGGGGTGGGCGACGATCGCGGACTCGACCTCGGCGGTCGAGAGGCGGTGGCCGGAGACGTTGATCACGTCGTCGACGCGGCCGATCACCCAGATGTAGCCGTCCTTGTCGATCCGGGCGGAGTCGCCGACGAAGTAGGGGGCGTCGGTGCCATTGGCCTCGCCGATCGCGCGGAACCGCTCCCAGTAGGTCGACCGGTAGCGGTCGGGGTCCTGGTAGAGGGTCCGCAGCATCGACGGCCACGGGCGCGGGATCGCCAGCAGCCCTTCGCCCTCGGTGACCTGCTGGCCGGTCTCGGCGTCGAGCACCTGGACCTCGTAGCCGGGCAGCGGGGTGCCGGCCGATCCGGGCTTGGCGTCGTCCAGCCCCGGCAGGGTCGTGATCACGATCGCGCCGGTCTCGGTCTGCCACCAGGTGTCGACCACCGGGCAGCGCTCGCCGCCGATCACGTGCCAGTACCAGAGCCAGGCCTTCGGGTTGATCGGCTCGCCGACGGAGCCGATCAGCTTCAGCGAGGACAGGTCGTGCGGGGCGACGTGCTCGACGCCCCACTTCATGCAGGCGCGGATCGCGGTCGGCGCGGTGTAGAACTTCGTCACCTTCCGCCGCTCGACCAGCTCCCACCAGATCCCCTTGTGCGGGTAGTCCGGGGCGCCCTCGTACATCACCGAGGTCGTGCCGTTGGCGAGCGGCCCGTAGACGATGTAGCTGTGGCCGGTGATCCAGCCGACGTCGGCGGAGCAGAAGTAGACGTCGTCGTCCTTCAGGTCGAAGACCTGGCGGTGGGTCGTCGAGACGCCGGTCAGGTAGCCGCCGGTGGTGTGCTGGATCCCCTTGGGCTTCGCCGTCGAGCCCGACGAGTAGAGGATGAAGAGCGGCGCCTCGGCGTCCATCGGCTCCGGGGCGGCGGGCGCCGCGGCGGCGACGACCTCGTCGAACCAGACGTCGCGGCCGGCGGTCATCTCGACCTCGATGCCGGTGTTGCGCACGACGACGATCTTCTCGAGCGAGTCGAGGTGGGCCATCGTGCGGTCGACCTCGGGCTTGACCGCGGCGGTCTTGCCCTTGCGGCGGGCGCCGTCGGCCGTGACCAGGACCTTGGCACCGGAGACCGCCATCCGCTCGGCGACCGAGCCGGCCGAGAACCCGCCGAAGACGACGTTGTGGACGGCACCGATCCGGGTGCAGGCGAGCATCGCGACGACGACCTCGGGGATCATCGGGAGGTAGATCCCGACGACGTCGCCCGGGCGGACGCCGAGCGCCTTCAGCGCCCCGGCGAACCTCGCGGTCTGGTCGAGCAGCTCGGCGTAGCTGAGGTCGCGGGTCTCGCCCTGCTCACCGTGCCAGTGGTAGGCGATCTTGTCGCCGCGGCCGGCCTCGACGTGACGGTCGAGGCAGTTGTCGGAGATGTTGATCCGGCCGCCGGTGAACCAGCGGTAGAACGGCGCCTCGGCGTCGTCGAGGGCGGTGGTCCAGGGGGTCGACCAGCGCAGCTTGCGGGCCTGGTCCTCCCAGTAGCCGACGGGATCGGCGGCGGCGGTCGCCCGCAGTTGCGGGTCGCTGATCTCGGTCTGCCCGGCGAAGGCCGTCGGTGGGGTGAAGCGCTCCTGCCCCAACAGCTCGCTGAGGCGATCCTCGACTGAGTCCTCGGTCAAGGTACGGGCGCGTTCGGTGGTCATCTGGGGGTCATTCCTCCGTCGAGCTCGGGCTCCCGGGACCGGCCCCGGGGCGCACCCAACGAACCTACACCGGCACGCCCAGAGGTGATGCGTGTCACAGGGGCTACCCGCCGATCGGCGGGCCGACCTCGCTCAGCCGTGGTGGCCGCCACCGGGCGACCGACGGACGAAGACCGGCCCGTAGCGGTTGCCGACGGCACGGAGGACGAAGGCCTCTCGGGTGTAGGAGTACCGCAGGGCCGGCCGGAGCACGGTGAGGGTGACGGGATTGAGCGGCCGACGGCGCCGCGGGGTGGTACGCATGCCGCGTCCTTGAGTCCTGGGGGGATCTCTACGGTCGTATGGATGGAACGATAGTGGTAGTCGTTGCCTGCCTCGACGTCTCGGGTCGGGAGTGGACGGAGGTTCGGTTGGAGGACCCGTCCGTTCGTGGGCCGAGCGGGTCGGACGCACGGAAACCACGAATCCGGCGGCGACGGTTTCCGGTGGGCGCGGAACGGTGAGGAACGTCCGTTGGGGTGCGGCACGGCGCCGCCTCGCGTGCGCGATACTGGGGTGGTGCATCTGTACCGCTCCCCCGACGTCACCCGTCGACTCGGGGACCCGACGACCGGGCGCCGCGGGCGGCTCACGCTGCTGCTGGTCGCCGGCGTCGCGGGGGCCGTCGCGCTCCCATCGACCGCGTCGGCGGCGGGGCGCGCGAACGCCTGCGCGTCGGCGATCAACGCGTCGCTGTGGTCGAGCGACCCGACCGCGCTCTCGATCGCGCCACGGGTGGTCGTGCGGGCCCGCAGCGGACGCCGGCTCAGCCGCGTGCGCGTCGAGCTGCTGCGGGACGGCCGGCGGGTCGGCCTCGGGAGCCGGGCCAAGCGGGTCGCGGCCGGCGGAAGCCCGGTCGCGCTGCGACTCGTCCGCGGTCTGCGGGCGGGCGGCTACCAGCTGCGGACGCGGGCGACCGTCGCCGGCTGCGGGACGACGGTCCGCACCACCGGCGTACGTCTGCGGGCCCCGTCGCTGCCCGTCCGGGCGGTCAGCCGGAGCACGGCGATCGGGACCGATCCGCGGGTCGTCCGGGTGCTGCTGCGGCCGCTCGGCGACCGGCGCAGCCAGGCGGTCCGGGTCCGGATCCTCGACGACGCCGGCCGCGTGCGGGCGAGCGCCACGGTCCGCGGGACCCTGACCGCGACGACGGAGGTCGAGCTGCGCGCGGCGCAGCCGCTGACGGCGGGCCGCTACCGGATCGAGGTCTCCGGGCGGTCCTCCGGGATCCCCGGCCGCGCGCGGGTCGTCGAGCCGCTGGTGCTGCGCGCCGCGGCCTCCGCGAGCGTCGGTACGACGCTGGCCGCGCCCTCGCGCCAGCGCGCGGTCCTCGACTGGTCCGCCGGGCGCTCGTCGGGCCGTGACGCGGTCGGCGTGGTCCTGCCCGGGATCGGCCACGGCGAAGTCGTCTGCCGCCCCGACACCCAGTGGCTGCGGGTCTTCCCCGGCGATGCCCGCCGCGAGCTCTCGATGATGACCTGGACCTACAAGGACTGGGCCACGAACACCGGCAAGGCCCTCCGCGAGGCCCTCCACACCACCGGCACCGGCCCCGACTTCAGCGAGCGGTTCGCCGAGTTCATCCCGTCCGAGAAGCGCTCGACCGGCGAGTTCGTGGCGCTGCTCAGCGACCGCGGCACGATCGGCCAGGCCGGCGGCGAGGCCGTCGCCCCGCCGATCTCGCTCCACGTCACCTGGGTCTGGGACTTCGAACGCAGCGGCGCCGAGAGCTGCCACGCGACGGTCGAGGTCGTCGCCGAGACGGCCGAGGCGAGCGGGGCCCCCGTGCGTTCGGCCCAGGTCCTCTGGCGCGGCGACGCCGCGGCGCCCGGTCGCGACGCGGCGGCCGTCGACGTCCCGGGCGTTGGCCGCCTGGCGATCGTCTGCCAGGCCGGTCCGACGGGGCAGCGGACGGTCACGCTTGACGCCGCGGCGGGGGCGAGGATCATCACCCGTCAGGCGACCGAGGACAGCTCGTTGACGCAGAACGCCGGGCCGGTCGTGACCCAGCTGCCCGGCAACGGGCAGCTGGAGCTGCAGGTCCCGGGCGGGGGACGGGTCCTGATCGCCTCGCGCTGGAAGGTCAACGACCCGGATCCGGCGCTGAACAGCTGCGCCGTCTCCGCCCAGGCGATCGCGCCCTAGGAGCCCGGCGGGCGCTCAGGGCAGGCGCTTGGGGACCCGCCGCACCGTCAGCGGGGCCGGGTCGGCGTAGCGCCGGACCTGCGCGGCGAGGTAGCCGCCGTCGTCGTCGGTCCCGCCCGGCAGCGCGAAGTCGTCGGTCCGCGGGCAGGCGCAGGTATCGTTGGGGAACGCCGAGCCGAACAGCACGCCGACGATCCCGGCGTCGCGGAAGCGGCGCAGCAACGGGCGTCCGCGCGGCCCGAGCAGGGTCTGGGCCTTGTCGTCCTGGTAGTGGCCCGGCGTGTTGTCCATCACCGGCGAGACCGTGTTGCCGGGCGGGACCTGCCACAGCATCCCGGGCCGCTTGGTCGCCCGCAGCACGTCGCTGACGTAGCGCAGGTGCCGCTGGTGGTCGGTGCTCGTCCACCAGACCTCGGCGCGCGGGATGTCGTCGACGTGGACCGCGTAGGCGGCGTCGCGGTTGGCGTACTCGAAGGTGAGCAGGTCCCACGGCTTCCCGGCGGACCGCCAGAAGCGCACGCTGGAGCCGGCCATCCGGTCGAGCTCGGCGTCGTCGGGCTGCGAGCCGACGATGTCCTTGTTGGTCCCGAAGATGCTGACCGGGTAGGCGAGCAGGGTCGAGGGCGCCTCGGCGTTGCGGATCCGCGTGATCAGCTTGGCGAAGCCGGTCAGCGTCTCGGGCAGCCCGCGCGCGGCGGGATCGCTGCCCCGGAGCTTGACGGGAACGTGGTTCGCGTCGTCGCCGAAGCGCTGCTGGGCGTAGCCCCAGAGGTCCGGCTCGACCTGGAGCACGGCCGGCCCCCGGCCGGCCTCGCCGATCCGCCGCAGCGCGAGCCGGATGTCGCTGACGACCCGGCGGACGACCTGGCGGTCGGCGAGGCCGCGGACGACCTTGTCCTGCTCGTTCTTCAGCTTCGCCACCGGCGGCGTCTGCTGGAGCACGTAGTAGGAGAAGAACGGGATCGTCCCGTTGGCGCGGGAGTCGCGGGTGAAGGCGGTCGCGAACGAGCCGCCGCCGGTCCGCCAGTGATCCCACGAGCTGGATGTGCCGGCGCCCCCGGAGAGGTAGTGCCAGCGGATCCCGTACGGCGCCCGTGCGCGCAGGGCGGCGGCCCGGTCCTCGCTGTCGATCAGGCCCATCTGGAGCGTGCGCGGCCAGCGTTGGACGGCGGCGGCGGGCAGCGAGGTCGTGGCGGCCGGCGGCTCGGCCGGGGTGGCCCGGGGCCGGCTCGGCGTGACCGCCACGCCTGGCGCCGCGGCCGGCTCGGTGTGGTTGCTGCTGGCGCCGTCCGCTCCGCCGCAACCGGCGAGGCCGATCAGCACCGTGGCCAGGGTGAGCGTGACCGGTCGCGAGCGGCGGGTGCTCACGGCTGGGCCTGGGGCGCGTCGACCCCGGGCACGCCGCTCGGGGCCGCGACCGGCGGCGCGGTCGGGGTGGTCGTGACCGGAGCGGGGGCGGGGGTCACGGGGTTGAGCAGGCCGAACCGCACCCGGATCTTGCGCAGCGCGGCGGCCGAGAGCCCGGCGACGTCGTTGGCCCGCGAGAGTCCGGCGTTGTGGTTGACCAGCTCGCGCAGCATCACGCGCCCGGTCTGGCTGCGCAGGGTGCCGCTGTCGCCGTAGATGTAGATCGGCAGCGTCAGCGGGTAGGCGCCGCTGGCGATCGTCTGCTGCGACGGGAACCGGCAGTCGGGCTTGCGGCTGGTCGACGAGCGCCGTCGCGGATCGATCTCCAGCGGCCGCAGGACGTCGCTGTGGGCCTCGTAGAACGGATAGCTGACGATCCCGAGGCGGCCGTCGGCGAGCGCCGCGGCGAGGTGCTCGCGACGGTAGGTGATCCCGGCCTGCGTGACCACCCGGCGGTCGGCCCGGAGCAGCGGCAGGCGGGCCTCGCGCTTGGCCTTCTCGACCCGGCGGGCGTTGGAGGCCGCGAGCGCGGCCGGATCGGCGACGCTCTGCTTCGCGCGCCGACGGCGGGCGTTCTCGGCCTCGATCTGCTTGACGACGCGGGCCGCCGCGGCAGCCTCGGCGCGGCGGATCGCGGCGGCGGTGTCCTTGCTGCGCTGGGCCGCGATCCGGCGCTCGTAGGCGCGGGTCTCGCGGTCGAGGGCGGTGAGGCGGTCGTCGCCGGCGACGAACTCCTCGATCTTCTCGACGTTGCTCGCGACGACGAGGTCGGCACGGAAGTCGTCGGCGCCGATGCTGCCGATCGGCCGGTCGAGCGCGAGGTGGCCGACGGTCTGCATCACGCCGTTGGCGAACGGCGGACCGGCGGCGGCGAAGCGCTTGTCGGCGAACCCGATCTGGTTCCAGTTGCGGACCTGCGAGCCGCGGCCGAGCAGCGAGCGGACGCCCTCGAGCGTCAGGCAGTCGCCGCCGACGTCGCTGCCGTTGCGGGTCACCAGGATCGCCGTCGCGTAGCCGACGACCACGGGCTCGCGGACCTGGAGCCCGTTGGCCTCGCACTGGGCGAGCTCGGCGCTGGTGATCCGGCGGGCGCTCTGGAGCAGGTCGACCCGGCCGGCGCAGAGGTCCTCGAACGCGGAGTCGGTCGGGGCGACCACGCGCCGGAAGGTCGCCGTGGACCCCGCGGCGGCCAGGCGGTCGATCGCGCGATCGATCATCAGCCCGCGGCGGCGCATCGAGACGGTCAGGACGCCGGGCGGACGGCTCGGGAGGCTGGCCCGCCGGTCCTGGGCGGCGGCGCTGTCCTGGCGCTCGCGGACGAGCCGGGCGCTGGCGGCCTGACGGTCGCCGGCGACGACGTCGGGACCGGTCTGGACGCCGCAGCCGGTGACGCTCAGGGCGGAGACCACGGCGAGCGCGGCGAGCGGGGCGGAGCGACGGATCATCGGGTGGCCGCCGGAGGTGCGTCGATGTCGGTGTGGGACCGACCGAGCCGGATCACGTCGAAGTCCGACAGGTGCAGTCGGCCGAGGGCATTTCCGGTCATCAGTCCGCGGTAGTCGGCGTTGCGCTGGGCGTAGAGGGTGGGGGCGTCGGCGCGGTCGACGACGATCGCGCCGTAGGTCCGGAGGGCGCGGACGATCGTCAGCGCCCCCGGGGGCAGGTTGCGGATCCGCTCGATCCGGGTGAGCGTGCCGGCCCGCAGCCGCAGACGGGCGCCCTGCGGCACCGCACCCGGCGGTCCGAGCCCGTTGGTGGTCGAGGCCGGGCTGACGAAGCGCCCGGCGGTCGGGCCGGGGATCGCGATCGCGAGCGCGTGCTGGATCGACCCGGAGCGCAGCTCGGAGGGCCGGATCAGGCCGCCGAGCAGCGGCAGGCCGGAGCCGCGCACGCTCGGGGTCCGGGCCTGGCGGGTCGAGGCGACCGGGCCGATGCCGCTGCCGTCGAGCGACCAGCGCCGCGCGAAGGCGTAGGAGATCACGTTGCCGACCCGGCGGGCGCGCCAGAGGTCCCAGGCGATCCGGCGCTCGCTGTCGACCAGCACCATCCAGCCGTCGTGGGCGGCGTCGGGGACCGCATCGCGCGGGAGCACCAGCTGGTCGGGCGGGCTGTCGCCGGCCGGGCCGCAACGCGGCTGGCGGCAGATCAACCGGACCTCGTTGCCGCGCCCGATCGGGAAGACCCCTGGCGCCCAGCCGTTGAGGTTCACGAAGAGGTTGGCCCAGTTGTCGGTCCGCTCGCCGTTCAGGATGTGGCGGTGGCTGACCGGCGGGCGCGCCGCGAGCCGCAGCAGCCGGGTCGAGTTGGGGTCGACGAGCTGGTTGTCGACGCGCTGGTTCCACGGGCTGCGGGCCGAGAACGGCTGCCGCCCGCCGAGGTCGCTGCTCGTGCGCGCGGCGGGCTCGCGCGGGGCGGCGACGGTGACCGTGCGGGTCGAGCCGCTGCCGCAGGCGGCGAGCGCCGGGACCAGGGCGAGCGCGACGGCGGTCGCGACGAGCGGCGTCGCGCGGCTCACGGGGTCCGCCCCGGGGCCGCGGGGGTGGTCGTCGTCGGGTTCGTCGGCAGCGGTGCCCGCGAGAGCCGGGCGGCGGCCTCGCGGGCGACGACCTTCGGATCGCGGGAGGCGACGGAGAGCAGCACGTAGGGCCCGGCGCCGAAGACCGGCTGGAGGCCCGGCGTCCGACCCTCGGCGGCGCCGGGGTAGGTCGCCTGGATGTTGCCCTGCTTGTAGCCGCGGACGACCAGCATGTAGCGGACGCGACCCCACGGCTTGCGGACGACCTCGACGAACGCCGCGTCGCCCGCGTCGACGCGGTCGACGAACGCCTGCGGCCGGCCGGTCAGCAGGATCACCCCGGCGCTGGCCGAGTTGTCGGCCAGCACGTAGTTCTTGCGGTTGCCGGCCATCTCCTTGATGAAGGCCGCCATCCGCTGCTCGGAGCGGATCCCGACCTTGTAGCCGCCGATCGAGGTCGTGCCCTCCTGGCTCTTCTGCTGCCGCAGCCCGCGCATGAACGCCTGCTCGAGGTTCTGGTACGGGTGGTGCTTCATCGCCAGCGCGGCGGCCGGGATCGCGACGATCAGGCCGACGAAGGTCATGATCACGCCGAGCGCGGTGTCGGTCCGGGAGAGCCAGGCCGCGGCCCCGATGCCCATCACCATCAGCGGCAGGCCGGCCCGCAGCGAGAGCAGCGAGAGGTCGTCGTGGACGACCGCGGTGCCGACGGTGACGACGACCCCGCCGACGAGCACGACGGCGAGTCCGATCGCGAGCCGGTCGCCGCGGAACGACCGCCAGACGAGGCCACCGAACGCGAGCACCGCGACCGGGGCGACCCCGATCAGCAGCACGCCGGTGTGCTTGAGGAGCCCGCCGATGTCGACCGGGTGGGACTGCGGGGACGCGGTCGCCCCGCCGAGCGTCGGCGTGGTCGTGATCCACCCGAACGGATCGGAGGCGATCACGGCGCAGACGATCACCCAGATCGTGAGCGCGGCCGTGACCGGTGCCAGCAGCGTGATCAGGAGCCCCTCGCGCTCGTCGTCGCCGGCGCGGCGGGCGGTGAGCACGAAGGCCACGACGAAGGCCAGGATCACGGCCCACCAGAGGAAGCCGAAGCGCGCCATCGCGAGCCCGGCGAGGCAGAGCCCGACCGCGGCCACGAACCGCGGCTGGTCCTCGATCACCCAGGTGAAGACGAAGTACAGCGTCGCGGCGAGCGCGGCGATGTAGATCATGTCGGGCATGCCGCTGCCGGCGTAGAACAGCCAGAGCGGGTTGAGCGCGACGAGCACCGTCGCGAACAGCCGCAGCGTCATCGTCATGCCGCAGCGGGCGAGCGTGCGGTGGACCATCGTGAGCGCGACCGCGCCCCAGAAGCCGGAGGCGACCGGCAGCGCGACCAGCGAGCTGGCCAGCGGCTTGACGATCGCGAACGGCAGCAGGCCGATCGTCTGCAACGGCGGGGCGTTGAAGCCGATCGCGGCGAGCTTCGCCGGATCGTTGTGCCAGACGTAGAACGCCCGGCTCATCAGGTTGATCGCGTCGGCGGGGATGATGTGCCGGTCGATCACCGCCCGGTAGCCGACGTAGGCAAAGAACAGCCAGGCGAGGAAGAAGACCAGGCTGGTCTCGCGCCGGCCGACGCTGCTCGGGGCGGGGATGTCGTCCGAGCGCCGCGGGGTCGCCGGCAGCCCCTGGGCCGCCTCGACGGCCGGGGGCGCGGGGACGAGCGGCGCGACCGGCCGCTCCGGGATCAACCGCTCAGGCATCGGTGCCCTTTCCGGTGCCGCTATCGAGGCCGTGCTCGGTCTTCTCCCAGTAGAAGGGGTTCGTCAGCAGCTGCCAGAAGCCCTTCCACGCGGCGATCGACATGAAGCCCCAGTAGATCGGGGAGAAGAGCGCGTAGCGAACCAGCCGGAAGTACCCGCGGTGGATCGATCCGGCGATGTTGACGTAGGTGAAGATGAAGTTGCCGACGACCAGCTGGAAGACCGCGGCGTAGAAGACGAACCCGGGGAAGATCTCGCGGATCAGGCCCCACTGGGTGAGGGTGAAGATCGTGGTCAGGCCCCACATGATGGGGTTGAACAGGAAGGTGGCCGTTCCGCCCACCACCAGCTGGAAGCTGATGAAGCCGCGCCAGCCGAGCTGGTGGAACAGCTTCACGGGGTTCCGCATGTGGACCAGGTAGGTCTGCATGTAGCCCTTGATCCAGCGGGAGCGCTGACGGATCCAGTTCGGGAGGTCGCTGTTGGCCTCCTCGAACGTGGTCGAGTCGATCACGGCGGTCTCGAGCCCGGCCTTGTGCAGGCGGATCCCGAGGTCGGCGTCCTCGGTCACGTTGAACGGGTCCCAGGCCCCGAGCTCGAGCAGCTCGGCGGTCTTGAAGTGGTTCGAGGTGCCGCCCAGCGGGATCGGCGCGCGGCGGGCGTCGAGGCCCGGCAGCATCAGGTCGAACCACATCGAGTACTCGGCGGTGAACCAGCGGGTCAGCAGGTTCTGCTCGGCGTTGAAGTAGTTGAGCTTGGCCTGCACGCAGACCACGTTCTCGGGCGACTTGGCGAACGCCGCGACGACCCGCTTGAGCTGGTCCGCCTCGGGGCGGTCCTCGGCGTCGAAGATCACGGTGATCTCGCCGGTCGCCTGCAGCAGCCCGTAGTTGCAGGCCTTCGGCTTGGTCTTCGGCAGGCTGTCCGGGACGACCACCAGGTGGAAGTGCGGGGGCAGGTCGAGGGCCCGGATCGCGTCGATCGTCTCGCGGTCCTCCGCCTCGCAGAGCAGCCGCACGTCGAGCTTGTGGCGCGGGTAGTCGAGGCCGTGGATGCCCTTGACCAGCGCGGGCACGACCGCCGCTTCGCGGAACAGCGGGACCAGGATCGTGTAGACGGGCAGCGTGCGCTCGTCGAGCGCGGCGATGTCGTCCTCGCTCACGTCGATCCCGGAGTGGCCGCCGAGGCTGCTGAGGACCAGCCGCAGCTTGTAGAGCGAGACGGCCAGGTGGAACACGGCGTAGGCGCCGAACAGGACCGCCAGCGTCGTCAGCGGCCAGAACACCAGGCAGACGGCGACGATGATCAGGAAGATCGCCAGGAACAGGCGCTGGCCGCCGGTGCTGACGCGGGCGGCGGACTCGCCGGGGGACGTCAGTCGCAGCCGGTCGACCGCGGTCCGGGAGTAGGCCTCGCGGTTGATGCGCTGCTGGAGCAGGTCGATCTGGCTGGCCGGGGCCAGCATCTCGACCGGCTCGAGGTCGGTGAACTCCGCGATCCGCGTGCGCACGGGCGGGCGTAGGATGTCGCTGCAGGCGATCACCAGCTCGTGGCCGCGGCGGGCGAGCGGGACGATCCTCAGCTCGCGCTGGACGGCCTCGGGGACCTCGGCCAGCGCCTCCGGGGTCGGCTCGGCGGCACCGAGGTCGACGCCGGGGATCCCGTGCAGCTCGGAGAGCGCGTGCAGCAGCTGCGCCTCGTCGATCAGGCCGGAGTGCAGCAGCTGGTCGCCGAGCAGGCCGCCGGTCTTCTCCTGCTCGCGGATCGCCGCGTCGACCTGGCGGGCGCTGACGGCGCCCTGGGTGATCAGCACGTCGCCGATCCGGGCCCGCAGGTAGCGGCGGTCACCGTCGGCGTCGGGCGTAGTGACGTGGAACCGGCGGTCGATCGCGGCCCGCAGGCGGTCCTCGGCCGCGACGGCCAGCCGCACGGGCCGGCCGACGAGCGCTTCGACGTGCTGGGCGAGCCCGTCGACGGACGGGTCGGCGACGGCGATCGTGACCGCTCCGCCGCGGAGGCTCAGCGGCAGGACCCGCAGCGCGCGGCAGGCGGCCTCGCCGAGCAGGGCGGTGACGAGCGGGCCTGGATCTGGTTCGTCGGCGTTGAGCCGGACGAACTCGAGGTCGTGGGTCCGCGCGCGACGGCGGGCCCAGGCCTCGGCGAGCGCGGAGTGGTCGTCGGCTTCGGCGGTCTCCGTCGGGGCCTCGTTGGTGTTCACGCGGTCGTGCTCTTGGTCTCGGTGGGCTTCGCGGCTTCGGCGCTCGCGCGGCGGCTGCGGCGGCGCGCCTGCCAGATCATCACGAAGTAGGCGACGCCGATGACGATCGCGGGAAGGATCAGGAAGGCGGCGAAGAAGAGGGCGAAGGCGACCGAGACGGCCGCAGCGATCAGCAGGCTCTTCACGATCCAGCGGCGGTGTCGTCGAACGCGAGGACGATCCGGCCCTCGGCGAGTCGGCACGAGGCGACCGGGCGACCGAGGTCGGTTCGCAGCAGGCCGGCGAGCGGCGTCGGCCGCTCCAACGTCACGGTCAGGAGGACCTCGCGGCCGACGAAGGCCGTGACCGAGACCGCGTCGACGCCGGCGAGGCCGTTGACCCGTCGCTCGATCTCGTCCAGTTCGCTGAGAGTCGCGACCGGTCCCAGCAGCACGTCGATCTCGCCGACGCTGAGCAGCGGCACGTCCGAGAGGTCCGCGACGTGCTGGCGGAGGTCGGTGTGCGGGGTGCTGGTGGTGGAGGGGAGGACGCCGTGGGGTGCTTCGCCACCGTTGGTCGTCTCGTTGCCGTTGGTGGTCTCACCGCCGTTGCCGGGGACCGCGAGGTGGTCGCCCTTCGAGGCCGGGAAGGAGAGCGCGCGGGCCGTCGGAGTCGTCTGTCCCTCGACGCTCGGGGCAGTTGCCCCGCCGAGCTTCTCGGTCAGCTCGCGGAGGGATTGGTGGACGCTGGCTAGTTCCTGGTTGAGACGCTCGACCGACTGCACGAGGTCATCGAGGAGGACGTCGGGTGCGGCTTCTGACACGGAAGAGGGGGGCGCAGCGGGGGACGACGGAGAACGGTGGGGAGGGTGTGGCATGCGCGTGAGTGGAGGCAGACGACGGTCTAAGCCGACTCCGCATCAGTTGTTCTTCGGCCGAAGCCTCTCATGTCTTGAGTGACACTGGCCGGTCTGGTTGCAGACGTGCACGACGACGGTCCCGGAAGGGGCAGTCGCGAGTGGACGAATGGCCCCTGCGGGCGGGGCCCTGATCGCTCGTACCCGCGTTGCCGAGCGTCCGCGGGGTCGATCCGTGACCCGCGCGCGAAACGCCATGGTAACGGGCCTCGCGAACCCGTGCGCGGGCCCCCGGTGAAGCTCGCGAATAGCAGCAGAAACCCAGTCGTAGCGGGCGAATGCGCGGAGTAGGAGGCTCGCCGCCCCGCCGGGAGTGAGCGGGAGAGCGGGGCGGCGAGCGAGGTGCGTGATGACGCTCCCGGAACGGTACGGACCGCCCCCTACGGCGGGGTCGTGCGGATGGCGCACTCCGGGGGCGGGGATCTGGACGGCTGGACAATCTGGACGTTCGGCGGGTTTCGGGGGAGTTCCGCCGGATCTGGAGGGGGGAGGCGGAGGTCGACCGGCGACATCCCCGTGAGCGCCACCGACGTGGTGCTCATCCGAGCCCAGGTTCCCGCATGCCCCCGAACGCCCGGGTCAGCGGCGGCGGCCGAGCCAGCGGCGGCGCTCGCCCGACCGGCGGGGCGGATCGAACGCGGGCCGCGGCGGGATCGGGTCCCCGGCGAGGATCGCGGCGGGAACCGCCTCGGCCAGCCACGCGCCGAGCGGCTCGAGTCCGGCGGCGGCCAGGTGCGGCAGGATGCCCGGAGCGCGGTGGGCGGGATCGTGGGCGTCGGAGGCGACGACGTGGACGAGCCCGCGGTCGGCGAAGTCGAGCGCCAGCCGCCGCACGGTGCGGCCGAAGAAGCCGCTCAGGGCGTTGGCGGTGACCTGGGCCAGCGCTCCGCCCTGGACGAGCCGTTCGAGCATCGCGGGGTCGCGGTGGAAGGCGACGCACCGCTCGGGGTGGGCGATCAGGACGCGGTTGCCGCGGGCCTGGACCGTGCCGATCATGCCCTCGAGCCCGGGGGCGTCGACGGCCAGCGGCGGCTCGAGCAGCAGCCACGGCCCGTCGCCGAGGCGCAGGTCGGCCAGCTCGTCGGCCCCGAGGTCGACCGCCCGGGTCAGGGCGACCTCGGCCCCGGGCAGGACCGTCAGGGGGATCGCGGCCTCGGCCAGCGCCTCCCGCAGCGTCGCGACCGCGTCCGCGACCGCCGGAGCGGTGGTCGCGTAGTCCCAGCTGACGTGCGGCGTCGCCACGACCGTGTGCACGCCGCCGGCGACGTGGGCTCGGGCCATCGCGAGGCTGCCGTCGAGGTCGTCGGGCCCGTCGTCGAGGCCGGGGAGGATGTGGCCGTGGAGGTCGATCACCGACAAGCAGCATGACGCGGGGCTTCGTCGGGGCGACCGGAGCGTCGGTGGTAGCGAGTGCCGGGGAACGCCGGGGCGAGGGGAACCCCAGGGTCGCAACCCGCGCTTCGCAGGGGTCGCCCGGTGCCGGGCGTGCGAAGTGGACGGTCGTTCGAGGGCAAACGGTGGGTCGGGCGGGGATGGAGCGGGAGTGTCTTGGGCTCGTTTCGGAATGAACATTCCGCGCTACGAGGGGAAACGGCGCGTGTTGACGTGTTCTGTTCGGCGCCGCTGAGTGCCGCTGAGGCCTGTTCGCAGCGAGTGCGAACGGTCTGGAGAAGTCGTTATGTATACGGACGTTCGTCTAGTTGAGGGCGGTTGATACACGGGCAAACGAGCAGTGGGGAACAGCAGATTGTCTGTGTATGCTGGCGTCCGCACCATGGATTCGCTGCGGCCTGCGCTGCGGCTCAAGACCTCAAGAGAGATCCCCACATGCACGGACTGTTCCGGAAGCTGAAGAATTCGCCAGCGATGATCGTCGCGGTCATCGCCGTCGTCTTCGCGATGTCAGGGTCGGCTGTTGCCGCCAAGACGCTGATCACCGGCAAGGACATCAAGAAGGGGTCGATCACGACCCAGAACCTTTCCAAGAGCACGGTCAAGAGCCTCAAGGGCGCCGAGGGCGCGACGGGTCCGCAGGGTGCCGCCGGCGCCCAGGGTCCGCAGGGTGCTCCGGGGGCCGCCGGGCCGGCCGGCGCGAAGGGTGAGAACGGTGGCAAGGGCGACAAGGGTGACACCGGCGCCAAGGGCGAGAACGGCGCCAAGGGCGACCAGGGCGCACCGGGCACGAACGGCACGAACGGCACCAACGGCGTCGACGGCAAGAGCTTCGACCCGAAGAAGGTGACCTCCCAGACGGCCGCCCTGTTCGGCTTCACCCCCTGGTACGACACCAGCGACTCGAGCCTGATCAGCTTCAAGGGCAACGCGATCGAGATCTCCAACGGTGGCAACGGCGTTGCCGGCGTGAACCTGCCGATCGCCCGCGGGACCTCGCTCTCCGCGATCGGCTCGATCAAGTACTCCCAGACCGGTCGCGCGACGCTGCGGATCGAGATCTACCGAAACGGCGGCATTTACCAGAACGAGCAGGACTACACCACGCTCTACTTCCTGCCGGGTGCTGACGGTGACGTCAACAACGCGTTCACGACCGGCACCTGGACCGCCACCGGCGCCGCGAACAGCGACCTCGACGGCAAGACCTGGAGCGAGATCCTGACGACGATCGGCAACCGCGCCGCGCAGAACAAGGCGATCATCCTGGCCGCCAGCATCGGCACGCCGAACTCGGGCGCCGACACCGGCACGCAGACGACGTCCACGCTCACCAGCGTGAACTTCCATCTGAACCACGCCGAGAAGGCCGCGGACTACTCCTTCGCGGAGTAGCACCGGCTCCCGCGGGTCGGCGCCTGGCGCCGACCCGTTCGGAACTCCGGCGCTCCGGTCGCCGGCCCTCG
>NZ_JBWDOG010000013.1:0-128490 GCF_056269115.1 Patulibacter ginsengiterrae
GGCCGTCGGCAGCTCGACGTGATCGAGGGTATGGCCGCCGATCTCGTGGCCGTCGGCCGCGAGCGTCGCGACGTCGTCCCACGTCATCGTGGTCTGACGGCCGAGCTTGCTGGTGTTGACGTAGAACGTCGCTGGCACGCCCGCGGCCGCCAGTGGGCCACGCGCGGTCATCTGGCTGGCCAGCCCGTCGTCGAAGGTGAACGACACGACCGTCGGGGCCGCCGTCGCCGCGGTGGCCGTCAGGGACCATGCCACCACGACGCCGAGTGCCAAAGCGCTCGTCCGGTGCATTCCCGCAGCCTGCCCCGCCCGACCGGCGAGCGGTGGGGAAGTACGCCGGGGCCGGCAGGGGAGAAACGTCCCCGGCCGGCCCCGTCCCGCTGAGCGCCTAGGCGTTCAGCTTCTGCTTCAGCGCGTCGAGCTGGGCCGTGATCGCGGCCGGCAGACGCTCGCCGAACTTGGCGAGGTGGGCCTCGATCTGCGGCAGCTCGGCCTTGACGGCCTCACCGTCGACCGAGAGCAGCTGCTCGAGGTCGGCGTCGCTGATCTCGAGCCCGTCGGTGTTCAGGTCGGTCGCCGGCGGCACCAGGCCGATCGGCGTCTCGACCGCCTCGGCGTTCCCGTCGCAGCGGCGGAAGATCCACTCCAGCACGCGGCTGTTCTCGCCGAAGCCGGGCCAGATGAACTTGCCGTCGGCGTCCTTGCGGAACCAGTTGACGTAGAAGATCTTCGGGAGCGTCGCGCCTTCCGTCGCCCCGATCTTCAGCCAGTGGGCCATGTAGTCGCCCATGTTGTAGCCCGCGAACGGCAGCTGCGCGTAGGGATCGAAGCGCAGCTGACCGACCGTGCCGAAGGCCGCGGCCGTCTGCTCGCTCGACATCGTCGCGCCGAGGAACACGCCGTGCTCCCAGTCGAACGACTCGCGCACCAGCGGCACGACCGAGGCGCGGCGACCGCCGAAGAGGAAGGCGTCGATCGGCACGCCGGCCGGGTCCTCCCAGTTCGACGCGATCGACGGCGCCTGTGCCGCCGAGACGGTGAACCGCGAGTTCGGGTGGGCGGCGGGATGATCGGCGTCCGGCGTCCAGTCGTTGCCGTGCCAGTCGATCAGGTGGGCCGGGACCTCGTCCGTGAGGCCCTCCCACCAGATGTCGCCGTCGTCGGTCAGCGCGGTGTTGGTGAAGAGCGTGTTGCCCTCGATCGCGGCGATCGCGTTCGGGTTGGTCTTCTCGCTCGTGCCCGGGGCGACGCCGAAGAAGCCGGCCTCGGGGTTGATCGCGTAGAGCCGGCCGTCCTCGCCGAACTTCATCCACGCGATGTCGTCGCCGACGGTCTCGACGGTCCAACCTGGCAGGGTCGGGACCAGCATCGCCAGGTTCGTCTTGCCGCAGGCCGACGGGAACGCGCCCGTCACGTACTTGACGCCACCCTCGGGCGAGGTCAGCTTGAGGATGAGCATGTGCTCGGCCATCCAGCCCTCGTCGCGGGCCTGGACCGAGGCGATCCGGAGCGCCATGCACTTCTTGCCCAGCAGGGCGTTGCCGCCGTAGCCCGAGCCGTACGACCAGATCTCACGGGTCTCGGGGTAGTGGACGATGTACTTCGTGTCCCGGTTGGTGGGCCACGTCGAGTCCTTCTCGCCCGGGGCCAGCGGCGCGCCGATCGAGTGGACGCACGGCACGAACTCGCCGTCAGCGCCGAGCACGTCGAGCGCCTTCTTGCCCATCCGGGTCATGATCCGCATCTGGACCACGACGTACGGCGAGTCGGTCAGCTCGATGCCGATCTTGCTCTTGTCCGAGCCCAGCGGGCCCATCGAGAACGGCACGACGTACATCGTGCGACCGACCATCGACCCGCGGAAGATGCCCTCGAGCTCCGCCCGCATCTCGGCGGGCTCGCGCCAGTTGTTGTTCGGGCCGGCGTCGACCTCGCGCTCGGCGCAGATGAACGTCCGGTCCTCGACCCGAGCGACGTCCGACGGATCGGACAGCGCCAGGTAGCTGTTGGGCCGCTTGGCGTCCGAGAGGCGGCGGAACGTCCCCGCGTCGACGAGCTCCTGACAGAGGCGGTCGTACTCCTCGGCCGAGCCGTCGCAGAAGACGACCTGCTCCGGCTGGGTCAGCTGAGCGATCTCGTCCACCCAGGCGAGGAGCTTGCGGTTCTCGGTTAGCACGGTGGTGTCAGGCACAGGGAAATTCCTCCGGAGGTCCAGTAGGGAATTCGAGGGATTGAAGCGGAACCGGCGGGTCCGCGCGTTGCGCATGCCTCCAACCGCCCCATACGCCCTACCGCCGTTCAATCGTGGTCGATCATTACCCACCAAAACCGCGCAAGAAGCCACGGAAACACCGAGCGAAACACCGGTCCAGGACGACACTAGACCCCTGACGTGGGACCATCCGCCCGTGCTCCGTCGGCGCCCCCGCGAACCGCTCTTCGAGACCGTGCTCGTCGAGGACGGCCGAATCCGCCTCTTCGATCAGCACCTGCTCCGGCTCCGCCGCGCGGGCGCGACCGGCCACCAGCTGACGGCGGTCCGGACGCTCGCCGGAACCTGGATCCGGACCGCACGGACCCCGACCACCGTGCGCTTCGACGTCGCCGCCGGCGCCCGGGTGACCAGCCGCCCCCGCACCCCCCTCGCCCCGACCCCGGTCCGGCTCGCCACGGTCGCCGGCTACGACCCCGGGAACGCCGACCGCGAGCAGAAGCGGGCCGCGCGCGACTGGGCGACGCCGGCCGAGGCCGAGGCCCGTGCCCGTGGCGCCGACGAGCCGCTGTTGCTCTCCCCCGACGGGCTGGTCGGCGAGACCAGCCGCGCGAGCCTCTTCGTGGTCGCCCCCGACGGGACGATCGCGACGCCGCCGGTCCGGGGGCTGCTGCCCGGCGTGACTCGCGCCTGGGCGCTGGAGACCCTCGCCGCGAGCGAGCTGCCGCTGAGCACCGCCGACCTCGAGACCGCGCGGGCCGCGTTCATCACCACCGCCGGTCGCGGGATCGTGCCGGTGACCGCGATCGACGACCGACCGCTGGGCCGCGACGAACGGGTCGACCGCCTCGCCGAGGCCTGGCGCGCGCTCCGCTGAGCCCGGGCCCCCGCTGCCTCACTCCCCCGGCGGCACGGCGGGGTCGTCCAGCGGCTCCGAGACCCCCGCCAGCAGCACGCCGACCATCCGCGCGAAGAGGTCGTGCGGGACGGCCTCCGGCTCGGCCAGCTTCTGGCGGGCGATCCCGTCGGCGAGCGCGTCGAGCGCGATCGCGACCTGCTCGACCGGGACCGTCAGCCGCAGGCCGAGCTCGCGGGCCCCGAGGTCGAGCAGCCGGCAGATCGCCGCGCGGACCTCGGCGAACTGGGCCGCGACCCGCGGACGGATCTCGGGATCGCGCACGGCGTAGGTCCAGAACTCGGTGTGGAGCAGGACCATCTCCGGCGTCCGCTCGACGATCTCCATCCAGTGCTCGGCGCCGCCGTGCACGCGCGCGGCGACGGTCGGGCCACCGGCCGCGGCCGCCTCCAGCTCGGTGACGTTCTCCCGCAGGTGGGTCTCGACGACCGCCAGGAACAGCTCCTCCTTCGACCCGAAGGCCGAGTAGACCGCCCCGGTCGTGAAGCCGGCCCGCTCGGCCACCTGGTCGACCGAGGCCGCGTGGTACCCGTGCGCAGCGAAGACCTCGCCGGCCGCCGCGATCAGCCGTGTGCGCGTCTCCTGGCGGCGTTCCTCACGGGTCATGCGGCGGGTCTCCATCTGTGTCGATCCTCTCACAGGCAGACACTCACACGAGCGGCCGTTATTCGGATAGCGTCGGTTATGACAGTGCGTCAACGGCGCGCTCGACCGACCGGAGGATCGACATGGCCCAGACGCAGAACCCGCCGCCCGCCGCCCCCACCGCCCCGCGGTCGGGCGCGCGCCCGACCGACAAGATCAGCTACACCGACCTCTACCGGCGCTGGGAGCGTGGCAACTGGAGCGCGATGGACCTGGACTTCAGCCAGGACGCGATCGACTGGCAGGAGCGGTTCACGCCGTTCGAACGCGAGGCCGCGCTCTTCAACTACGCGCTCTTCTTCTGGGGCGAGGACGCCGTCGCCGACAACCTCTCGCCCTACATCGACGCGGCCCCGCTCGAGGAGCAGAAGTACTTCCTCACCACCCAGCAGGTCGACGAGGCGCGCCACGCCGTCTTCTTCAAGCGGTTCATGCACGAGGCGCTCGGCATCGGCAACGGCGACGCCGCCTCCGGCCTCCAGCAGATCCGCCCGCTGCTGAGCTGGGGCTTCAACCAGGTCTTCGACCGGCTCGACCGGATGGCGGACGAGCTGCGCGCCGACCGCTCGATCCCCAACCTCTGCCGCGCGGTCACGCTCTACCACGTCGTGATCGAGGCGACGATGGCCCAGCCGGGCCAGCACATGATCGCCTCGTACCTGGAGGAGCGGGACGTGATGCCCGGCTTCCGCGAGGGCATGGCCCACGTCTCCGCCGACGAGCTGCGCCACATCGCCTTCGGCGTCAAGCTGCTGGCCGACCTGACCCCCGGCAACGAGGAGGCCCGGGCGGCGGTCGCCGAGATGCTGCGCGAGGTCGTGCCGTGGCTGGGCAGCGTCTTCCGCCCGCCGGGATGGGACGAGCGCTACCTGACGACCTTCGGCTGGTCGTTCGACCGGATCGGCGAGGAGTCGATCCACTCGATGGAGACGAAGCTGCGCTCGGCCGGGCTCGCCTTCGAGACCCTGCCCGGGCCGGAGGTCGTCCCGCTCGACCTCTCCCCCGTCGAGCGCTCGCGGGTCGGCATGCAGCTCGCCAAGGGCGGGATCATGGGCCCCGGCGACGAGCGGCCGTCGCAGGACCCGGAGACGATGCGGCTGCTGTTCGACGTGATCCGGCGCGGCGTCGGCCCCGACCACGGACTCGGCGCGCCGGCCACGATCGAGTGGGACTTCACCGACGCCCCCGCCTGGCACGTGCGGATCGACGGCCCGCAGGCGACCGCGGTCGCCGGCCACGCGCCCGATCCGAACCTGCGGCTGCGGGTCGCCTACCGCGACTGGGTCGACGTGGTCGGCGGTCGCGCCGACGCGCGCCGGCTGCTGGTGACCGGTCGGCTGCGACCGCACGGCTCGCTGCGGCTGTTCGCCCGGATGCCGAGGATCTTCCCCCGCTGAGCCCAGGCCGAGGGGTATCTCGGGCGCCGGCGAACGTCGTCGGCGCCCGGTCCCGTCCCCCGCCCACCCGGATCGGTTCCGGGAGCCGGCGCCACGGTGGCGCCGGCTCCTCCCGATCGCGATCAGCGGCGGACGCGGTCGAACTCGGCGACGAGCAACGCCCCGTCGCCGGTCGCGTAGGCCTCCTCGCCGTGGCTGACGAGGTCCATCCCGAGCGCCTCGTCGTCCGCGCTCGCGCGCAGCGGGGCGAACCGCTGCATCAGCTTCAGCAGCACGTAGGTGGCCACGAACGCGTAGGTCGGCGTCGCCAGCACCGCCAGCACCTGCCACAGCAGCTGCTCGGCGTTGCCGTAGAGCAGGCCGTCGGCGACCCCGTTCCAGCTCTTCTGGGCGAAGAAGCCGATGAACAGGATCCCCGTCAGCCCCGCCGTGCCGTGGGCGGCGAGCACGTCGAGGGTCTCGTCGACGCGGGTCCGCGGGCGCCAGATGATCAGGACGTAGCTCGGCAGCGCGACGACGATCCCGAGCACCATCGCCCAGAGCGGGCTGACGAAGCCGGCGGCCGGGGTGATCCCGACGCAGCCGACCACGATCGCCGTCGCCGCACCGATCGCCGTCGCCTGGCGATTGCGGATCAGGTCGAGCACGAACCAGGTCGCCAGGGTGAAGGCCGGCGTCAGCAGCGTGTTGGTGAAGGCCAGGATCGTCGAGTTGCCGGTCGAGAAGCCGCTGCCACCGTTGAAGCCGAACCAGCCGAACCACAGCAGGCCCGCCCCGAGCAGCACGTAGACCGCGTTGTGGGGCAGCAGCGCGACCCGGCCGTAGTCGCGCCGCGCGCCGACCACCAGCGCCGCCGCGAGCGCCGAGAAGCCGGAGGCCATCTCGACCGGCACGCCGCCGGCGAAGTCGAGCGTGCCGCCGGCCTGGAGCCAGCCGCCGCCGAAGGCCCAGTGGGCCAGGACCGCGTAGACCAGCACCGACCACAGCGCCGAGAAGACCAGGAACGGCACGAACCGCATCCGCTCGACGACCGCGCCCGAGACGAGCGCCGTGGTGATGATGCAGAAGGTCGCCTGGAAGGTCATGAACAGCAGGTGCGGGATCTTGGTGCCCTCCCGCGGCTCGAACCCGACGTCCTTGAGGCCGACGTGGCCGAGGCCGCCGATCAGGCCGCCGTCGCCGTCGAAGGCCAGCGAGTAGCCGATCAGCGCCCAGGTGATCGTCGCCACCGCCAGCGCCGCGGCGACCATCATCAGCGTGTTGAGCGTGTTCTTGGACCGCACCAGGCCGGCGTAGAAGAGGCCCAGGGCTGGTGTCATCAGGAGGACCAGCGCGGTCGCCGCCAGCATCCAGGCGGTGTCGCCGCTGTCGATCCCGGTCACCGCGTTCATGCGTTGGTCGGCGTGACGGCCTGGTGGTCGGTCTCGCCGGTCCGGATCCGGACGACCTCCTCGAGATCGACCACGAAGATCTTGCCGTCCCCGACCGCGCCGGTGTGCGCGCCGGTCCGGAGCGCTTCGACCGTCGGCTGGACGAAGGCGTCGGAGACCGCGATCTCGAACCGGACCTTGTCCGCCAGGCCCATCCGCACGGTGGTCCCGCGGTAGGTCTCCTGGCGGTCCAGCTCGCCCCCGTGGCCCTGGACCTTGGTCATCGTGATGCCGCGGACATGCGCGTGGTACAGCGCCTCCAGCACCTCGTTCGTCTTCTCGGGACGAATCACCCCGATCACGAGCTTCATGTCGAACCATCGCTCCTTCGGCGCGCGTGTCGCGGGCGGCCGTCGGCCGCCCCGCAAGCACGCCGCCGGAGCATTGCGGCATGTGCACACCGAACACCTGTCCCGATGTCGAGAAGCCCCGGTGGTGGGCTTGGACAGATGACCAAACGTGTTTCTCGTGGCCGTTCCGGGCGCCCGGATCACGGCTGCGTCGGGCGGAATCCCGCCGTCGCCCGGCCCCCGCCGGGGCGCTCCGCTCAGCCGGTCAGGCGCACGACATGGGTTGCCTGGAGCAACCCTCCGGCGCTGCCGGTGCCCGCCGCAGCGGCAAGCAGCGGGTCGGGCAGCGGCAGTCGCTCGACACGGAAGTCGGCCTCCGGCAGCAGGTTCTCCAGGACCGGCAGGCTCGGCACGTAGGCGAAGCGCCCGCCCGGCTTGAGCGACTGCAGGATCCGCAGGTAGGTGCGCTGGTCGCGGCGCGCCGCGGCCTCGTCGGCCTGCCGCGCCCAGGCGTGGAGCGAGAAGGCCAGGTGCGAGACGACCGTGCCCCAGACCTGGCGGCCCAGGTCGAGCTCGTGCCAGTCGCCGCGGATCACGCCCGGCGCGTCGCCGTGGCGGTCGATCCCGAGCGCCTTGATCCCCGCGCCGCGCAGGCTCTGGACCAGCGCACCGGTCGGCCCGCAGCCGAGGTCGAGGACGGGACTCTCGGCCATCCCGGGGGCGAGCCCGAGCGCCTGGAGCTGGAGCGCCGGCGCGTAGTGCCCGCTGACGACCTCCTGCACGCGCGGCCCGAGCTCGCTGTCGAGCAGCCGCGCGATCCGCTCCTGGTGGCGGGCGAAGACCGCCGCCGCGCCGTCGGCGATCTCGTCGTCGGGGAAGCTCTCCAGCAGCTCGGCGAGGTCGTGGGCGCCGTCGCGGTAGAGCTCCAGCACGCGGTCACGCCACTCGGCGTCGGGCTGCGCGAACTGGTGGCGCTCCTCGAACCAGCGCAGGAGGCCGGCACCGAGCGCCGGAGCCCCGCCGTCGGGGTCGTCGACCCCGCCGCCGGCCCGCAGCCACCGCCGCAACGGCTCGCGCTGCTCGATCAGGAGGGTGACCAGCTCGGCCGGGGGCTGATGGAACCGCGGGTCGCGACCGCGCAGCTCGCCGAAGGTCGATCCCGACCACAGCGCCGCTCGTGCTCGCAGCTGGTTCATCAGGGCCCAACCTGCCCGCTCTGCCGACTCGGGCGCGTCCACGGTCCGAGCGTATCGCTGACGATCGCTCCCGCGCGCGCACGCCGCTCTGGCAGGCTGGCCCTGATCCCGACCGTCACCACCAGGAACGACCGATGAGCACCACCACCCCGACCGGCGACGCCGCCACCGTGACCACGCGACTCCTCAACCCCGCCGCCTACGACGCCGCCGAGTTCGACGCCCCGACCCGCCGGGTCCTGCTGGCGACGATCGCCTGGTTCGAGGCCAAGGGCAAGGTCCGCCTGACCAGCGAGACCCTGACCGACGAGTGGTACGCGGACTTCATCGACTTCCTCGCCCGCGAGCGGGTCTTCGCCACCCTGCTGACCCCCGCCCGCGACGCCGACGGTGCCGAGGGCAAGCGCTGGGACACCCGTCGCAACGCGGTCTTCAACGAGATCCTCGGCTTCTACGGGCTGCCCTACTGGTACGCCTGGCAGGTCACGATCCTCGGCCTCGGACCGATCTGGCAGAGCGACAACGACGCCGCCCGCCAACGCGCCGCGCGATTGCTCGAGGACGGCAAGGTCTTCGCCTTCGGGCTCTCCGAGCGCGACCACGGCGCCGACATCTACTCGACCGACATGGTCCTGACGCCGGACGACCACGGCGGCTTCCGGGCCACCGGCGGCAAGTACTACATCGGCAACGGCAACGTGGCCGGGATGACCTCGGTGTTCGGCCGCCGCAGCGACGTCGAGGGGCCCGAGGGCTACGTCTTCTTCGCCGCCGACAGCCAGCACCCGGCCTACCGGCTGGTCAAGAACGTCGTGCACTCGCAGATGTACGTCAGCGCGTTCGACCTCGAGGACTACCCGGTCGCCGCCGAGGACGTCCTGCACACCGGCGTCGAGGCGTTCGAGGCCGCGCTGAACACGATCAACGTCGGCAAGTTCAACCTCGGCTTCTGCTCGATCGGGATGTGCGAGCACGCCTTCTACGAGACCCTGACCCAGGCCGAGGACCGGATCCTGTTCGGCAAGCGGGTGACCGAGTTCGGCCAGGTCCGCCGGATCCTCAGCGAGGCCTACGCGCGACTGCTGGCGGCCAAGCTCTACGGCGCCCGCGCGGTCGACTACGTCCGCAGCGCCAGCCTCGAGGACCGCCGCTACCTGCTCTACACGCCGCTCAACAAGATGCAGGTCACGACCGAGGGCGAGCGCGTGATCAGCCTGCTCGGCGAGGTGATCTCGGCCAAGGGCTTCGAGCGCGACAGCTACTTCGAGTCGGCGAAGAACATCATCGGCGGCCTGCCCAAGCTCGAGGGCACCGTCCACGTCAACCGGGCGCTGACCCTGAAGTTCCTGCCCGGCTACCTGTTCGGCAGTGCCGAGCTCGACGCGCCCCCGGCGCGTCCGGACGACGCCGACGACGCGTTCCTCTTCCGCCAGGGCCCGACCCGCGGCCTCGGCCGGATCGCGTTCCCGGCCTGGCGGCCGATCTTCGACGCGTTCGCCGCGGTCCCGAACGTGGCCCGTTTCCGCGAGCAGGCCGAGGGCCTGGTGACGCTGCTCCAGGAGGCGCCGCTGAGCGAGGCCCAGATGCAGGACGACCTCGACTTCCAGCAGTCGCTGGCCCAGGTCTTCTCGCTGGTGCCGTACGGCCAGCTGATCCTCGAGCAGGCCCAGCTGGCCGGCACGCCGACCGACGTCGTCGACCTGGTCTTCGAGACCCTGGTCCGCGACTTCTCGACCGGGGTCCTCGACCTCCACGGCAAGGCCTCCTCGACCGAGGCCCAGCAGGCGTGGGCGCTGGCCCACGTGCGCAAGCCGGTGATCGACGAGCCCCGCGCGGACCGGATCTACGCCGAGGTCCGGGCCCTGGCCGGCGCCTACGTGATGCCGGACTGAGGGGCGGCGGCGGGGCCTCAGGGCAGTTCGAGGTGCTCGCCGGCCGGCAGCGGCAGGCGCGCCTCGCGGAGGTCGACCCGGTCCGTGCCCGGGCGCATCGGGACGCCCTCGGCACGGAGCCGCGACCGCTGCTCGCCGCCGCCCGCGAGCGAGCCGTCGGCGCGGACCACCCGGTGCCAGGGAACGCTGCCGCCGCTCGTCCGCAGGACCCGCCCGACCAGCCGCGGGGCGAGCGGATCGAGGTCGCCGTAGGTCCGGACGTAGCCCTCCGGAATCGCCCGCACCCCGTCGAGGATCCGCCGCTGGCGATCGTCGTCGCTCATCGCCCGATGATCGCGCACCGGCGGCAGCGTTGGGCGCGGGTGTGGGCGCGGGGCGGACCAGCCCCCAGATCCGACCGCTCCTCGATGCGTTGTCCACCGTGACGGTGGACAACACATCGAGGAGCCCGGCCGCCGCGGCCGGCGTCGTTCCCCGATGCGTTTGCCACCTCCACGGTGGAGAAACGACCACCGGCGCCCGAGCGCCGGCCGACCTCACCCGCCTGAGCGCCCGCCTCCGTGTCCCGCCGCCAACGCCGTCCCGCACCGGCGCCCGCTCGCCCACGCCGCCCAACCGACACGCGCCGCCCAACCGACGCGCCGCCCGACCGACGCACCGCCCGACCGACGCACCGCCCCACCCCCGCCCTACCTGCACCGACCTCCGCCCGCGCCTGCGAGACTGCCCCGCGTGCGTGCGACCGTGACCCGTTGGCGTCGGAACTCGGTCGTCTCGACGATCGTGATGATCGCCGTGGTGATCGGCCTGGTCTTCACCGTCCAGGCGCTGGCGGTCAAGCCCTACGCGATCCCGAGCGGATCGATGCTCCCGACCCTGGCGATCGGCCAGCGGGTGCTGGTCGAGCGGGTCGGCCACCACCTCGGCGGGACGCCCGCGGTCGGCGACGTGATCGTCTTCCACCCGCCGGTCGGGGCGACCGAGCAGTCCTGCGCGGCCGACGACGAGGGCCAGGGCACGCCGTCGCCGTGCGCGACGCCGGCCGCCCGGCGCGCCGACGACACCTTCATCAAGCGCGTGGTCGGCGTTCCCGGGGACCGGATCGAGCTGCGCGAGGGACGGGTCGTCCGCAACGGCAAGCCCGCCCGTGAGCCGTTCATCGCTCCCTGCGCGTCAGGTGACGTCTGCGACTTCGGGCAGGCGATCACGGTTCCGCCGAACACGGTCTACGTGCTCGGCGACAACCGCGGCCAGTCCGACGACAGCCGCTTCTGGGGGCCGGTCCGCAAGGACTGGGTGATCGGCAAGGCGTTCGGCAGCTACTGGCCGCCGAAGAAGGTCGGCGGCCTGTAGGACTACTCGCCCGGGTTCTTCTTCGGGACCAGCACGCGGCGCTTGAACTCGGCGACCAGCAGGCCGTCCTGGTTGAAGACGCGGGTGTGGACGATCACGACGCCACGGTCCGGCTTCGTCCGCGAGGCCTTCTTCGAGAGCACCTCGGTCTCGACGAACAGCGTGTCGCCGTGGAAGACCGGGTTGGGGTGCGAGAGCTCGTCGGTGGCGAGGTTGGCGATCGCCAGGCCGGAGATGTCCGAGACCGAGATGCCCAGCGCCAGCGAGTAGACGTACGGCCCGACGACGACGTTCTTGCCCTGCTGTGAACGCTTCGCGTAGACGTCGTTCAGGTGCAGCGGGTGGTGGTTCATCGTCAGGAGGCAGAAGAGGTGGTCGTCCCCCTCCGTGACGGTCTTGGCGGGCCAGTGCTTGTACGTCGCGCCCTCCTCGAACTCCTCGAAGTACCGGCCGTACTGGTGCGCGCCGGTCGCGTGGCGGACCTCGGGAAGGTCATCGGTACCGGGCGTGAAGGTGGGCTCGTCGGACATTGCTGCTCCAGGTCTGGTGACGGATCTGACCGGGAGTCTGTCGAACCGACCCGCCGACTGAGGTTTTGGCAAATGATAACTTTAGGTGCATGGACGCCATATCGACGGGGTCGGCCCCGCCCACGACCGCCTCGGCGTCCCCTCCCGAAGGCGGTCTGAGCCCGCTCGAGGAGGCCCGGGCGAAGGGCAGGTTCCGCGGTCGGCTGGCCCTGCTCGGGCCGGCGTTCGTCGCCGCGGTCGCCTACGTCGATCCCGGCAACTTCGCGACCAACATCGAGTCGGGCTCGAAGTTCGGCTACCTGCTGGTCTGGGTGGTCGTGATGTCGAGCGCGATGGCGATGCTCGTCCAGTACCTCTCGGCCAAGGCCGGCCTCGCAACCGGCCGCAACCTGCCCGAGCTGGCCCACGACCGGTTCGGCAAGAAGACCCGCTTCGGCCTCTGGCTGCAGGCCGAGGCGGTCGCGATCGCCACCGACCTGGCCGAGTTCGTCGGCGCCGCGATCGGCCTCAACCTGCTCTTCGGGACGCCGCTGTTCGTCGCCGGCCTGATCACCGCGGTGGTCGCCTTCGGCGTGCTCGCCCTCGAGCAGCGCGGCTACCGCAAGTTCGAGCTGGCGATCGCCGCGATGCTCGGACTGGTCGCCTTCGGCTTCGTCTACGACCTGATCGCGGTCGGCCACCAGTCCGCCTCGGGGATCATGAACGGCCTCGTGCCCGGCCTCTCCGGCTCGGACTCGCTGCTGCTGGTGGTCGGCATCATCGGCGCGACGGTGATGCCGCACGTCGTCTACCTCCACTCGGCGCTGACCCAGAACCGGATCCAGCCGCGCGACGCGGGCGAGCGTCGGGAGCTGCTCAAGTGGCTGCGGATCGACGTCGGGCTCGGGCTCGGGATCGCCGGGCTGATCAACCTCTCGATGATGCTGATGGCGGCGGCGCTCTTCTACCGGATCGGCGACACCGGCATCGACTCGATCGAGGCCGCCCACGCCGGCCTCGGAACCTACGTCGGGGGCGGCGCAGCGCTGGCCTTCGCCGTCGCGCTGCTGGCCTCCGGGATGTCGTCGTCGAGCGTCGGCACCTACGCCGGCCAGGTCGTGATGCAGGGCTTCATGGGCTGGCGGATCCCGTTGTTCCTGCGGCGGCTGGTCACGATGACCCCGGCCCTGATCGTGCTCGCGCTGGGGCTCCCGACGACCGACACGCTGGTCATCTCCCAGGTCGTGCTGTCGTTCGGGATCCCGTTCGCGCTGGTCCCACTGATCATCGTCACCCGCAACCGCGCCGTGATGGGCGAGATGGTCAACCGGCGCGGCACGACGATCGCCGCGAGCGTGATCGCGGCGATCATCATCGGCCTGAACCTCTACCTGATCTTCGACACCGTCTTCGGCTGATCGGCGCCGGCGGGGGCTACGCCTCGGCGCCGGCGGGCAGCGGCACGCGCGTCCAGCTGGTCACGTACTCCAGCCCGCTGCGGACGTACAGCTGGGTGACCGGGCAGCGGCGCTCGGTCTCCGACTGCAGCCGGGCGAACTGCTCGGCGTCGGCGTCGGTCTCGACCTCGACCTCGAACATCACGCGGTCGAAGTTGGCGTTGCCCTCCGCTCCACCGGCCAGCACCGAGGGGTCGAGGTCGCCGACGGCGGAGGCCCGGAAGCTCCCGAGCTCGATCCCGAGGTCCTTGGCGACCAGCTGGGCCGTGATCTGGTTGCAGCCGGTCAGCGCGCCGAGCACGTAGGAGAGCGGGCTTGGCTGCGCGTCCTGCCCGCCGAACGCGGTGTAGGTGTCGGTGTGGAAGACGTGGTGGTTCGACTTCCCACCGACGGTGACCTGCTGGGCGACGCCCGTTCCCTCACCGGCGACGGTGATCGGGACGATCTGCTTCTTGGTGGTCGACATGCGGGCTCCTCGACGGATGGGTATAGAACTACCGAAAGCCTATCCATTTTCCCGGATATTCACTCCGTCCGGTCCGCCGCCCCGCTGCGGCTCGCCGGAGGGCGCGCGGGAACCCGCGCTCGGTCCGCACGCTTCCGGCGCTCCGCGTCCTGCCGCTCGTGCCAGCGCACGCTGTTGCCGTCGCGTTCGATGTCGACTGCCCGGGTCGGGTCGAACAGCCGCGTCCCGCTGGCGTCGAGACCGGGCCCGGCGACGTCGACCGCCGGGATGTAGCGCGCCTCGTTGCTGCCCCCGCCGATCCCCCGCAGCCTCCGTTTGCGCGTGCCGCTGCCGAAGTACAGGCGGGGAGCGAGGCCGCGGTTGGGCTCACGGGTCTCCTCGGCGATCACCTGGTGGGTCGAGCGGTCGAAGACGATCACCCGGTCCGCGAGCAGCCCCGGAGGCATCCCTCCCGCGTCCCGGCTCCGCGGCACCGCGGGGATCCGCACCGCGACCCGGTTGGCCGCGGCGAACGCCGGCGGCAGGTCGACGACCGTCACCCGCGAGCTCTCGGCCAGCGCCTCGAAGGCGGCGGCCTGCTGCTCCCCCGAGAGCTGCGGGGAGGTGGCCAGGTCGATCAGCGCCCAGCTCCGCTCGGTCGCCGGCGACAGCGTGCTGGTCCGATTCCCGAGGCCGGCCGCCGCCTGCACCGCCCACGCCCGCTGGCGGGCTGCGAGCCGGCCCTTCACCCAGCGGACGAGGGCATCCGGCTCCCGCGGGACGACCTGCGGGTCGGCGACCACGCCCGACACCCCGAAGCCGGCATCGTCGATGATCGTGGGCTTGCCGCTGCTGGCCGGCAGGACGTGCGTCCCGGGCCCGCTGTCGTCTCCGCGCAGCGACGCGAGCACCCCCGCCGACCGCAGCAACGGCTCGTTCTCAATCGCCCGCGGCGGCCGCATGCGGCCGTCCTGGTACGACTCGCCCCGCGGACCGCTCCAGACGTCCCGGACCCACTCGGTCTCCAGCACCGCCCGCTCGACCGAGCAGCTGCTGCACCGTCGTCCCTCCAGCGCCAGCCGCTGCACGCTCACCGTCCGCGACCAGCGCCAGCCGGCGGGCGCGGGGTTGCGGCGGGTCGCATCGGCGGCAGCCGACAGCAGCTCGCGGGCGCCGGCCTCGCCGACGAACGTCCCCGGGTGGCCCCGTTCGAAGGCGGTGATCGCGATCACGCTGACCGCCACGACGACGGTCCCGCTGATGCCGGCGACCAGCGGCCGGCGGCGTCGAGGACGGTCGCGCTCCCGGCGCGACGCCGCGGTACGGACGTCGCGGACGTGGCGGTCGTCGACGGTCCCCGGCTCACGCAGCGGCGCGAACAGCTCGCGCACGGCGTCGTCATCGTCACGCATCGTGGTCTCCTGTGACCGTGCGGGTGTCGAGGTGGTCGCGCAATGCGGCCCGCCCCCGTGAGAGCAGCGCCCGGACGCTGCCGGGACGACAGCCGATCGCCGCGGCGATCCGGTCGTCGTCGAGGTCGTGGACGTAGCGCAGGGTCAGCGCCGCCCGTTGACGCTCCGGGAGCCGGGCCAGCAGCCGATCGAGGTCGTCGCCCGGCGTCGTCGGCTCCTGCTCGCCGCGACCGCTCAGCGCCATGTGGTCCTCCTCGACCGACCGGCGCCGACGGCCACGCCGGACCGCGCGCAGGGCGGCCCGGGTCGCCGAGCGGTAGAGCCAGGCGTCGAGCGCGTCCGCGTCGCGGAGCCGGTGCACGTGGCGGACCGCCTCGATCGCGACCTCCTGGGCGACGTCGTCAGCGGTCGCGTGATCCCCGGCCAGCACGCCGAGAGCAGTCCGGCGACCGACGTCGAGCGCGCGCCGGGCGACGTGATCGAGGTCGAACGGGACCGTCGCCGCTCCTGGTGAAGCGGCGACGGTCCGTACGCAGCGAGGTGGTCGTCCACCGACCACCGGCGCCCCCTGCTCGGGCAGCGAGCCCGAGGAGAGCGCCTCGCGGTCGGTGGTCACTGGAGCTCCTGGTCGGGACGGGACGTAGGCACCTCAAGACGTAGAGGCGCGTGCCCCCGCGTTCTGTTGCGTCGATCCTTGCCGCTGCCCCGTCGGGCGCGCGCCACTTCCCACCCGCCGCTGCCCGGGCCCCGTCGGCCGACCCCCCGGGCGGGGGGCCACGACGGCGAGCCAGGGATAGGATCCGCCCCTCATGCGCAACCCTCGTGACTTCTTCAAGCCGCTGGCCGTCGGAGCGCCGGAGCCGCTACGCGAGATCCCCGTGCCCCCGTCGCGGATGATCCACTTCTTCGACCCGAGCAACGAGAAGATGCGGGCGAAGCTGCCGGACATCGCCGCCAAGGCCGACATCGTCCTGGGCAACCTCGAGGACGCGGTGCCGATCGACCGCAAGGAGTCGGCCCGCGCCGGCCTGGTCGAGGTCGGCAAGACCGCAGACCTCGGCGGCACGCCGCTGTGGACGCGCGTCAACTCGCTCGAGAGCCCCTGGGTCCTCGACGACCTGACGACGCTGGTGACCGAGATCGGCAACCAGCTCGACGTGATCATGATCCCGAAGGTCGAAGGCGCGCAGGACATCCACTACGTCGACCGCCTGGTCGCGCAGCTGGAGGCCAAGGCCGGCGTCACGCGGCCGATCATGCTCCACGCGATCCTCGAGACCGCCTCGGGGATGGCGAACGTCGAGGAGATCGCCGGCGCCTCGCCGCGGATGCAGGGCATCTCGCTCGGGCCGGCCGACCTCGCCGCCTCGCGCCGGATGAAGACCACCCGCGTCGGCGGCGGTCACCCGGGCTACGTCTCGATCAGCGACCCGACCTCGGCCGACGACCTCGAGGCCGGCCGCGTCCGCGCTCAGCAGGACCCGTGGCACTACACCGTCGCCCGCATGGTCGACGCCTGCGTCGCCAACGGGATCCTCCCGTTCTACGGGCCGTTCGGCGACATCAAGGACGTCGTCGCCTGCGAGGCCCAGTTCCGCGCCGCCTTCATCCTCGGCTGCGTCGGCACCTGGTCGCTGCACCCGGTCCAGATCGCGATCGCCAAGAAGGTCTTCTCGCCCGACCCGGACGAGATCGCCTTCGCCAAGAAGATCATCGAGGCGATCCCCGACGGCAAGGGCGTCCACATGATCGACGGCAAGATGCAGGACGACGCCTCCTGGAAGCAGGCCAAGGTGCTCGTCGAGCTGGCCGAGCAGCTGGCCGAGAACGACGACGAGCTCAAGGCCGCGTACGGGTTCTAGGACGCCAGCGGAACCGTCGCCCGGGAGCATTAGACTCCCGGGCAATGGCCCCCCACGACGCCTTCGGTCGGCCCCTCGACGAGCCCGATCCGACCGAACGGCTGCGCGCGAGCGAGGCCCGCACGGCCCCCGCCGCCGCCAGGAGCACCCGGTCGGGACCAGGCGACCAGCGACCAGATCGCCGAGCATCCGGGCACGGTGCCCTCCGGCTGCTGGCCACGCTCGTCCTGCTCGCCGGCGGCGGGGCCGCGGTGGCCTCCACGCTGAGCCGCGCGGTCGACCGCGCCCACGACGACCAGCGGGTCGCCGAGCACGAGCTGGCCAAGGATCCTCTCGGCCCCCGCTCGCTTCTCCGCACGGTGGCCTTGCGGCAGGCGATGGAGCGGCTCCGGGACGAGGCCGACCCGGACGAGCGGATGACCAACCTCAGCGCCACGCCCGAGCGGGTGCTGGTGACGCTCGTCGACGCCCAGGACCAGCAGCGCTGGCTCTCGATCGGGGCCACCGGCGGCGTCCGCTCGACCGACCTCAACTCGACCGCGAGCGGCGACGTGGCCGCCCCGCTCTCCGTGCTCAGCACGATCGATCCCGCGCCCGCGACCCGCTTCCTCGCCCGCAAGTACGCCGCGCTGCAGCCGCACGCGCGCGAACCAACGCTGGCCCTGATCGTGACCAGCGTCTCGAGCAGCACCACCACGGTCTCCTCGACCGGGGCGCAGGCCGGGATCCCCCAGACCACCACGGGCAAGGTCCGGTACCGGTACCGCTGGTCGATCGGCTTCCGCGGCGTCCGCCAGGCCGACGCCAACTGGCTGCTGAACCGCGACGGAAAGCTGGACCGATGACCGCCTCCGCCCCCGTGGCCCGCCGCCGCAATCCGCTGTGGCCGCTGCTCGGCGCGCTCCTGATCGTCGCCGCCGCCTGCCTGATCAGCAACGCCGCCTTCGAGGTCTCCCGTGGGCCCTCCGAGTGCGGGGGCGACGCCGCCGCCTGCCCCGAGGGCTTCGTCTTCGGGCTGCTGGCCGGCGTCGGCTCGGTCTTCCTGATCGCCCCGATCGGGGTCGTGCTGCTCACCCGCGCGCTTCCGAACGCGATCCTGATCGCGCTCACGCTCTGCTTCGGCGGCGCCGCGGCCGGCTGCTACGTCGCCGGATTCGTCGCCGACCCGGTCACCGACAGCACCGCCGGGTACTGGGTCGGCACCGGCATCCTCGGGGTGCTGGCGCTGCTGCTGCTCTGGCCGGCGCTGCGGCTGAGCGTTCCCGCCCACGGCGAACGGCTGCCGACGGCGGTCGCCGAGGCCGAGAGGCGGGAGGCCGCGGCGCGGGCCGCCAAGCCGACCGCCAACGCCCCTCGTGCCTCCGTCAGCGGCAGCGTCAAGATCTCCGGCTCGCCCGCGATCGGCGACCTCCACGACCTGCTGGCCCACGGCCTCGCCAACGGCCAGCTCGCCACCGACGGTGCGAAGCGGTCGACCGATCCGAACGAGCGGGCGCGGGTCACGCACCTGATCGACCTCCACCGTCGCGGCACGCTCGACGACGACGACCTGCTGAACGCGCTCCAGGCGCTGCGGGACGCGCGCTCGGGCGGGACGACCGGCAAGGCCTGAGCCCGCGGGCTCATCCAGGCGCTGTCAGTCCGCGGCCGGGAACAGGTGCCCGGTGAGCTCCGACAGGCCGGTGACGTCGTGCACGTCCCCGGCCAGCTGGGGCACCAACAGCACCGGCTCCTCCCCCGCCACGCCGGCCGCGAGGTGTGCCGCGACCAGCTGCTCGTCGCGCTCGGCCTCGTGGCGGACGCGTTCGTAGATCGCCGCCGCCGCGTCGGCGACCGCCGGGTCCTCGAGCGCGTCGCGGAGCGCCTCGCGGACCGTCTCGGGATCCGCGTCGGCGTCCGCCTGCGGCATCCGGTTGACGACCAGTCCGCCGTAGTGGATGTCGCGGCCCTCCAGGGTCCGGCGGAAGGCGGTGGCCTCGTCGAGCGAGTCCGGTCGCGGCGAGGCGACGAGCAGGAAGACGGTCCGGCGCTCGGCCAGCAGCAGCCCGACCGCCTTCGCCCGCTGGCTGAAGCCGGCCGACATCCCGCCGAGCGCGGTGAAGAACTCGGTCAGGTCGGAGAGCAGGTCCATGCCCGTGACCCGCTTGAGCAGCCCGGTGAAGACGTTCGCCCCGCGCCCGAGCAGGCCGAGTCCGCCGGCCGCCGGCCGCAGCAGCAGTTGGAGCGCCCGCGAATCGAGGAACGAGTGCAGCCGCTGGGGCGCGTCGAGGAAGTCGAGCGCGTTGCGGGTCGGCGGCGTGTCGAGCAGGACCACGTCCCAGCGCTCGGTGGCCAGCAGCTCCTGGAGCTTCTCGACCGCCATGTACTCCTGGGTCCCGGCCACGACGCTCGAGAACTCGCGGTAGACGCGGTTGGCGAGGATCCGCTCGGCGGCCTCGGGCGTCTCGGAGTAGCGCCGGATCAGCCCGTCCCAGGTCGACTTGGCGTCGAGCATCACCACCCACAGCTCGCCGGCACCGTCCCCATCGTCGGGCAGGGGCACCCGCACCGGCTCGTCGGCGCCGCCCTCGAGGCCGAGCGCGTCGGCCAGCCGGCGGGCGGGATCGATCGTGAGCACGCAGACCCGGCGGCCCTGACGGGCGAGGCCGAGGCCGATCCCGGCCGCGGTCGTGGTCTTGCCGACGCCGCCCCCGCCGGCGAGCACGACCACGCGGGCGTCGCTGGTCGTCGTGGACAGGTCGAGCGTCGAGGCGATGCGAGCGGCGCTCACCGGACCGCCTCCCCGAGCGTCGTGCCGAGCGCCTCGATCGCGCTCACGTCGAGCTCCCGATCGGCCCGCGGCAGCGTCACCAGGGGCACCCCGGGGTCGAGCCCGGCCCGCAGCCGCTGCTCCTGCCCGTCCTCCTGACGCGCCCGCCGGTCCTCGACGACGACCGCCCGCGCCACCCGCGCGGCGAGCCCGTCGTCCGGGGCGCCCGGCGACGACGACCCACCCGCCCCGGCCGGCACCGCCACCGCTCCGGCGAGCGCGGCGACGGCTGCTGCTCCCGCCTCGTCGAGCCCGGTCGTCCGGCGCTGGTTGAGGACCACGAGCCCGAGGCCGACGTCCAGCTCCGCCAGCTTGCCGGCCGTCTCCAGCGTCTCGTTGACCGGCGTCTCCTCGGGCAGCGCGCAGAGCACCACCGCGGTCCGCGAGCGGTCCTCCATGTGCGCGGAGATCTCGTCGGCGCGCTTGCGGATCGGCCCGCCGCGGGCCAGGTCGCCGTAGGTCGTCGGCGAGCGCAGCATCGCCGTCGCGTGCCCGGTCGCCGCGACGTCGACCACGACCAGGTCGTAGTCGGCGTGCTTGCGACCGCGGTCCTCGCGGGCCAGGTCCCACATCCTGTCCATCGTGCAGACCTCGCGCAGGCCGGGAGCGGCGGCGAGGGTCAGGTTGAACAGCCGGTTCTGGAACATCACCCGGTGGACCGGGCCGCCGACCTGCGCGCGCAGGAAGTCGTGGGCGGCCTGGATCGGGTCGATCGAGAGCAGCGACAGCCGCGGCCGGATCGGGGTCTCGCGGTGGCCGACCGGTGGCCGCCCGAACAGGGTCGAGAGCCGCTCGCCGCCGATCTCCGCCAGCAACGTGCGCTGTCCGGAGGCGGCGGCGTGAAGCGCGAGGGCGGCGGCGACCGTCGTCTTCCCGGTCCCTCCCTTGCCCGTCACGAGGAGCAGGCGGCGATCCAGGAGCGACATCATGTCCAGCCTACGGGGCGCTCCGGCAGAGGGAGCGCGCCGGCCGGACGGAGATCAGGCCCAGAACTTGGTGTAGGTGACGCTGTCGCCGCCGCCGACCTTGGTCGGGTCGCCGGCCGGGGAGCCGAAGATCAGCAGGTCCATGCCGTCGGGGCCGGCCTCGAACTGGCGGATGACCTCGGGGGCGATCCGCAGCGCGTCGAGCGTCTCGAGCTCGATGAAGTCGTGGTCGACCTTCACGCGGCCGCTGCCGGCGATCACGACGTGGATCTCCTCCTGCTCCTTCTGCTTGTGGCCGAAGGGCTGGCGCTGGCCGGGCTTGATCCGCTGGAAGCCGAGCGCGCTCTCCTTGCTGCCGAGGGCGGCACGGGCAAAACGGGTCTCGAGCTGGTCACCGAACCCGGCCGTGGCGGCCAGGTCCTTGATGTCGTTGACGAGATGCACCTTGGTGACGTTCGGCATGACCCCCATCGTCGCACGGACGGCGCCCCTCGTTCTTCCCGGTCCGTGGCGCGCGCAGGCCCCGCTCGTCGGCCCGAATTTGCTACGAACGGCGCTCCGCGGCGCCGGCCGACGGCGGTCGCGAAACGCCCACCCCGTCGACGATCCGCCGCTCCCGGTGGCGGAGGCCCCGGCACCCGCGGCCTGGCGGATCGACCCCGACCCTGCCAGGCTGCCTGGCGACGATGAGCCCCGCCCGCGATCCCTTCGGCCGCCCGATCGTGCCGCCGGTTTCCCCGCCCGCCGCCGATCCGAGCCCCGGCCCGTCCCCGACGGGTGCCGGCCCAGGACCCGGCTCGTCCCCGACCGGCGGACCACCCCGCCTGAAGCGCGGGTGGGGCGCCCCGATCCTCGGGATCGTCGTGATGCTCGTGCTCGGGGTGCTCCTGGCCAACACCTTCGTCTCCGGCAGCGACCGCGCGGGCTCGACCTCCGCGGTCGGCACGGCCGACGCCGGAGCGCCCAACGGCGGCGAGGACGAGCGCGAGGCCTCGCTGCTCTCACCGGCCGGCGCCCGGCGCGCGCTCGGACAGCTGCGGAGCGAGCTGCAGCCGGGCGAGCGGATCGTCTCGCTCTACCTCCGCGACGACGAGCTCGACGTCATCACCACCAACGGCCCCGACCGACCGGGACGCCGGATGACGATCGACGCCGAGGGCCTCGCCGAGAACCGCGAGCAGCCCGGCGACGCCGTCCACCGCGGCCTCACGATCGCCCAGCTCGACGACGCGGCCCCGCAACGGCTGCTGGCCGCCGTCCACCGCGGGCTCGGCCGGGCGCCGACGGTCCAGTTCCTGCTGCTCGACGGCGGCGAGGGCGACGGCGACCCGGTCACCTGGGCCGCCTATCTCGACGGGGTCCCGTCCGCGCAGGAGCGGTGGGAGGGAGACGCCCACGGACGCCACGTCGTGCGCACGTCCGATGGTGCCCCCGCCCCCGCGCCGGGTCACCGCGGACCGGCCACCAAGCCCGCCGGCACCAACCGCTCGTCGCTGCTGCGCCGGGAGAACCTGCGGCGGGCGCTCTCGGCGGCCCGTGCCGCGACCTGGGCCGACGCGCGGGTGCTGGGTGTCGACGTCTGGCCCAACCACGCCTCGGTCACCGTCCGACGCGGCTACCGGCAGCGGCACTACACCGTCGACGCCGCGTTCGGGGTGCAACTCGACTCCCGCAGCGAGACGCCGCAGAAGGGCGGCCTGGCGTTCGCCGCGATCGACCCCGCGGGCCCGGAACGAGCGCTGGCCCGGATCAGCCGGCGGACCGGGAGGAACGCCACCAAGCGGGCCGACTACGTGATCCTCTCGCCCCGCAATCCGGTCTTCCCCGACGACCGGACCACCTGGAACGTCTACCTGCGCGGCGGCGACCCCGCCGCTCGCTACTGGCGCGCGACGGTCGATGGCCGCCGGGTCGGACGGGCCGGCGAGGCGAACGCGCCCTAGGACCGGCCGCGAATCTCGCGGCCTCCAGAGACGGCCCGTCCCGCCCGCCACCGCCCAGCGGCCGACCGGCGGTCGCCTCGCGGCGCGAACTGGAAGGATTCCGCGACATGAGCGCACTCTCCGGATCCGCCCGTCCCCTGCGGCCGCGGCGTACATGCCACTCGGTCCCCGGCTCGAGCGAGAAGTTCCTCGCCAAGGCGCCGACCCTGGCCGCCGACCAGGTCTTCCTCGACCTCGAGGACTCCGTCGCCCAGAGCGAGAAGGAGGCGGCCCGCGCCCGCATCATCGAGGCGCTCAAGACGCTCGAGTTCCCCGCCGAGAAGACCGTCGTCTTCCGCGTCAACGGGACCGACACGCCGTTCTACTACCGCGACCTGATCGACGTCGTCGAGCAGGCCGGGGACAAGATCCACGCGGTGATGCTGCCGAAGGTCCAGACCCCGGGCGACATCGAGCTGACCGACAAGCTGCTGACCCAGATCGAGCTGGCCAAGGGCTACGAGGTCGGCCGAATCGGGATCGAGGCCCAGATCGAGGACGCCAAGGGCCTCGTCAACGTCGAGCAGATCGCCGTCGCCTCCCAGCGGATGGAGACGCTGATCTTCGGGCCGGGCGACTACTCCGCCGCGATCGGGATCCCGATCACCCAGATCGGCGGCACCCCCGAGGGCTACCCCGGCGACCACCTCAACTACCTCTACTCGCGGCTCGTCGTCGCCGCCCGCGCGGCCGGCATCCAGGCGATCGACGGCCCCTACGCGGCGTTCAAGGACGAGGACGGCCTGCGCGAGCGCACGAAGCTCGTCCGCGCGCTCGGCCTCGACGGCAAGTGGACGATCCACCCCGCCCAGATCGACGTGATCAACGAGATCTTCACCCCCACGCGCGAGCAGTGGGAGAAGGCCGAGGCGATGCTGGCCGCCTACCGCGAGGCGACCGAGTCCGGCGCCGGTGCCGCGATCTTCGAGGGCGAGATGGTCGACGAGGCCAACCGCAAGATGGCCGAGCGGGTCGCCGGCCAGGGCCGCGCCGCCGGCTACTGAGCCGTTCCCGGGCGGAAGCGCGGAGGCCGGCCGGTCGTCGCGCTCCCGCCCACTGCCGGCGCGCCCCGCCCCGCCGCTACCGCGGTTCCGCGAGCCGCGCGTCGAGCGCCTCCTCGTCGGGGACGAACCAGACCTGGCTGCCGCGGTTCGACTCGCCAACGAAGTCGCGGAGGGCGTCGCTATCCGCGATCTGCTGCTCGATCGCGCCGACGATCGCGATCCGGATCCGGTAGGTCGCCGCCTTCCCGAGCACCTCCCCCGCGACGCCCGAGCGCAGCCGGAGGAACTCCGGGTCGAGCCGCGCGACCGGGATCGCCAGCATCTCGACCTCGCCGTAGCAGGCGTTGCCGATCAGGTCGGTCGTCTCGGCGTTGGCAGAGACCGGAGCCCCGTCGCTCTCGAGGTACTGGACCCGGAAGCCGTGACGGTCGTCGATGCGCATCCGACGAGCCTAGATGAGCGGTTCCACGACGTCGCCAACGTGAGGCGCGCCCAGTTTCGTAGCGCTCACGGGGGCGGCCGGCGCGAGCGCACCGTTCTGGGGACATACGCACCGCTTTCGGTGCCCTCGCAACCAGAGCGACGGCGAGAGCACCGTCGTGAAGAACGATCGTCTCGAGAGAGAGACGCGACGCCCCCGTGGTCGCCGGGCGACCGTCGAAAGCAGCCGTGACCGAGGCCCGGGATCGCGTGCGAGCCAGCCGCCGTTGGACCGCCTCACCACCCGCACCACCCGTGACACCGCGACCGGAGTCGGGTTCGAGATAGCGTGTCGGACGACGGACGGGCCCACCGCCCTTCCCGTCCCGACCACGCCGCACCCGCGCGCGTCCGGAGCCCGCCGTACCGGCGACCACGAGCGAAGCAGGCCGACAGCACACCATGAAGCTCATCTACACCTACACCGACGAGGCGCCGGCACTGGCGACCCACTCGCTGCTGCCGATCGTCAAGGCGTTCGCCGGCGCGGCCGGCGTCGCCGTCGAGACCCGCGACATCTCGTTGGCCGGGCGGATCCTGGCCCACTTCCCGGACCGTCTGACCGACGCCCAGCGGGTCCCCGACGCGCTCGCCGAGCTCGGTGCGTTGGCCAAGACGCCGGCCGCGAACATCATCAAGCTGCCGAACGTCAGCGCCTCGGTCCCCCAGCTGAAGGCCGTCATCGCCGAGCTGCAGGCGGCAGGCTTCGGGATCCCGGACTACCCGGAGAGCCCGCAGGACGACGAGCAGCGCGCCGCCCGCGCTGCCTACGACGCGGTCAAGGGCAGCGCCGTCAACCCGGTCCTGCGCGAGGGCAACTCCGACCGCCGCGCGCCTGCGTCGGTCAAGCGCTTCGCCCAGAAGCACCCGCACTCGATGGGCGCCTGGTCTTCGGACTCCAAGTCGCACGTGGCGACGATGTCCGGCGGCGACTTCCGCTCCTCCGAGCAGTCGACGACCCTCGCCGCGGCCGACGACCTGCGGATCGAGCACGTCGCCGCCGACGGCAGCGTGACCGTGCTGAAGGCCTCGACCCCGGTCCTGGCCGGCGAGATCGTCGACGCCACCGTGATGCGCCGGAGCGCGCTCGACGCGTTCCTGGCCGAGCAGATCGCCGACGCCAAGGCGCAGGGCGTGCTGTTCTCGCTGCACCTGAAGGCGACGATGATGAAGGTCTCCGACCCGATCATCTTCGGCCACGCCGTCCGCCAGTTCTTCGCCGCCGTCTTCGCCGAGCACGGCGAGACGCTGGCCGAGGTCGGCGCCGACCCCAACGACGGCCTGGCCTCGGTGCTGACCGCGCTGGAGAAGCTGCCGGCCGACAAGCGCGCCGAGATCGAGGCCGCGATCACGGCGACCTACGAGAGCGCACCGTCGGTCGCGATGGTCGACTCCGACCGCGGGATCACCAACCTCCACGTCCCCAGCGACGTGATCGTCGACGCCTCGATGCCGGCGGCGATCCGCTCGTCCGGCCAGATGTGGAACGCCGCCGGCGAGCTCCAGGACACGAAGTACGTGATCCCGGACTCGAGCTACGCGCCGCTCTACGCCGAGACGATCGACTTCTGCCGCGAGCACGGCGCCTTCGACCCGGCGACGATGGGCACGACCCCCAACGTCGGCCTGATGGCGCAGAAGGCCGAGGAGTACGGTTCGCACGACAAGACCTTCGAGATCGCCGCGGCCGGATCCGTCCGGGTCGTCGACTCGTCGGGCGCGACGCTGCTCGAGCACGCGGTCGAGGCCGGGGACATCTGGCGTGCCTGCCAGGCCAAGGACGCCCCGATCGCCGACTGGGTCCGCCTGGCCGTCGAGCGGGCTCGCGCGACCGGCGCCCCGGCCGTCTTCTGGCTCGACGAGACCCGCGCCCACGACGCCGAGGTCCTCAAGAAGGTCAAGGCGTACCTGCTGGAGCACGACACCGACGGGCTCCAGATCGAGATCAAGAACGTCGCCGACGCGACCCGCTTCACGCTCGAGCGGGCCAAGCGCGGCGAGGACACGATCTCCGTCACGGGCAACGTCCTGCGCGACTACCTGACCGACCTGTTCCCGATCCTCGAGCTGGGCACGAGCGCCAAGATGCTCTCGATCGTCCCGCTGATGCAGGGCGGCGGCCTCTTCGAGACCGGTGCCGGCGGCTCGGCCCCGAAGCACGTCCAGCAGTTCGAGAAGGAGAACCACCTCCGCTGGGACTCGCTCGGCGAGTTCCTGGCGCTGGCGGTCTCGCTCGAGTTCCTGTCCACGAAGACCGACAACCCGCGCGCGGGGATCCTCGGTCGGACCCTCGACGAGGCGACCGGCAAGCTGCTGGAGACGGGCAAGTCGCCGTCGCGCAAGGCCGGCGAGCTGGACAACCGCGGCAGCCACTTCTACCTGGCGCTCTACTGGGCCCAGGCGCTGGCCGCCCAGACCGACGACGCCGAGCTGGCCGCCGCGTTCGCCGCGCTGGCCGAGCGGCTGGCCGCCGACGAGCAGGCGATCGTCGCCGAGCTGGCCATGGTCCAGGGTGCCCCGGTCGACCTCGGCGGCTACTACTTCGTCGACCGCAAGCTCGCCGACCAGGCGATGCGCCCGAGCGCGACGTTCAACGCCGCGATCGACGCGCTGTAGGAGGACGCCGCCGCGCCCGACCGGGGCGCGGCGGTTCCTCAGCCGTTCTTCTGCGCGGCCAGCGCCTTCTGCTTGGCCGCCGTCTTGGAGATGACCTGGCCGATCAGCTTCAGGTACTCCTCGACTCCGGAGGCCCGGAACTTGCCGTGGTCCCAGGCGCGGACCCAGGCCTGCAGGTCGTCGAGCTCGATCAGCTCGTTGAGCAGGTCGCGGCGGATGTCGACCGTGACCCGGGCGTCGGGCGTGATCGCCTTGGTGACCTTCGGCCCCGGCATCTGGATCCGGATCAGCTGGGTGTCGCGCCCGCCGTGGACTTCCGCTGCGGCGATGATCTTCAGCGGCTTGAGGGCCGGCACGTGCTCCAGCAGCTGCTTCAGGGCGGTTTCGACCGCGGTGCGGGAGTCAGGGTTCGACATGGACGAACTCTACCGCCGGTCCTCGGCCGGTGCCTGCGGCGCAGCGCCCGTTGCCGAGCGGGTTCCGCAGACGGCTCCGGTCAGCCACGGTTCGCGGCGTCCGTCGGCCACTCCCGGGCCAGCAGGGCGTAGACGACCTCGTCCGACCATTCGCCCTTGAGGCGCTTGTTCTCGACCAGATGCGCCTCGCGGCGCATGCCCAATCGCTCCATCAAGCCGGCCGAGGCACCGTTGCGCGCATCGGTGCTACCGACGATCCGGCGCAGCCCGACCGTCGCGAAGCCCAGCTCGAGCGTCGCCGCTCCCGCCTCGCGCGCGTAACCCCGACGCTGGTGGTCGCGGTGGAAGATGAAGCCGATCTCGCCGGTCCGGGTGTCGCGGTCGTGCCAGTACAGCGACATCTCCCCGATCAGCTCGCCGGTCTCCCGGAGCACCACCGCGAGCGCGAACGCGTCGTCCTCGTCGACGAGCAGGGTCTCGCGGCGTCGGCGCTCCAGCAGCTCCGCTGCCTCGTCGAGCGAGCGGGTCTCCCGCGGCACATAGCGGACGGCGTCGGGGTCGCCGTAGAGCCCGTGCAGCGCTTCGAGGTCGTCGGCGGTGAACAGGCGCAGCTGGAGACGCTCGGTCTCGATCGGAAAGCTCGGCGTGGCCATCGAAGGCGATCATCGCAGCCCGAGCAGGCCTCTCCCGCCGGATCGCTTCCGTACCCTCTGGCGGGTGCCCGAGCTGCCCGAAGTCGAAGCCGCCCGCGCGCTCGCCGAGCGCTGGACCGTCGGCCGCACGATCGTCGCGGTCGACGACACCGACGAGTGGGTCTGCCGCCCGCACGAGCCGGGCGAGATCGCCCAGGCGATCGTCGGTCACCGCGTCGAGGCAGCTCACCGGGTCGGCAAGTCGATGTGGCTGGAGCTGGACGACGGCCACCGGCTCGGCCTCCACCTGGGAATGGCCGGACGGCTGGTCGGCCTGGCCCCGGAGGGCGTTGGCCCCGACCACGAGACGACGGCGCTCTCCCCCGGCGGCGCCTCCGACGTCTCCGGCACCGAGCTGGCGGACGCCGTCACCCGCCGCGTCACCCGCCTCGATACGGCCGTCGCCGCCGCGCACGGGCTGCCCGACGCCGCCGGCGAGCCGCTGACCGTCGCTGAGCGGACCGCCTGGTCGATGCCGGCCCGGAGCGGCGCGCGGACCCTGCCCGGCGACGGCTCGTGGACGCGACTGGCCCTCGACCTCGACGACGGCGGTCGGCTGCTGCTGTTCGACAAGCGCCGACTCTCGCGGGTTCGCCTCGATCCCGACCTCTCGCACCTCGGTCCGGACGCGCTGACCGTCGACGTCGACGCGTTCGTCGAGCGGGTCGGGCGCGGCAGCGCGCCGCTGAAGGCCCGGCTGATGGACCAGTCGACGATCGCCGGAGTCGGCAACCTGCTCTGCGACGAGGTCCTCTGGCAGGCCGAGCAGCCGCCGCTGCGTCCGGCGGGCGACCTCGACCGGGCCGAGCTGGAGCAGCTCCACGAGGTCCTGATCGCCTGCACGAAGGCGGCGATGGTCAACGGCGGCGTCCACACCGGCGACGTGATCGACCACCGTCGCAAGGACGAGCACTGCCCCCGCTGCGGCGCCGAGATGGTCCGCGGCACCGTCGGCGGCCGGACGACCTGGTGGTGCTCGTTCGAGCAGCAGTGGCCGCCGGGCGAGGACGACTAGCGGTCGACTCGACGCAGCTCCGCTCCGGGAGCGGGGCCCAGTACCAGCGGTGGGCGCGCCCTCGTTCGCTTCGAGGTCGACCACCGTCCAGGTGGCAAAGCTCGTGGAGAGCGATGCGGGTGGTCTACCTCCCGACGGCCTTGCTCCCGCTGGCACCACCTCTTCCCCATCGATTCGGCTCCTGCGTGTCCAACGCAGCACCCCACCTGACGCGAGAACAGGACCACGAACCGTCAAACATTGGTCCGAACTGGCCCACCACAGCCCACCGAACGGCTGTACGCCATCTCGAGGTCACTACGGTCTGCTTCGATGCGATTCAGTTACGCCCCGCCGGGCCGACCAACTCCTCACCGTTCAGCGCACCTGGCCACAGCAGTCGCTCGGTGGCGTCGGCTCGCCGTCCTCGCATTGCTGGTCCTTGGATTGGGCTTCGGAGGTGCCGGCGGAGCGCTCGCTTCCGCAGCCGGACTGCCGTCGCTGAGCGACGGCGCGATCCGCATAGGTGGTTCTCCAATGATCGCCGCCGGTGGGAAACACGGTTGCGGGATCCGAACCGACGGCACCGCTACCTGCTGGGGCGACAACACCGACGGACAGACGAACGTCCCGCCGGGCGTCACGTTCACCGCGATCACCGCCGGTACCTCCCACAGCTGCGGGATCGAGACCAACGGCACCGCCACCTGCTGGGGCAACACCGCCGACGGACGGACGAGCGTCCCACCGGGCGAGCGCTTCACTGCCATCACCGCCGGCGCCAAGCACAGCTGCGGGATCCGGACCGACAACACCGCCACCTGCTGGGGCGACAACACCGACGGGCAGGCGGCGGCCCCGCAAGGCGAGCGCTTCACCGCGATCACCGCCGGCGCTGCGCACACGTGCGGAATCAAGACCGACGGCACCGCCAGCTGCTGGGGTGCGTCCGGCAACGGACGCTCGGCCGTCCCGGCGGGTGCACGCTTCACCGCGATCACCGCCGGCGCTGCGCACACGTGCGGGATCAAGACCGACGGCACCGCCAGCTGCTGGGGCGACAACGCCTACGGACAGACGAACGCCCCGTCGGGCGAGCACTTCACCGCGATCACCGCCGGCGCTGCGCACACGTGCGGGATCAAGACCGACGGCAACGCCAGCTGCTGGGGCACCGACGCCGACGGACAGACGGAGGTCCCGCCGGGCATCACGTTCACGGCGATCACCGCCGGTGCTTCCCACGGATGCGGGATCAAGACCAACGGCACCGTCAGCTGCTGGGGCAGCAGCGCCGACGAACGCACGATCGCGCCGCCGGGCCAGTTCGGCTACGGCCAGATCGAAGTCGGCGAGGTCCACAGCTGTGGGCTGAAGACCAACGGAACCGCTGTTTGCTGGGGGTACAACTATGCCGGCCAGGCGGCGGTCCCGGCGGACACGCAATTCACCGTCGTCAGTGCCGGCAACGACCACAGCTGCGGAATCCGCACCGACGGCACCGCCACCTGCTGGGGCGACAACACCTACGGACAGACGAACGCCCCGCCGGGCGAGCGCTTCACCGCCCTCAGCGTCGGTGCGCAGTCCAGCTGCGGGATCCGGACCGACGGCACCGCCACCTGCTGGGGCGCCAGCTACTACGGGCAGACGAACGTCCCGCCGGGCGTGACCTTCACGGCGGTCAGCGTCGGTTTGTACGGCAGTTGCGGACTCAAGACCGACGGCACCGCCGTCTGCTGGGGCGACGACAGCTACGGAAAGCCGATGACGGTCCCGCCCGGCCTCGAGCTCACCGCCATCACGTCGTCCGGCCAGCTCCACAACTGCGGAATCCGCACCGACGGCACCGCCGTCTGCTGGGGCGACAACACCTACGGACAGACGAACGCCCCGCCGATCGAACGCTTCAGCGCCATCAGCGCCGGCCGCCGGACCAGCTGCGGGATCCGGGCCGACGGCACCGCCGTCTGCTGGGGCGACGACTTCGGCGGCACGATCACCCCGCCCACCGACGAGCACTTCACCGCCATCAGCGTCGGTGTCGATCACGTCTGCGGGATCAAGACCGATGGGGCCACGCTCTGCTGGGGCAACGACCTCTACGGGCAACTGGGCGGGGCTCCGCGGTTCATCAGCGCCCCGCCGGCGGCCGCGGTGCCGCAGGGCCCCTACACACACAGGTTCCAGGCCACCCCGAGGTCGGACTCGTACGGGAACGGGTCGACGACGTACCGGGTCACCGACGGCCAGCTTCCGCCGGGCCTCACCCTGGACGCCGCCACGGGGGAGCTCTCCGGCACACCGACCGAGGAGGGAGCCTTCTCCGGTACGGTCACGGCTTCCAACGCCTACTTCGCGCCCGACGCGACCCAGGCGTTCTCCTTCACGGTGGACATCACTCCGCCGGCGACACCGACCCTGACCGCCAGCGACCCCACCTCGCCCTCCCGCGTACAGACGCCGAGGCTGATCGGCACGGCCGAGCCCGGCACGACGGTCCAGATCTACAGCAACAGCAGTTGCACCCGCAGCGAGGCCATGGGCTCCGCGGCGACCTTCGCCTCGCCCGGTCTGTGGATCAGCTTCGGCCTCAGCAACCGCACCACGACCTTCTTCGCGACGGCGACCGACGCGGTCGGCAACGTCTCCGACTGCTCCAAGGGACTGACGTACGTCAGCGACCAGAGCCCGCCCCTTGCCCCGACCCTGAACCGCCCGGCCTCGCCGTCCCGCGAGCTGTCCCCGATGCTGACCGGCAAGGCCGAGGCCGACTCGACGGTCCGGATCTACACCGGCGGCAACTGCACCGGGATCCCCGTGGTGACCGGGGCAGCCTCCGCGCTGGCCGCCCCCGGCCTGCAGGTCACGGTCGTGGCCGATTCGAACACGACGTTCAGCGCGACCGCCACCGACAAGGCCGGCAACGTGTCGACGTGCTCGGCGGGCGTCACGTACGTCAACGACCGCACCCCACCCGCGGTACCGGTCCTCGGCCGGCTCGATCCGGCCTCGCCGGGCACCGCGCTGACGGTCCGCATCACCGGGCAGACCGAGTACTACCCGCAGGTACGCATTTACACCACCGACACCTGCACGGGAGCACCGGCGGCGACCGGAAGCGCTACGCAGTTCGCCAGCCCAGGGCTGGCGGTCACCGTTGCCGCTGACGCCACGACGACGCTCTACGCGACCGCGACCGATGACGCCGGCAATGTCTCGGCCTGCTCGACCGGACTCTCGTACCGCAACGACCGCACGGCACCGGATGCTCCGGCCCTGACGGGCACCAGCCCGGCGTCGCCCGCGCAGAGCCTGACGCCCAGGATCCTCGGGGCCGCCGAGCCGGGCTCGACCGTGCGGGTCTACGACGACGCCAGCTGCACCGGCACGCCGCTGGCGACCGGCAGCGCCGGCGATCTCGCGAGCCCCGGTCTCCAGGTCACCGTCGGTTCGGAGAAGACCACCCGTCTCTACGCGACCGCGACCGACCAGGTCGGGAACGTCTCGGCGTGCTCCGGCGCGCTCGCGTACCGCAACGACCGCACCGCGCCCGACACACCCATCCTGCTCCGTACCGACCCCGCACCGCCGGCGCAGAGCCTCACGCCGCGCGTGGTCGGGTCGGCGGAGCCCGGAGCCACGGTCCAGATCTACGGCAACGCCAACTGCTCCGGCGCGCCCTTGACGACCGGCGCCGCCGACGCCTTCGCCGACTCCGGCCTGATCGTCACGGTCACGGCCGACAGAACCACCACGTTCTCCGCCACCGCGACCGACGAGGCCGGCAACGTCTCGCTCTGCACCACCACCGGGCTGGCGTACCGCAACGACCACACCCCGCCGCCGGCCCCGACGCTGTGGATCAACCGAACCTCACCGGGCACGGCGCTCGAGATCCGGATCCTCGGCGAAGCCGAAGGCGAGTCGACGGTCCGCGTCTACGCCAACGAGAGCTGCGCCGGTCGGCCGCTGGCGACGCTGACGGCGAGCAAGCTGGCCGAGCTCGGGCTCGCCGAGACCGTGTCCGCCAACAGCTCGAACCGCTATTCCGCCACCGCCACCGACCAGGTCGGAAACGTCTCGGGCTGTTCGCAGCCGGTGAGCTACACGCACCGCCCGGACCCCGTCCCCGATCCGCCGTTGGTTCCGGACCCGCCGACCGCCCCCACCCCGCCGACGGTTCCCACCCCACCGTCGAATCCCACCCCGCCGTCCGTCCCCGGCCCGCAGCCCGAGCCATCCCCGACGACGTGCATGACCGGCAAGCTCACCCTGACCACGCTCACCCGGACCGGCAGCGGCCGACGTGAACGGCTCCTCGTCGCCGGCCTCGCCGACCCCGCCTTCGCCGGCCAGAAGCTGACCGTCAGCGTGCAGGACCGCCCCGGGGCCAAGGCCCGACCGGCGGGATCGGCCAGCGTCAGCGCAGGCGGCAGCTACCAGCTCACGATCGCGGCCCCGAGCGGACGGAAGGCGGCGAAGAGCCGCTACCTCGTCCAGCTCGCCAACGGCGTCAAGACGGCCGCACGCGAGCCCGACCGCGGCGTCGTCCTGCGCTCCCAGAAGATCGAGCAGAACGGCCAGGTCCGGATCACCGCGACGCTCCCGGCGAGCAAGCCGGGCACCGCCGTCCGGATCCAGCGCGAGATCGCCTGCCAGGCCGGACGCACGACGGTCGCGACGGTCAAGACCAACGGCAAGCGCCAGATCGCGGCGACCCTCCCGGCGGTCGAGGGGCAGGCCGCGATCTACCACCTCAGCGGGGGCGGCGGGCGAGCGACGCTCACCGTGCCCGCGCGCTGACCAGGCACCGCGGGTACGGTCGGCAGAGGGTCTTCGCTCGCGGAGCGCAGGACCTCTGCCGCTCCCGCCGGGCCCCGTCGCTGCCCGCTGTGGCCCGGCTCGGTCAACCGGCCAGCGGGCCCGCGGGAAGCTTCAATCCGCGGCCGGCACGACCACCCCGTGCAGCAGCAGGTCGACGACCTCGTTCCGGGCCTGCTCCGCCGGCCAGCGGTGGCCGCTGCGCATGTGGCGGTAGGTCCAGCCGACAGCGTTGAAGAGCAGCGTCGCCGTGCGGACCGGGTCGTCGACCCGCAGCGTGCCGTCGGTGGCCCCGTCCTCGAGGATCCGGCGGACCCCGTCGGTGAAGGTCGCGCGGGTCAGGACCGCACCGTCGCCGTCCTCGTGGAAGACGTGCGGGGCGGCGGCGTCGAGCGCCTCGATCGTGCCGAGGTAACGCTCGTTGACGTCGCAGAGGGCGGCCAGCGCCAGCTCGAGTCGCGTGCGCGCGTCCCCCGTCGCGACCAGCGCCGGCAGCAGCGCCGCTCGGTGCTCCTCCTCGAGCAGGGCGCCGAGCTGGGCGAGGATCTCCGGCTTGCCGATCCCGCGCCGGTGGAGCGTCATCCGCGACAGGCCCGCCGCCTCGGCCAGCTCGTGGACCGTCACGTCGCGCCAGTCGCGATCGCCGACCTGGTCGCGGATCCGCCGGACCCGCTCGACCTCGAGGACTCCGCTAGACGCCCGCTCCACGTGCGGACCGTAGCACGCCGTTACCGCCGCGTCACAGACGCCCCGACGTCGCTCCCCGCCGGATCGGTCGCCTCGACCAGCACGTCGGCCGGGCGGTGCTCGACCGGCGTCCGGTCCCGCAGGCGCAGGGCGAAGACCAGCGCGAGCCCGACGAACGAGAGCAGCACCGCCATCGTCACGGTCAGGCCGCGCGCGTCCGCGAGCGCCCCGAAGGCCGGCGCCAGCAGCCCGCCGACCGAGCCCGAGAGGCCGAGCGTGACCCCGCTGGCGGTCGCGATCCGGTTGGGCAGGTAGTCCTGGCCGAGGGTGATCTGGGCCGCGAACGGCGTGAAGATCGCCATCCCCAGCACCGCGATCGCGGCGAAGCTCGCGACCAGGCCCGGGGCGATGACGACGACCGCGGCCGCCGGCAACGCCAGCGCGTAGCCCGCGCGGACCGTCCGCACGCGTCCCCAGCGGTCGGCCAGCAGCCCGCCGCCGTAGGTTCCGACGGCACCCGCGGCGATGAAGGTGGTCAGGGCCAGCGAGGCGGTCCCCTTCGAGACGTCGAAGTGGTGGATCAGCGAGAGCGCCACGAACGAGGTCGTGCCGACGTAGGCGATCGACCAGCAGACGACCACCGCGATCAGCCAGCGGAAGGCGCGCCAGTCGTCGGGGCGGGTCGCGGCCGCCGGTCCCGCCGACGCCGCCGCCACCCCTGCGCCCGCCGCCACGGCCGGCCGCAGCCGCGGCATCGCGTAGCTGTAGAGCGCGAACATCGCGACCGCCGGGATGGCCAGCAGCCAGGTGCCGGAGACGCCCGTCGCCCCGAGCACCGCCGCGACGACCAGCGGCGCCGTCGCCCCGCCGATCGTCCCGCCGACCTGGAAGATCCCGAGCACCCGCGACGAGCCGCGGCCGACCGCGCGCGCGGCCTGCGCCGCGGGCGGATGGTAGGCGGCGATCCCGATCCCGGCCAGCGCGATCGACAGCCAGGTCAGGACGTAGGCCTGACCGACCCCGGAGAGCCCGATCCCGATCCCGGCGACCAGCATCCCGACGGCGATCATCCACCCCAGCCGGAAGCGGTCGGCCAGGTGCCCGAAGCCGGGCTGGACCACGCTCGAGAGCGCCGTCGCGGCGACGGTGATGCCGGTCGCCGCCGCGTAGCTGTACCCGCGCTCGGCGACGAGGAACGGGAGGATCGCCGGGACCGACCCCTGGTAGAAGTCGTTGACGGCGTGGCTCCCGGTCAGGAGCCAGAAGTCTGGCCTGCGCTGCACGTTGGTCCCTATTCTTCAGATGTCTGATGACTAGTCGCGGAGCTCCGGGCGGAGGCACCGCAACGAACCGACACCCTACAAGTCCTCAGACATCTGCGTAATCTGGGCCGGACCAGACGACGGAGCACCGGCACCGACCACGTCGTGGCGCCGCCCCAGGTCCGACCTGGCGCGGCGATCAACCCCAGCGGACGCCGGCGGGCGCACGACCCGCGCCGCGGCGCCGCCTCAGCCGTGCGCCTCGTCCGCGACCCGCGCCGCCCAGCGGCCGCCGACCCGGTCGACCACGATCGGGAGCCCGAAGCAGGCGCTCAACGGCTCCGCCGCGAGGACCGCATCGACCGGCCCGCAGGCGACCACGCGCCCCTCGCGCAGCAGCAGCGCGTGGGTCGTCGTCGGCGGGATCTCCTCGAGGTGATGGGTGACCGTGACCGTCGGCAGCCCGGGCCGCTCGCGGGCGCTGGCGATCAGGGCCCGGACCAGCCGCTCGCGCGAGGGCAGATCGAGGCCGGTCGCCGGCTCGTCGAGCAGCAGCAGCTCCGGCCCGGTCGGCCCGCCGCAGGAGCCGACCGCGGCTCCTTCGGCGACCAGCGCCCGCGCCAGCAGCAGCCGCTGCCGCTCTCCCTGCGAGCAGTCGCCGTAGCGACGTCCGGCCAGCTCCTCCGCCCCGACCAGCCGCAGCTCGCCGAGGACCCGCTGGTCGTGCGCCGCGACCAGCCGCCGGCGCTGGAGCGCGATGCTGCCGAAGACCCCGGTCAGGACCACCTCGTGACCACTCAGTCCGGGCTTGAGCGCCCGCGCGGTCGCCGCGTCGACGTGCCCGATCCGCTCCCGCAGGACCCGCAGGTCGGTCCCGCCAACGCGGCCGCCGAGGACCTCGACCCGCCCGACGGTCGGCTGGAGCTCGCCGCCCGCCAGCTGCAGCAACGTGCTCTTGCCGGCACCGTTCGGCCCGAGCACCGCCCAGTGCTCGCCCGCACGGACGGTCCAGTCGACCCCGTCGAGCAGCAGCAGCGGCCGGCCGTCGCGGCCGTGCCGCCGGACGCCGACGCCGTCCATCCCGATCGCCGTCGGTCCCCCCTCGACGCCCAATCGACCCCACCCGGCGACCTCGACCCGTGCATCGGCATCTCGCATTGTTACGCGACGGTATCAGGCGTCTGCGGCGAGCACGGACGCTCCTCCTCACCGGTCGCGATCCGTTCACCGCGAACGCCACCGAACCCGTCAGACTCGGACCATGTCGGAGCGCGCGTCGACCTCCTCCCCCACCACCGGCACGGACCGGATGTCGGGCCTGTCCGACGAGGTCGGCCTCTACCACCGCACCTACACCACGCTCCTGCGCTCGACCGGCGAGACGCGCCTGCGGGTGCTCGAGCCGTCGCATGTCGCGATGGGCTCCAGCCTCCACCCGCTCGCCGCCAGCGACGAGCTCGACCTCGGCGCCTTCCTCTACGCCGTCCGACGCCTGCCCGACGAGGTCGCCGAAGCGCGCCTGATCGTGCTCGGCCAGGAGTACGCGCAGTTCGCCGACGCCGGGATCGACCTGGCCGACTGGCCCGAGGCCGAGTCCCCCGCCCGCCGGCGGCTGTGGCGGGTCGGCGACGACGTGCTCGCCGTGCTCGTCGCCAGCACCTCCGACGTCGACGACCTGGTGCCGACGCTGGTCGCCTTCCAGATCGAGTGGAACAAGATCCGCGCCCGCCTGCGCGGCTCCGGCCAGACCACCGCCCCGACCGATCCCGCCCAGCTGGCGGCGGTCGTCGGCGGAACCGAGGACGACTGGAACCGGCTCCGCGAGTCGTGGGGCGAGCGCTTCACCGCCCGCCTGCACGGGATGCCGCAGCGCCGCTGCGACCTGCGCCTGCGCTCGCTGGGGATGAACTACGTCGGCTACGGGCGCCTGACCCGCGACTGGTGGCGACCGGTCCACAACGCGCTGGTCAACGAGGCACTCCACGAGCGGCCGATCTACTTCGTCTCGTCCAACACCCACGCGCTGGCCAACCTGGTCACCGGCGTCGCCCGCCAGAACGCCGACACGCTGCTGCAGTCGGTCGAGCGCCACGGCCCGGAGGACCTGCGGCTCGAGTTGAACCGGATCCGCGACGGCCGCAGCGACGGCTCGATCGAGAACCTCCTCTACTTCGCGGCCCGCGGCGTCTACGAGCGGCACCCCGACGAGCGGATCGTCGCCGACCGCCGGGCCGGCGTCCTCGACCTCACCCCGACCGGGGCGCTGCGGGTGCCGGCGCAGGTGATGGCGCTGGACCGGATCGACCCGGCCAACCTCGACCCCCGGCTCGGCCAGGTCGACGCCGACGCGCTCCGCTCCAGCAACGCGGTCGTGATCAACATCGACTATCCGCTGGGCAGCTCGGCCTACAACATCCTCCGCGAGGTCGCCGTCGACGTGACCCGCCTCAAGGGCGTCTACGTGCTCGGCAAGGCCGCGACGCTCAACGCCGACGTCGGCGACGTGCTGATCTCCGGCGTCGTCCACGACGAGCACACCCGCACGACCTACTGGCTCGACAACGCCTTCACCGTCGAGGACCTCCAGCGCGACCTCCGCTACGGGACCGGACTGGACAACCAGAAGGCGGTCACCGTCCGCTCGACCTTCCTCCAGAACCGCGACCACCTCGACTTCTACTACCGCGAGGCGTACACGGTCGTCGAGATGGAGGCCGGACCGTTCTGCGCCGCGGTCCACGAGCTGGCCGACGCCGATCGCCATCCGGTCGGCGAGGCGGTCAGCCTGACCCGGCTGCCGCTCGACTTCGGGGTCATCCACTACGCCTCGGACACGCCCTACACGCAGGCCCGCACCCTCGGCGCCCGCGGCCTGAGCTTCTTCGGGATGGACTCGACGTACGCGGGATCGCTCGCGATCATGCGGCGGATCCTGCGGTTGGAGGGGGCGCTCCCGGGGGCCTGACCGGCGCGCCCTGGGCCAGGGGTCTCTTGCGAACACGACTGCGTACCTGGTACACAAGCGACACGCCAGACCGGCCGCAGAAGGCGGCCGGCGCGTGTATCGGAGGAGAAGCCATGTTCGCTATGTCTCATAGGGCGACCCCAGGTCGTCCCGTCGGCGTCGTCGCCGTCACCGTTGCCCTGCTCGCCACGCTCGTGCTCGCGCTCTCGGCGAGCGCCGCCCGCGCGGCCAGCCCCGACTACGTCGCGCTCGGCGACTCGTACTCGGCCGGTTCGCTGGTCCTGCCCGCCGACCCCAGCTCGCCGCTCTGCCTGCGCTCCCAGTCCAACTACCCGAAGCTGACCGCCCAGTCGCTCGGCCTGTCGCTGAACGATGTCACCTGCGGCGCGGCGACCACCGAGCACATGACCACCAGCCAGTACCCCGGGGTCGCCCCGCAGTTCGCCGCGCTGAAGTCGGACACGAAGGCCGTCACGCTCGGCATCGGCGGCAACGACGAGACCCTCTTCGCCGGTGCGATCGTCACCTGCGGCGGGCTCGGCGCGGTCAACCCGCTGACCGTCTTCAACATCGGCGCGCCCTGCCGCGACCTGATCGCCAGCGACTACTACGCCAAGGCCGACGCGATCAAGCCGAAGATCGCCGCCGTCGTCAACGGGATCCAGACCCGCTCGCCGAACGCCGAGGTGCTCGTCGTCGGATACCCCGACCTGCTCCCCCAGAGCGGTCGTTGCTGGCCGACGCTGCCGCTGACCTCGGGCGACATCGCCTTCCTCGAGCAGCTGACGCGCCGGCTCAACACGTCGGTCCGGACCGCGGCCCAGGAGAACGGCGCGACCTACGTCGACCTCTACGCGCAGAGCATCGGCCACGATGCCTGCAAGAGCGCCTCGGTCCGCTGGATCGAGCCGCTGATCCCGAACGTGATCACCGGCTCCGCCGTGCCGCTGCACCCCAACGGCCGGGGGATGACCGCCGCGTCGGCCGCCGTCGACAGCGCGTTGCAGGCGGCGGGCTTCTAGCGGTCCGGCCCGCGAGGCTCGCGGGCCGGTCCACTTCGCGGTGCCGGGCGTCACGCCCGGCACCGCGGCCACCGCGGCGGTCGGGCCGCTTCCCGACGCGCCGGCGGCCGCCCTACAGGGGCTCGCCGCAGAGCGACCCCGGCAGCCGGGTCAACGAGACCGGGACCGGCGACTCCGCGATCGCCTGCTGGACCCGCGCCAGGTCATCGGCGGTCGCGTCCGTCGACAGCTCGATCGAGACGCCGTTGCCGATCGTGTCCTCGCCGATGCCCAGCAGGCAGCGTGAGGAGAGGTCGTCGAGCTTGCCCGAGATCGCCTCCTGCGCGCGGTGCATCTGCTTCAGCGTGTGCTTGACCGTGACGTAGCTCGTCCAGCGCGCGATCCGGTAGCGGCGGGCGATCTTCCGCAGCGGCGCGCGCCGCGTTCCCGGCAGCGTCTGGACGACCAGCCCGGGCCGGCAGGACCGGAAGTAGAAGCTGACGACGCCGCGCCGTCCCTGCATCCGCTGGATCGCCGCGTCGCCACGGTCCTGGACCCGCAGCAGCAGCCGGGCGCGCTTCCGCGAGATCTTGCACTCGTCGACCACGTAGTCGATCGCCATCTCCTCGACCACCGGCGACTCGGCGCGGGCGGTCGCCGCGCGGGAGGCCGGCCCGGTCAGGCGCCCGACGGCCGCTGGTGGGGCGGGCACGGAACGGGAACCGATGGCCGCTGGTGGGGCCAACGCGGAACGGGGACCGATAGCCGCTGGTGGGGCCAACGTGGAACGGCCGATGGCGGCGGGAGCAGCCGGCGCAGCACGCAGCGCCTGTCCCACGAGGACGGCAGGCGGCGCGCCGGCCGCCGACGGGGCCGCGGACAGCGCGGCCGCGACGGCGAGGGACAGGCTGAGGACGGCGCGGGAACGCCCGCGGGACACACGACGCATCCCGCGACGATACCCGCGGCCCGAGCCCCAGGCGCCAGCCCGCGACCCGCGGCCCCGAGCCCCAGGCGCCAGCCGCGACCCGGGTTCTCGGGCCCCGCCGTCAGCCAGCCGCCGCGGCCTCGCGGGCCGCGCGTGCGGCCCGGTTGACCGCGCTGACGATCGCGTCGAGCGAGGCGCGGACGATGTTCGGGTGGATCCCGACGCCCCAGAACGTCCGGCCGTCGATCCGGCACTCGACGTAGGCCGCCGCACGGGCGTCGCCGCCGGCCCCGAGCGCGTGCTCGGCGTAGTCCTCGACGGTGACCGTCCCGGCCAGCGCCTCGAGCGCGCCGACGAAGGCGTCGATCGGGCCGTTGCCGATGCCCTCCAGCCGGTGCGGCTGGCCGTCGACGTCGAGCTGGATCTTGAGCAGGTCACGGCCGTCGGTCTGCGACGCGGTCTGGTGCTCCCAGACGCGGTAGCGGCCCCACGGCGGCGAGCCACCGGGCAGGTAGGCGTCGGAGAAGATCTCCCACAGCCGCACGGGCGTGACCTCGCCGCCGGCGGCGTCGGTCGTCGCCTGGACGATCTGGGAGAACTCGGCCTGCAGCCGCTTCGGCAGATCGAGCCCGTGCTCGGCCTTCATCAGGTAGGCCATGCCGCCCTTGCCCGACTGGCTGTTGACGCGGATGACCGCCTCGTAGCTGCGACCGACGTCGTGCGGGTCGATCGGCAGGTACGGGACCTCCCACGGCTGCTCCTCGACCGGCACGCCGGTCTCGACCGCCGTCTTCGCCCGCTTGGCGAAGACCTTGTTGATCGCGTCCTGGTGGGTGCCCGAGAACGACGTGTAGACCAGGTCGCCGCCGTACGGGTGCCGCTCGGGCACCGGCAGCTGGTTGCAGTACTCGACGACCCGCCGGATCTCGTCGATGTCGGAGAGGTCCAGCTGCGGGTCGACGCCCTGCGTGTGCAGGTTGAGGGCAAGCGTGATCAGGCAGACGTTGCCGGTCCGCTCGCCGTTGCCGAACAGGCAGCCCTCGACACGGTCGGCGCCGGCCATCAGCGCCAGCTCGGTCGCGGCGACGCCGGTCCCGCGGTCGTTGTGCGGGTGGACGGAGAGGATGATCGCCTCGCGCCGCGCGAGGTTGCGGTCCATCCACTCGATCTGGTCGGCGAAGACGTTGGGGGTCGCGACCTCGACCGTCGACGGCAGGTTCAGGATCACCGGCGCGTCCTCGGTCGCCTGCCAGACGTCGGTGACGACGTTGCAGGTCCCCAGCGCCAGCTCCGGCTCGGTCAGCACGAAGACCTCGGGCGAGAACTGCAGCCGGACGTCGGTCCCCGGCAGCCGGTCGACGCCGCGCAGGACGTCCTCGGCACCCTTCCGGACCAGGCCGAGCAGCCCGTCGGCGTCGACCCCGAGCACGTGCTCGCGCCACTGCGGCGAGGTCGCCGTGTAGAGGTGGATCAGCGCGCTGTGGGCGCCCTCGAGTGCCTCGTAGGTGCGGTCGATCAGCTCGGTCCGGGCCGGGGTCAGGACCGAGATCCGGACGTCCTCCGGGATCGCGTCGTCCTCGATCAGCCCGCGCACGAAGTCGAAGTCGGTGCTGCCCGACGCGGGGTAGCCGACCTCGATCTCCTTGAAGCCCATCCGCACCAGCAGGTCGAACATCTGCCGCTTGCGGGTCGCGTCCATCGGGTCGATCAGCGACTGGTTGCCGTCGCGAAGGTCGACCGCGGCCCACAGCGGGGCCCGCTCGATCCGCTGGTCGGGCCAGGTCCGGTCCTCGAGCACGAACGGGACCCGCTCGACGAACGGGCGGTAGCGCTGCGACGGCATCGTGCCGCCACGCTGGCGGTTCCAGGCCGGCTGATCGGCGGGGACGGGACCGGTCGGGGCCGCGAGCCGCGAGCGGGCCGCCGTGCTGTCGCGGTCGCTGTTGCTGACGGAGGTGCTCATGACCGGGAGGTCCCCTGCTCTTCGTGGTTGGTGTCCAGCAGCCCGCGCAACGAGCGGGCGGTGACGGTGATGTTGGCGTGGGTCGCGGCGGCCGCAGCGGCGGGGTCGCGGTCGCGGATCGCCTGGGTCAGCTCGGCGTGGGCCTCGGTCGAGTCGACCTCGTCGAGCACGACGTCGCGGACCACGGTCACCAGCGCCTCGCGCAGCGCCGTCAGGAAGGAGCCGAACATCTCCTCCAGCAGGCTGTTGTGGGCGGCGGCGACGACGGCGACGTGGAAGTCGAGGTCGGCGTCGACGAACGGCTCGACCTCACCCTCGGCGCGGCGCGCCTGGCGCACGGCCAGGGCACGGTCGATCTCGACCAGGTCGGCGTCGGTCCGGCGCTCGGCGGCGAGCCGGGCGGCCTGGACCTCGAGCGCCTCGCGCAGCTCGTAGACCTCGAGCACGGCGGCGCGACGAACGCGCGGCTCCCACTCGGGCGGCGGGGTCAGCGCCCGGACGAAGGTGCCCGAGCCCTGCCGCGTCTCGAGCTGACCGGCGTGGACGAGCACCCGGACCGCCTCGCGGACGGTCGAGCGGCCGACGCCGAGCTGCTCGGCCAGCTCGGTCTCGGCCGGCAGCCGTTCGCCGACCGGCCAGGTGCCGGACGCGAGCTGCTCGCGCAGCTGGGTGACCGCGAGCTCGCCGAGCGGGCCGCGGCCGAGGGAGGACAACGCCATCGCCGGATCGTACAAGTCCTCAGATGTCTGTGCGCAGTCGAGCCCTCGGGCGGGCGGGGGCGGCGAGGGTTCGGCGTCATCTCGCGTCGCCCCCTGCACCGCCGCCGTGCGCCTGCCGCTACCTCACCAGCCGACCACGGTCATCGCCGCGATGAGCAGCGCCGCCGTGATCGTGACCGCGACCACGAGCACGGCCCCGCGCTCGTCGGCGGCGTAGCGCTCGTCACGACGCCGGGCCCGGTACGACGCCCGGCCCCGGCGGGCCACGACCAGCCCGAACCCGGCCAGCAGGAGCGCCAGCGGGCCGCCGAGCTCGACCGTCCCGCGGTGCACGCTGGCGGTCAGCGTCAACGCGCCCAGGCTCAGGAGCACGAGCCCCGTCCGCTGCCAGGCGAGCGCGGTCCGCTCACTGGCCAGCCCCGGATCGTCAGCGGGCAAGCGCATCGAGCACCAGCGCCACGATCAGCGCGACGGCGAGCAGGCCGACGCCGGCCGCCAGGGTCAGGACCGTCTCGGACAGCGGCAGCGGCTGCCCCAGCCGCATCGCCCGCTGGACCGCCCGCCAACGGCGCAGGCTGATGAAGGCAAGCACCGCGCCGAGCAGCATCGGCGCGATCGCCGCCACCAACCGTGCGGCCGGTGAGGCGAAGTCGAGCAGCTGCCCGACCGCGAGGCCGCCGCCGATCAGCGCCAGCGCCGTGCGGTTCCAGGCCAGGAACGTCCGCTCGTTGGCCAGGGTGAAGCGCGGATCGGGCTCCTCGCCCACGTCGGACAGGTCGTCGAGTCGCAACGACGTCAGCCTACCCCCGGGTCGGGCCGCGCCGAGCGGGTCAGGTCCCGAAGACGCGGTCGCCCGCGTCGCCGAGACCGGGCCGGATGAAGCCGTTCTCGTCGAGGCCGCGGTCGAGCGCGGCGGTGATGATCGGCACGTCGGGGTGCGCCGCCTGGACCGCCGCGACGCCCTCCGGGGCCGCGACCAGCACCACCAGGCTCAGCTCACGGGCCCCGGCCTCGCGCAGCGCGGTCAACGCGTGGACCGCGCTGCCCCCGGTCGCCAGCATCGGGTCGAGCACGAACGTCCGCGCGGCCGGGACCTCGTCCGGCAGCCGCTCGAAGTAGCGGCGCGGCTGGAGCGAGGCCTCGTCGCGCTCGAGCCCGATGTGCCCGACCCGCGCGGTCGGGACGACCCCGAGGAAGGCATCGAGCATGCCCAGGCCGGCGCGCAGCACCGGCACCAGCACGACGTCCCCGGCGACCCGCCGGGCAGGGGTCGCCTCCATCGGCGTCTCGATCGTGACCTCGACCGACGGCAGGTCGCGGGTCGCCTCGACGGCCAGCAGGACCGCGGCCGAGCGCAGCGCCCGCCGGAAGCCCTCGCGGTCGGTATCGCGGTCGCGCAGCGCCGCCATCCGGTCGGCCAGGAGCGGGTGATCGACGACGCGCAGGTCCGGCACGGCGTGCATCCTCGCAGGCATGGCCGGTGTGGCGCCGGCTTGACCGACCGGTCACAGCCGCGAGCCGACCTTCGCGTAGGCTCGCCGGCATGCTGATCGTCACCACCAACGATGTTCCCGGCCACCGGATCGACGAGGTGCTCGGCGAGGTCTTCGGCCTCACCGTCCGCTCGCGCAACGTTGGCTCGAACATCGGCGCCGGCTTGAAGTCGCTCGTCGGCGGTGAGCTGAAGGGGATCACCAAGATGCTCCACGACAGCCGCGAGGAAGCCCTCCAGCGGCTGTCCACCGAGGCCGAGGCCAAGGGCGGCAACGCCGTCCTCGCGTTCCGCTTCGAGACCACCGAGTACGCCGCGACCGGCACCGAGGTCTGCGCCTACGGCACGGCCGTGCGGGTCAGCCCGGCCTGAGCCCGGGCCCGGGGCGGGGGCGAGGCGGGACGGGACGCCGAGCGCAAACGTCGCCGCGACTCCAGGGGGCAGAACGGTGCGCTCGGTCCCCCACCTCCGGCGAACGCACCGTTCTGGGACGGCGGCGGCGCCTCAGCCGCCGTCACGCACGGCCGGGTCCCGGCACGCCTGCGCGAGGTCGACGCAACGGTCGGCGACGACCCGGCCACCGACCCGCATCCGCCCATCCGCGGCCGGTGCACCCTCGATCAGCGAGCCGCGCCCCTGCCGGATCGTGACCGGGCGGCCGATCGCGGCCACCAGCCGCAGCGCCGCCGACCCGGTCGCCTCGTCCTCGGCGATCCCGACCCCGTCGGCGAACACCCGGCAGCGGATCGTCCCCGCCGCCTCGTCGTCCCAGGCCCAGGCGTCGCGGTGCACGTCCGGCCCGCGCGGGACGGTCAGGGCGTCGATCTCGGCCGGGCGCCCGTACTGCCGCAGCTCGAACGGCGGCGCGGCGGCCGGGTCGGCCTCGATCCAGGCGCCGGAGGCGTCGGCCGCGGTCGCGACCTCGCCCGCCGGGGGCCGCAGGACCGTCGGGCCTGCGCCGTTCGCCGCCTGCGCCAGCAGCCACGACGTCCCGACCAGCGGGTGCCCGGCCAGCGGCAGCTCGACCGCCGGCGTGAAGATCCGGACCCGCCCGGTCGCGGCGTCGTCGACGAAGACCGTCTCCGAGAAGCCGAGCGCCGCGGCGACCCCGAGTCGTTCCGCGTCCGGCACCGCGGCACCGTCGAGGACGACCCCGAGCGGGTTGCCGTGGCGGCCGGACAGGTCGCAGAAGACGCGCAGGACGTGCAGCTCGGGCATCGCTCCAGGCTAGATGGTCGATTCCGCGGCCTCGCGGAACACCCATCTCGACGACCGCAGGCGACGCCGCACCCTGCGTCCGCGCTCCCGCAGCCGCGCCGGGACCGCCGTCCTCCGCGCCTGCGCGCTCCCGCAGCCGCGGCGGACCGCCGAACGCGCCTGCGCGCTCCCGCAGCGCGCCGAGGCCGACGCCCCGTCCTCAGCCGGTCCGCTGGACCGGCAGCCCGGCGGCAGTGATCGCCGCCACGACCTCCTGCGCGTGGTCGCCGCCGCGCGTCTCCAGCGTCAGGCGCACGGTCGTCTCCCCCACGTGCAGATCGACGGCCTCGCGCACGTGCTGGACCTCGACGACGTTCGCGCCGACGCCCGCCACGAGGTCGAGCAGCCGCGCCAGCGAGCCGGGCCGGTCGGGCACGGTCGTGACCAGGCCCAGCCGGCGGCCGACGAGCGTCTCGTGGTGCCGCGCGATCTGGGCCAGCAGCCCGGTGTCGACGTTGCCGCCGGAGAGCAGCAGGACCGTGCTCCCGCTGGCCGGCGCCGGCACCAGGTCGCGGAGCACGGCCGCGAGCCCGACCGCCCCGGCGCCCTCGACGACCAGGTTGACGCGGTCGATCAGCAGCACCATCGCCTCGGCGATCGCGTCCTCGTCGACGCCGACGACCTCGTCCACCAGCGCCGAGATCAGCGACCCGGTGAGCTCGCTCGGGTGCTTGACCGCGATCCCGTCGGCGATCGTCGTCGACGGTCCCGGCCGGCCCACGTCACCGAACGACGACAACGGCGAGCGGCTGACCCGGGTCGCCAGCGCCGCCCCGCGGGCGGCGGCCTGGACGCCGACGATCCGGACCTCGGGCCGGACCGCCTTGATCGCGGTCGCGGCGCCGGAGATCAGCCCGCCGCCCCCGATCGGCACGACCAGCTGCGCCAGGTCCGGAACCTGCTCCAGCAGCTCCTCGCCGACCGTGCCCTGGCCGGCGATGATGTCGAGGTCGTCGAACGGGTGGACGAACGCCATCCCGTGACGGTCGGCGTGGTCCCGCGCGGCCTGGACCGACTCCTCGACGGCGCCGTCGACCAGCTCGACGGTCGCCCCCAGCGCGACGCACGCCTCGACCTTGGCGATCGGCGCCCCGACCGGCATGAAGACGAAGGCCGGCACGCCCCGTAGCGCGGCGGCGGCCGCGACCGCCCGCGCGTGGTTGCCGGCACTGCCGGCGACGACCCCGTTAGCGGCCCCGTCGCCGAGCGCCGCGAGCTTCGCCGCCGCCCCGCGCAGCTTGAACGAGCCGGTCCGCTGCAACGACTCGGCCTTGAGGTCGATCGGCGCCCCGAACCGCTCGCTCAGGCCCTCCGAGCGCACCACCGGCGTGACCCGCACGACGTCCGCGACCGCGGCGCGGGCGCGGGCCCGACGCGCGGCGTCCGGGGCGTCAGGCGGGAGCGCGGCGGTCATCACTCGAGCCTACGCCGCCACGAGGCGACGGCCCCGCCCGCACCCTACGGCCGGGCGTCGATGTGGTGGGCGCGGGTCGACGGCAGCTCGTGCGGGCCGCCGGGCTTGGCGGCGAGCGTCTGGACGATCGAGATGTGGCCGCTGTCGAAGACCGCCGCCGAGGCCGCCATGTAGAGCCGCCAGACCCGCTCGCGCTGGAAGCCGACCTCGGCGACCGCCTGCTCGCGGTGCGCGGCGAGGTTGGCGCACCAGGCCCGCAGGGTCCGCGCGTAGTGCTCGCGCAGCGATTCGACGTCGCGCACCTCGAAGCCGGCCTGCTCGAGCACGTTCACCACGGCCGCCAGCCGGTGCAGCTCGCCGTCGGGGAAGACGTAGCGGTCGATGAACGACGCCTGCCGCTGCTCGCCGTCGTGGAGCCGCGTGATCCCGTGGTTGAGCAGCAGGCCGCCGGGCCGCAGCAGGGCGAACAGCTGGGCGGCGTAGACCGGCAGCGCCCGCTCGCCGACGTGCTCGTACATCCCGACCGACGCGATCTTGTCGAACGGCCCGTCGCCGACCTCGCGGTAGTCCTGGACGCGGATCTCGATCCGGTCGGCGAGCCCGGCCTCGCGGACCCGCTCACGGGCCAGCTCGGCCTGGGCCGGCGAGGCGGTGATCCCGACCGCCCGCACGCCGTAGCGCTCGGCGGCGTGGATCACCAGGCTGCCCCAGCCGCAGCCGACGTCGAGCAGCCGCTCGCCCGGCGCCAGCTGCAGCTTGCGGCAGATCAGGTCGAGCTTGCGCGTCTGCGCCGCCTCGAGGTCGTCGTCCTCCCCCTCCGGTCCCGCGAAGTAGGCGCACGAGTAGACCATCGTCGGCCCGAGCACCAACCGGTAGAAGTGGTTGGAGATGTCGTAGTGGTACTGGACCGCCTTGGCGTCGCTGTCGCGGTCGTGGCGGTGCCCGCGGACCTTCGCCTCGGCCTCGGGCAGCGGCGCCGGCCGGACCGCCCCCAGCCGAACTGCGGCCCGCACGGCGTCGAGCTTGTCGCGGGCCGTGATCCGCAGCCCCCGCACGTGCTGGCCGCGGGCCAGCGCGTCCTCGATGTCGCCGTCGAGGTCGACGAGCCCGAGGACCCAGGCTCGCGCCAACCCCAGCTCCCCGGTGTTGCGCAGCAGCTGCGTCAGGGCCTCCGGCGCGCGGAACACGACGGTCGGCGCCGCCGGATCACCGGCCGGCAGCGTGCTGTCGTCCCAGAAGCGGACGGCGAGCGGCAACGGCTTGCCGAGACGGCGGAAGATCCGTTCGATGGTCGGAGCGAGGACGGCGGCGACGCCACCGTCGGGCCCCGGGGTCGTGGCCACGCCACGACGCCGGCGGACGCCCGGGCCTCCGGTGGCCCGTGGGCTCCGAGCCGCCGCGGGGTCGGCGGGGCTGGTCGGTTCCGGGCCGTTCTCCGAGCCCGAGATAGCGGTCCTGCGGGTGGTCGACATGGCACTCCCGTTCGGTCGCCCGCGATCGTGCGGGCACCACGACGTGTACATCGACCAGCCTACGCACGGAGTGTGCGACCCCCGTCCGTACGGGTGATCCGACCGCCCCCGGGGTAGTGCCTCCCCGAGATCCGGGCGTCCGGCTCCGGTCTCGTCCGCCACCGGGCACGAGCGACCATCCTCGTCGTTCCCTCCGCCCGCCGGCGTAGCCTGGCCGGCATGACCCCCGCCCTGACCGGAAGCTGCGGCTGCGGTGCCGTGCGCTTCGAGATCTCCGAGCCGCTGACCGCTGCTGCCTACTGCCATTGCACCCGCTGCCAGCACCGCACCGGAACCGCGGCTCAGGCCTCGGCGAGGACGGTCCGCGGATCGTTCCACCTGCTGCAGGGTGAGGAGCAGCTCGGGCGCTGGACGCCCGGTGGCCTCGAGAAGGTCTTCTGCCGCGCCTGCGGCTCCGCGGTCTTCGCGCAGGACCCCGCGGATCCCGCGACCGTCGTCGTCCGTCTGGGCGCGATCGACGGTGACCCGGGGGTGCGCCCGTCGGCCCGGCAGTTCGTCGCCTACGCCGCCGTCTGGGAGCCGATCCCCGACGACGGCCTCCCCCGCTTCGACGAGCGCATCCCCGGCTGACGCCGCCGGGGTCGCCCGTCGCGCGGGTGCCGAGGCCCGACTAGATCGCGTACCGCTTCAGGAGGCCCTTCGCGATGCCCATCCGCTGGATGTCGCTGGTGCCCTCGCCGATCAGGAGCAGCGGCGCGTCGCGGTAGATGCGCTCGATCTCGTACTCCTTCGAGAAGCCGAAGCCGCCGTGGATCCGCAGCGAGTCCTCGGCGTTCTTGTGGCCGGCCTCGGAGGCCGCCAGCTTGGCCATCGCGGCCTCGGTGTCGGAGCGCTCGCCCTTGTCCTTCAGCTCCGCGGCGCGGTAGGTCAGCAGCCGCGCGGCCTCCAGGCGGGTGTACATGTCGGCCAGCTTCTCCTGCACCAGCTGGTGCTGGGCGATCGGCTTGCCGAAGGTCTCGCGCTCCTGGGCGTACCGGATCGCCAGCTCGAAGGCGCGTTGCGCGACCCCGACGCCACGGGCGGCGACGTTGACGCGACCGACCTCGAGCGAGTCCATCATCTGCTTGAAGCCCTTGTTGAGGCCCTCCTCGCCACCGAGGATCTGGTCGGCGGAGAGCTTGTAGCCGTTGAAGACCAGCTCGGTCGACTCGACGCCCTTGTAGCCCATCTTCTTGATCTTGGGCGGGACCTCGAAGCCCTCGTACTCGCCGGTGTTGACGCCGACGCCCGGCTCCTTCTCGCAGATGAAGCAGGTCATGCCCTTGTACTTCGGGCGCGCGTCGGGATCGGTGACGACGAGGACGAAGACCAGGCCGCTCATCAGGCCGTTCGTGACCCAGAGCTTCTGGCCGTTGATCTCGTAGCGACCGTCGTCGAGCTTCTTCGCGGCGGTCTTGATCGCCTGCACGTCGGAGCCGCAGTGGGGCTCGGAGAGCGAGAAGGCGGCACGCAGCTCGCCGGTGGCCATCGAGGGCAGGTACTTCTGCTTCTGCTCCTCGGTGCCGAACTTCATCAGCAGGTACGCGCCGATGAAGTGGGTGTTGATGATCCCCGGGACGGAGATCCAGCCGCGAGCGAGCTCCTCGGCGATCCGCGCGTACGTCTGGAGATCGAGCCCGAGGCCGCCGTACTCCTCCGGCAGGGTCGTCCCGAACAGGCCGAGCTCCTTCAGGCCCTCGACGATCGGCTCGGGCCAGGTGTCGGTCGCGTCGTAGTGCTCCGCGTTGGGGATGATCTGCTCGTCGGTGAACTGCCGGACCAGCGCGACGATCTCCTCGCGGACCTCGGGATCGGTGGGCTCGGACGTGAAGGCGGTAGCCATGGGGCTGCTCCAAGGGCGACGGGTAGAAGACCGCGACCGGGACGACGAGACGCCGTCCGGACACGGAGGGAGACCCCCAAAGATACCCCCCGATCGGGGAGTTCGCCCCGCGGGCGCAGGCACGCCCGCGCCCGGAGCGGCCCGACGGCCACGGGTCCGCCGCCTCCCGCGTGTAGCGTCCGGGCATGGCCATGGTTGCGACCGCGGTGACGTGTCCGCCCGTCCTCGCCCGAGCGGAGGACGGCCGGTGACGTTCCGCCCGGCGATCGGGATCACCTGCGCCCGCGAGACCGTCGCGCACGGCGGGAGCTGGCGGCAGCCGGTCGACTTCGTCCCGACCGCCTACGTCGCCGCCGTCCAGCGGGCCGGCGGTCGCGCCCTGCTGCTGCCGACCGACGCCGGCGACCCGCACGAGCACGCCGCGGAGCTGCTGCGCGGCCTCGACGGCCTGCTCCTGACCGGCGGCGGCGACCTGTCGCCGGAGTCCTACGGCGGCGAGCGCCACCCGACGACCGCCGGCGACAGCGCCGAGCGCGACCGGTTCGAGATCGCCCTCGTGCGCGCCGCCCAGACGCAGGACCTGCCACTGCTGGCGATCTGTCGCGGGCTCCAGGTCGTCAACGCCGCGGGCGGCGGGACGTTGCTCCAGCACCTGCCCGAGGTCCTCGGCAGCGAGCGCCACCGGCGGATCCCGGGGACGCTCGACGAGCGCAACGCCCACGGGGTCCGGCTCGCGCCGGGGTCGCTCGCGGCGCGCGCGGCCGGCGGCGAGCACGCCGCGGTCCGCTCCCACCACCACCAGGCGGTCGATCGGATAGCGCCGGGCTGGCGGGTCACCGGCCACGCGGGCGACGACGAGCTGGTCGAGGCGATCGAGCGCCCGGACCGCCGCTTCTGCCTGGCCGTCCAGTGGCACCCGGAGGGCGACCCTGACAGCGGCGTGATCGCCGCGCTCGTCGCCGCCGCCCGCGAGGCGGGCGGCGGGGCGGGAACGGCCAACGGCCGGGGTGGGGACCGCTAGCTCGCCGGCGTCGGCAGCGCGATCACGGCGTCGATCTCGACCTGCGCGCCCTTCGGCAGCGCCGAGACGCCGAACGCCACCCGCGCCGGCGGGTCGTCGGCGAAGAACCGCGCGTAGACCTCGTTGACCTCCGCGAAGGCGGACATCTCGGTCAGGTAGACCGTGCAGCGGACCGCATCCTCGAGCCGGGCGCCGGCGCCCTCGGCCACGGTCCGCATGTTCTTCAGGCACTGCTCCGCCTGCTCGGCCGGGGTGCTGCCGACCAGCTCGCCGGTGACCGGATCGAGCGGGATCTGGCCGGAGCAGAAGAGCAGGCCGCCCGCGGCGACCGCGTGGACGTACGGGCCGACGGCCGGCGGAGCGTCGGCAACGGTGAAGGGACGGCGATCGGTGCTCACGGCGTACTCCGGGGAGAGAGGGGGTTCGATACGAACCGCCGACGATACTGCGGTGCCTGGCGCCGTATAGCCTGGCCATCGTGTCCCGTCCCCATCTGCTCGTCGCCTCCACCCTCGCGGCGCTCACCGCCTCACTCGCGGTCGCCAGCGGCGCCTCTGCCGCGGCCTTCCGCAACTGCGGCGACCAATCAGCCGGACGGACCCAGTGCGCGCGGGTGGTGGTCCCGATCGACCGCGCCAACGTCGTCCCCGGCGACCTCCGCCTCGCCGTCCGCCGGCTCCAGCTCGGCAAGCGTCAGGTCCAGCACCGCAAGCAGGCGGTGCTCTTCCTCGCCGGAGGCCCGGGACAGGCGACGACGACGCTCGTCTCCGACGTCGCCCCGGCGGTGGCGCCGCTGCTGAAGGACCGCGACCTGCTGACCGTCGACACCCGCGGGACCGGACGCTCGACCGACCTGATCGTCTGCCCCGAGCTGGAGACGACCGCGGCCTCCGCCGCCGACAGCCCCGACCCCGCGCTGGTCGCCTCCTGCGCGCGGCGGCTCGGCCCGGCGGCCGACTTCTACGGGACCGGCGACGTGGTCGCCGACATCGAGGCCGTCCGTCAGGCCGGCGGCTACGAGAGCCTGCTGCTGGTCGGCGTCTCGTACGGGACCTACACCGCCCAGCGCTACGCGGCCACGTACCCGCAGCGCGTCTCCGGGCTGGTGCTCGACTCGGCGGTCCGCCTCGACGGCGGCGACCCGTACTCGCTCGCGACCGTCCGCGCGCTCCCGCGCGTGCTCGGCAACTCGTGCCGGGCCGGCGCCTGCCGCGGGGTCACGAGCGATCCCCGCGGCGACTTCGCCCGGACCCTCGCCCGGCTGCCGCTGACCGCGTCGGTCGACGCCGGCAACGGCCGCCGCCGGCCGACCACGATCAACGGCGACGCGCTCCTCTACCTCGCGCTCGCGGGGGACTTCGACCCGCTCCAGCGGGCGAACCTGCCGAGCGCCCTGCGCCGCGCCGCCGAGGGCGACCCGGCACCGCTGGCCCGACTGGCCCGCGAGTCCGGCCTGCTCCCACTGCCGACCGATGACGACGATCCCAGCGCGACCGCCGGTGCCGCCGGCGAGTTGAGCACCGGCGAGTTCATCGCCACCACCTGCCGTGACACCCGCTTCCCGTGGACGGCTGCGGTTCCGGCCGGCAGCGCCCGCCTCGCCCTCGCCCGCCAGGCGCTCGACGCCGTCGGGCCGGTCGGTCGCGGCGGGTTCCCGACCGAGGCGCTGCTGAACATCAGCTCGGCGAGCACCTGCGCGCTCTGGCCCGCCGTCCCCGAGCCGGCCCCCAGCTTCGGCGCGCTGCCGCAGGTCCCGACGCTCGTCCTCAGCGGCGAGGACGACGCTCGGACCCCGACCGAGGAGGCGAAGGCGCTCGTCGCCCGCACGCCCGGCGCCGCGCTGCTGACCGTCCCCGGCCAGGGGCACTCGGTCCTCTCCAGCGAGCGCAAGTGCGTGACGCGCGCGATCAAGGCCTACGCCAAGGGCGCGCCGGTCCCGGCCTGCCGTGAACGGGCGACGCCGCCGAAGGCCACCCCGTTGCCGCCGCTGTCCGCGCGTGCTCTCGGGACGACGCCGCGCCGCCGGGCCGCCGCCGTCGCCTCCGCGACCGCCGACGACGCGGCCCGGACGGTCCTGCTGCGGCTGCTGCAGACGTTCGGGGACAACATGGGGTCGGGTGACGAGGACAGCTTCAGCCTGCGCGTCGCCGGCCTCCGCAGCGGCTACGCCGTCCTGACCGAGAACGACCTCACGCTCCGCCGGCTCGGCTACGTGCCCGACACGGCGGTCAGCGGTCGGCTCGGCAACCGCAGGACGACGACGCTCGACGTGCGCGGGCGCGGCCTCCGCCCCGGCCGTTACCGGGTCGCCAACCCGCTCGCCGACCCGGAGCGGCTGCTGAAGCTGCTCGGGGTCGACACGCTCACGATCGAGTCGCTGGCGCCGAAGGTCCGGCGCGCGATCACCCGCCTCACGCGCGAATAGGCCCCCAACCTCGACCCCGCGACGGCTCGACGGGTCCCCCGTTCGAGCGTCGCTGCGGCCGAGGAGGTCCCGGGGTATGGCAGGCTGGGCGGGATGCCCAACGCCCTGGCCGCGGAGACCTCCCCCTACCTGCTGCAGCACGCCGACAACCCCGTCGAGTGGCTTCCGTGGGGCCCGGAGGCGCTCGAGCGCGCGCAGCGAGAGGACAAGCCGCTGCTGGTCTCGATCGGCTACAGCGCCTGCCACTGGTGCCACGTGATGGCCCACGAGTCGTTCGACGACCCGGAGACGGCCGCGGTGATGAACGAGCACTTCGTCTGCGTCAAGGTCGACCGCGAGGAGCGGCCCGACGTCGACGCGCTCTGCATGGAGGCGGTCCAGGCGATGACCGGACAGGGCGGCTGGCCGCTGAACGTCTTCCTGACCCCGGAGCAGCAGCCGATCCACGGCGGGACCTACTTCCCGCCCGAGCCGCGCCAGCAGCTGCCGTCGTGGCGGGTGGTGCTGGAGGCCGTCGCCGAGGCGTGGCGGGAACGGCGCGAGGAGATCCGCGCCCAGCTCTCGGACGTCGCCGAGCGGCTGTCGGGCGCCAGCCGCCTGACCCCGGCCGACGAGGTCCCCGCCGCGAGCGTGCTCGACGCCGCGGTCCGCGGGATGCGCGAGCAGTACGACGCGATCCAGGGCGGCTTCGGCGGCAGCGGCGAGGGACCGAAGTTCCCGCCCCACCCGTCGCTGCTGTTCCTGCTCCAGCGGGCCGTCGCCGACGGCGATCCGTCCGGCGACGACGAGACCCGCGCGCTCGCCGCGGCGATGGCCCGGCAGACGTTGCGCTCGATGGCCTCGGGCGGGATCCACGACCAGATCGGCGGCGGCTTCTCGCGCTACGCGGTCGACGCCAGCTGGACGGTCCCCCACTTCGAGAAGATGCTCTACGACAACGCCCTGCTGGCGCGGGCGTATCTCCAGGGCTGGCAGCTGTGGGGCGACGAGCAGCTGCGCGAGGTCGCCGAACGCACGCTGCTGTTCGTCGCCCGCGAGCTGCGGGGACCGGAGGGCGGCTTCCTCGCCGCGCTCGACGCCGACAGCGAGGGCGTCGAGGGCCGCTTCTACGTCTGGACCCCGGACGAGATCCGCGCCGCACTCGATCCCGCCGACGCGGCCGCCGCGATCCTCTGGTTCGACGTCGGCGCGCAGGGCAACTTCGAGGACGGCCGGACGGTGCTCGAGGATCGCGGCCCGCGCCCCGACGAGGCCGCCTGCGAGCGGATCCGCGACGGCCTGCTCGCGGCCCGCTCCCAGCGCGTCCGGCCGGGGACCGACGACAAGCGACTCGCCGGCTGGAACGGCCTGGCGATCCACGCCTTCGCCGAGGCGGGCGCCCTGCTCGAGCGTGAGGATCTGCTCGCCGTCGCGCGCGAGGCGATGAGCTTCGTCCGTCGCGAGCTGGTCATCGACGGTCGCCTGATGCGGTCGTGGTCGCACCGCACCGGCGGTAGAACCGGGGCGGGCGGGCATCCCATCCCTCGCCATGCCGCGGTCCTGGAGGACTACGCCTACCTGCTCGAGGCGGCCGTCGCGCTCTACGAGGCCGACGGCGACCCCCAGCAGCTGGAGTGGGCGGGCGAGCTCGCCGACGTGCTGCTCGCGCGCTTCGTCGACCCCGGGAACGGCGGGTTCTTCTCGACCGCCGACGATGCCGAGGCGCTGCTCGTCCGCCGCAAGGAGCTCGACGACGCACCGATCCCGTCCGGCGGCGCGTCGGCCGCGCGCGGGCTGCTGCGACTTGCGGCGCTGACCGCGGAGCCGCGCTACGCCGACGCCGCCGCCGGCTGGCTGCGGCTGGTCGCGCCGCTCGCCGAGCGTCACCCGCAGGCGGTCGCCTACGCCCTGCTCGCGCTCGACGAGTACCACCGGCGTCCGCGCGAGGTGGCGATCGTCGGCCCGCCCGAGACCCGCGAGGCGCTGGTCGCCGTCGTCCACGAGCGGCCGCGGCCGGGGCTGGTGCTCGCGACCGGCGACGGTCACGACGACGGCGGGGTCCCGCTGCTGCGCGACCGCCCGACGGTCGACGGCCAGCCGACCGCGTACGTCTGCGAGCGGTTCAGCTGCCAGGCCCCACTGACCGATCCGGACGCGCTCCGCGCCGCCCTCGACAACGCCTGACCCCGCCCCGTCCCACACCACCGTCCCAGCGCCATGAGCCAGTTCCTCACCTTCGCCGCCCACCGCCGCCGCCGGATCGTGGTGCTCGTCGCCTGGGCGCTGTTCGTGGTCCTCGCCACCGGCCCGCTCGACCTGATGGGCAAGTTCTCCGACGCCGAGGTCAACGAGGCGTCGAGCTTCCTCCCCGGCGACGCCGAGTCGACCCGCGCGCTGGCCGTCAGCGAGCGGCTCCAGGGCGGGGAGATGGCGCCGGTGGTGATCGTCTACCACCGCGACGGAGGCCTGACGGCCGCCGACCGGGCCCAGGTCGCCGCCGACCGGCTGGAGCTGAACGCGCTGCGCCTCGGGCGGGGGCTGACCGCGGACGAGCGCAGTGGCCAACCGTCGGCCGGCCAGATCCTCCGCGAGCGCACGACCCCGTTCGGCCCGCCCGTCGTCTCCCCCAACCGGACGACCGCGATCCTGACCGCGCAGATCGACGGCAACGGCGAGAGCGAGACGATCCTCGATCCGGTCCAGGCCTGGCGCGACCGCGTCTCGACCCCGCAGGATCAGACGACCGGCCTACGGGTCCAGATCGGCGGCGCCGCCGGCAGCTCGGCCGACGCGGTCAAGGTCTTCGACTCGATCAACGGGACCCTGCTCGGGGCCGCGATGGCACTCGTGATCACGCTGCTGATCCTGATCTACCGCAGCCCGATCTTCTGGCTCGTCCCGATCGCCGCCGTGATCGGTGCCGAGGTCGCCTCGCGCTCCGCCGGCTACGGCCTCAGCGAGCTCGGCGTGACCGTCAACGGCCAGTCCTCGTCGATCCTCTCGGTGCTCGTGATCGGCGCCGGCACCGACTACGCGCTGCTGCTGGTGTCCCGCTACCGCGAGGAGCTGCACCGCTTCGACGACCGACTCGAGGCGCTGCAGCACGCGTTGCGGTCGTCGGGGCCGGCGATCGTCGCCTCGGGGGCGACGGTGGTCGCCGCCCTGCTCACGCTGACCCTGGCCAAGGTCAACGCGACCTCCGGTCTCGGGCCGATCGGGGCGATGGGCGTCTTCATCGCGATGGTCTCGATGCTGACCCTCTTGCCGGCGCTGCTCGCCGTCTGCGGCCGCCGGATCTTCTGGCCGTTCGTGCCGCGGACCGCCGCTCACCCCGTCTCCGATCTGCGGCTGTCGGAGCGTGGACAGCGGCTCGCCGACGGCTCGCGGACGCGGATCATCTGCGTCGCGATCGTGGTCGGCGTCCTGGCCCCGCTGGTCGCGATGATCGTCGCCGGGATCGTGGTCGGCTCGCTGCTGAGCGGCGTCGGCCTCGGTGGGTTCGGGGTCCTGCTCGGCGTCGTCGCCGCGATCGCGACCGTGGTCGCCGTCGTCCGGGCGCTCGCTCCGCACGTCCACAACCCGATCGAGGTGCGGCTCGCGGATCGTGCGGCCCGGACCGCGGAGACCGGCGCCTGGCACCGACTCGGCGTCCGCCTGGCCGCCAGCCCCCGCCGGATCTGGGTCGGCACGACGGCCCTGCTGCTCGTCTTCTGCCTCGGCCTGACCCAGCTCGACACGAACCTGACCCAGAACGACTCCTACCGCAACGAGGTCGAGTCCCAGGTCGCGGCCAAGCTGCTGGCCAAGGGCTTCCCGGCCGGCGGCGACGCGCCGACCGACGTGATCGTGCCCGATCCGGCGCGGGTGCCGGCGGTGATCGCCGCCGCCAAGCGAGCCCCGGGCGTCGCCAGCGTCCGGCCGGCGATCGACGACCGCGGTCGCCCCATCCGCGGCGAGGAGGGCGCGCTGCTGAGCCTGCAGCTGCGCGACAACCCCTACACGGTGGCGGCCCAGCAGCAGATCCCGGGGATCCGGAGCGCCGTGCGCGCCGCCGGCGGGCCAGACGTGCTCGTCGGCGGGCAGACCGCGATCGCCTACGACCAGAAGGACGCCGCCTCGCGCGACACGCTGGTGATCGTGCCGGTCGCGCTGGCCGTGGTGCTGCTGATCCTGATGCTGCTGCTGCGGGCGCTGGTGGCGCCGCTGCTGCTGATCGCGACCGTCGTGCTCTCGTTCGCCGCCGCGCTCGGCGTCAGCGTGCTCGTGTGGGAGCACGTCTTCGGCTTCGAGGGGACCGATCCGTCGATCCCGCTCTACGCGTTCGTCTTCCTCGTCGCCCTGGGCATCGACTACAACATCTTCCTGATGGCGCGCGTTCGCGAGGAGGCGCTCGTGCACGGCACCCGACCGGGGATGGTCCGGGGCCTGGCGGCGACCGGCGGGGTCATCACCTCGGCCGGGATCGTGCTCGCCGGCACCTTCGCGGTGCTCGGGATCCTCCCGCTCGTGTTCCTGACCGAGATCGGCTTCGCGGTCGCCTTCGGCGTGCTGCTGGACACCTTCCTCGTCCGCTCGATCCTGGTCCCGACGCTGACCCTCGACGCCGGTCGTCGGGTCTGGTGGCCGTCGGCGCTGACCCGTCGCCGGGACGAGCCCGCGGACCACCAGGAGCGTGAGCTGGGGCCGGAGCCGGTGCGGGGCGGGCTCGCCGTCGATCCGGCACCCGACGGCCGGAGCAGGGGCTAGAGTCGGTCGGGTCCGTCCGCGGGCCGCAACCCGATCCCTCGACGTTCCTCCTCCCCCCGGAGAATCCCCGATGTCCCGTCGTACGTGGGCCCTCGCCGCCCCTGCCGTCGCCCTCGCCGCGCTCACTGCCGCCGCGCCGGCGTCCGCTTCCGTCATCCACCTCGAGCGTCCGTGCGTGGCCCGCGATCCGGTCAGCGGCTACCAGCCGATCACGGGCACCATCAGCGGCGGCACGCCGGGTGGCCGCTTCCAGATCGTCGGCGTCGCCGGCAAGGCCGGCAGCTTCGACGGCAGCTTCGACGGTGAGGGCAACGCCGCGTTCGCGATCACCAGCTACGGCGTGCGCGGAACCGCCGCGAGCAGGGGCCAGATCGTCCCGCTGGTGGTCAGCGAGCTCCCCGCCGGCGCCAGCGGGCGCGTCATCACCGGCACCGGCAGGGTCAAGGTCACGACGCTGGCGTTCGACGTGGCCGACCGCCCGCTGTCGGCCTACGCCAAGCGGATCTGGCAGATCTCGGGTCTGGCCCCGGTGACGGGGGACCGAACGGTCTGGGCGTCGTGGTACCGCGGTCGGACGCTCGTCGCGCGGATCAAGCTCGGCGTCGCCAACGACTGCGGCTACCTCCGAGTCCAGCGCTCGCTCTTCCCCGCCCGCCGCTACCGCTCGCTCACGCTCCGCGTCCACAGCCAGAAGACGTGGAGCGCGAAGCTCCTGTCCCTCAACATCCCCGTCACGGTCGTCCGCCTGCCCGCCTAGCGGCCCGCCGCTACAGGACGGGGAGGTAGCGGTCCAGCTCCCACTGCGTGACCTGCACGCGGTAGTCCTCCCACTCCTCGCGCTTGATCTCCACGAAGCGATCGAGGGTGTGCTCGCCGAGCGCTCGCAGCACCAGCTCCGACTCCGCCGCCAGCTCGACGGCCTCGCCGAGCGTCTCCGGCAGATGCTCGATCCCGAGCCGCCGCCGGTCGTCCGGCGACAGGTGGTAGAGGTTGCGCTCCATCGGCTCGGGCAGCTCGTAGCCCTTCTCGATCCCGTCGAGACCGGCGTGCAGCAGCAGCGCGAAGGTCAGGTAGGGATTGCAGCCGGGGTCGGGGCAGCGCAGCTCCATCCGCGTGGCCTGCTCCTTGCCGGGGTGGTACATCGGCACCCGCACGAGCGCGGAGCGGTTGCGGCGCGACCAGGCGACGTAGACCGGCGCCTCGTAGCCCGGCGCCAGCCGCTTGTAGCTGTTGACCCACTGGGCGTAGACGGCCGACATCTCCCGCGCGTGGCGCAGCTGGCCGGCGATGAACGCCTTGCCGACGTCGGAGAGGAAGTAGCGGTCGTTGGCGTCGTAGAACGCGTTCTTGCCGTCGCGGAAGAGCGACAGGTGGGTGTGCATCCCCGAGCCGTTCTCGCCGGTCAGCGGCTTGGGCATGAAGGTCGCGTGCCAGCCGTGCTGCATCGCGATCTCCTTGACCGTCAGCCGGTAGGTCATGCAGTCGTCGGCCATCTTGAGCGCATCCGTGTAGCGGATGTCGATCTCGTGCTGCGAGGGCCCGCCCTCGTGGTGGCTGTACTCGACCTTCATGCCGAGCGCCTCGAGCGCGACCGAGGTGTCGCGGCGGACGTCGGAGCCGGCGTCGAGCGCCGTCAGGTCGAAGTAGCCGCCCTCGTCGAGGACCTCGGTCCCCTGGCTGTCCTTGAAGAGGTAGTACTCCAGCTCGGGTCCGACGTTGAAGGTGTCGAAGCCCATGTCGGTCATCCGCTTCAGCGCGCGCCGGAGGATGTACCGCGGGTCGCCCTCGTACGGGGTCTTCTCCGGCGTCTGGACGTCGCAGAAGACGCGGGCGACGCCCTCGCCCTTCGGCGTCCACGGCAGGACCGCGAACGTCGTCGGATCGGGCATCGCGATCATGTCCGACTCCTCGACGGCGTTGAAGCCGGTGATCGAGGAGCCGTCGAAGCCCATCCCGCCCTCGAAGGCGTCGTCGAGCTCGGAGGCGCTGACGGAGAACGACTTGAGCTGGCCGAGGATGTCGGTGAACCACATCCGCACGAACCGGATGTCCTGCTCGGCCACCAGGCGCTTGATGTCCTCGGGGGTGCGCGGCGTCTCGGGCACGTTCTCGTTCGCTCCTGCGGGGTCGTATACGGGGATCCCAGCGGGACCCGGCGGTCGTGCGGCGACGCACTCCCCCGTGGAGGCTAGCCGAGCGCGGCGTCATGAGCCGAAGGATCGGCTCCACGGGCGGCGGGATCAGGCCCCGGCGGTCGTCTCGGTCGTGGGCTCGAGGCCCTCGTGGGCCGGCCCGCACGGCGACGCGGCGTCGGGGTGCTCGGCGCTGCCGCTGTCGGTGGCGCACATCCAGCGTCGCCCCCAGCTCTCGAGCGCACGCACGACCGGCTCGAGGTCGTGCCCCTTGGGCGTCAGCGTGTACTCGACCCGCAGCGGCGGACCGGGGTGCACCGTCCGCACGACGACGTCCTCGGCCTCCAGCTCCCGCATGCGCTGCGAGAGCACCCGGTCGGAGAGACCGGGCACGCTCGCCCGTAGCTCACTGAAGCGGCGCGGGCTGTCGGCCAGCAGGACGGCGACGATCGCCCCCGTCCAGCGCCGACCGATCAGCTCGACCGCGACGTGGTAGTCGGGGCAGCAGCAGCGGGTGTCCGGCTCGTTGCTCACGCCGCTCGAAGCTGACGCGATTCCTCCATCGAGCCGTCGACGGGCACGTCTCCGGCGATGTTCACCAGCGCGGAGAAGACCTCGACCGACGCGTAGGCAATCGCCTCGAGCAACGCTTCCTCGCTCCAGCCGAACTCCAGCGCCTCCTCCTGGAGGGCCGCCGGCGGCTGGCTGCGCTTGCGCAGCAGGTGGCCGACGTAGCGGAGCAGGACGTCCTGCCGCTCGTCGCCGGACGCGAAGTTGCGCGCCAGCTTGACCTCGTCGATCCCGAGCCCGGCCACCCGTGCCGTGCGGGTGTGCATCTTGACCCCGGGCGTCGAGCGGAAGTGCTCGGCGACCGCCAGCGAGATCCGCTCCTTCGTCGCCGGGCCGAGCGTGCCGTGACGCAGCTCACCGGCGAAGCGGGCGTAGCCCCGCAGGGCGGCGGGCGATCCGGCCAGGACGCCGACGAGGTTCGGGAGCTGCCCAGCCGACGCCAGCGCGCCCTTCAGGACCGGCAGCGATCCCTCGGGTGCGGAGAGATCGTCGTGAATGGTGAAGCGGCTCATGGCAGTCGGCATCGCGAACCTTCCGGGGGTTTAGCTGTGCTTCAAGATCTGAAGCGACTAACGGAATGTAAGTGTACTCATCCCGGCGGCGAACGCAAGCCCCCGTCACCACTTCTTCACGAGTGGTCGCGCCCGCGCCGGAAGGCACCGGGCCGCCCCTCGGAGGCCGCGGTCGAGGCGGCCGCGAAGCGCGTGCGCGGGAACGACGAAACGACCGCGGCTGCGGTCGAGGGGCCCTTCCGGCCCGCGAACGGGCGACGATGACGAGGAGGCCGACGCCTAGGAGCCCGTCTCCTAGCGCGTCAGCGAGGCCGCGTGCTGGACGACCACGGCGGCGTCCGAGTTGGTCGCTGCGGCGAGGACCAGGAACAGGCCGAGGATGGCGACGTAGAGCAGCAGCTTCTCGGGCCGCGCGAGCACGCCGGCGCGGCGACGGCGGGCGGGGCGACCGCCGGGGCGCCGGCGGGTGGCGGGGGCACCGGAGCGCCGAGCGACGCTGGTGCCGGGCTCACGCGTGCGGTCGCGGACGCGGCGGGAGCGATCGCGCTCGGCGCCGCTGTCCTCGTCCTGACCACCGAAGGGCGACTCGTCGACCCACGGGAACTCGACTGGCTCGGGGCGACGTTGACGGGCCCGGCGCTGCTGGGCGGCCGCACGAGCGGCGGCGGCGCGGCGACGGCGCGCGGCGTTGGCCGTGAACTCGTTGTCGGACCGGGAGGAATCGACGTCGTCCAGGCTCCGGCGTCGCGTCTCGCGATGCCGGTACTCCTGAGCGTCAGCCCACCACGGTTGGTCGCGATCAGTCGCCATGCAGGTACAGGGTTCGAATGACGCTGCGAAAGCGGTAGCGAATCCCCGTCAGCGGACGCCACGGCGTGAAACCGAGCCATCCCCCTTCGTGAATCCCCGCTTCCCCGGACGCCGGCGGCATGGCGCTCTTCCCGGAAATCAGCGTTGCGGAGCAGAATAGCAGCGTTCCCGGCGGTAGCGAGGCTCACGGCAGCAGGAAGCGACTGCAAGATTCCCTGCAGATGCGGGTGATTCTTGCGCCGGTGGCGTTTTGGTGCGAAGACGCGCGCGGGTCTCGGATGACCCCTGCGGACGGCGTCCCGGACGGGGTTATGAACCCGGATCCGCCCTCATGGCGGCCGATCCCCGTCCTTCGCCGGCGGCCCCCGCCGACGCACGCCCGGGCTCCCGGCGGCCGCCGAACCCCGTTCCTCCGGCCCACCGGACCCGCGCCAGACGGGCCCGGGCAACGCGACGACGGATCCCGGCAACGAGGCCCTCATCGCCCCCGCCCCCGCCCGAAGTTCATCGCCTCGGGGGCCACCGCCCGGAACCCGCCGCCTTCGGCCGCCCCGCGGTCGCCCGCCCCGGGGCGCGTGGCCCCGCGACCACCGCCTCCTCGGGAAGGCCCTCCGCCCGTCCCGGGTCGTCCCGGTCCGTTGCCGCCTGCCCCCTGGCCGCCGCCCGTCCTCGGACCGCCCCCGCCGGGCGCCCCGCCCCCGACCGCCACCAGGCCGATCGCCGCCTGCTCCTGCCGCCACCGCTCCAGCTCCTCGGGAGCCAGTCGCTGCAACCGCCGGACCTCGGCGTGGCTCGGGCGGTCGACGTACTCGTCGAGCGGCGACAGGCGCCGCACCACCACGTTGATCTGCCCGCCCGCGGCGGCGTGCCGCTCGAGCCGCCCCTCCGCCACCACCAGCGGCTCGGTCCGCACGGCCAGGCGGTGCTGCGCGTAGACGTTCGGCGGAACGATCAGGTTGATCGTGCCGCGCTCGTCCTCCAGCAGCAGGAAGACGATCCCCTTCGCGCTGCCGGGCCGCTGCCGGGCGAGCACCATCCCGCCGACCGCGACCGTGCTGCCGTGACGCAGCCGCGGGAGGTCGTCGCTGGTCACCGCCCCCTGCGGCCGCAGCTGCGGGCGCAACAGCTCCAGGGGGTGCGGACCGGCGGTCATCGCGGTGCTGTCGTAGTCGGCGATCAGCCGCTCCCAGGGCGTCATCTCCGCCAGCGTGGGCTCGGCCCCGGCCTCCAGCCCCAGCGCCAACTGGGTCCCCGACGCCACCCGCCGGCCCGGGGAGACCGCCCCGACCCGCCACATCGCCGCCCGCCGCCGCCGGGCCTCCGGAATCTGCTCCTCCGCCGCCAACCCGTCGCAGGCCCCGGACCAGGCCAACGCCTCGAGCGACGTGAGCGAGGTGCCCAGCCGCGCCGGCAGGTCCCCCAGCGACCGCCAGCGACCGTGCTGCTCGCGCTCGGCGACCAGCGCCTCGATCTCCTCCCTGCGGATCCCCTTGACGTAGCCGAGGCCGACGAGGATCGCTCCTCCCTCGGTGATCGTGCAACGCACGTCGCTCGTCCGCACGTCCGGCGGCAGGACGACGATCTCCCGCCGTTGGGCCTCGTGGATCAGCGCGTCGGGCGGGTAGAAGCCCATCGGCTGCTCGTCGAGCAGCGAGCAGAGGAACTCCGGCCCGTAGTGGACCCGCAGCCAGGTCGACTGGTAGGCGAGCAGCCCGAAGGCGACCGCGTGAGCCTTGGGGAAGCCGAAGCCGGAGAAGCCGGAGACCATCGCCCAGATCTGCTCGGCCAGGGCTCGGTCGACCGGGTGGCGGCTGCCGGCGTGGCGAGCGATCGCGCCCGTGATGAAGTCCTCGCGGGACTGCTCCATCGCCTCGGCCGAGCGCTTGCGGCTCATCGCCCGCCGCAGGTTCTCGGCCTGCGACGGCCCGAAGCCGGCGAAGGCCTGGGAGACCTCGATCACCTGGTCCTGGAAGAGGATCGCGCCGAGTGTCGGCTTCAGCGCCTCCTCCAGCGACGGGTGCGGGTACGGAACGCGGTAGCTCGGGTTCTCGCGGAGCCGCTGACGGCGCTCGATGTAGGGGTTGACCGCGCCGCCCTGGATCGGCCCGGGGCGGACGATCGCGACCTGGATCGTGATGTCCTCCAGCGTCTCGGGCCGGGTCCGCAGCAGCGAGCCCATCTGCGCCCGGCTCTCGATCTGGAAGACGCCAGTGGTCTCGGCCCGCTGGATCGCCTCGAACGTCTTCTGGTCGTCGAGCGGGATCCGCGAGAGGTCGACCGTCTCTCCCCGCCGCTCGGAGATCAGGTCGACGGTGCGGGCGACGCAGGAGAGCATCCCCAGACCGAGCAGGTCGATCTTCGCGAAGCCGGCGTCGGAGCAGGAGTCCTTGTCCCACATCACCATCTGCCGGCCCTCCATCGCCGAGGGCACGACCGGGCAGCAGTCGATCAGCGGCCGGGTCGCGATGATCATCCCGCCGGGGTGCTGCGAGAGATGCCGGGGCAGACCGTGGGCCATCACCGACAGCCGCGCCAGCCACGCCCAGCGCCCGGGCAGGCCGGCGCCGGGGTCGTCCGGGTCGTTCTCGACCGCCCGCATCGCGGCGTCCCGCTCGGCGCGGGTGCGTTGGCCCTCGTGGCCGCCGGTGGCGTGCTCGGCGCGGATCCGGAGCGCCGAGGCGATGTCCTCGGCGACGCCCGATCCCGACCAGCCCTCCGACCCGCGCGCAACCCGCTCCAGCTCGGCGGCGGGCAGGCCGAGCGCGCCCCCCAGCTCCCGAATCGCGCCCCGCGCACGGTAGGTCGGGAAGGTCGCCACCAGCGCCGCTCGCTCGTCCCCGTACCTCTCGTGAACGCGCGGGATCAGGATCTCGCGCACGTCGCGCGGGAAGTCGAGGTCGATGTCCGGCAGGGTCGCGCTCGTGTCGATCTCCTCGTGCAGGAAGCGACCGATCGAGAGCTCGTTCGCAATCGGGTCGACGTGCGAGAGCCCGGTCAGATAGCAGACGATCGAGGAGACGGACGAGCCACGGCCGCGACCGGGCGGCATCAGCGCGCTGGCCGTCCCCCGCCCCCGGACCTCGAAGGCGACCTCGCGGGCCAGCTCGAGGATCTCGTAGTGGAGGTGGAAGAAGCCGGAGAGTCCGAGCTTGTCGATCAGGCGCAGCTCCTCGTCGAGGCGCGTCTGAGCCTCGCGCCGGAGCGTCGTTCGGCGCCCGTGGCGAACGAGCGGCGCGTCGCCGGCGTCGTCCTCGTAGCGCTCGACGAACCGCCGACGGCAGACCTCGGCCAGGATCCGCGGTGCGTCGTCGTCCTCCTGCCCCGGGTAGCTGTAGCCGAGGTCCTTGGTCAGGTCGAACCGCAGCCGGTCGGCGAGGCGGACCGACTCCGCGACCGCGTCGGGATCGTCAGCGAAGCGCGCGACCATCGCCTTCGGGGGCACCAGCACGTGACTGTGGTTGCCGCGCCGCAACGGCTCGGAGGCGTCGAGCGTGCTGTGCCGGCGGATCGCCACCAACGCGTCCTGCAGCCGCGCTCGCTCGTAGGAGTGGGCGTGGACGTTGCCGGTCGCCACCGACCGCAGCCCCAGCCGCCGGGCCAGCTCGGCGCGCCGCCGGCCCTGCTCGCGATCGCCGCGGAGGTAGCGGCGCTGCCGCTCGACGTAGAGGTCCTCGGTGCCGAAGGCCTCGCGCAGCGTCTTCAGCGTCACCTCCTCCTCGACCCCGTGGTCGGCGCAGCCGCTGAGGCAGACGAGCCCTTCGTGGAGGTCGCAGACGTCGGCGATCGTCACCCACGGTGCCGTCCGGACCCGCCGGGGATGGTCGCGGGTGTGGCGGTGGGCTCGGGTCAGCAGGCGGCAGAGGCTCCGCCAGCCGCGCGCGTCCTGCACGAGCAGGGTCAGGTGGCGGCGGGTCTCCGGATCCGGCTGGGCGTCCGCCGACGGCAGCTCCGGCCCCCGCGGATCGACCCGGACGGTGATCTCGGCGCCGTGGATCGCGCGGAAGTCCGGGACCGCCGCCGCGGCCTGGGCGAGCTCCATCGCCCCGAAGACCCCGTCGTGTTCGGTCAGCGCCAGCGCCCCGTGCCCCTGCGCGGCCGCGGCCTGCACCAGCTCCTCCGGCAGCGAGGCGCCGTCGAGGAACGAGTAGGCCGAGTGGCAGTGGAGCTCGACGTAACCGGGCACGAACGTATGTTCGCATCAGCCCCGGACGACTGCCTCCTCGGCCGCAACCGCGAGCCCGGCCCGCTGGAGCGCCCGGTCGCCGCTGACGAGGAGCAGGCCCCGCCGCTGGGCGACCGCCGCGTAGGACGCGTCGTAGACCGTCAGGCCGTGTCGCTCGGCCAGATCGGCGGCCTGCCGCCGCTCACCTCCGTCGGGCGCGATCGCCGGCGCGCTGGCCAGCGCGCGGCAGGCCTCGACCAGTCCCTCGGCATCCCCCGCCGACCGGCCCCAGCCCCGCAACACCACGTTGGCGACCTCGTAGAGCGTGAGGTCCAGCAGGTACAGGCGAAGATCATGGCGAGCCCGTCGCTCCACGAGCGCACGCGCGTGCGGATGATCAGGCTCCCCATCCGGCCGGGCCCACGCCAGCCACACCGAGCTGTCCAGCAGCAGGGCGCTCATCACCGGTCGCGATCCCGACGCACCAGCGCCGCCGCCGGAGCCGCATCGATCCCCGCGAAGCGCCCGTCGACCCAGGCCATCGCCCGTCGCACCGCCGGCTCGTCGTCACCCAGCGCGGCGGCGGCCGCCTGCTGCAGGAAGGCGCTGCGGGAGACACGACGCTCCGCCGCCGCGGCATCGATCCGCGCGAGCAGCTCGTCCGGCACCGAGATCATGACCTTCATGGACAGATTATATCCGGCAATACCCATAGCTTCCAGTCCCCTTCGCCCGCTTGCCCCTCAGCCCGCCGCGCCCCGCACCCCGCCGCGAACGCAATCACCACGGGACTCCCAGATCCCCCCGGGCGGGCGACTCCGCGCCGCGACCAGCGTCGCCCGCGACCGCTGGTCGCGGTCGTGGAAGCCCAGCCGCAACCCGAGCGCCAACTCCCCCTCTCGGCCCGTCCGCTTCGTCTCCACGCGGTACTCCCGCTCGTCGATCCAGCCCTCCGTCGCCGCCCAGCGACCGAGTCGCCCCGCCGCGCCACCGGCCGCCGCCGGATCGCCACCCCCGAGCCCCCGGAGCAGCGCCCCGACCTCGCGTCCGAGCTCGGGCCGGGTCAGGTCGAGCCGCAGCTGGACCTCGCGCTCGCGCGCCTCTCCCGCGGTCGTCACCCGTCCGAGCAGGCGCAGCTCCTCCGGCCGCAGCTCCCGGTCGAGGACCAGCGTGACCGAGGACTCGACCCGCAGGTCGCCCTCGAGCCCCAGCCCGAGCGGGCCGGCCAGCTCCCCCGCGATCGACGCCGGAACCGCCACCCCGACGGTCGTCCGTCCCGTCCGCCGGTCCCGCACCCCGGCGCCCCGCAGGCCCGCCATCGCCCGCGCCGTGCCCTCGAGCCCCAGCGGACCGGAGACCTCGCCCGAGACGCTGCCGTCGGCCCCGAAGCGGACCCGCTCGACGTCGGGCGGGCGCACCTGCCCCACGTCCCGACCGCCACCGCCGGGCAGCGCCGCCCGCCGGATCGCCACGTAGCGCCGCAGGAAGTCGTCGGCGGCCGGCTCGTCCGGGAACTCCCAACGTTGCCCCCAACCGCCCCGCAGGCGGGCCTCGACCCCGACCGAGGCCTCGAACGAGGCCCGCCCACCGCCGTCGGCCGACACCAACTCGCCGTCGCCGTCGGCAGTCCGCCCGAGCCCGAAGCTGACCCCAACGGAGAGCCCGACCCCCGACTCGAGGTCGCGGTAGGCGACGACCGCCACCGACCCGTCCGACCGTCGCTCGACCGTCAGCCCCTCGCTGCCCCCGATCCGGAAGGCGAGGAAGCTCGCCCCCGAGGACTGCTGCCGATCGTCCCGCGCGACGAGGCACGGCTGCTGCACGTGGAACGGCGCGCAACGCTCGCCCCCGGCGACGCAGATCGCGCGCCGAAGGCCGGAGTGCACGGCGTTGACGATCGACGCCCCGCCCGCGACCGCTGTCCCACCGGCCAGGACCAGGAGCACGACGAGGACGATCGCCGCGTGCTCGACGCTCGCCTGCCCCGCGCTCCCGCCGCCCCGCCGCCGACGAGCGGCATCCGGCCGAACGGGACCCGCGCTCCGCGAGCCACCACACGACCCGCGACGGGACGAAGAAGGACACATACCGGGAGCCTGACGTCGGCCCCGGTGACGAAACCAGTCCCAATCGGTGCCGACTTCGTGCCGATCCGGCGCGAATTCAGCGCCGAGATCTCGTGGACGTTCGACCCCTCGTCCGGCCCTCCCCGACGCCGCCGCCGAGACCCGCTCGAGACCCGCTCCGCGACCCCCGGGCAACGCCTCCGCGACCGCCCCCGAATCCGGCTCAGCGCGAGCGCCACCAGCCGCCGCCGACCAGGTCGCGATAGACGACCAGCGCCCGTCCGCGGACGGTGACCACCTCCCACATCCGCCGTCGCAGCGGCGTTTCCGTCCACCAGCGGTCCTCCAGCAGCCAGGTCTCCACGACCGCCTCGACCCGCTCTCCGTCGACGCTCAGCGGCCGCCCACCGCGGCCCATCCGGACCTGCGTCGGCCACGGTTCACCGAGCCGCCGGACCGTCCCGGCGACGTGGCCTCGACGACCCCCAGAGACAGACGACACGAACACATGTTCCCATGTCTTCAGGACGTCTTCCGCGTTGCGGGACGCGTGACGCGTTCACCGGCTGATTACATGGCGGTTCGCATGGCTCGCCTGACCCAGGTCTTCACCGGACGCGATACGCGCTACTTCGAGCTCTTCGAGGAATCCGCGGACAACGCCGTGCGAGCCGCCGAGCTGCTCGGCCGGTTCCTGCACGGACTCCCCGATCACCCCGAGATCGCTCGCGAGATCAACGTCGTCGAGAGCGACACCGATCGGATCACGCACGACATCATCAGCCACCTCAACCAGACGTTCGTCACGCCGATCGAGCGTGAGGACATCCTGGAGCTGGCGTCGGCCCTGGACGACGTCGTCGATCTGATCGACGAGACCGCCGACCTGATCCTGCTCTACAAGGTCGAGGCGCCGATGGAGCAGGCCCACGGCCTCTGCGACATCCTGATCGACGCCACCAAGGCGTTGGCTGCCGGGATGCCGCGCCTGCGCAACTTCGGCGACATCCGCCACTACACCGTCGAGGTCAACCGGCTCGAGAACGACGGCGACCGGCTCTCCCGGTCGGCGATCGCCGGGCTCTTCGACGGGGGCATCGACCCGATGGTCGTCATCCGCTGGAAGGACATCTTCGAGCGGCTCGAGGACGGGATCGACTCGTGCGAGCGAGTCGCGAACATCCTCGAAGGCATCGTCATCAAGAACCGCTAGCCCACCGGCGACCCCCTCTCTCCCATGGCCTCCGACCTGCTGCTGGCATTGGTCATCGGCGCTGCGCTCGCGTTCGACTTCACCAACGGCTTCCACGACACGGCAAACGTCGTCGCGACGTCGATCTCGACCCGCGCACTGCCCCCCAAGCTGGCGATCCTGATCGCCGCGATCCTCAACTTCATCGGCGCGTTCCTCTCGCTCAAGGTCGCCGCCACGATCGCCAGCGGGATCGTCGATTCCGGCTCGATCACCCTCCAGGTGGTGTTCGCCGGCCTGATCGGCGCGATCGCCTGGAACATGCTCACCTGGTGGTTCGGCCTGCCGTCGAGCTCCTCGCACGCCCTGATCGGCGGCGTCGTCGGCGCGATGCTCGTGGCCGCCGGCCCGAGCGCGATCATCGGCGAGGGCCTGCTCGGCAAGGTCGTCGTCCCCGCCCTCGTCGCGCCCGTCCTGGCCTTCGGCGTCGCCGGGGTCTCGATCCTGTTCGTCTACCGGATCGTCGGCCGCCTCCGCCCCGGACCGGTGACCCGCGGATTCCGCCTCGGCCAGATCGCCTCCGGCTCGCTGCTGGCCCTGGCCCACGGCACCAACGACGCCCAGAAGACGATGGGCATCATCACCCTCGCGCTCGTCGCCCACGGCTCGCTCGGCGCGGTCAACCCCGAGGTCCCGTTCTGGGTCGTCGTGGCGTCCGCCAGCGCGATCGCGCTCGGAACGTACTCCGGCGGCTGGCGGATCATCCGCACGATGGGCTCGAAGATCATCAAGATGGACGCCGCCCAGGGCTTCGCCGCCCAGGGGTCGGGCGCCGCGGTGATCCTCGCCGCGACCCACGTCGGCTTCCCGCTCTCGACCACCCACGTGATCTCCGGCGGCGTCGTCGGTGCCGGTGCCGCCAAGCGGCTCTCGGCCGTCAAGTGGGGCGTCGCCGGCAACATGGCCGTCGCCTGGGTCCTGACGATCCCCGCCGCCGGCCTGACCGGCGCGGCCGCCTACGGGCTCTCCGCCCTCTTCGGCGGCGGCACGATCGGCCCGATCGCCGTCTGCGTCGTGATCGCCGTCTTCACCGGATACCTGCTGCGGCGCCGCCAGACACCGCCGCCGCTGGCGGAGGAGCCTGCATGACCGTCTGGGAGGACCTGCTCGAGGTCATCATCGTCGGCGGCCTCGCCGGCGTCGGGCTGAGCATCGCCTTCGCCTTCGCGATCCGGGGTGTCGTCCACGCCGGCACGGCCCGCCGCGAGGGCCGCGCCCGCGCGACCGCGGGCTACGTCGCGCTCGCCACGGTCGCGGGCGCGGTCTGCGTCGCCGCGGTCGTGTTCGCGATCGTCACGATGATCCACAAGTAGCTCCGAACCTGCTTCGGAATCAGTGGCCGCCTGGCGCGGCCGGTCATTCCGGAACAGGTTCCTACGGCTCGAACGGGGTCAGCGCCATCTGGCGCTCCGCGACCCGCGAGCCGGGATCGATCGCCACCACCCGCAGTGCCCCGTCCGGCCCGGCGACCTCACGGACCTGCCGGACCGCCTCGCGCAGACGGGCGTGACGGATCGCCGCCGCCTCCTCCAGCAGCGGACGGTCGGCAGGTACCGGGGTGCCGAATCCGTCGACCCGCAGGGCCAGCCGCTCGGCCGGAGAGGGCAGCAGCGCCAGCCGCAGGCCGAGCGCCAGCCGGATCCGCTGGGGGTCGCTCATCGCCTCCCGCAGGACGACCCGCTCCTGCCAGGTGCCTCGCTCGACCAGCTTCGCCTGGAGCAGGAACGAGCGCAGCGGACGGTGGCGCCGCTGCGGGTGGGCCAGGATCCGGTCGATCAGCAACCCGAGCGCGTGCCCGAGCTGCTCGCCCGAGACCGCCTCCGGGAGCACCAGGTCAGCCTCGATCCTGGAGGTCGGGTCGCGCGGGCGCAACGGCTCCTCCTCCCCACGGACCAACGCGTGCGCACGGAGGCCGGGACGACCGAACCGCTCCCCGACCGTCCCCGCCGGCAGCTCCGCCAGCTCCCCGAGCGTGGCGACGCCGAGTCGCTCGAAGGCCGCGACCAGCGGGACCAGCTCGGGACGCAGGCCGAGCGCGGCGATCGGCTCGTCGCGGAGGAACCCCAGCCCGTCGGCCTCACCCAGCACGACCGGCCGTCGCGTCCGCGCTCGACCGGCCGCGACGCGGGCCAGGAAGCGCGTCGGCGCCGCCCCGATCCGGACCGGCAGCCCCAGCGCCTCGCGCACCGCCAGCACGATCCCGTCGAGCGAGCCGCCGTGGAGGCGGCGGATCCCCGTGGCCGCGAACCAGGCCGTCCCCGGCCGCCCGTCACGCCCCGCGGCACCGTCCTCGACCGCCGCCCCGATCCCTTCGAGGCGCCCGACGAGATCGTCCCAGCGCGCCTGCGCCACGACCGGATCCGGGGGCAGCAGCTGGAGCTGCGGACAGCGCGAGAGCGCCTCCCCGAGCGACAGCCCGCGGTGCACGCCGGCCGCCTCCGCGGCCGGCGAGACCTCGCCGATCAGCGCCGTCCGCCCGACCTCGGGCGCCAGCGCCACGGGCCGGGTCAACAGCTCCCGGCGCCCGTCCGCCGCCACCACCAGCGGGAACCGCGCGAGGTGGATGCAGATCACCGATGACACGAACACATGTTCGCATGCCCGCCGGCGGCCCCGGCCCGCCGGGAACAACCCCTGCAATCGGCCGCCTTCCCCGAGCACCCCCGTCGCATCCGGGCCCGATCGGCCCACGACAGCCCAAGGCACCGCACAACCCCCGTGCCGCCCCGCAACCCCCGCAACGGCACTCCGCGACCGGCGCCACCACTACCCGGCGCCCGACCCCGCGCCCGCCTCTGACCCCGCGCCCGACTCTGACCCCGCGACCGCCTCCGACCCCGCGACCGCCCCCGGCCTCACCTCCCCCCGCACCCGGCGACGAGCCTTCCGCCGCGCGGCGCTGTTCGCGGCCAGCGCCTTCCCGGACTCGACCACCAGCGTGAGCATCGCGTCGACCGCCGGCGACTGCCAGGCGTCGGCGTCGACCGCGGCCACCACGCGCCGGTACGGCGGGCGCTCGAGGTCCCGCACGACGACGTCGTTGCGCACGCTGACCAGCGCCATGTCCGGCACCAGCGCGACCCCGACGCCGGCCGCGACGAAGCCCTGGATCGCGAGGTAGTCGTCGCTCTCGAAGGCCATCTGCGGCTCGAAGCCCGCCCGCCGACAGGCCCGGTAGAAGACCACCTCGTCCGGCACGTAGTCGCGACGCCCGAGGATCCACGGGTCCTCACGCAGCTCCTCCAACCGGATCCGCCGACGTGCCGCCAGCGGATGGTCGGCCGGCAGCATCACGTTCATCCGGTCGTCGAGCAGGTGCGTGCGGGCGAACGAGTCACCGTCGGAGGGACTCCCGGCCCAGCCACCCTCCACCCCCTCCTCGGGGTCCTCGACGAGCAGGGCCAGGTCGCAGTCGCCGGCCTCGAGTGCGTCGCGACCGTCGGGCACCTCCATCGGGGCGAGCGTCAGCTCGACGTCGGGATGGAGCGCCCGGAAGCGGGCGATCGCCGGCGGCAGCAACGTCGCCCCGGCACTGGGGAAGGCGACCATCCGCAGCGGCCCGGCCTCCCCGCCCCGGAGCGCCGCGATCTCGGCCTCGGCGTCCGCGATCCGGGCCAGGATCACGTCCGCGTGCCGCAGCAGCACCTCGCCTGCCCCCGTCGGCCGGACGCCGCGGTGCCGGTCCAGCAACGGCACACCGAGCTCGCGCTCGAGCGCCGCGACCTGCTGCGAGACCGCCGACTGGGTGTAGCCGATCGCCTCCGCCGCGGCCGAGAACGAGCCGCGACGGGCGACTTCCCGCAGGACCTGGAGGCGACGGGGATCCAGCATTAGAACAACTTATCGTACCGATCTCAAGCTGTCATTTTACTAATTGACCGGCGCGCGCAACCATGAATCCGTGGTCCGTTCACGTCTTCCCCTCCCCTTCTTCAACGGCAAGCTCATCCTCGCGATCGCGCTCGTCTGGATCGTCTGGGGCTCGACCTTCCTCGGCATCCGGGTGATGGTCGAGACGATCCCGCCACTCCTCGGGACCGGCTTCCGGTTCCTGATCGGCGGACTCGCGCTGGCTGCGCTCGCGCTCCACGGCAGCGGCCGGCGCGCCTTCCGCCTGACCGCCGAGCAGTGGCGCGGCAGCGCGGCGATGGGCATGCTGCTGGTCGCCGGCGGCGTCGGCCTGTTCGCGATCGCCGAGGCCAACCACCTGCCCTCCTCGCTCGCGGCCCTGATCGCCTCGTCCGAGGCGATGCTCGTGCTCGGCCTGCGGGTGTTGGTCGGCCGCGAGCGGATCTCCCGCGCGGTCGCCGTCAGCGTCGCGATCGGCGCGCTCGGGCTCGTCCTGCTGCTGCTCCCCGGCAGCCGCCCCGCCGGCATCCCGATCTGGGCGATGGTGCTGGGCGTCGCCGGCGCGATCACCTGGGCCACGGGCACCTACGTCGGCTCCCGGATCACGACCGCCCCGAGCCTGCTCGCCAACGTCTCGATCCAGATGCTGACCGGTGGCACGGCCCTGACCGCGGTCGGGATCGTCGCCGGCGAGAGCGTCGACCTGGCCGCCGTCTCGACCGCCTCCGCGCTCGCCCTGGTCGGCCTGGTGCTCGCCTCGACCACCGTCTACGTCGCCTACGGCTGGCTGCTGCGGAACGTGTCGCTGTCGCTGGTGACGACCCAGTCCTACGTCAACCCGGTCGTCGCCGTCGCGCTCGGCGTGCTCGTCGCCGGCGAGACCTTCGGCGGCTTGGCCGCCGTCGGGATGGGGATCACGCTGCTGGCGGTCTTCCTCGTCCTGCGGGCCGAGCGGCGGATGCCCCCGCCCGAGCTGCCCACCCCGAGCACGACGGCGCCGTCTCCCGAGTCGGTCGTCGAGCGCCGTTCGACCGGGTCCCAGCCGGCCGTCCCGCCGGCCCAGGTCGCCTAGGCGCCTGCCGAAGAGCCCGGCGGCCCGCCTACGGGCCGCTCGCGGCTCCGGATCTCCGCCCGAAATAGGAGAGCCCCGCCGAAGCGGGGCTCTCCCTTAGCAGGCCGGTAAGCCGGATTCTGTCGTGCGCAGCCATCCATCTCGTGCGACCTACCTGGACCTTGACGGGCCGCCTACGAACGGTCCTGCTCGGTCTTGCACCGGGTGGGGTTTACCTGGCCGCCGCGTCGCCGCGACGCCGGTGCGCTCTTACCGCACCTTTTCAACCTTGCCTGTGCGGCCGGATCGAGACCCGTCCGCCATCGGCGGTGTATTTCTGTGGCACTTTCCCGCGGGTTTCCCCGGGTCGGCTCCCCGACCACCCTGCCCTACGGTGTCCGGACTTTCCTCGAACGGGTCAAGCCCGTCCGCGGCTGCGTAGCCTGCCGCACCAACGATAGTCGACCGCCCCCGTCCGAGGACGGTGCCTCGGCCCCGACGAACCGCCGATCGCGAGCGCCACGGACGACGGACCACGGCAGCGCCCTCCCGACGCTGCCGAGCCCCTACGCCCCGCCGGGCGCGACGTGCGCCCGGGGCGAGCATCCCCACCCGGCGTCCGCGCCCACGAAGGTCGCGTCGTCCGGGCGGGGAACCTCAACCAACCTTCCGCAACACCCCCACGACCTTGCCGAGTACGCGCGCCTCCCGCGAGCGAATCGGCTCCATGTCGGGGTTCTCCGGCTGCAGCCGGATGTGGTCGCTTTCGCGGAAGTATCGCTTGACCGTGGCGTCCTCGCCGACCAGGGCGACGACGATCTCACCGTCCCGGGCGGTCTCCTGGCGGCGGACGACGACCAGGTCGCCCTCGAGGATGCCGGCGCCGATCATCGACTCGCCACGGATCCGCAGCAGGTACTCGCCCTCCTCGCCGCCGGCCAGGTCGGGCACGGGCACGTGCTCCTCGACCTGCTCCTCGGCCAGGATCGGAGCACCGGCCGCGACCATGCCGACGAGCGGCAGGCGGTGCGACTGGCCGACCGCGCTGCGGACGCCCTCGACGGCCTGCTCGACCCCGCGACCGAGCAGCTCGATCGCGCGCGGCTTCGACGGGTCGCGTCGCAGCAGGCCGAGCTTCTCCAGGTTCGCGAGGTGCGCGTGGACGGTCGACGAGCTCGCGAGGCCGACGGCCTTGCCGATGTCGCGTACGGTCGGTGGATAGCCGTTGCTCGTGGTGTATCGACGGATGAAGTCGAAGATCTCTTGCTGGCGCTTCGTCAGGTCCATGGTGCCCCGGGTGGATCGAACGTGTGTTCGCGACACTATCGGGCCGTCCGGCGGCAAGCAACCCGGGCGCCCCGCGCCGCACCCCGATCGACGGTCGCCCCGCACCCCGAGCACCCCGATCGACAGTCACCCACGCCCCGATCGCCCGCCACCCGCGACCCGATCGACGGTCACCCGCCCGCGCTCCAGCCGATGCGCCAGGCCCTCCCCGACCCCCGAACGACCCCCGAAGGACCCCCGAGCGACGCCGAATACCGCTTGCCCAGGGGTGATCCGACCCCTTTGGAGACCGCGCGGCATTTCTCGAACGACCTGTCTAAACTCCTCCGTCCTGCGCCAATGGCGGAATTGGTAGACGCGCAAGGTTGAGGGCCTTGTGGGGGATAACCCCGTGGAGGTTCGAGTCCTCTTTGGCGCACCTCGCAGGACAGAAGAGCCCCGGGTCCACGGACCCGGGGCTCTTCTGCTTTCTGGGCGGCTTCGCGGCCGGTCCGGGCTCGACCCGACCCGAGATCTGCCGTCCCCGACGGCACCCGGTCGGCCGAGCGTCGCTCCGTCGCCCTCCTCCTCGCCGCCCCTCCGCGCTGCCGCGGCGACGTGGCCGCGGCGGTCAGGCAGCAGCGGCGACCACCGGCCGCAGCCGCCCGTCGATGATCTCGACGACGCGATCGGCCCGTTCGAGCTGGTCGCGATCGTGGGTGACGAGCACGGTCGCCGTCCCCCGCCGGACCGTCAGGTCGGCCAGCAGCTCGACGATCGCCGCCCCACGCTCGCGATCGAGCGCGCTCGTCGGCTCGTCGACCAGCAGCACCGCGGGATCGTTCATCAGCGCACGCGCGATGTTCACCCGCTGCCGCTGGCCACCCGAGAGCTGGTGCGGCCGCCGTCCGGCCTGATCCGCGATCCCGACCGCCTCCAACAGCCCGATTGCGCGCTCGCGGGCCGCCCGCGGCGAACGACCAGCGAGGTGCGCCATCACCTGCAGCTGCTCGACCGCGGTCAGCGAGGCGATCAGGTTCGGCTGCTGGAAGACCATCCCGATCGCCTCGCGCCGGACCGTCGTCCGCCGACCGCGGCTCAGGCCGGTCGTCGTCACGCCGTCGATCACGACCCGCCCCCGATCGGGAGCGACCAGCGTCGCGGCGACCGCGAGCAGGCTCGACTTGCCCGACCCCGACGGGCCGATCACCGCCGTCATGCTGCCGGCGGGCACGGTCAGGTCGACCGCGTCGAGCGCGGTCAGGCGGTGCGCGCCGTCGGGATAGGTCAGCGTGACGCCGTCCAGGATCAAGCTCATCGTGCGTTCCCCAGCGCGACCAGCGGATCGACCGCGGTGATCCGCCGGATCGCGAGACCCGCGCCGACCGCGCCGAGCACGGTCAGCACCACCGCCGGCACCAGCACGGTCGTCGCGTCGAGCACGAACGGCACCGCCCCGGACGCGGCCGCACCGACCAGCGTGGCGATCGCGCCCCCGAGCGCGGTACCGCCGACCAGCAGCACGACGGCCTGACCGAGCGCGTCCCGCAACAGGTAGCTCGTCGAGGCCCCCAGCGCCTTGAGGACCGCGACGTCGCCGCTGCGCTGGATCGTCCAGACGCTGAAGAACGCCCCGACGACCAGGGCCGAGATCGCGAACAGGAGCCCGCGCATCAGCTGCAGCGAGCGGTGCTCCGCGGCGTACGACCCGATCGCCGAGAGCGCGTCGGCGCGGGTGACCGTGCGTGTTCCCAGCCGACCGTCGGCCGCGGCCAACCCCGCGCTGGAGTCGGTCGTCAGCGCGATCGCCGTCGCCCGGTCGCCCGCCCCACCCGGCGTCAGCTGCCGCCAGTCGGCGAGGCTCATCCAGACCACCGGCGTGTGGCTGTAGGAGGCGTCGCCGGCGATCGCGGCGACCGTCAGCCGGCGACCGGCGATCGTCAGCGGAGCCCCGACCCGTACGTCGAGCGCGTCCGCCGCCCCCTGCGCGAGCACCACCCGACCGGGCTCGATCCGCCCGCCCTCGGGGGCCAACCCCGCCCCGGCCCCGACCCCGAACGCCGAGAGCGCCGCGGTCCGCGCCCCGGACTCCGCCCTCGTGGTCGCGACCCCGAGCAGCTCGGCGCCGGTGACCCCGGGAACCGCCCGCCACCGTCGCCGCAGGCGCTCGTCGACGGTCGACTCCGTGAACGAGACCGGCTGCCCGTCGGCGGGCGCGGAGAAGGCCAGGTGGTCGGCGGGCAGGTCGGCGATCGCCGAGGTGCTCTCCCGCCCGAGGCCGGCGGTCAGCCCCGAGAGCAGGACCACGAGCAGCGTCAGCAGCACGATCACCGAGCCCATCAGGGCGAACCTCCCCCGGGCGAACCGCAGGTCCCTTCCCGCTACGAACATCGGCGCTCCGCGTCCTTCCTCGATGGCCACCGTGGTGGTGGCCGGAGTTCGCGACCGAGTCTGCCCGCGCGGGCGCCGGGGCACATCGCGCGGCCGCACGCTCCTCGCGAACCAAAGGAGGGAGCCGCAGCTCCACCTTTCGGACGATGCGCGGCGACCGCTCCAGCCGTAGCGTGTAGCTGTCGTGAACGCTTCCGCAGGGACCCCGACGCTGCGCGCCCTGCGCCTCGGCCTGCACCTGCTGGTGGCGGCGTTGCTGCTGCTGGTCGCGGGCCGCGCCGTCGCCGACGACGCCGCGAACGCGTCGGCGATCGTCGCCACCACGGCGGTGCTGGCCGCCGTCTACGCCGGCGGAACGGGACTCGCCCGCGTGCGCCGCTCCCCGACCGCCCGGCTCGCCTGGTTGGCCCTCCTCTGCGGTGTCTGGCTGGTACTCGTGGCCCTCACCCCCGACGGCACCTGGCTCGCCTTCCCCCTGTTCCTGGTCCAGCTGCACCTGCTTCCGGCGCGCGCGGGCGTCGCCGCCGTGCTCGCGACCACGGTCGTCGCGGTCGCGGCCTTCGCGGCCCACCGCGACGCGTTCACGGCCGCAGCGGTGATCGGCCCGACCATCGGGGCGGCGGTCGCGATCGCCGCCGTGCTCGGGTACCAGGCGCTCTATCGCGAGAGCGAGCAGCGACGTCGGCTGATCGAGCAGCTCGACGCGACCCGTGGCGAGCTGGCCGTGACCGAGCACCGGGCCGGGGTCGCCGCTGAGCGCGAGCGGCTCGCGCGCGAGATCCACGACACCCTCGCCCAGGGCCTGACCAGCATCCAGCTGCTGCTGCGGGCGGCCGAGCGGGCGTTGCCCGGGACGCCCGAGGCCGCCGCCGGCCACGTCCGACTCGCCCGCGAGGCCGCCCAGGAGAACCTCGCCGAGGCCCGCCGCTTCGTCCACGCGCTGACCCCGCCCGACCTCGAGCGCGGCTCGTTGCCCGCCGCCCTCGAACGACTCTGCGCCACGACCGCCGACCGCTCCGGACTGATCGTCGAGCTCCACCTCAGCGGCGACCCGTTCCCGGTCGCCACCCCGTACGAGGCCGCGCTGCTGCGGATCGCCCAATCGGCCCTGGCCAACGGCGTCCAGCACGCCCGCGCCGAGCGGGTGACGGTCACGCTCAGCTACATGGACGAGGACGTCGCGCTCGACGTGATCGACGACGGCATCGGCTTCGACCCCGACCACGTCGCCCCGGTCGACCGCGACGGTGGCTTCGGGCTCGGCACGATCCGCGCTCGGGTCCGGGCCCTTGGCGGCACGTTCAGCGTCGAGTCCGCTCCGGGGCAGGGAACCGCGGTCGCGGTCCTCCTCCCCCGCGCCCGCGACGATGCCGACGAGCTCGGGCTCGACCAGCCCGGCGACGGCCGCGCTCTCCGGGACGACGCCAACGAGCCCGGACCCACACCCGCATGAGCGACGACCCGATCCGCCTGCTGCTCGCCGACGACCACACCGTCGTCCGGGCCGGCTTGCGCGCCGTGCTCGAGACCGAGCCGGACCTGCGCGTGGTCGCCGAAGCGGCGACCGCCGAGGAGGCGATCTCGCGGGCCGCCGAGGGCGGGATCGACGTCGTGCTGATGGACCTGCAGTTCCGCGGCGGGATGCACGGAGCGGAGGCCACCGCCGCGATCACCGCGAACCCGGACGGACCGCGGGTACTGGTCCTGACCACCTACGACACCGACGTCGACATCCTCGCCGCGATCGAGGCCGGCGCCAGCGGCTACCTGCTGAAGGACACCGCCCCCGACGAGCTCGCCCAGGCGATCCGCACGGCCGCCGCCGGCCAGTCCGCGCTGGCGCCGGCCGTCGCCCATCGGCTGATGGGCCGGCTCCGCGATCGCGGCAGCGCGCTCAGCCCGCGAGAGACCGAGGTCCTGCAGCTCGTGGCCGACGGACTCTCGAACCAGCAGATCAGCAAGCGGCTGTTCCTCAGCCAGGCCACGGTCAAGTCCCACCTCGTCCACGTCTACGCCAAGCTCCGGGTCGACTCCCGGACCGCCGCCGTCGCCACGGCTGCGGCCCAGGGCCTGATCCGACGCTGAGCTCGGCTGAGGCGGACTACGCCGCGACCGTCTGCGACTTGACGGACGGGCCGTCGCCGCCCGGACCCCACATCGCGACCGCCACCTCCGGCAGGTCCTCGTAGCCCTCGTCACGGTCGAGGCTGCGCTGCACCAGCGCGCACATCTCGCCGACGAAGACCTCGAAGTAGACCCCCGGCGCCGGCGCGGAGCAGCACCGGTCCCACTGCTCGCGCATCAGCGCGAGGACCCGCTCGCGCGCCCGCTCACGTCCCTCGCGCAGGGCCGGCGAACGCTCGCCGGCGACGGTCGCGCCGAGCAGCGGGCACCGCCGCACCGCGTCGGGGTCCGTCCGCGCGACATCGGCCATCGCGGCCATCCCGTCGCGGAGCGATGTCCGCCAGGTCTCGCCGCCGACGAACGCCGCCGCCCACACATCGAGCGGCCCGTCGAGGCCGGCGGCGATCCGGTCATGGTGCTGCTTCATGGCTCACTGTCCCTCCCCTGGTTACGCTGGCCCGGGCGCCAGCGCGCTTGCTTCCTACTTCGCGTAGGTATACACCCAACGAATACGACGTAGGCCATTTGTCGTCCAGAGCCACGAGTCCGCCGCGAGGACGGTCGTTCGACACGGTGTCAGCCACGACGCCGGCACGGGCCGGGCACCGCCGCCGAGGCCGGATGGACAGCCGGCCGAGTCGGTACTATCGACAGTCGTGAGCAACAGTCCTGGCCACGGGCGCCGCGCAGACCAGCTCCCGGCGGGTCGGCACGGAATTCCCCGGGAGGCGGTCGTTCGGAATCAGCACGACCGGATCTTCCGGGCCGTGATCGACATCAGCAGCATCGCCGGCTACGGCCCGATGTCGGTCGAGGACATCATCAGCACCGCGGGGATCTCCCGGCGCACGTTCTACGACTACTTCCCCAACAAGGAGACGGTCTTCCTCGAGTGCTTCGACCGGGTCACCGAGCAGCTGCGGGAGACGGTCCAGGCCGCCTACGACAGCGCCGCCGATCCGACCGATCGGGCGGTCGCCTGCGCGACCGCGCTGGTCGAGTTCGTCGCCGAGGATCCGGCCCGGGCCGAGATGGGCCTGGTCGAGGTGCTGGCGGCCGGCCCGGAGGCGATCGCCCGGCGCAACCAGACGATGGCCTTCCTCGCCGACCTGCTGCGCCAGGCCATCGAAGAGCTCCCGGGCGTGACCAACATCGCCCCGCTGACCGCGGAGACGATCATCGGCGGCCTCTACGAGGTCCTCTACACCCGGGTCGTCCGCGGCGAGACCGCCACCCTCGTGGCGCTGGTCCCCGACCTGGTCCATGCGCTGGCGTTGCCGTACATCGGGTACGACACCGCCAACCAGATGCGCGACCAGATCCAGCGGCGCAGGCCCGAGCGCGACCCGCTCGACACGCCCCACCCGGCGTAGGACGGCGAGCGCGGGACGCACGACCGGCCGGTTGAGGTTGCGTGCGTTGCACGCACGCCAACCTCAACCGATCGCCCTACGGTCCGCTCAGCGGGACCGCTTCGCTCGCTTGGCCGGCTTCGCCGTGACCGTCTTGCGCAGCCTGACCGTCTTCTGCCCGGCCGCCTGCGGTACGTAGGTCACCGTCAGGCCGATCTTGACCGCCTTGCCGCGCGACAACGCACGACGGGCCGCCGCGCTCAGCCGTGGCTTGAGCGTCGCCGCGTCCGACTGGCTGATCCGACGCGAGGCGGCCCGCAGGCCGCCGCCCTTGACGCTCAGCTTGCCGCCGCCGATGCCGCTGACCCGCACCGTCACCGCCGTCGGCCCGACCTTGGCCTCGGCGATCGCCGGACGGCAGTCGGGGGCCGCGACGTGCAACGTCCGGGTCCGCCGCGCGCCGTTCTGCCCGTCGTAGGTGACCCGGGTCCCCTTCGACGACGCGCAGACGTCGGTGTTCGACCGCAGGATCCCGCGGCTCCCGCCGTCGATCTTCAGGTGCATCCGTCGGATCGGCGCGTCGGGGACCGCGTTGAACGTCGTCGTCAGCTGCCCAGCCGAGTCGGCGAACGAGGTGTCGCCGTACAGGTCGAGCGGAACGCCCTCGCCGTCGAGCTTCATGTAGAGCTTGGGCAGCACGGTCAGGACCCGACCGTCGGGCAGCGTGCGGGTGCTCTTGACGATGTAGATCGTCCCCTTGAGCGGTTGGTGGAGCGCGACCGTCTCCGCCTCGACCTCACCGACGATCGCCGACGCCGGGCAGGCCCGAGCAGCAGCCTGTTCCGGCATGCAGATCCGGTCGTCCTTGGTGTGGCGGATGTCGAGCCCGACCCCCGCCGGCAGCGTCACCCGAACGGTCTTCAGGCCGCTCTGGCCCGGGGTCTGACTCATCTCCGCCTCGAGCCCGGGATTCCTCAGCTTCTGCAGTTCGGCCCGGCCGCCCGTGAACCGCATCGCCAGCTTCGGGTCGAGCGGCAGGTTCGCGCAGCCGCTGGCCTGATAGGGGACGCTGGCGTGGGCGGTCGCCCCCGCGAGGCTGGTGAACCGCGCCGTCACCGCCCGCGGGGTGCAGTCGGTCGCGTTGAACGTGAAGCCCGGTCGGTCGAGCGTGATGCTGACCGCCCGGACGTTGAGCGGCACGCCGCCGAGGATCGTCGGCAGCGGATCGGCCGGCGCACTCGCCTTGGCGTTGCCCGCGTCGACGGTCAGCGGCGAGCGGACGACGACCTTGCCCAGGTCGAACGGCCCCGCCTTGGCGTCGACCACGATCGAGAGCGAGAACGGCGCGCCCTTGTAGGGCCCGCCGAGCGAGACGTCGCCGCCGAGCGAGAACGGATGCGCTCCCGCTCCGGCCGAGATCGTCGTGCGCCCGACGTGCGACTCCGCGCCGCAGGTGCCGGCGGCCGCCTGGGCCTCGGGGCACAACGGCACGCTGCCGAGCGCGGCCAGCAGACCGGAGGGCAGGTCGACCGCGATCCCGGCCAGCGGCTGGTCGTTCGCGTCGCGGCGGACGGTGAACGTGAACGGCGAGAAGCTGCCCGCCGCCGGGTTCAAGGTTCCGGCCTCGAAGCGCGGCGCGAAGCGGCCGGTCGAGCAGTCCCGATCGGTGGTGAAGCTGTCGCTCCCCTCGACCGTCTTGCCCGACCACGAGCTGATCGTGTACTTGGTGGTGTGCTCGCCACAGGTCGGCGGGTTGGTCAGCGGGGCGCGGTCGCCGCCCATGAACCGCAGCTGCATCCGGTCGAACGGCAGCTCGGGGTTGTCCTCGAAGGTGGTCGTCAGCTGCCCCGTCTTCGGATCGGCCTTGATCGACCCGTGGAGCTTGACCCGGACGCCGGAGCCCTCGGCGACGAGCAGCAGCCGGTACATCTCGCCGGACTGCGGGTCGCCGGACCGTTGCTCGCCGATGTAGAGCGCGCCGGTCAGCGGCTCGTCGACGACCGGGCTGTTGACGCTGACGGTGCCGACCTTGGCGCTGTCCGGGCAGGCCGGCGCGTTGCGGGTCCCGAACCCGAGTTGCTCGTCGGAGCAGGCCGTCAGGCCGTCGGCCGCGGACGGCGAGATCGCCACCCCCTCGGGCAGCGTCACCGACGCGGTCCGCATCGCCGACGCCGAACGGCCGTCGGGGTCCTCGTCGCCCTCGCGCGGGATCCGGAGGTCGACGTCGAACCCGGCCGGCGAACCGGCCGCCGCCGAATCGGGCCGGACCGACAGCGACGGATCGAACGGGACCGCGTCGCAGCCCTCGAACGTCATCGGCTCCGAGAGGGCGGTCGAGAAGACGCCCGGGTCCTGCCAGGCATCGACCCGTGCCGTGATCGGTTGCGCGACGCCACACCGCGTCGGATTGGTCAGGAACGGACGTCGCGGCTGCGTGCTGGGGCAGAGCTCGCCCGTCGGCCCGTCGAGTCCGATGCAGCGGTAGGTGTAGACGTCGTCGCCCTCGCTGACCCGCTGGTTGTCGTGCGACGGATCCGCCGGCACGCCCCACAGCTTCGCCTGGACGTTCACGATCGGGAGCGCCGACGGCATGTTGGCGAGCACCGCCGTGATCCCGTAGTCCCCGTCCTCCCGCACTTCGAAGTCGATCGTCGGGGTGCTGTTTCCTTGAGCGGAGAAGGCGAGGCGTGCGATCGTTCCCGGGCGACGTTCGACGTTGTAGATCGGGCCGGAGTACGGGAGCGTGAAGACCCAATACGCGATGTCGAACCGCACCACGCCGACCTGGGTCGACTCGGGGCAGACGTTCTGCCGTAGGCGCGGCAACGAGCAGACGGGCAGCTGAGGATTCCCGACCATGCCCGGAGGCAGCTCGAGGTCGACCGTCCGCATCATGCCCCTCGGCTCCTGCCCGCCCTCGTCCCGAGCGGGATCGAGGTTCAGCGCCAGATCGCCGTGGGCGCCGGCCAGGAGCGACTGCGGCGTCGCGGAGAAGCCCCCGATCAGTCCCTCGGCCGAGGCCGGACCGGCGGAGAGGGCCAACGTGGCGACGGCAGCCAGCAGGGTCGGCAGCAGCCGCCGAACGGAGTTGCGGTTCACGACCAGCGCCCTTCTCGTCTTGGGAGTACGACCGGCGGGGCGCATCAGCGTCGCCCCCCGACCAGGACCAACGTCAGCCGCTGGGTTCGCGCCCCGGCCAACGACACGGAGACGCGGATCGAGAGTCGTTTCCGCGACCGCAGCTCGCGGCGTGCGCCGCTCGTCAGCCGCAGCAGCGGTCGGATCTTCGATTCCGTGCCAACGGCGGTCGCGCTGCCTTGCAGCGCCGTCCGCGTCTTGCCCCCGACTCGGGCCGTGCCCCGGACCGTCACGGGCCCGCCCCCCTGCACGGCGACGCTCAGCCGCAGCCGTCCGCTGCGCGCGAGCGTGCGCCGCTGCGCCGCCGACGGCTTCGTCACGCGGAGCGTCGGCTGGGCCGGCGTCACCGACGGGATCGCGTTACCAAGGGCGGCCGGACCCGAGCTCCCGACGAGCGGATCGCCGGGAGGCGGCATGCCCGGACCGCGACAGCCCTCTCCCTCACACGGCGTGGGAGGCGGATCGATCGTGAACCCACCCCCGATCCGTGCCGCGAACCACTGGCGCTCGCTGACGCCGAACGAATCGGAAGCCAGCGGGTCGTCCGAGGTCAGGAAGATCGTCTTCCCGGACGGACTCACCAGCACCGGTGTGTTGTGCGAGGTCGCTCCGGAGACCACCAGCGCGAGGCCGGCACCGTCGCGCCAGCGGTACGCGTTCGCGCGGTTCGTGGTGTAGCCCTCGACCGCATCCTCCGTGAGCTTGTTCTGCGTGGAGAAGGCGACGGTCCGGCCGTCCTCCGAGATCGAACCGCGGCGTCCCGCGAGGCCGTACGCGTTCCGCGCCACCTCGGCGCCGCTGGCTCCCAAGCTGCTCAAGGTCGCGTAGGTGATCAGGCCCGCACCGCTCCCGCAGGAGACGCACTGCGGGGCCATCGGCGCCGCGTTGTCGGCCGTCCTCGCCACGTGCAGCTGCATGATCGCCGCGGCCGCCGAGCTCGGGGCCCGACTGTAGACGACCGCCGTTCCGTCCAATGTCATCTGGAACTGCGCGTTTTTTGCGAGCCCGATCACGCCCGGAACGTCCGGGTCCACCGGCTCGATCGTCTGGCCGTCGTAGACGTACAGTCCGTGGGCGATTCCGCTGTCCATCATCAGGTAGACGTGATCGGCCAGCGGTGACACCGCGATCGACTGATTCGCCGCGGCCTGCGGCGTGTAGAGGGTCATGCTGCTCCCGCAGGTCACGCACGCGAGGCTGGTGCGGCTCTCCGTGCCGATTCCCGCGCGATAGAGGTCCGGCGTGGTGTCGAGATCGTCGGACGTCAGCGCACCGTCGGTCACCAGGTAGGCCGTGTTCCCGTCGGCGGATGCCCCCACGAAGGAGACCGGCCGATCGGGCTCGGCCACGCCGTCGGCGGGAGCCGATACGCGAATCGTCTCTATCCCGCGGCGGGCGTAGACCTGCGACGGCTCGGGGCAACTCGCCCCGACCGGCGGGCTCTGTACGAACGCCGTCGCACCGTCGGCCGAGAGGCTGTTCGGGTTGACCGAGACGATCGGCAACGCCTCACCGCTGCTCCTCGCCAGAGCCGCGCCGCAGGCGCTCAGCGGCTGCCCGTCCTCGGTCACTCCAACCGGTGTCACCGCCCCGCTCTGCTTCCACCGGTACACCTGCGGGTACCCGACCGGCTCGCCGTCGGGCCCTACGGTGCTGCGGTAGACGATCGTCCCGCCGTCGGCGCTCATCGCCCCGTACTCGAGCGACTCGCCGTTGCCGTTGTCGTACTGCGCCCCCGTGATTCCCGCGACGCGCCCGATCTCGCCGGAGGGTGCACGCCTCAGCAGCTGGAATCCCGGGTTGTAGGCACTCGGCCCGAAGGCCGTGCCTGGCTGCACCTCCATCACCGTCGTCTGCGCGTCGCTTGTCGCATCGATGGCGACCTCGACGCCGCCGTTCTTGCCGGGCGCGCTGGGGCTGTGCAGCGGCGAGGACCGCCAGCCGCCAGCCGTGCGCTCGCTCAAGAACCAGCGTCCGGCACCCGTACGGCCATCTCCCAGTCCTTCGGCGTAGCTGCCCCAGAGGAACCGCTCGTCGTCGATGGCGACCGGCGCCTGAGGGAAGACGCCATCGACGGCACGCCCGTTGGTCGCCCCGCGACTGACCAACTCGAACGCTCTCCCGTCGGGTGGACCGGCGGCCTCGGCCTGCCCGGGCGCCAACGCCACGAGCAGGGTCACGCTACACAACGCCATGCGACGCATCACGCCTCAACTCCCCTTCGACGACTCGTTCGCGACCGCCGTGCGGGCGCCATCTCCACATTCGCCATGCTGTCCGACCCTGGAGTAGCACCGAGGCCACGAACACCGATCGGCTGACACGCTCGACGAGACACCTACGACGCCCAGAAGTTCGTCGCGGCCGTCACCGCAAGGCCATCGACCTTGGTGATCTGCGCGTCTGCCGTGAGGGCCACGACGGCCGGGAGAGCGCAGCCCCCGAGGGACTTGTTGAACGGTCCCGCCAACACCGCCTTGACCTGGGAGCCTCCCGAGACGTTCTTCACGAAGAACCCGGACGGCGAGCTCGGTGCCTGGTAGCCCGTCGCGCACCCGAGGGCAGAGGTCACCGCCACCCCGGCCGTCGACCAGTTCACCATATGCGCCGGGAAGCCACTCGGAGCGGCTGGACTGGTCGCCCCGAAACGCCACGGCAAGCCACCGACGACGAGCGAGAACGGGCCGATGAGCAGCGCTCGGCAGCCGGTGAACGTCACGCTCGTCACCTTGAGCTCGGGCCCGGCCGACCGTACGACCTCACCCGTAGCCGTCGCCGCCGTACAGGTCGCGAACCTGGCGCCTCCCGCGCTTTCGACGATCGTGACGTTAGGCGCGGTGGCCTCGAAGGTCGTCCCCGCGGGCACCGGAGCGCCACTCACCTCGAACGAGATCTCGGCCGGTGTTGCCGACGCCGATGCCACCCCGAGACCAAGCATCGATGCCACGCCACCCGCAACAACACCCATCTGTATACGCATATTCCTCTCTCCTCCGGCAAATCAGGCGGCCAACCGGCAGCCATCCCACAAACACCGCGTGTGGGCGCCCAGCGGGCGCCCACACTTCAATCACGACTCGATCACGAGCGATCGACGCGCACCACGGGTTCCACCTACGAGGCCCAGAAGTTGGTCGCCGTCGTGACGGCGGCGCCGTTGACCTTAGTAATCGTGATGTCACCCGAAATGCCAGCAACGGCCGGGAGCGCGCAGCCGCCGGCCGCCTTGTTCAGGGGGCCCGCCTTGATGCCCTTGACCACGGAACCCTTGGCCGGGACCGGGGGCGCTGCCGGCGTTGCCGCCGTGTTGTTCACGAAGAAACCGGTCGGCGAGCTCGGCACGGAGTAGCTCGTCGTGCACCCGAGCGACGAGGTGATCGAGGCCCCCGCCGTCGACCAGTTAGTCATGGACGCCGGGAAGCCGTTGGCGCCAGCAGGCTTAGTAGCGCTGAAGTACCACGGCAGACCCGAGGTGGCGACCGAGAACGGGCCGATGATCGGCGAGCTGCAGCCGACGAACGAGAGGGCGTTCACCCGCAGCTCGTCGACGCCGCTGAGCCGCGTGACGATGCCCGTAGCGGTCACGGTCGTGCAGGTCGCGGCCGTGTTGCCCGTCGTGTAGTCCACCAGCTTGCCGTTCGTGGCCGTGGCCTCGAACGTCGTGCCCTCCGGCACCGACGTCCCGGGGCTTCCCTCCCAAGTAATCTGCACCGGGGTCGCCGACGCGGACGCGGCGCTGATGCCCATGACCAACGCCGCGCTACCCGCGACGAGGATTGACTTCTTGATACGCATCTATCTACTCCTCTTTTTTTGAATTGCACTTCGTTCCCACCCGGAGCCCCGCTCCGATCTGATAGAGCGGGGCAACAACCGGTGGGAAAGGGGTCTACTACTCGCTCGCGGTGACGGCAGCGGCCGTCGCGACGCGGGCGGAGCCGTCCATCCGAGCCGAGCTCACGCCCGGGTTCGCCGACAGGCCGATCATCGCGTTCACGATCGGCGTGATGATCAGCTGGCTGACGATGCCGCCACAGTTGTGGGCCACCGGCGCGCGGAAGGTGTTGTCGACGAACGACACGCCGGAGACGAGGAAGAGGTTGCCGTCCGGGTCCTCCGACGTGACCGTGCCCTGCGTGCCGGTCATCGGCGGGACACCAGCCGGCGGCGACGTCGTACCGGACGTCACGTTGAGGGTCAGCGGATCACCGGCCCCGCCGATGTAGCAGCTGCCCCCCAGGAACGGGTTGCTCAACTTGATCCGCAGCGGCAGCTGCATGACCATGCCGTTCGAGCCCGTGAAGAAGTTGACGAAGTCGAACTTCACCGGCCCGACCAGCTCCGGCGTCGCAGTCACGTCGTTGGCCGTGTCGATCGCGAGCTGCGCCAGGTGACGGAACGGCCACGGCACCAGGTTCGGCGGGGTGATCCCGAGCAGGCCGCCCGGAACCTCGAGCGACACCCGCTCGAGCGTCTCCCCGTTGATGGCCGGGTAGAAGGTCGTCTGCCCGGTGCTGAAGTCCACGGTGTAGCCACCCTGCACGCGGATCCGCTTGTCGATCGGAACCGACTTGTTGCCCAGCTTGAAGCTGCCGCTGACCGTGTCGCTCAGCAGACACGACGCGACCGCCGGATTCGCCCGCGGACACTGCTTGAAGTCGGTGAAGAGCCCGGTTGGGGTCCCGGCCAGTGCCGGAGCGGCAGAAGCCAGGGCGAGCGCGGCACCGGCGCCGGCGGTGATCGCGAGTCGCCGGGTGCGGCGGGTGAATCGGGTGGTCATGCGGATCTCCTGTTCCTTGTGGGTCGAGACGCAGCGACGGGGACCTCAAGGGAAGTCACTTCTGACCGTCCACACGCCCGTGAGTGCAACTCAACCACACAGGCTTGTGTGCGTCAAGTCACGCTCGCCTCGCACTCCGTTTCTACGCCATACGTCGAGCAAATCGCGCTTGAATGCTGACGATCTGGCTCACATTCGCGCCTGTGTGCAGGCGAGCTATACGCTGTCACACACCCTTCCAGGCCCGCGGCAAGGGGTGCCCCGGCACCCGGTCGGGCGGCGCCCACGATCACCGCGTCCCCGCCCGCTCCAGCACGACCGGCGGGTCGGCCGTCAGCCGGCTGTAGGCCGGGCCCCCGTCCGGCGGCGTCTGGGCCTTGCAGGCCGGGCGGGCCACGTCGCGCCCGCCGGTCCGGAAGGCGTAGGCCTGGATCAGGCCCGCGATGCCCTCCGGGCTCGACGACGTCGGCGGCCCCGGGTCGCCGTTGCCGCAGCCGTCGGTGGTGAACGCCTCCAGCCCCGAGGCCAGCAGCCCCATCCCCCCGGGCTTGACGTACGGGTTGCGGCGGGTCTGCCCGGCCGGACGCTTCGGGAAGGCCAGGCCCTCGGGCGAGAGCAGCGTCGAGATCCGCACCAGGTTGACGTCGCTGCCCCCGCGCTCGATGTTCTTGACCCGGTACTGGGACGCCGCGGTCACGTTGGCGAGGAACGAGGCGACCTCCCGGCGCGAGCGGCCGAGGTACCGCAGCGCCGGATCGAGCGTCCGCAGGAACGGCTGGAGATCGTCGAGCGCCGGCGGGAGGTCGTCGAGCACCGAGGAGAGCGCCGGCAGGCCGCGCTCGGAGGCGCTCACGACCGGACCGACCCGCTCCATCAGGCGCCGCAGGTCGGGGCTCAGGGCGCGCAGGCTCGCCAGCGTCGGCGTGAGCGCGTCGGCGGCGGGCGCCAACCGCTCCAGCGTCGGCGCCGCCCGCTCCGCGAGGGCGGTCAGCGGGGGCAGGGTCGCGCTGACCTCGCGCTCGAAGCGCGGCAGCCGACGGAAGACGTCGGCGAGCTCGCCGTCCCGCTCCGCCAGCGTTCCGAAGGTCCGCTCGCCGCTCGTGACCAGGCCGCGGAGGTCGCCGTCGCGGGCGCTGATCGCGTCGAAGACCCGGCCCGTCCCCGCCATCGCCCGGCGGACCGCCGCCTGCTGCGCGTCGAGGGTGCCCGCGAGCTGGTCCATCTCGTCGACGAAGCCCGGCAGCTCCCCCAGCGCCACGCTGAGGTCGGCCGCCCGGCCCCGCAGGCCCTGTGCGCCCGCCTGGAGGTAGCGCTGGAGGTTGCGTCGGGTCCGCGGATCGAGCGCGCGCAGGATCTCGTCGAGCTCGACGGTCGGCGCGACGGCCGAGGCCGGCAGCTCCCCGTCCTCGGGCAGGTTCGGCCCGGCCACGTCGCGGCCCGGGGCCAGCTCGACGTAGGTCTCCCCCAGCAGCGTCTTCGAGCGCAGGATCGCCCGCGTCCGGCGCGGGATCGGGGCGTACTCCGGATCGACCTCGATCGTCGCCCGGGTCCGATTGCCGGCCGGGCTCAGGACCACCACCCGGCCGACGTCGACCCCCGAGATCCGGACGTCGGCGTTGGTCGCCAGCTGGGCGGCCTCCGGGATCAGCACGTCGAACTGGTAGCCCTTCGCCTTGAGCGGGACGGGGCCGCCGAACGACGTCCAGAGGAACAGCAGCGCGGTGAAGCTGCTGGCGGCGAAGAGCACCATCACCAGCAGCTGCCAGATCGTGGGACGGGTCTTGATCACCGGGTCGCCCCCGCCCCGCACTGGTCCGGCGCCGGCAGGTTGAGCAGCCCGACCAGCGCGCCGACCGTCGGGTTGTACTTCGGCACGATCTTCGTCAGCAGGTTGAGCGACGGGCACGGCAGGTACAGCAGGGCCCGCCGGCTGGCCCCGACGCCGTCCTGGGTCGAGAGCATCGAGTTGGTGTTGTGGCTCGCCCAGGCGAGGTGGAAGAGGTAGCTCTGGTCGTCGGGCCCGTTCCCGGGCGGGTCGTAGCCGAGCGCGTTGGTCAGGGCGTTGAGGACCGAGAGCGCCTTGCGCAGATCCGGCGCGGCCGCCGCGAGCGAGTCCGCGACCGGGGCCAGCGCCCGGACCGTCGGCAGCGCCTCCCGCGAGAACGGACGCAGCTGGTTCCGCAGGACGGGTTCGGTCCGGTCGAGGAACGGCCGCAACGTCCGCAGCGCCTCCGGCAGCGCCTGCGCCCCGGGACGCAGCCGCGGGACCGCCGTGTCGAGCGTCCGCGAGAGCCGGCCGAGCTTGCCGATCGCCTCGTCGCTGGCGTCCAGCGCCCCCGGCAGCCGTTCCAGCGACGCCCCGAGGTTCTGGTTCTGCGCGGCCAGGCGCCGGAAGACGTCGGCGTTGGCGCGCACGAACCGGGCGACCTGCTGGTCGCGGCCCCCGAGCTCCTCGGCGATCCGCGAGAGGTTGCCGACGAGCCGCCGCAGCTGCTCGGGACGGCGGGCCACGTAGCGGGTCGCCTCGGCCGTGTGCCGGGCGAGCGGATCGAACCGCCGCAGGTCCTGCGCCAGCGCCCGTCCGCCCGCGCCCCGCAGCGCCGTGCCACCCTCGCCGGCGACGGTCGCCAGCGCCTGACGCGTGTCGCTGTCGAGCATCGCCAGGACCTCGTCGAGGTTGACGTCGGGCTTGGTCGCCTCGGTCCCGAGCGTCGCCCCGTCCGGCAACGGGGGACCGGAGGCGCGGGTGCCGGGGTCGAGCTCGACGACCATGTCCTTGAGGCCGGTCTTCGGCCGCAGCAGCATCGTCGCGTCCGGGTGGATCCGGCGGGCGAAGCGCGGCTGGATCCGCAGCCGCACGAGCGCGGTGCCCCCGTCGAGCTCGACCCCGGCGACCTCGCCGACCCGGATCCCGGAGATCGTCACCGCCTGGCCCTGACCGGCCTCGACCCCGGCCGCCGACGCGAACCGCGCGTTGAGCGCGAACCGCTCCTGCCCGACCAGCGGCACCCAGCCCGGCGGGGTCAGTCGCTGCTGCCCGAGGATGTAGGCCCCGACGACCACGCCGAGCGCGATCGCGATCGCGACCATCGCGGCCTGGAGGCCGTAGAAGCGGAGCGCGCGCTTCACGGACGGAACCCCTCCGGGGGCGTGGCCGACAGCTTCGGCGGGGCCGGCGGCGCTCCGTCGGGCCGCGAGCCGTCGGCCGGGCCGCGCGAGGCCGGGCCGTTGAGGTCCGGGCGCGGGTTGTCGGCGCAGGCGACGTCACGGCGAACCGGCGGCGGCACAGCGGTGAAGGCCGGCGCGGTCCGCTGCGGGTCGACGGCGGAGGACGAGACCATCGAGCGGCCGGAGTAGTTGGTCTTGCCGCTGCGCAGCGTGCGGACGCCACCGATCGCCTGGAGCCGGAGGAACGAGCCGTTGCCGTCGAAGCCCTGCCCCTCGGACGCCTGGCCGACCATCGCGTGCCACAGCTCCTTGTAGTTCTCGATCCCGGTCGAGAGCGGGCCGTCGTCGAGCTTCGCCTGCGACGCCGGGATCAGCAGCTCGGTACCGCAGCGCGACAGCGCCTCGACCTGCGGGAGCAGCCGCCGACTCTCGCCGGTCAGTCCAGCCACGCTCGTGGTCGCCGGGGCCAGCGCCTGCGCCAGGCCGCCGAGCTCGCGATCGCCGAGCAGCGGCAGCGCCTGGTCCAGCCACGGCCCCGAGGCCCGGATCGTCGCCGGCAGCTCGTCGAGGCCGACCGCCAGCTCGCGGGCGAGCCGCTGGGTCGGCGGGAGCACGTCGCGCAGGGCGATCAGCGACGCGCGTCCGCGGGTCGCGACGCCGGACGCGGCGCGGACCGTCTGGCGCAGGGACGCGGCGTGCAGCGCGGTCGTCCCGAAGGTCGTGTCGAGGTCCCGGACGAGGCCGGTCAGCCGCGACTCCTCGCTCGCCAGCCCGTCCATCGTCCGCGCGAGCCCCCCGAGCATCCGCGTCAGGTCGCCGGGCCGCTCGCCCCGCAGCGCCTCGGCCACGATCGCCCCGTCGCGCAGCGCCTGCGGGCTCGACCCGAGCGTCCGGTTGAGCGCCTGCCCGCCGCTGATGCCCTGGTCGCCCGGGTCGAGGGTCGTGTCCTCCTCCGCCGTCGGCCGCGAGCCGACGGCGTCGCCGAGCCCCTGGACGAGCCCCTGGAGGTCCTTGCGGACGCCGGCCCGCAGCGGGCTCACCGCCTGGTCGAGCTGGACCGGGACCGCCGTGTGCGCCAGCGGGATCACGCCGCGGTCGGGCAGCTCGGGCGTGCCCGGCGTCCCCGGCTGGAGGTCGACGTAGAACGCGCCCTCGAGGAACAGCTTCGGCCGGACCTTGAGCTGGGCGTCGCGCCGGATCGGCCGGCCGCGCTCGTCGATCTGCATCGTGACCTCGGCGAGGTCGCTCGTCCCGTAGCGATCGATCCAGACGACCTTGCCGATCCGGACCCCGGCGATCCGGACCGGTGCTCCCGGAACCAGCAGGTTCGACGACTGCATCACGGCCCGGACCCGGTAGTCCTGCTGGAACGGGACCGCCTTGGTGAAGGCGAAGAAGACCACGACCAGCACGACCACGATCAGCAGCGCTCCGGCGACGCGCGCGTCGATCCGCTCGATCCCGGTGCCGTTCGGCGTCTGCGCCATCAGCGGCCGTCCTTCGCGGGGGTGAAGCGCCCGGTCGGCTCGGCCCGGCGGCCCTGATCGCCGGGGACGTTGCCGATCAGCGTCGAGCCCTTGCGGTAGCCCTCGTTGCCCGCCTCGCATTCGGGCTCCTGGCCCGACGCGGCGGTGTTGGGGTATGGGTTGCTGTGGAGGAAGTTGTCGGCCGGCGCACCGGTCGTGACCGGCGGCTGTGGGCCGTTGGAAGGCGTCGCCGCGGGGCCGGCCTCGCTCCCCGCCACCTGCGACGGCAGCACGACCGAGAAGCGCATCATCGAGCCGATCGCGTCCGCCTCGGAGAAGCTGCTCGCGAGGTTGCGCAGCAGCAGCCCGCCGTAGTTGCAGACCGTCTGGGCCGGCGTCAGGAACGACGTCAGCGGCCGCAGGCCGGTCATCGAGCCGGCGAGGGTCTGCAGGCCGGCGTGGACGCGATCGTCGCGATCGAAGCGGTCGAGGTCGGTGAACGTCCCCTCCAGCCGCTGGTTGAGCGCGGGCAGCCGGCGCAGCGCCGGGGTCCCGGACCGCAGCGCGGCGTCGAGGTCGGGAGCGGTGGCGCTGAGCATCGTCACGCCCGGCCGCAGACGCCGGGAGAGGTCGGTCGCCGCCCGCATGAACCGGGCCTGCCGCGGCAGCTGCTCGGTACCGACCTCCAGCATCCGCGGCGCGGCCGAGATGCTGTCCATCAGCTCGGTCCGTACCCGGCTGAGCGCGCCGAAGGTGCCGGCCAGCGCGGTGAACATCCGCGCCTGGGGCTCCGCCACCGGGCGCAGCTGACCGGCGGTCCGGCCGAGCGCCGGCAGCAGCTGCCCCAGGCCGGTCCGCGGATCGGCCAGGTTGCGGGCGGCGGGCTCGAGGTGGGTGACCAGCGGCAACAGCCCCTTGATCGCCCGGTTGAGGCCCTCGCCGCGCCCGGCGATCGCGGTCCCGATCGCCTCGGTCGCCTCCGGCGCCGCGGCGCGGGTCGGGGCGTCGAAGGTCTCGAACAGGTCATCGAACTCGACCGGGATCGGCGCCGCGTTGCGGAGCGCGATCGTGCTTCCGCTGTCCAGCGTCCGCCGCGAGCGACCGCGCGTCAGCTCGATGTAGCGGAGGCCGAGCGGCGAGCGCGGCCGGACCGCGAGCCGGGTGTCCTCCGGCAACGGCCCGGCCGAGCGGTCGAGCTTCAGCACCAGCACCGCGCCGTAGCCGCCGTCGCGGGACCGGAACGGCTCGATCGCGCCGAGCTGGCCGATCCGGGCGCCGCCCTCGCGGACGTCGTTGCCGGCGACGAGCCCCGCGGCGTCCGGGACCTCGACCCGCACGTCGTAGGTCTCGACGAACGGCAGGCCGCTGTTGGCGTTGTAGGAGAGCACGATCGAGACCAGCGCGATCAGGACGCTGACCGCGCCGATCAGGACCGGGCTGGCGGCAATCGAGGACCGGCCCCGCCGGGGCATCCGCTCGCTCATCGCCGGGCTCCCGGTCCGAGCAGGGCGTCGAGCCGGCGGCCGAGGGCGGCCGCCTCCGCCTGCGAGCCGCGGGGGGACACCGACGACGACGCCCTCGTCGCCGCGGCGACCGGCGACGAGGCGGCGAGCTGCCGGACGAGCTTGCCACGGGTCTCAGCGGCCGTGTCGACCTCGCCCCCGGACCCCATGTCCGACCGGCACGAGCCGTTCTGGGTCGACGTGCGGTCGATGCAGACGTTGGCCTGGAGTGCCGCCCGCAGGTAGTGGCTGACGCCGTCGGCGCCGTTGATCGACCCCGAGTAGAAGTAGAGCGTCCGCATCAGCGACTCGATCCCGCCCGCGCGCTCGAGGCTGGTCAGCAGCCCCGCCAGCTCGCCCGCGACCGGCTGGAGCGGCGTCCCGACGCTCGCCAGCCGATCGACCAGCGACTGGATCCGCGGCACCGTCGTGCGTCCGCGCGTCGAGAGCCGGCCGAGGCTGGCGAAGGCCGGGGTCGCCTCCCGCGCGAACGGCGCCGTCGAGCGGATCGCGCTGCTGAGGGCCGGCGCGTTGACCGAGAGCCCGGCGACCATCGGCCCGGACTGGTCCGCGAGGTCGCCGATCCGCCGTGCCGCCGGCTCGAGCTCCCGCAGGAACCCGGGCAGCCGTTCGACGCTGCGCTCGAGGTCGGCCCCGCGCTCGGCGGCGGCCCCGGCGACGTCGGCGATCCGCTCGACCGACGCGCCGAGGTCCGCCCGGCGCTCGGCCAACGGCCCCAGCAACGCGTCGGTGTCGCTCACCAGACGGTCGATCGTGCGGCTCTGCTCGGCGAGGATCGAGACCACGCGGTCGGCCTGCTGGAGAGCCGGGTTGGCGCGGACGATCGCCGCCCGCAACGTCTCGCCGTTGGCCGTCACGCCGGCCCCGAGCTCGGCGATCAGCAGCCGCAGGCGCTCGCGCGCGGGCTGCCGCAACGTGTTGGTCACGAGGTCGATCCCGACCGGGCTGCTGGTCCGGGTGACCGGCAGCAGGTGCTGCCCCTGCCCCGGACCGCTCCGGATCAGCGGCAGCTCCGGCGGTACCGGACTGCCCTCGGCCCGTCCCTGCGTCGGCTTGCAGTCCACGAACTGCTCCCCGATCAGGGTCTGCAGGCCGATCGAGCAGGTCGCGTCGGTCCGGAACGGCCGGAACGCGGGGTCGGTGATCCGGATGATCGCGACCGCCTTGTTGTCGGCGTCGAGGTCGAGCGCCTCGATCGTGCCCGCGTCCGTCCCCGCGACCTTCACCTGCTCGCCGGGGATCAGGAAGCTGGCGCTGTCGAAGACCACCCGCACCCGGTACGCGCCGTCGTCCCCGTCCGCGGCGCGTCCGCCGACCGCGGCCAGCAGCACGCCGAGCCCGAAGAGCGCGAGCAGCGCCGCGATCCGCACGACGAGCCGGCGGCGAGCGGAGACGACGGGCGAGTCGACGCTGCTCATCCGCCGGCTCCGATCCGCTGGGACGGGTCGCAGTCGGCGTTGGCCAGCGGGCCCTGGTCGACGAACGGCGTCGACCCGTCGGCCGGCGCCGCCCCGGCCGTCCCCGGGCAGCGCCGGAGGTTGCCGTAGCTCAGCGCGTCGCTGCGTCCGCGCTCGCCCGGCGGCTTCGGCAACAGCGTGCCCCCGGCCGGGTCGTCGCGCAGCTCGAACGCGTCGACGATCGGCATCGAGCGGGCGTAGTGCCCGTTGGCGTCGTAGGTCGCCGTCGCGCCGCCGAAGCTCCGCATCCAGCCGACGAGCTCGGGCACGTAGGGGCGGATGAACGACAGCATCGGCGTCGACTGGCGCAGCGCCTCACGCGCTCGCGGGACGCTGCTGTCGGTGGCGGCCGCCAACGCCGGCAGGTCGCGGAGCGCGTCGAACAGGTCGTTCTCCGGCCCGGCCCGCTCGATCGTCCGGCGCAGCTGGCCGGTGACCGGCGCGGCCCGCTCGAGGACCGGCTCCAGCTGCCGCAGGAACGGCGCCAGGTCGCGGCTGGAGCGCTCCGCGGCGTCGGTCAGGCGCTGGAGGTCGGGCAGCGCGCCCCGGACCGCGGCCAGTCCCTCGCTGCCCGCCGACAGGGTTCCCGGCAGGGCGCTGACGGTGGTCCGCAGCGCGTCGGCCTCGCCCGCCAGCGCGTCGAGCGTCTCACGCGTGCCGGAGATCGCCCCGGTCAGGCGCTCGGGCTCCCGGCCGAGCGCGTCCATCGCCTGGCCGGTGCCGACCATCAGACGCTGGAAGTCGGCGCTCTGGGCGTTGACGTCCGCCGCCAGGCCACGCAGGGCCGCCAGCGCGCGCGGCAGCTGACGGGTCGACTCGTTGGCCTCGGCGGCGCGACCGTCGAGCGATGCCGCGAGACCGGCGACGGCGCGCTGGAGGCCCTTCCGCGTCGGTGGATCGAGCGTGTTGAAGACCTGGTCGACCTCGACCACCGAGGTCGTCCGATCGACCGGGATCCGGGCCCCCTCGCGCAGCGCCGGCCGGTAGCTCGGAGCCGGGGAGAGATCGACGTAGCGGGCCGCGACGCTGCCGATGCCGCTGACGCGGATCGTCGCGGTGGTGCCGGCCCGCAGCGGTGCGTAGCGCTCGTCGACCGCGATCCGCAGCTCGGCCAGGTGATCGCGGGTCAACGAGATCCGGCGGACGGTCCCGGCTTGGACCCCGCCTATCCGGACCGTCCCGCCCTTGACGATCTGACTCGCGTTGTCGAACACGAGCCGGTACTCGCGTTGCTCGCTCCCGCGGGTGAGCAGCAGGACGACGACCGCGCCGGCGACCACGAACGCAGCCACCAGCAGCAACCGGCGGGAGCTTGGGCGTCGGGCGCGACGTAGTTGGGGAGACGGCGGCATGAGCTCGTTCCGCGGCCCGCATCGACGACCACGCACGACGACCATACACGCGACTCGATCTCGCACGCATCAATGTGTGCTCAGCGACGAAACGCGGCCGACACAAGAAGACGTTCGTCATAAGGCCCCGTCACCAGGGACGACACCCCTCGGGAGACGGTCGCCTTGCGCAAACCCGCGCATCAACAGCTACGACCATGTACGGTCGGCGTACACGCCCCGAGAACGCTGTCCACTGACGGCGGCGGCGCACCGGGCGTCCTGCTCCACCACACACCAGACGAGGGAGAACCATGCGCAACCGCAAGCTCGTGCTTTCCGGAGCCGCGCTCCTGGCGACCGGGGCCATCGTGGTCCCGGCGATCGCCCAGAGCGGCTCGACGACGATCGAGATCACCAAGGTCCAGGTGTCGCCGAACAAGGCCGGCACGGTCAAGAAGCCGCAGGCGGTCCGGCTGAGCGTCGCCGGCAAGCTCACCACACCAGCCTCCGAGCCCCGGCCGATCGTCTACCACGCCCGTCTGCTGTTCCCCAAGGGGTCGCTCTGGAACGGCGCCAAGCACCCGTCCTGCACGCTCACCAAGCTCCAGAACGGCGAGATCCCCGCCGACTGCAAGAAGGCGATCGCCGGCACCGGCAGCGCCAAGGGCTACGCCGACACCGAGCCGACGACGGCCAAGATCACGCTCCTCAACGGCGGCGCGAAGACCGCGTTCGCGTTCATCGAGATGAACATCCCCGCGGTCGTGCGCGAGCCCGCCGTGGCCAAGATCAAGAAGGTCTCCGGCAAGTGGGCCTACCAGGTCGACATCGACATCCCGGAGACGGTCCAGGTCGTCGCCAGCACGCCGATCGCGATCACCGAGCTGGCGCTCAGCGGCGGCAAGGGCGACCTGCTCGCCACCACCTCGTGCCCGAAGACCAAGAAGTGGCCGTTCGTGATCGAGGTCGACTACAAGGATCCGATCACGCGGCAGCCGAAGGGCACCGCCAAGATCGAGAGCTCGACCCCCTGCCGCTGAGCCCGGCTAGCCGTCCTCGAGCGGCTTCTGGCGGTGCAGCTGGCTGACCGTTCCGAGCGAACGGATCCGCCCGTCGTCGCCGGACGCGAAGACCCGCGATCCGGCGATGGCGAGCCCGTAGCGGCAGCGTGCCGGCAGCACCTGCGGCTCGCTGCCGGCGACCTCGCCGCGGACATCGGTCCGATCGACCCGTCCGGAGAGGTAGCCGCAGACCAGCAGCGTGTGGCCGCCCGGGCTGACGCCAAGGGCGATCGGCGCCCGCCGGACCCCGCTGCGGACCGCGCCAGCCCGCGGGCGGTCGGCGCGACCGGTCCGCTCGGCGTCCGGGCCCCCCGCACGATCGGCGACCCAGATCTGGGCGCCGCGGCCGCGGGCGATCGCCGTCGGGTCGTGCCACCCGCGGGAGCGGCGTCGCGGCGTCTGCCGCGGCCCGCCGTCGGGATCGAGCGTCGCCACCCGCCCCCGGATGCTGCGCGAGTCGACGGGCGGCAGCGCCAGGCCCTGGTCGCCGACGCCGACGGCCAGCCGTCCACCGGTCAGCATCACCAGTCCACCACCGACCCTCCGGCGACCGGCGCGGGGACCGATCCAGACGGTTCGCGGCACGGTCGCGGTGATCTGCGCCACGACCAGCCGCCCGTCACCGGCGCGAACGTAGGAGGCGTAGACCCGCCCGTCGTCACCGACGGCGAGCCCCCGGATCCCGGCAGCGGCGCCGCGACGCACGGGGAGCCGGGCGATCACCAGTCCGGGACCGACCTGGTCGCCCTGGATCGTCGCCCGCCGGACCGTCCCCGTCCCCCGCTCCGCCCACACCAGCTCACGGCCGCCGGGGACGGTCGTCAGCACGCTGGGCGGCGCCTTCGGACGCTCCGCCGCGGCCGGCAGCGGCAGGCTGCCGGGCGCGAGCGGCAGCTCGGCGACGGCCGTCGGGGCCGGCGGCGACGGCGCGGGCGGCTCGGGCTCGCTGGCGGACAGGAGCACGGCTCCGGCCGCCGCGACGGCGGCAGCGATCCAGGCCGCGGTGACGCGACGGGTCATGAGCCGCGGGCCGGACGCCATCGCCTCCTAGGGTACGGCGCCGCGCGGGCGGACCACCGCCCGCCGACCCGCCGCGGCCCGGCAAACACCGTCGGCAACGACATCCGCGGGCGGGACGACTAGCGTACGGGGCCTGCACCGGCTCGCCGTCCCGCCGGTCCGACCCGTCCGAGGTTCCCGCATGAGCACACCGACGCCCACCGAACTCGCCGCCCGCGCGATCACCGCCCTCGACGGCGACGGCTGGGCCTCGGTCGTCCACGACCGGTCCGCGCTCGTCGCCCTCCCCCGCGGCGGGCAACTGCGCACGCGGACGGTCGACCGAGCCGAGGTGACCCTGAGCGCGTGGCGCGACGGTCACGTCGGCCACGCGACGACGACCGCGACCGACGCCGCGGGGCTGGCCGCCGCCGCCCGCCGGGCCGTCGAGACCGCCGAGCGGACCGCCCGCGACGCCGACGGCCCCGGGGACGCGACCCCACCGCCGGAGCCGGCCGCGGCGTTCGTCCACGACGGCTTCGATCCCGCCACCGCCGAGGCCGACCCAGGCGTCGGCCTCGACGCGGTCCGTGCCGCGGTCGCCGCCTCCGACGGCCTGACGCCGATCGCGGCGACCTGGCACGCCGGCAGCGTCGTCCACGCCCTCGCGGCCTCGACCGGGCTGCTGCTGGAGGACCGCACGACCGACGCGCACCTGCGGGTCCGCGCCGGCGCCGGTGGCGTCCGGGCCGGGGTCTCCGCCGAGAGCGCCCGCGCCGCCGGCCAGCTCGACGGTGCGGCGGTCGCCCGTCGCGCGATCGCCCGGATCCCCGGCGGCGACTGGCGCGATCCGACCCCCGGTGAGCAGACGATCGTGCTCACGCCCGAGGCGGTCGCCTCGATCCTCCAGGTCGCCGCGAGCCTCGTCTTCGACGGCTTCGCTGCGGCCGACGGGCGGACCCGCTCGGACAGCCGCCTCGGCAGCCAGGTCGCGGCCGCCGCGATCGGCCTCGTCGACACTCCGGAGCTCGGCCTGACCCTGCCCCACGCGTTCGACGCCTCGGGCACCCCGAAGCGCCCGATCGAGCTGATCGAGGCCGGGGTCCTCCGACGACTCGTCCACGACGGCCGTTCCCAGGCCTCGACCGGCCACGCGACCGAGGCCGGCGGCGGGGCGCTGGGACCCCGCCCGACCAATCTCGTCCTGGCCGGCGGCGATGCCGCCGACATCGAGGAGCTGGTCGCCGGGGTCGAGGTCGGCCTGCTGATCACCTCGATCCAGGACCTCCACCCGATCAACGCCGAGCTGGGGCTCGCCTACGGCATCGCTCCCGACGGCGCGGCCCGGATCACGGACGGCAAGGTCGTCGGCGCCGCCGGATCGGTCCCGCTGCTCGTCTCGCCGCTGGAGGTCCTCGGCGGCGCCGACGCGCTGACCCGCGACCCGCGTCTGGTCGGCCGGCCCACGTTCGACGGGCGCCGCTACGGCCACGGCGTCGTCGCGCCCGGGCTGCGGACGCACGGTGGGATCGTCGTAACGGACTAGACGGGTGGCGCGAGGCGTCCGTGGACGCTTCGCATCCCGGCACGCGTGGACCTCGGCAGTGCGGGTGCACAGCTCTCGGGTGGGCGGGGCCGATCTCGACCGACCTGCTCGGTCCCCGAACACCGCACATCCACCGGGACCGGTTGGGCTGAGACTCGGAGATACCGGCGGCCAGCTCTCGCACCACGCGAACCGACCTGCTTGGCCTACGACCACCTCGGACGCAACCGGACGGACGGGTGAGGATCTCAGCCCGCGCACGGCCTGCTCGGTCCCCGAGCACCACATCCACCCGGACCGGTTGGGCTGAGGCGGCCGCCGGGTCACGTTCGCCCGGAGCGCGAGGCGGAGTATTTCCTGGGCGGTATGGGCGGGGCCCATCAACGGTGAGATCCGCACATATCGGCCAGGAAGAAGGCCGCCTCCATATCGCCACGGACAGGGAGACATGGACGCCGTGGCGTGCGGAAGTCGGCCCCTCCCCGCGCGGCGGAGACCTGGGCCGTGTTCAGTCCGACCCGAGACGCCGCGCCGCAAGGCGAATCACGACCACGCGCGGGTGCGTGTGAGGTGTTCGTGGACCGAGCAGGTCGGTGCGCGCGATGCGAGAGGTGTGCGCCAGCGCTGCCGAGCGTCGCGCGTGCCGAGATGCGAAGCGTCCACGGACGCCTCACACCACCACCGCCGCGGTTGCGTCTGAGGTGGTCGTAGGCCGAGCAGGTCGCCGCCGGGAAGCGAGAGCTGTGCGCCAGCACTGCCGAGCGAACCAGGTGGCGAGATGCGACGGCATACGGCCGCCTCAGGCGTGACCGCCTAGATCTTGATGAGGATGATGGTGTTCACGACGAACACGATCCCGAAGAAGATCGTCCAGCGGTTCAGGTTGCGCTCGATGTTCGAGCCACCGCCAAGCGGTCCCGCACCGGTGCCGACGCCAAAGGCGCCGGAAAGGCCCGCGTCGCGGCCGGAGTGCATGAGGATCAGCGCGATCAACAGCACAGACACAGCTACTTGCAGGACCGAGAGAACGACCGTCATCGTCCCGACAGCCTAGCGTTCGGATCGGCGTCGGGTCCAGTGCCCGCCGCGACCGGCTCGCCGAGCGACTCGAGCTCGTCGAGGATCGCGACCGCCTCGGCCCGCAGGCGACGGTCGATCGGGCGCCAGTCCGCGTCCGACAGCTTGCCGGTCTGGTGGTCCAGCTCGCTGTCGCGGATCTCCCGGTACTTGGCGACCTTGGCCGCCTCGAGGTCCGCCCGGCGGAGCTCGTCGGCGTGCTCGATCCGCTCCTCGTGCCCCGGCCAGAACGGCTGCGACAGCAGGAACAGCGCGAACGCGAGGATCGCGAGGACGATCAGCGGTGCGGCGATCTCCACGGTCAGTCCCCCGTCGCTCGGCCGAGTTCCTGGGCCACCCGCACGGCCTGCCGGGCCTTGGCGCGGCGGCTCTGGAGATCGGCCGTCGGCCAGATCGCCAGCAGCGCGCCGAGCGCCATCATCAGTGCGCCGAGCCAGATCCACGTCACCATCGGCGAGACGATCACCTGGAAGGTCACCGGCGACGGCCGCTCGCGGTAGAGCTGCGCCAGCCGGATCGCGAGCACCGGTCCCTCGGCGTACGGTGCCTTGGCACCCTTCAGCTGCTTGTCGAGCGCATCGATCACCGAGGCCAGCGCATCACCGTCCGGCTGCATCGCCACCCAGAGGTCGCGCTTGAGCCCGGCGTCGAGCGAGACCTCGGTCGCCGCCTCCCCGAGGAAGAAGCGGCTGACCGGCCCGAGCGAGAGGTCGTTGGTCGGGAAGTACTCGCGGGTCGGGTGGATCGTCTGGATCCGCTTGCCGTCGCGGAAGACGCCGACCTTCGCCCCGAGGATGATCTTCTGCAGCCGGTCGTTCTTGATCGCCCAGTCGCCGATCGCGCCCTCGTAGCGCATCTCGTAGCCGCCGGTCTGGAAGCGGTCGCCGACCTTGGCGTGGATCCGGTGGGTGTCCTTGAACGCCGAGCTGGCGGCGACGGCGATGACCACCGTCGCGAACCCGACGTGCACGAAGTAGCCGCCGTAGCGCCGGCGGTTGCGGCCGACCAGCCGCGGCAGCGCGACGCCCAGCGACTCGCCGTGGGCGGTCCGGCGGGCGCGAACGCCGCGGACCAGCTCCTGCCCGACGGCACCGAAGACGAAGCCGCCGAGGAAGACCGCGAGCGTCACGTCGATCCGGCGCCCGACCCCGAGCACCAGCCCGATCGCGAGCAGGACCACGGCCACCCCGAGCGGAGCCCGGACCTGGCGCCAGGCGTGGCTGGCGGTGGTCCGGCGCCAGGCGGCGAGCGGCCCGAGCGCCATCAGCGCCACGAGCACCATCGCCAGCGGGCCGACCCAGAGGCCCCAGCGCGAGGCTTCGATCGGGCGCTGCTTGCCGGTCAGCAGCTCGCCGATCAGCGGGAAGAAGGTGCCCCAGAGGATGATCAGGACGAGCAGCACCAGGACGACGTTGCCGGCCAGGAAGATCGCCTCGCGCGAGAGCAGCGAGTCGATCCGGTGCTCCGACCGCAGCATCCCGCGACGCCACGTGACGAGCCCGATCGAACCGCCGATCATCAGCGCGAGCAGCAGCAGGAACTGGGTCCCGACCGTGCTGTCGCCGAAGGCGTGGATCGAGGAGAGCACGCCCGAGCGGACGATGAAGGTGCCGAGGATGCAGAGGATCCCGACCCCGAGGATCAGCGAGACGTTCCAGGTGCGCAGCATCCCGCGCTTCTCCTGGATCATCACCGAGTGGATGAACGCGGTGCCGAGGACCCACGGCATCAGCGAGGCGTTCTCGACCGCGTCCCACCCCCAGTAGCCGCCCCAGCCGAGCTCGGCGTAGCTCCAGCGCGAGCCGAGCACGATCCCGATCCCGAGCAGCAGCCACGCGCCGAGCGCGTAGCGGCGGGTGTGGCGGATCCAGTCGCTGCCGACGTGCCCGGCGATCAGCGCGCCGATCGCGAACGCGAACGGGATCGCGAACAGCGTGTACCCGCTGTAGAGCATCGGCGGGTGGATCATCATGCTCGGGTACTGGAGCAGCGGGCTGAGCCCGTCGCCCTCGACCGGTGCCGGCGACGAGACCGCGAACGGCGAGACGTAGAACGCCACCAGCATCAGGAAGAACGCCGCCAGCGCGAGCAGCACCGCCTGCGCCCACGGGACGACGTCGGCCATCCGCCGGCCGATCCGCCAGACGACCAGCGAGCTCCACAGCGAGAGCAGCCAGACCCACAGCAGCAGCGAACCCTCCTGCGAGCTCCAGGGCGCGGCGATCCGGTAGCCCAGCGGGGTCGTCACCGACGAGTGGCTGGCGACGACGTCGAACCGCAGGTCGGTCCGGATGAACGCGACCTCGAGCAGCGCGAACGCGAACGTGGTCAGGGCCGCGACGAGGTAGATCGCGCGGCGACCGGAGGTCACCCAGGCGCCACCGCCCACGGCGACGACGTCGGATTCGGTGTCGGTGATCCGTCGGGCCCGACGGGCTCCGATGATGCTCGCGACCACGCCGTAGACGGCGATCGCGAGCGCGAGGACGATCAGCCCGCGGCCGAGCAGGGCCATCGGGAAGCTACTTCCCGTCGACGACGCGGTCGCTGCCGTCGCGCCATTCCATCGTCTGACCCTTGCCGGACTTGCCGTCGTCGAACTTCGACGGGCACTTGGTGATCAGCGAGTCGGGCTTGCCGGTGAAGGTGTCGCCGGTCTTGCGGACGGTCACGATCACCTCGCGGCCCTCGCGGAACGGGTCCGGCACCTGGCCCGAGTAGATGACCGGAACGCTCGCCTTGCCCTTGCGGTCCTGGACGCGGAACGTGATCTTCTCGCCCTCGCGCTTGAACGAGCCCTTGGCGACGACGCCCGTCAGGCGGTAGTCGGTACCGGCCTCGGCCGAGGCCAGCTGACTTGGCTGGCGGGCCTCGGCCGATCCCGAGAAGCTCGTGTACAGCAGCGCGCCGGCAAGAGCCACGGCGGCGACGAGCGCGAAGGTCAGGCGCAACGTACGCGTCATTGCCAAGCAGTATTGCGCGCTTGTCCGGTATCCCGCTCCGCCGCCCGGAAATGCAGACGCCATCCACTCCCATGTTTCGCGCGACCCTGGGTAGGATGCCGGGCGATGAACGGCCTACGCAAGCTCGCCGCAGGGCTGCTCCTCGTCTTGATGTTCCTCGGCGGCATCTTCATGTGGGCCGGCAATCCGTACCTCTGGATCCGGCTCACCGCGGCCCAGGCCGACACCCAGAACCTCTCGATGGCCCAGGCGTTCTTCATCCTGGTCGCGATCGGGGTCACCGGCTTCGTGATGGTCAAGGTCCTCGCCTGGCTCAACGGGCTCTACACCGACGCCCGCGGCGGGACCAACGAGGTCCGGATCCAGATGCCGTGGAACACGTCGATGCGGGACGGGCGCGAGCCGGTCCGCACCACCACCGCGCTCGACATCGTGATGGTCGTCTCGGTCGGCATCGCGCTGGTCTCCGCGACGATCTGGTTCTTCTTCTTCGCCTCGTACGGCTAGGGACCTCGCGGCGCAGTGGCCGCGCCGCGAGATCCTGGAATCAACCGTCCGACGCCGCGCGGCGGGATCGAACCTCGATCCCGCCGCGGCCGGCCACGCTACGGCAGGCTCTTCGTCGCCTGGTCCCGCCAGAGCGGGTTGGCGACGATCTCCGGCGGAGCGCCAACGAACGCGGACCGCGCGACCGTGTCGCCCCGCAGCCGATAGTTCAGCCACGCGGTGATGTAGCCCAGCGTGCCGCCGCCGGTCTGCTGGATCGTGTTGTGATCCGCGCCGCCCAGGATCGCCAGCGCCGCGGGCCCACCGGACTGGTCGTAGTACTGGCGGAGCGAGAGCGGCGGAGCGATCAGCAGGTCCCACTGGCCGCCGAGGAACAGCGACGGCTGGGTGAGCTGCCCGACCTCGAACTTATCCTTCGCCTGGACCCACAGCGGCGCCGGCAGCGCCCAGGTGACCGTGGTCGTGATCAGGCCCGCCGAGTGGGTGGTCGCGTTGACCGCGCCGCCCGCGCCCTGCGAGTGCCCGACCGCGGCGATCTTCGCCGTGTCGATCTTGCCGGCGAAGACGCTGCCGGCCGTGGTGTCCTGCGCGACCATGTACTGGGCACCGGCGAGGATCTCCGCGCCGGTTCCAGTGTTGCTGCTCGTCGACGCCACGACCACGTAGCCCCACGACGCCAGGTGGTTCAGCAGCCCCGGGTAGTCAGCCGGGGTCGCGATGCTGCCGTTGCCCCAGGTGACGACCGGTCGCCGGGTCGCCGTCGTGGCGATGTCGGCCGGGTAGTACAGCTTGTAGAGCGGTGCCCCTCCGGGGCCGTTGACGGTGCTGGTCTGGACCGCGGACGGTCCGGCGGCGGCGAAGGCCGCCTCGATCGGCGCCGCGCCGGCGGTCGCGGGGGCCGAGGCCACCCCGATCGCGAGCACGACGAGGGCCACGAAGGCGCGCAGCCGGCGCATCACGCTAGGCACAGCCCGGCGTCCCCGACGCGCGCTGCGAGCGCATGAACGTCACGTCGCCGGCCACCTGGGCCTGCGTCATCTGGCTCATCCCCCGCACGACCTCGGTGAAGGCCAGCGTCTGCCGGCGCATCAGGTCGAAGTCGATCCCCTCGACCCCGAAGTTCGGTGAGAACAGCGTCCGCGGCGCGGCGATCGCCGCGATGGTCGGCAGCAGGTGGTGGTTGTAGGGCGTGCCCTCACCGCCGAAGCTGCACTGGTGCGGGACCTTGCCCAGGTCGGGCGCGTCGAGGCCCTTGAGGACCGCGGTCGGCCGCAGGTCGTGGCTCTCGACCTCGTTCTTGACCAGGTTGCGCAGGGCGAGGCTCTCGGAGACCGGCACCAGCAGCAGGTCGCGCTTGCCGTTCTGCTGGAGCTGGACGCCGGGGAGGCCACCCGGCCGCGCGACCGGCGCGTACTGCTTGGCCCCGAAGTGCTCGAGCACGACGACGCCCTTGACCAGGCCCTGGTCGTACTCGGCGTCGAGCGCCTTGGCCAGCTGACCGGCGCCGCCGTCACGCTCGCCGTCGTCGATCAGGCGCTGCTTGAGGTGCCCGGTGACGAACGCGAACTGGATCGTCTCGGGTCGGCAGGCGACCGGCAGCCCGGCGAAGTAGCGGGCCATCGCGATCATCGCGACCGGGCCGTTGTCCCAGATCGCGCTCATCCCGTCGGTGTGGCTCTCGACCACGATCTTCTTGGCGCTGCCGCCCGGCAGCGTGGCCAGCAGCGTCCGGGTCGTCTTCGGCGTCGACGCGGTCTCCTGGGTCAGGGTCGCCTGGACGTTGGGGTTGGCGGTCAGCGCGTCCTTGACCTGCTTGCCCGCGTCCGCGGCCAGGTAGGCCCCGGGCAGCGCGATCGGCAGGCCCTCGTAGGGGGCGTAGCTGCCCTTGAACTGGTCGTGCGGCAGCTGACTGATCGACAGCACGCCCTTGGCGCCGGCGGCGTTGGCCGCCTGCAGGTCGACCGCCGACTGGGCGATCCCCTCGTTCTGCGTCGAGCCGAGCATCCCGACGCTCAGCGCCGGGTCGTACATCGAGAACCCGAACATGATCGGGTAGAAGACGAGGTTCGGGACCGACACCGTCGGCAGGTCGCGGACGACGATCTTGCCCGCCGAGTTCGCGGCCGTGATCGCCGTGCTGGCCGGCAGGTAGACGAGCGGCGCCGTGACGCCCCCGCTCCCGGTCGTCGCGGTGTACGGGACCGAGCCCGACAGCTGGACGCTGGCGCCGCCGACCTGGAGGGTCCCGGGCTGGGCGTCCCAGCGGTCGACGTCGTAGTTCAGCGACGAGGTCGTGATCCCGGGGATCGCCTGCATCTGCCCTTCGAGCCAGTCGATGAACTGGGTCTGGCTGGTGCTGGCGGTCGGGCGCGCCCCGTAGGACGCCTCGATCTCGTTGAGGCTCTTGAGGGCGGCCTCGCTAGTGAACGTCGACGCGTCGACGCGCGTCGGACAGGGGTCGGCCGCGTTGGCGATCGCGGGCGCTGCGGACAGCGCTCCGACCGTCAGGGCCAGGAGCGCAACCGCGCGCCCCTTGTTGCGCAGGCGGCGTCCAACGCCGCTGCTCGAGCTTCGTTCCATGTTCTCTCTCCCCTTCGGTGACTCCGACGTCGCGCACCGGGCCGTACCGCTCGGTTCGAGCGGGGCGGCGTTATAACTGACGAACAGTTAGATATAGTGCGCGGCGCTGACCCGGGACAGCCGGGTAATCGGCGATGCTGTCCTCTTCGATGCCGCCCGCCCGCAGACCCCGATCCCCGCGCGCGACCGACGCGACCGCCCCCGGCCCGCGGAAGCGGATGTCGCGGGCCGACCGCGAGTCGCGGATGCTCGACGCCGCCGAGCACGTCTTCGCCCGGCACAGCTTCACGTCGGCCTCGATGGAGGAGATCGCGGAGCGCAGCGGGATCACGAAGGCGCTGCTGTACCAGTACTTCGGGTCGAAGGACGGGCTCTACGAGGCGACCATCGAGCGCGGCCGGGCGCAGCTCTTCGAGGCCCTCCACGGAGCGGTCGAGGACGAGCCGCCCGGCGCCGGCCGGCTGCTCGCCTTCACCCGCGGCTACTTCGACTACGTCGCCGCCAACCGCAGCCACTGGTGGCTGCTCTACGGCCAGGCGTCGAGCGCCGCGGTCAACGCGATGCGGGAGCGCAACGCGGAGATGATCGCCGAGCTGCTGGCCGACGGCCGCGACGGCGCCGATCCCGACCGGCTGTCGCTGCTCGCCCACGCCCTGGTCGGCGCCGGCGAGCAGGTCGGCCGCTGGTGGGCCGCCCGCCCCGAGGTGCCCCAGGACGTGGTCGTCGAGCGGTTCGTGGTCCTGACCGCCGGCGCGATCCAGGCGCTGGTCGGCGCGAGCGATCCCGCGGCGACCGACGCCGCCGGCGACCGCGGCTGAGCCGCCGGGGGACGCGCCTCCACCGGCCGCTCCCCCGGCCCCCCGGCCGCCTCCGGCGACGAGCCCGTGGCTAGCCGAGCGCAAGGTTCCGCCCGTCCGCCGGATCGAACAGGTGCAGGCGGTCGACGTCGAGCAGCAGCTCCAGCGGCTCCCCGACCCGGGCGCGGCTCTCGATGTCGACCCGGGCCACGATCCGCCGGCCGAGCTGCCCGCCGCCCGCCAGCTCGGCCGCGCCCGAGTCCTGCGCCAGCTCGGCCAGCTGCGCGCTCTCGATCGCCGGCCCGGCCAGGCCGACGTGGACGTGCAGCTCCGAGCCGAGCGACTCGACGACCTCGGGCCGGACGCCGAAGCGCAGGCCCTGGCGACCGCGGGCGACCGCGGCGTCGGCGAGGTGCTCGGGACGGATCCCGACGATGACGTCGCGGGCCGCCTCGCTCGGTCCCTGCCGCTCGAGGACCGCCTGCGGCAACGGCACGTCGCCGAACGGCAGCTTGACGACGTCGCCCTCCCAGCGACCCGGCAGCAGGTTCATCGCCGGCGAGCCGATGAAGCCCGCCACGAACAGGTTGACCGGGCGCTCGTAGAGGGCGGTCGGGGTGTCGAGCTGCTGGATCACGCCGCCCCGCATCACCGCGACCCGGTCGCCGAGCGTCATCGCCTCGGTCTGGTCGTGGGTCACGTAGACGGTGGTCGTCCCGACCCGGCTCTGGATCCGCGCCACCTCGGCGCGCATCTGGACCCGCAGCTTCGCGTCGAGGTTCGACAGCGGCTCGTCCATCAGGAACGCCTTCGGCGAGCGCACGATCGCGCGTCCCATCGCGACCCGCTGGCGCTGCCCGCCGGAGAGCTGCCCCGGCTTGCGGTCGAGGTGGGCGTCGAGGTCGAGGTTGCGGGCGGCCTCCTCGACCCGCTCGGCGATCTCGCGCTTGGGGACCTTCGCCTGCTGCAGCGCGAAGGCCATGTTCTGCCGGACCGTCATGTGCGGGTAGAGGGCGTAGTTCTGGAAGACCATCGCGATGTTGCGGTCCTTCGGCGCGCGGTCGTTGACCACGTCGCCGTCGATCCGCAGCTCGCCGCCGGAGATCCGCTCGAGGCCGGCGATCATCCGCAGCACCGTCGACTTGCCGCAGCCGGACGGTCCGACGAGGATCAGGAACTCGCCGTCGCGGACCTCGAGGTCGAGGCCGCTGACCGCCTCCGTCCCGTCGGCGTAGCGCTTGGTCACGTCCTGCAGCTCAATCGTCGCCACGGGGGTCCTCCAGGGTCGTTGGCGCCGCCACGCCGATCGGGGTGCGCTCACGGGCCTGCGGCGGTCCAGCCGGCCAGGGAGCGGAGAAGCGGTACTGCCCGGCGCCGATCGCGACGACGGTACGGCCGTCGCGGACGCCGGTCACGGTCACGCCCGGCACCGCGGCGGCCGGCATCCCGCCTTCGAGCAGCAGCGCGGGGTCGTCGAGCGGGACGAGCACGGTCGCGGTGCTGCTGGGCGGCACGCTGACCTCGATCGTCAACCGGTCGCGCTCGTGTCGCCAGCCCGCCGCGGCCGGACCGCGAACGCCGTCGTAGGTCGCGCTCGCCCAGCTCAGCCGCTCGTCGACGTGGGGCCGGATCAGCAGCCGGGCGTGGCCGGCGACGTCGGGATCGACGTCGAGCCCGGCGACGTGCCGGTGCAGCCACTCCCCCACCGCGCCGAACGCGTAGTGGTTGAACGAGTTCATGTTCGGCGACTGGAAGCCGTGCTCGGCGGTCCAGCCGTCCCAGCGCTCCCACATCGTGGTCGCGCCGTGGCGGATCGTGTACCCCCACGAGGGGTACTGCTCCTGGAGCGCCAGGTCGTAGGCCAGCTCGGCGTGGCCGTGCTCGGTCAGGACCGGGCAGAGCAGGCCGACGCCGAGGAAGCCCGTCGTCAGCCGCCCGCCGTGCTCGGCGATGTCGGCGACCAGCCGCTCGACGGCCGCCGGGCGCAGCGCCTCGGGCACCAGGTCGGCGTGGAGCGCCAGCAGGTAGCCGGTCTGGGTCGGCGTCCGCAGGCTCCCGTCCGGCCGCACGAAGCGGTCGGCGAAGGCCACGGCGATCCGCTCGCCCACGGCCCGGTAGCGCGCCGCGTCCGCGTCCCGCCCGAGCACGTCGGCGATCCGTGCCGCCAACCCGACGTCGAGCGCCCAGTAGGCGGTCGCGAGCAGGTCGCGCGGCGTGTCGGCCCCGACGTTCAGCCAGTCGCCGTAGTCGTTGTGGCGGGCCGCTTCGCGGACGTACGCCGGGTTCTCCCGCTCCAGGTGCGCGAGCCAGGCGTCGATCGAGGCGAACGAGCGCTCGAGCACCCGCTCGTCGCCGTAGGCCGACCAGACCAGCCACGGCACGATCACGCCCGCGTCGGCCCAGCCGGGAGCCCCGTGCGAGAGCGAGTCCTGGCGCGGCGGCAGCGGCGCGACGTCGGGGAAGATCCCGTCCGCGGTCTGGGCGTCGCGGACGTCCTGGAGCCAACGCGGGAAGAACGCCGAGAGGTCCATGTTGAGGCAGGCCGTGCGGCAGAAGACCTGGGCGTCGGCCAGCCAGCCGAGCCGCTCGTCGCGCTGCGGGCAGTCGGTCGGCAGGCCGACGAAGTTGCCCCGCTGCCCCCACTCGACGTTGCTCTGGAGCTGGTTCAGCAGCGGGTCGGAGCAGGCGAACGAGCCGCTCCAGCGCGCGTCGGTGTGGACGACGCAGGCGGTCAGGTCGTCGGCTGCGGGCGTCCGCGGCAGTCCCGTGACCTCGACGTAGCGGAAGCCGTGGGAGCTGAAGTGGGGCTCGAAGACGTGCGGCTCGCCACCGCGCAGGATCACGACGTCGCAGGCCTGGGCGGCGCGCAGGTTGTCGGTGTAGAGCGTGCCGTCGGGCTCCAGCGCCTCCGCGAACCGCAACCGCACCGTCGTCCCGTCCGGGGTCGGATCGTCGGCCGGGCTCGGGATCCGCAGTCGCGCCCAGCCGACCAGGTTCTGGCCGAGGTCGAAGACGTGGTGGCCGGGCCGCGGCTCGCTGACCGCGATCGTGGGCATCTCGCGGACCTTGCGAATCGGCTCGCACGGCTCGGGCTCGAGCGCCGCCTCGGTCGCCTCGTGGAGCACGGCGGGCGCCCATTCGGCGTCGTCGAAGCCCGGCGCGTCCCAGCCCGGCTGCTCGCGGCGGACGTCGTAGCGCTCGCCCATCTGCAGGTCGGAGGCGACGATCGGGCCGTCGGTCGTCCGCCACTCCGGGCCGGACCCGACGGTGGTCGCGGTGCCGTCCTCGAACTCGATCCGCAGCTGCACGAGCACGCTCGGGCGGTTGCCGTAGTGGGCGCCGCGCTGCTTGGTCGAGAAGCCGACGAAGCCGGCGTACCAGCCCTCGCCGAGCAGCACCCCGAGCGCGTTCTCGCCCTCGCGCAGGTGCTCGGTGACGTCGTGCGCCTGGTAGTGGATCCGGGTCCGGTAGTCGGTCCAGCCGGGCGCCAGCTCCTCGTCGCCGACCCGGCGTCCGTTGAGCTGCAGCCGGTAGACGCCGCGCGCGGTCGCGTAGGCGGTCGCCCGCGCCACCGGCCGGTCGATCGCGAAGCCCGTGCGCAGGAGCGCGGCGGTCAGCTCGGCGTTGGAGAGCGGGTCGAGCTCGTCGCCCGACGGCGGCTCCGCCGGGCGCCAGGGATGGCCGTGGCCGATCCAGCGGGCCGGCCACGGCGCGGACGCCAGCGCGGCGCCCCAGCAGGCCGGGGCGCTGGCCGGGCCGACGACGCCGTCGCGGTCCCAGACCACGACCCGCCACCAGACCCGCCGGCCGGGCGCCAGCGGGGGGCCGGCGTAGTCGACGTTGAGCGCGTCGCCGTCGACGCGGCCCGAGTCCCACAGCAGGTCGCGCTCCGCGAGCAGCTCGTCGCGGCCACCCGCGACCGTGACGCGGTAGGCCGTCTGCCGCTGGCCGCGCCCGTCGCCGCGCACGATCCAGCTCAGCCGCGGCCGCGGCTCGGCGACGGCCAGCGGGTCGCTCAGCCGCTCGCAGCGCAACCGCGCGGCGTGGAGCGGCGCCGTCACTTCTCCTCCTGGTGCAGCTCGACGCCGGCCTCGGTCAGCGCCGTGACCGCGTCGGGCTCGAGGTCGACGCCGACCGCGTGGCTGACGTCAGCCAGCCCGGCCACGCGGTTCTGGGAGATCGCCCCGAACTTCGACTGCTGGACGAGCAGGACCGCCTCCTTGGCCTGGCCGAGGATCGCCTGCTTGACCTCCGCCTCGAGCGGATCCGGGTCGGTCAGCGCGCCGTCGGGACCGATCCCGTGGACGGACAGCAGCGCGCGGTCGGCGTAGAGCTCGCCGAGGCCGCGGATCGCGGCCGGGCCGACGAACGAGCGGCTGGTCGGCCGCAGCAGCCCGCCGATCGCGACCAGCTGGACCTGCGGACCGAGGTCGCCGACCAGCTCCATGATCGCCAGCGAGTTGGTGATCACGGTGCAGGCGACCGGGGCCGCCGCGAGCTGCTCGACCACGTACCAGGCGGTCGACGAGCCGTCGACGATCAGCGTCTCGTGCTCCTCGATCAGGGGCAGCGCGACGCTCGCGATCCGGCGCTTGAGCTCGACGTCGCGGTCGCGACGCTCGGAGAACAGGTGCTCGCTGGAGACGGGAGTCGGCATCGTCGCGCCGCCCCACGTCCGCGCGACGAGCCCGCGGGCCTCGAGCACCGCGAGGTCGCGGCGGGCGGTCATCGCCGAGACCCCGAACTGCTCCTCGAGCTCGGCGATCGTGATGCTGCGGCGCTTGCGCAGGACCGCGACCATCCGCCGCTGGCGCTCGGCCGGGGCGTAGCGCCGGTAGACGCCGCTGGTCATGCCCAGGCCCTCGGTCGGGCGTCCGGCACCAGCACGTCGCCGACCGGGTCGAGGCAGGTCGTGAACGCGTTGTGGACCGCGTCGAGGTCGACGCCGACGTCGAGCGGGTTCATCACGTTGGTCAGGAACACGAAGGCGGCGTCGTGCTCGGGGTAGACCCACCACTGACAGCCGGAGAGGCCGCCGTGGCCGTAGAGCCGGTGGTCGAGGATCGTCGGGCTGGTCCGCATGTTCCAGGTCAGCCCCCACTCCTGGCCCGTGCCCGGGCCGATCTGGAGCGGATCGGGCATCAGCCGCTCGATCCCGGTCGTCTGGGGCCGCGTCATCGCCTGCAGCGTGCCGGGGTGGAGCAGGTCGCGATCCCCCGACAGCAGCTTCGCGCTCAGCGACAGCAGGTCCTCGGCGCGGGCGCTGACGGCCCCGGCCGGGTGCCGCAGCTCGCGGAAGCGGTCGACGTCGACCAGGACCCGCTCGGTGCCGGCGATCGGCAGGCACGGGACGCTCGGGTCGAGGCTCAGCGAGTCGACGCCGGGCAGATTGCAGAGCTCGTCGACGAGCACCTCCTCGAGGCGCTTGCCGGTCGCGGCCTCGATCAGCTCGCCGACCCCCGTGAAGCCGACGTTCGAGTAGAGCGCGTAGCGGCCCGCCTCGAACATCTGCGGGGCGTGCAGCAGCTGGTCGCGCAGCGAGGTGTGCGGCGTGACGGTGGCCTCGACGATCCCGCCCGTGTGGCAGAGCAGGTGCCAGAGCACCACCTCGTCCGCGCGGGCCAGGCCGAAGGTCGGCAGCGCCTCCGACAGCGGCGTCCGCAACGACAGCAGGCCGCGTTCGACGAGGCGCATCGCGAGCAGGCCGATCAGCGGCTTGCCCGCCGAGAACAGCAGGTAGGTGTCGTCGGTCGTGACGGCCCGGCCGTTGGCCGTGCCGAACGCCTCCAGGCTCTGGATCCCGTCCGACGTGGCGACGCCGAAGACCGCCGACGGCAGCCGCTGGGTTTCGACGTGGTCGGCGATCACGTCGTGGACGAGGGCGAAGCTCGGCGAGGTCGAGACGGTCATCCCTTCATCGCTCCTTCGGTGAGGCCGCTGATGACGCGGCGTTGGACGAACAGGTAGACGACGATCAGCGGCAGGCTCGTCAGCAGCACATGGGCGAAGACGAGGTTCCAGCGGAGCGTGTCCACGGTGCCGGAGGCGAACTGGTAGAGCGCCAACGGCAGGGTCGCGCTGTCCTCCCCCTGGATGAGGAAGAGCGCGAAGAAGAAGTCGTTCCAGACGGTGATCACGAGCATCACGCCGCCGACCAGCAGGATCGGCCGCAGCAGCGGGAGCAGGATCCGGCGGTAGATCTGGAAGTACGAGGCGCCGTCGACCGACGCCGCGTCCTCGAGATCGGTCGGCAGCGCACGGATGAAGCCGGTGGTCAGGAACACGACCACGCCCATCCGGGTCCCGATCAGGACCAGCCCGTAGGCGAGCAGACTGCCGTCGACGCCCATCTGGCGCAGGACGTAGATCGACGGCACGATCGCCGGAGGCAGCAGGATCGAGAGCGACGTCAGGTAGAACGCGACCTTCATCCAGCGCGAGTGGCTGCGGGCGAAGGCCCACGCCGCGGCCGAGCCGAGCATCAGCACCACGACCAGGACCGGGATCGTGATCAGCAGGCTGTTGACCAGGCCCGAGAGGTAGTGCCCCTCGTCGAGGACCACCTTCAGGTTCTCGCCGATCGCCCAGTCGTGCGGCAGGCCGAGGCTCAGCGACTGGGCCTCGCCCTCGGTCTTCATCGCGTTGACGATCACCAGCCACAGCGGCATCACGACCCACGGGATCGCGAACACCCCCAGCAGCGTGTACTTCAGGGCCGACAGGCGGCGGTTGGCGCCGACGGGTCGGGCATCCAGGGTGGCACTCACGTGATCTCCCTCCGGCGGAGCCAGGCCACGAGCGGCACGGCGGTCAACAGGACGAGGGCGGTGACGGTCAGGCTCAGCGCGCTGGCCGGGCCGAAGAAGCTCTGGCCCCACTGCTGGCGCATCGCGTAGTTCAGCGTCGTGGTGTGGTCGCCGGGGCCACCGCCGGTGGTCGCCGCGACGACGTCGTAGGCGCTGAGGGCGCCGACGAGGGTGACGGCGACGTTGAAGGTCATCGCCGGGGCGAGCAGCCGCAGCTTGATCCGCCAGAAGCGCTTGACGGCTCCGGCGCCGTCGATCATCGCGGCCTCGAGCATCTCCTTGGGGATCGCCTTCAGCCCGGCGATGTAGACCAGCGTGATCAGGCCGCTCCACTTCCAGGCGTCGATCAGGGCGACGGTCGGCAGCGCCGTCGACGTCTCCCCCAGCCAGTTCCAGTCGAAGCTGCCGGGCAGGAGGAAGGCGATGATCCCGTTGATCGGGCCGTCCGGGGCCAGCAGGCCCTTCCAGACGTAGCCCGCGGCCAGCGGCGAGATCAGCACCGGTACGAAGAACAGCGAGCGGAAGATCGTGTTGATGCGGGTGTTGTCGACCAGCATCAGTGCCAGCGGCAGGCTGATCGCCGACTGCAGGAAGAGCGTGATCAGCGCGTAGAGCACCGTCACGGTGACCGCGTTGACGAACAGGTCCTGGTCGATCAGCGTGCGGACGTTGTCGAGCCCGTTGAACGCGATCTCGTTCGAGAACCCGGACCAGTCCGAGAACGCGAACCCGGCGTTGAGCACGAACGGGATCGCGAAGAAGACGACCACGAAGGCGATCGCCGGCAGCGCGAACCAGCGCCACGGGGCGCCCGCGCGGCGGGGACGCCGGAGCCGGCGCGCGGGCGCGCCCCCGGCCGGGGGGCCGCCGGCGGCAGCCCCCCGCGGCGACGTCGGCGACGGCCCGGGGGCCGTCACCTCCGTGCCGCCGGCCCGTCCCCCGACGGGCGCGCTGGAATCCGTGGTCGCCATCACCAACCGGGCAGCTTCGCGGCCTTCGCGGCCTGAACGACCTGCTTCTGGGTCTGGTCGCCGATCTGCTGCGGCGTGATCTCGCCGATCATCAGCTTGGCGAGCAGCGCGGCGACCCCGCCGACGCCGGGGACGTCAGCCGCGTAGGCGATGTTCGACGGGCCCTTGTCGTAGGCCGCCTTGATCGACTCCTGGACCGCCGAGACGCCCTTCGGGTTCGGCGTGCCGTCGATCACCGGGAACGTCTTCGCCTGCTGGACGTAGTTGGCGTAGCCCTTGCCGGTCGCGTAGCGGATGAAGTCCAGCGCGGCCTCCTCACGCCCGGAGTTGCCGGTCTTGGGCAGGTAGTAGCTGCCGATCGGCCCCGGGATGTAGGTGACGGCGGGCTTCTCGGCCGCGATCGGGAAGAAGCCGATCGTCTTGTCGACCTCGGCCACGTCGCCGCCGGCGGCCGCGACGATCGCCGGCAGCATGTCCGAGTGCAGCGCGGTCATCGCCGCCTTGCCCTGGACCAGCTGCTTGACCGAGCGCTCGACGGTCGCCGTGACCAGGTCCTTGTTGAAGCAGCCCTCCTTCTCGAGCCCCTCGTAGGCGGCCATCGAGGCGACGAACGGCGAGCCGGGGTCGCCGAGCTTGGCCTTGTTCGTCCGCAGCGCGGTCCCGTAGGCGTTGTTCTCGTTGGCGTCCCCCATGTACACGGAGGGCAGGATCTGCGGCGGCCAGATCGATCCGCCGGACTCGGCGATCGGCGTCACGCCGGGGGCGCTGGCCTTGATCTTCTGGCAGGCCTGGGTCAGCGTCGCGAAGCTCGTCGGCGGCGTCACGCCGGCCTTGTCGAAGACCGCCTTGTTGTAGAAGACGCCGAAGACCTGCGGGAAGCCCAGGATCGCGCCGTAGGTCTTGCCGTCGACGGTCGCGGCGGTCTTGTACAGCCCCGCCGACTTGGCGATGTACGGCTCGCCCGTGAGGTCACGCATGGTGGCCTTCGGGTTGAGCGCCAGCAGGTTCGAGACCGTCGGGTGGTACTCGAGGACGTCGGGGCGGGCGCCGCTGGCCCACTTCGTCAGCGTCGTCTCCTCGAACCCGGCCGACGGGATCTTGACCAGCTTGACGGTGTTGCCGGACTCCTTCTCGTAGTCCTTGTACAGCTGCACCAGCGCTGGCGGGTCGGCGCTGTTGTGCCACAGCGTGATCGTCTGCGGACCGGCCGCCTTGGCCCCGTCGTCACCGCTGCTGCCGCACCCCGTCAGCGCCGCGGCGGCACCGATCGCGACCAGCGCCGTGACCCCGACCGTACGTCGAACTCTGCTCATCCCCGCCCTCTCCTCGAAACCCTCTCCATACGCCGAACCCGGTTTCAATGTTCGAGTTCGGCGCCTCGAGGAGCGATCAAACACTGTGGACCCCTCCGCCGTCAAGGCCGAAAGTCCCTATTTCTTCTCGATTTGGTCGACGAAAGTTCACAATCGCCGTCCAGACCAGGGGTTTCGACTCCGATTTTCGTTGTTCGATTTTTCTGATCGATCTCGCGAACCGGAACCGCGCTGGACATCTAACTATCGGTCAGTTATATCTCTCCACGGTCGTTCCGAGGAGGAGATCCATGACCAGAGTCGTCCGGGCCGCCAACGCGTCCCGCCCCCCGAGCCCGCCGAGACCCGCACCGCATCCGCCACGACGGGCTCCAACCCGCTCGACCCCGCGGCCGCGAGCGCTGCTGGGTGGCCTGATCGCCCTTGCGGCGTTCGCGCTGCCGGCGTCCGCCGTCGCCGCCGAGCCACCGCCGTTCCTCCCGATCCACGATCAGCTGATCCCGCTCCCGTCCGGGTTCGAGGCCAGCACCCCGATCTGGACCGTCGACGGAGGGCACCTGCTGTTCTCCTCCGGCGGCCAGCTCCACCGGGTCGCGGAAGACGGCAGCGGGCTCACCTGCATCTCCTGCGGCCTGCCCAACGACCCCGCGTTCGTGCCCGAGGTCCAGGAGACGTTCAAGGACGTCTTCCCCGACGGCAAGCGCGTGCTCTGGGGCGACTTCACCCGTGCCTTCGTGCTCGAGTGCGCCCCGAGCGTGCTCCAGTGCGACCAGCGCAAGCTGCTGCCGGTCGACGTCTCCGCCGGCGAGCCGCCCGCGGGCGGCCTGGCGCTCGGCTCCGGCGTCTGGCACCTCTCCCCCGACGGCGAGCACCTCGGCTGGACGACGACCCGCAACGACAGCCGGCCGATGCTGCTGGGCCGCCTGAAGCGCGAGGCCAACCGCTACGTCGCCACCGACGTCAAGGTCCTCAACCCGCCGAGCCCGAAGAGCCCGACCGACACCGACCCCCGCGGCTGGACCAACGGCGGCGCGCTCTACGAGCTGAAGAGCTTCTCGAAGGGCGGGCGCGCGATCACCTACGTGACCAGCCAGTTCGAGGGCAACCCGGACATGTACGAGCTCGACCTGCAGAGCGGCAAGCGGACCCGCCTGACCGGCAACCCGGACTGGGACGAGGACGGCGGCGAGTCGCCCGACGGCAGCCTGCTCTCGATGTACAGCGACCGCGGCATGCACCGCGTCGACACCGCCGGCCTGGTGCCGCGGCGGTCGTTCATCGACTACCCGATCTCGCTCAACGCGGCGATCTACTACGTCGGCACCACCGCCGGCTTCCAGTGCGACCTCCAGCCGTGGCTGATGCCGGCCTCCGGTGACGACGAGGGCGCCCGCCTCGGCCAGCCGCTGACCGTCTACGACGGCGGCGACGTCCACGCCCAGAACAACGTCCCCGGGCGCGGGGCCTGGAGCCCGGACAGCACCAAGGTCGCGCTGACGGAGATGTCGTACACCAGCGGCATGGGCGGCAACCGCCTGCGCGTGGCCCGACTCGACCGCGAGGCCGGCGACCCGCTGCCGGTCGCCTCGTCCGAGGTCGGCGACTGGGCGACGACCCCGGAGCTCTACCGCGGCACCAACGACGCCAACGGCACGGTCACCGTCAAGGGCCTGCACTCCGGGACCGCCACGATCACCCACCTCGGCAACCTCTTCGCCGGCAGCCACTCCGTGATCTACGACCACTACTCGGACGACGGCAGGAGCTTCGTCAGCGGCAGCGAGTCGATCGACGCGCCGGGGTTCACGATGGCCCTGGCCCACAACAAGGCCGACCTGACCATCAGCGGCGAGCACAACGGCTTCCTGAAGGCCGACTTCTCGATCGGCCGTCTGCTCGGCGTGCCCCAGGCCAACGGCCGGGTCACCTCGGAGCTCGACGGCTACCGGATGTCCGGCGGGATCCAGCAGCTCGGCGGCTGCCCGCAGACGCTGCCGCGTCGCCAGCCGCTGGCGATCAGCGCCCGGGTCGCGAGCGAGGGCGGCCACCGGATCGCGAAGATCGCGGTCACCGCCGACTCCGGCCCGACGCTGCGCGCCGGCGACCACTTCGGCGACCGCCGCCCGGTCGCCCGGGCGACCGTCAAGCTCGGGAACCAGCAGGCCCGGACCGACGACCAGGGGATCGCCCGGATCGCCGTCCCCGCCACGGCCGACGGCACGGCGACGGTGACGGCCAGCGCCGGCGACACGTTCTCGCCGTCCAGCAAGGAGATCGACGTGCCCGCCGCACCGGCGTCGCCGGCCGCCCCCGGCCCGGAGAGGAAGTCCCCCGTCCGGCTGACGGTCCGGGTTCCGAGCCAGCGGCTCGCGACGGTCCTGCGCCGCGGCACGATCGAGGTCCGCTGCCGGACCGACGTCGCCGGCCGCTGCGCCGCCCGCGTCGCCGGTGGCCGGGCGCTCGCCCGGCGTCTGCGCCTGTCCGTCCCGCGGGGAGCCAGCCAGCGGGTGCTGGGCCGCGGTGCGGTCACGCTTCCGACGGCCGGTGAGCGGACGATCCGGGTGCGCCTGACCGCGGCGACCCGCCGGGCCCTGCGCTCGCACGCCGGTCGCAGCACGCGGCTGTCGGTCCGGGTGGCCGCGACCGCTCCCGGCCGCCTGCCGGCGGACGTCACGCGCCCGGTCACGATCCGGCGCTGAGCGGATCGGCCGTCGACGGAGGCGCCGCGAGGCTCTCCGCCGACGGCCGGCCCCCGCCGAGCGCGACGATCTGCCCGTTCGCGGGCAATTTCGGGGGCAAACTAGAGGTATTGGCTCTAGAGCTTTTGGCCTCCCACCCTGATCGTCTTCAAGGTGAAGCCCCGTGAGCGGTTCGCCCTGAATCTGCGCGAGGCACGCAAGGCCGCAGGGCTCTCCCAGGAGCAGCTCGGCCACCTCGCCGGGCTCCACATGACCGAGATCAGCCGCCTCGAGCGCGCGACCCGCGATCCCCGGCTCGAGACGATGGTCAAGCTCGCCCGCGCGCTCGACTCGGACGTGGCGACGCTGCTGCGGGACGTGACCTAGCCGGCCGGGGGTGACTGGCCGTCGCGTTCTCGTCGAGGTTCGCCACCTATGCGGTGGTCAACCTCGATCAGAAGCCGGGGCCGGCGCCTCGCCGCCGTGGCTCTCGCCCTCGCCGTCCTCGCCGTGGCCGTGGAACCGCAGCACCACCGCGACGATGATCGCGCCAACGACGACACCGAGGACGGCTGAGGCGAGGGTGTTCGTCAGCCAGCCGCCAATGCCACCGAGCGCACCGAGCGCGTGGTGGACGTGCTCTTCGGCTTCGTGGACCTGGTCGTACAGCCAGGTCGCGCCGAGGTCGTTGAGGCCGACGAGCAGGATATGGCCGCCGACCCAGAGCATCGCGGCGATGCCGACCGTCGACAGCACCGAGAGTACGACCGGCATCCCGCGGACCAGGCCACGGCCGAACGTCGCAACCGCGCCGTCGCGGGTCTGGGCCAGGCGCAGGCCGACGTCGTCCATCTTGACGATCAGGGCGACGGCGCCGTAGACGAGGGCGGTGATCAGGAACGCGACCACGATCAGGATCGCGGCGCGACCGAGCAGCGGCTGGTCCGCGACCTCGTTGAGCGAGATGACCATGATCTCCGCCGAGAGGATCAGGTCGGTGCGAACCGCCCCGCTGACGAGCGACTCCTCGTCGGCGGGGTCCTGCGCGGCGCTTGCCTCCTGCTCGTGGTGGTGGCCCGGGCCGACCGCCTCCCAGAGCTTCTCCGCGCCCTCGAAGCAGAGGTAGGCGCCGCCCAGCATCAGGATCGGCGTCAGCAGCCACTCGGCGAACTCGCTGAGCAACAGGATCACCGGCAGGATGAGGAGGATCTTGTTGCGCAGCGAACCGACGGCGATCCGCTTGATCACCGGCAGCTCGCGCTTGGGGTCGATCCCCTGCACGTAGCGCGGCGTGACGGCGGCGTCGTCGACGATCACGCCCGCGGCCTTCACGCTCGCGCTGCCGGCGCCCGCGGCGACGTCGTCGAGCGACGCGGCGGCCGCGCGGGCCAGCACGGCGACGTCGTCGAGCAGCGCGGCGAGTCCGGCGCTCATCGCGCCACCTCGTCGTTCGCCGCGGGGCGGAGCGGGGTCGCTAGTCGCTGAGGCGATCCGTCGGTCATCGGGGGACCGTATTCGACGGCGGGTGGCGAGGACCAGCTCGGAGCGGTGGCCACTCCGAACACCAGGACCACGCACTCCCCGAAACGACGAAACCCCGGTCGAGGACCGGGGTTCCGTTCAGAGCGGCGGACGAGATTCGAACTCGCGACCCTCAGCTTGGGAAGCTGATGCTCTACCAACTGAGCTACCGCCGCACGGCCCGGGACGATACCGCGCCCGGCGGTCGCGTGCAGTCATGAGTCGCCTCGCGCCCGCGGCAGAGCCACGACGGGCGCGACGCTCTACCGTTCAGGGTGATGCGCCGCTCCGCCGTGCCCCTGCTGCTCGGGCTGATCGCCGTCGCGCTGGTCGCGATGCTCGGCTACGCGATGGCGCGGTCGAGCGACGACGGCACCGCCGAGACCCTCGACGCCAAGGTCGAGGCCGGCAAGATCGTCCCCGCCCCCGGCAGCGACCTCGAGCTGCCCCGGCTCGGCGCCTCCGGCACGACCAGCCTCGGCGCCTTCCGCGGCAAGATCGTCGTCCTCAACTTCTGGGCCTCGTGGTGCAACCCCTGTCGCAACGAGGCGCCGCTGCTGGACCGCGTGCACCAGCGCCTGCAGCGCGACGGCAGCGGCACCGTGCTCGGCGTGACCCACCAGGACTCGCCCCACGACAGCCTCGACTTCGTGCGCAAGTTCAAGATCGGCTACCCGTCGCTGCGCGATCCCGGCGACAAGCTCTCGCAGAAGTACGGCGCCTCGCAGATGCCGGAGACCTTCGTGATCGACCGCGAGGGCCGCGTCCGCGGGATCGCGCGTGGGGAGATCACCCAGGAGTTCCTGGACCAGGTCCTCGCCCGTGCCGGCGCGACCCCGGCGAAGGCCCGATGAGCCGCCGCACCACCGGCCTCGCGGCCGTCCTGCTGCTGCTCTGCCTGACGCTGCTCTCCCCCGCGGCGTCGTTCGCCGCAACGCCGAAGACGACCCTCCAGGAGGTCGAGGCCGAGCTGATGTGCGCCACCTGCAAGGTGCCGCTCAACCAGTCCGAGGCGCCCCAGGCCAACCAGGAGCGGGCGACGATCGAGCGCCTGATCGCCGAGGGCAGGACCAAGGACCAGATCATCGATGAGATGGTCCACATCTACACCGACAGCGTGCTGCTGAACCCGCCCGACAAGGGCATCCGGACGCTCCGCTGGGCGATCCCCGCCGCCGTCGGCCTGTTCGCGGTGACCGTCCTCGCCGTGCTGATCCTCCGCTGGCGGCGTCGCGCGACGCCCGAGGACGGCGACGCCGACGGCCGCGAGGGCGATCCGGCCGCAGGCGGCGCGGGCGCCGCGTCCGGGAACGCCACGTCCCGCGACGACGGGGCCACGAGCCCGGCCGCCACCGATGCGGACGGCAGCGTCCCCGCCGGCACGGGCACCTCCGGCCTCCGCGACGACGGCGACGGTCTCAGCGACGCGGACCGGCGCCGACTCGACAGCGACCTCGCCCGCTACGAATGACCCCCGGCACCCTCCCCCTCGCCGTCGGCGTCGCCGACCCGACCGTCTTCGCCGCGTTCGCGGCCGGCCTGCTCTCGTTCGCCTCCCCCTGCGTGCTGCCGCTGGTGCCCGGCTACCTGTCGGTCCTGACCGGCGGCGAGAGCGTGCGTCCGGTCGAGGAACGGCAGCGGGGCGCGATCCTCGGACCGGCTGCGCTCTTCTGCCTCAGCTTCATCTTCGTCTTCGTCGCGCTCGGGCTGTTCGCGACCGGACTCGGCGCGCCGCTGGCCAGTGCCCGCAACACGATGGACGTCGTCGCCGGCGTCCTGCTGATGACGATGGGCGTGATCTTCCTCGCCAGCCCGTTCGTGCCGCTGCTGAACCAGTCGTTCCGCTCCGACGCGCTGCTGCGGCGGGCGGGAACCGGCGGGCCGATCGTGGCCGGGATGGCCTTCGCCGTCGCCTGGACTCCTTGCACCGGGCCGATCCTCGGGGCGATCCTGACCGCGGCCGCGACCCAGAGCGGCGTCGGCGGCGGAGCCTTCCTGCTGCTCGCCTACGGCCTCGGGCTGGCGGTGCCGTTCATGGGCTCCGCGCTCGCGTTCGAGCGCGTGACCAGCGTCGCGCGGATCTTCCGCAACCACTACCGGGCCTTCACCGCGATCGCCGGCGTGCTGCTGATCGTCGTCGGCTGGCTCGTGGCCAACCACGAGATGACGCGGCTCGCCGGCGAGCTCCGCAGCCTGGTCGACACGCTCGGCCTCGGCGGCGTGCTCGACTTCCTCGAGCGCTGAGGGCGGCGGGCAGGGTCCCTCGGACGGGACCCCGCCTGCCGACGGTCGGCCGTCGGGACCCGATGCCCACGGCCCCGTCGGGCCCGGGACCTCGCCCCGGGCCCGTCTCCGCGGCTACATCCGCTCCGGGGCGTCGACGCCGAGGATCGCCAGCGCCGCGGCCAGCACCGAGGCGGTCGCCAGGCAGAGGTCGAGGCGACGGGCACGGACGTCGTCCGGCACGTCGGCGGCCAGCACCGGGCAGTCGCGGTAGAAGGCCGAGAACTGGCGGGCCAGCGCCAGCGCGTAGGTCGCGATCCGGTGCGGCGCCCGGCGGGCGGCCGCCTCGGCGACCTCGTCCGGCCACGCGAGCAGCGCCAGCAGCAGCTCGCGCTCGGCGACGGCGAAGGCGCTGCCGGCGACCTCCGCGGCGGCGTCCGTTGCCGGCGCCGCGTCCTCGAGCACCGGCTCGTCCTCGCGGTCCTTGGCCGCCGTCACGTCGCCGTCGGCGGCCCGCTGCAGCATCGAGCGGATCCGCGCGTGGGCGTACTGCACGTAGTAGACCGGGTTCTCGGCCGACTGCGCGCGGGCCTCGACCAGGTCGAGGTCGATCGTCGTGTCGTGCGAACGGGCCAGCAGGTACCAGCGGGCCGCGTCGACGCCGATGTCGTCGACGAGGTCGTCGAGCGCGACGAACTCGCCGGCGCGCTTGCTCATCCGGGCCCGCTCGCCGGCCTCGAAGAGGTTGACGAACTGCGTGATCAGCAGCTCGATCTGGCCCTCGTCACCGCCGAGCGCGACGAACGCCGCCTTGATCCGGGCGACGTAGCCGTGGTGGTCCGCCCCCAGCACGTCGATCACGCGGTCGAAGCCGCGCACGCGCTTGTCGTGGTGGTAGGCGACGTCGGAGGCGAAGTAGGTCGGGCGGCCGTCGGCGCGGACGAGCACGCGGTCCTTGTCGTCCCCGCTCTCGGTCGTGCGCAGGAACAGCGCGCCGTCCTGCTCGTAGGTCCGGCCCTGCTCGGCGAGCACGTCGAACGCCTCGTGGACCTCGCTCAGGCGGGGTTCGCCGGAGCCGCCCTCTGGCTCGCGCGGCTGGTGCAGCGAGCGCTCGCTGAACCACCGGTCGAAGGTCGTGCGGAACCGCTCCAGCGAGGCCTTCTGGGCGGCGACCATCAGGGCGATGCCCTCGGTCGCGACCTCCTCGACCGGCCGGGTCGCGGCGTCGGGGATCCGGGACGCGACCTCGGTCACGTAGTCGCCCTGGTAGCCGTCCTCCGGCGGCTCCTCGCCGCGCGCACGGGCCTGGAGCGAGCGACCGAACAGCTCGACCTGGTTGCCGTAGTCGTTGACGTAGTACTCGCGGTGGACCCGGTGCCCGTGGAAGCTCAGCAGGTGGCCGAGCGCGGAGCCGAACGCGGCCCCGCGGGCACCGCCGATGTGGACCGGGCCGGTCGGGTTGTTGGAGACGAACTCGAGGTGGATCGACTCGGTCGCCCCGTCGTCGCCCGCGCCGACCGCCGCTCCGGCCGCGCCGAACAGCTCGCCCGCAACCACGACCTCGGCCAGCGCAGCGCGCAGCCAGGCGTCGGAGAGCCGCAGGTTGAGGAAGCCCGGGCCCGCCGTCTCGATCGCCAGCAGGTCGTCACCGAGGTGCTCGCTGAGGGCGACCGACAGCCGCTCGGCGATCATCGGCGGCGCGGCGCCGACGATCTTGGGCAGCAGCATCGCCGCGTTGGTCGCGTAGTCGCCGTGGGCGGCCTGCTTGGGGCGCTCCAGCGTCGGCGCCGATCGCGGTCGCTCTCCCCCGGTGACGTTGAGCACGGCGTCGTCGAGGACGGTGCGTAGGCGCTGCAGCGGGGAGGGAGAGGGCGCGGCGTTCACGGTCCCTCACACGATAGGACCCGCGGCCGGCCCGGGGACGGCCGGGTCGGAGGACGGGGAATCCCAACGCTCTCCGACGACGCGATCAGCCGTCGACGACTCTTCGGACGACCCGAACAGTCGCCAACCACGCCACACGCCGTCGACCACTCTTCGGACGACCCGAACAGTCGCCAACCACGCCACACG